>NZ_LMUU01000002.1 GCF_009765775.1 Beijerinckia sp. L45
CATCAGCCGGCTCGCGCATCGGATGAAAGCGGAGGGCCGCTCGATCATCCATATGGAGTTCGGACAGCCGTCGACCGGCGCGCCACAGGCAGCGATCGCGACCGCGCATCACGTGCTCGACAGCGACGGGATGGGCTATTGGGAGAGTGCGCCGCTTAAAGGTCGGATCGCCCGGCGCTATCACGACGAATATGGGGTCAGCGTCGATCCCGAGCGCATCCTACTGACCTGCGGCGCCTCGCCGGGGCTGGTGCTTGCCCTATCCTCGCTGTTCAGGCCTGGCGACCGCATCGCTTTGGCCCGGCCGGGCTATGTCGCCTATCGCAATACGTTGCGGGCGCTGCATCTGGAGCCGCTGGAAATCGCCTGCGGCGCCGAGACGCGGTACCAGCTGACGGCGGCGCATCTCGCGGCGCTCGATCCCGCGCCGGCCGGCGTGATCATCGCCAGCCCCGCCAACCCGACGGGCACCATCATCGACGCCGCCGGGCTGCGCGCCATCGCGGCCGTCTGCCGAGATCGCGGCATCCGCATCGTCTCGGACGAAATCTACCATGGCCTCAGCTACGGCGTGCCTGCTCGCACGATGCTGGAATTCGAGCCAGAGGCCTTGGTGGTCAACAGCTTTTCAAAATACTTCAGCATGGCGGGCTGGCGGCTCGGCTGGGTGGTGTGTCCGCCCGACCATGTCGCACGGGCGCGCGCCTTCATCGGCAACATGTTCCTCACCGCGCCTTCGCTCAGCCAGCATGCGGCGCTCGCCGCGATGGACGCGTCTGACGAACTCGACGGCCATGTCGCGGTCTATCGGCACAATCGCGCGCTGCTGCTCGCAGCCTTGCCGGATCTTGGCCTCGCCTCGATCGCGCCGCCGGACGGCGCCTTCTACATCTATGCCGACATCGCGCACCTCACCGACGACAGCCTCGGCTTTTGCGAGCGGCTGCTGCGGGACACCGGCGTGGCGACCGCGCCGGGCGTCGACTTCGACCCCGTCGAAGGCCACCATTTTCTGCGCTTCAGTTTCGCCGTCTCGACCGCCGAAATCGTCGAGGCCCTAGCGAGGCTGAAGCCGTGGTTTGCCGCGCAGGCATCGTCCTCCAGATGATATGACGCCTGGCATCTTGACGATGCGCCTCGCGTTCCAGAGATTGCCGGCGATCGCCGACAGCGGCGCGGCGACGGGGATGGATGCGATGACGAAGAGACTGCCGACGCTCTGTTTGGGCGCTGCTTTCGCGGCCTTGGCCACCTTTCCCCTGCATGCGGCGACCCCGCCGATCGATTGTCACAAGGCGCGCAGCGTCACCGACCGCGCGCTCTGCGAGGCACCCGACCAGGTCGCGATGGATCGCGAGATCGCCGCGCTTTACGACCGCGGTCTGGCGAGTTTCGATCCGGAGAGCCGCCATCGCCTGGCACAAAGCCAGGTGGCCTTTCTCAAGCAGCGCAATGGATGCGCCTGGGCCTCACATCACAGCGCTCATCCCGGTCCGGCCGTCAGCGAGTGCATCCGCGGTGTGATGGAGGAGCGGGTTCGTGGCCTGCGCAGCGTGGTCGACCGCGGCGGCTACGGCGCTCGGTGATATGACGGTCGCAATCTCACTTCAGCTTTCAACGATCTCGAACCGGTCGGGCGGCGAGGATGCCAGTTCCGCCCAGTCGAGCTCCCGCTCCAGCATGTGAAAGATGTCGTCGTCGATCGCGCCGCTGCAGCGCAGCGTCGCGAGCTTCTGCCGTTTCGCGATGATCGCCTGCTGGCGGAGCTGGTGAACCTCGAGGACTGCGCGCGGGTGCTTGCCGTCCGCGGCGACCTCCCGCTCGGTGCGATATTCTTCACGCAGCAAAGTGGCGGCCTCGCCGTCCTGGGTATCGAGCGTCGCGGCGGCCGCATCAAGCAGCGTGACGCGGGTATCCGACACCGCCTTGTCGAACGCCGTGTCAGGGGCAAAGCGTAGAAAATGGATCAGCGGTCCCAGCGTCAACCCTTGAAGCACAAGGGTCCCGAGCACGACGGCCAGGGCGCTCAGCACGATCACGTCGCGGGACGGAAAGGCGGCGGGAAGCGCGAGCGCCGTCGCCAGCGTGACCAGGCCGCGCATGCCGCACCATGCGACGACGAGCCCTTGCGCAAAAGTAGGAGCTTGGCCGCGTCCGCCGCGCAGCCGCACGATCAGGTTCAGAACACGGTTGTAGAGGAACACCCAGACCAGGCGGACCGCAACGACCAGCGCCGTGACGATGCCGGCAAACCCCAGCGCGTGCCAGAACTGCGCCGGGTCGAGGCGGCCGACGATGGCGCGCGCCTGCAGCCCGACCAGCAGAAAAGCGAGGACGTTGAGCAGGAACACCGCCGCCTCCCAGACCGAATAGGAATGCACGCGATCGAGCGCCGACTGCCGCTCCGGGATATAACGCGCGATGGTCATGGCAAAGGCGACCACGGCGAGGACGGCCGAGAGATGCAGGCGATCGGCGATCACCCACACGCCGAACGTCATGACGAAGCCGAGGATAGTGCCGCCCAGCGTGCCGGCGACGAAGCGCGAGACGATGACGTGGCTCTTGCCGAGGACAGCGCCCAGCAGCAGGCCGCCAGGAATCGCCAGGGCCAGTTGCGGCGCCATGGTCATGAGCGTCGTCTTGTCGGAGGCCGCGCCGACGGCGGCGCTGAAGATGAGCAGCGCGACGGCATCGTTGAGCAGGCTCTCGCCCTTGAGAATCGTGACCGTGCGGCGCGGCAGGACGAACCGCGCGAGCACCGCCGCCGCGGCTGCGGCGTCCGGCGGCGCGACAATGGCGCCGAGCGCGATCGCTGCCGACAACGGCAGGCCGGCGTACACGACGCCGGCCCATGCCACGACCGCGGTGGTCAGCACCACGGCAATCGCCGCAAGTGCCAGCAGCGGCAGCCAATTGCTGCGGATCGCTCGGGGCGGCAGATCATAGGCGGCGTCGAGGAGGGCAGGCGCGATGAACAGGGCCAGCGCGAGATGCGGATCGATGGCGAAGTCCGGCGCCCAGGGCAGGGCGGCCACGACGACGCCGGCGCCCGCGAGCATTGTCGGATAGGGGATCGCCAGACGGCGAGAGACCTGCAGCAACACGATCGCGACGAGGACCAGGGTCAACGTACTTTCAAATAGGACCATGGCCGTGCCTCCAGCAGGGTGGACGTCGCTTCTCTGTGCCCGTGGGTCGGCGAAAGCGCAATTGCAGCTGCCGCACGCGTTACGGACAATTTAACCAACCCTATCCGCGCTTCATTCAGACTTCGGCTGCACGATGAAGAGAGACGTGGGACCGCGCGGTCTCAAGGCGGAGCAACGCATGCCGGCAAGTTTGGCGACCGGATCGATCGTGGCCAGCGGGGGCGAAGCCATCCCGCTGTCGTCGCTATTTTCCGTCACCCCGGGCATCGGCAATCCGCAGTTTCTCATCCTCAGCGGCCTCGACCGCGACGAATACACGGTATCGTCCACCGGCAGCACGGGCACGGTGACGGGAAACGGCGTCACCGCCGGGTTTGCCAATATCGGCGGCGACAGCCTCGGCCTGGGGATCGTCTTCACCTACAATCCGCTGACCGGGAAATACAAGAACGCCGTCTACGGCAATATCAATCGGGCGATCCTGACGGCCTCGCAGGATACCGATGCCAACGAAGCGATCTCGTTGTTCAGCACCAACAATGCGTTCGTCGCCGCAACCTATGCCGACAACCCGTATTCGCTGGCGCAGATGACGACCTATGTCGGAACGGTCAGCGTCGTCACGCAGCCCGCCTTCGTCGGCCCGGCGCCGAGCCAGGCCA
Organism: Beijerinckia sp. L45; assembly: GCF_009765775.1. Classification (GTDB taxonomy): domain Bacteria; phylum Pseudomonadota; class Alphaproteobacteria; order Rhizobiales; family Beijerinckiaceae; genus RH-AL1. The sequence goes on from NZ_LMUU01000002.1 coordinate 3,815, forward strand.
CGCCCGATTCGATCAGCAGCACGGCCTTGAGCTTCGTCGGCGAGGCCTGGAACACAAATGGCTGCTGGACCTTGACCAGCAACATCGCGGCGATGGCTGGCGCCTCGCTGCCGCTCAGCAGCACGTCGCTCGGCATTCCCGGCACGGTGAACGGCGAGTGGATCGTCGCCTACAATGGTCCGGCGGGGCAGGGCGGCAACTGGCAGGCGGTCATCAAGACCGGCGAGATGGTGGCGTTCGAGACGTCGGCAACGACGGGCCATATCACGACCGTCGTGTCGGGATCCGGCACGAGCGCGATGCTCGTCGACAACATCACTTACGTCAATTCGAACGGCAGCTTCGCCAACAGCGCGCATGACGGATCGGCCGACGACGTCATCATCGCGGCGCCCCATGCCGCAAGCCAGGAGTTTTCGACCGCGGTTGCGGGGTCGGTCGTCTACGAGCTCGATACGCCGACCATCACCGTGGCCACGGCGTCCTCATCCGCCGTCGTCAACACACGGCTGCCGCTCCTCGGTTTGTTTTCGACAAGCGATCCGGCGGGCCGCACCATCACCGCGTATCAGCTTTACGACACGGGCGCTGCGGATGCCGCGCAGCTGATGATCCGTATCGACGGCGGCGTGAAACAGGCGGCCCATTCCGCGGCGACGGCGATCACCGAAGCGGCGACGTCGCTCGCCACCACCATTCTAAAACCCCAGGCGATAACCGGCGTCGACACGCTGGAGATCCGCGCGTTCAACGGGAGCTACTGGGGCGATTGGCAGGCGCTGACCGTCAACCTCATCACCGCGGCGCAGGCGTCGCAGATCAGCGCCGCAGCGCCAGGCGGGGTGTCGTCGCAACCCGTCGCTTCAGCGGCGACTCAGCTCGCGGAGGCGATCGCGGCGCCAGCCGCAAGCGCGGCGACGACATTCGTCGCGCTGACCCCGACGACAGCACATCTTTTAGCCGCGCCGGCTGCCTAGCGCTCGGCGGACACAAGCGCTTCGGCCAATTCATCGGCACTGCGGGACGCCGGCGCCAGCGACACCATCCGGTCGCCGGGTCCGATGCTGAGGTCGGCGCCTTCCAGCGAGGCGAAGGCGAGATCGCCGTTGCGCCGCAGGACAAGGAGCAGAATCGCAAGATCATCGGCATCGCCCGGCTCGGCCGACTCCTCGTGATCGCGGATCGCAAACGTCCAGCCCTGCTTGTGGCGTTGGCGCATGGCCGCGAAATCGGCGGCGGGGCGCCCGATCGCCTGGCCGCGCCACTCACGGTCGAGACCCTTCCACGAATCGACATCACCGCCGGCTGGCGCCAGTTGGAACACCCGTCCGCGCCCGAGCTCCGGGGCCAGTCGTGCGCAGACCAGGCTATTGTAGACGTCGTTCTGCGTCGCCGCGAAAAGATAGTCGACGCGTCGTCCGGCGAGCGCATCCTCGCCATGCGCCGACAGGACTTCGGCCTGCAACACCGGAATGCGCAGGGCGCGGGGACGATCGAGCGCACCGGGATAGGTGTCGATCATCAAGACCGGCGTGCCGGCGTCGACCAGCGCCTTGGCGAGATCGGTGGCCCAGGCCGTGGCGCCGACGATCGCCAGACCGGGCCTGTCCCCGAGCGTCAGGCCAAGGCGACGCGCCAGCGGCGCCAAGGTGAATCCATGGAGGATCATCGTCGCGGCAATCAGGGCGAACACCGCGGGCATGACCTGCTCGCCGCCGGCGATGCCGGCCGTCGCGAGCTTGCTGCTGGCGACGCCGGCCACGGCGGCCGCGACGATGCCGCGCGGCGCGATCCAGCCGGCGAGCACCCGCTCCTGCCAGGACAGATTGCTGCCGCGCGTCGCCAGTGCGATGGCGGCCGGGCGGACCAGAAACCACATCGCGGCGGTGAGCATCACGACAGGCGAGGAGAGCTGGGCGAAGACGCTGCGGTCGAGGCTGGCGGTCAGGACGACGAAGAGCGCCGAGACCAGCAGGACGACCAGCGACTCCTTGAACCGCGCCAGTTCGTTGATGCCGGGAATTTTGAGGTTGGCGAGGGCGATACCGAAGATCGTGGCGGCGGCCAGCCCAGCCTCGTCCATGACCAGGTTCGACACGGCGTAGACGCCGAGCGCCAAGGCCAGCAGCATCGGCGTCTTCAGAACTTCGGGGAGCTGATCGCGCCGGACGAGCAAGCGCACCAGAAGCGCCGCGCCGACGCCCAGCCCGACGGCGACTGCGAGCCCGGCCAGAAGGTCGGCGGCGAGCATGCCGTGCGACGTGTCGCTGGCGAGCAGCAGCGCCAGGACGATCGCCGCCAGCAGCGCGCCGATCGGATCGTTGACGATGGCTTCCCACTTGAGGAACGAGGCCGCCCGCTGCTCAAGCCGCGTGTGGCGCAGCAGCGGCAGAACCACGGTCGGGCCGGTGACGACGGTGACGGCGCCATAGAGCAGCGCCACGCCCCAACTCATGCCCGCGACGAAATGTGCGGCTATGGACGCGAGGACGAAGCTGATCGGGAGAGCGAACGTGGTGAGCCGCAGCACGCCTTCGCCGGCGGCACGCAGCTCGCGAAAGTTGAGGGCCAGGCCGCCCTCGAAGACGACGATCGCCACGGCGAGCCCGACCAGCGGTCGCAGCGCCGGGCCGAATGTCGCCGCCGGCGTCAGGATCTGCAGGCCCGGGCCGACGACGAGGCCGACGGCGAACAGCAGCACGATGGCGGGCAGGCGAAGCCGCCACGCGAGCCATTGCGCGCCGACGCCGGCGACCGCGATACAGAGGACGGCGATGGCAGCCGTATGGGTCATGAGAGGTCCGGATTTCGAAGCATGTTGAGGACAACGACGGCTGTCGTCACGAGCGCAACGGGCCCGAAATGCTTAAAGTTGCAAGCGAGCGTCGGCGCGAGGCTAGGCTCCGCCGCGCGTCAGCGCGGTCAGGCTTGCCTGGACGGCGGAGGAACTCTGCGCCGCGGCGCTTCCCGTCGCGACAACGGCATTGGGATTCGCCGTCCCGTAGTTTCCGTCCTTTTCCTTTACCAGACCGAGCTTCGTCGCGTCGGTCGGATCAGCCGATACGGAGGCAGCCGAGTATTCGCCGTTGCCGACTTTGCTGAGGACCGTGGCTGTCGTGGTCGTGAGGGCAAAAACGGTCATAGATTTCCCGGGGCGTCGTAGGACAGCAAGCAAAGGGCTTAGTCCCGACATGCTTAATAGTTTGTTATTCGATGCATTTGATCTCGCAGGCCAAGACCATCTTGGGTGCGGCTTGCAGCGCCGGCAAAAGACACATCGAGCGTCGGAGCGATTGCTTAATCATATGTCGCCATCATCCGGTGGGTGCCCAGTTCGCTCCGGGCCTTCCGTGCGAGTCAGATTCTCCGTGTTCATTCATCGCAGCATAGCGGCCAAGATCTTCCTTTCGTTCGCCTGCGTCATCGCAATCTCGTTCATCATCGCGCTCACGACCTATCAGAGCATGGACGATATCCGCACGGCAGGAAATTGGTCCCGGCACACCTATCAGGTTCTGACACTGTCGAAGGACATGCGCGCCAGCATCTTGAAGCGGGAAAGCGACATGCGGGGCTACATGCTCACGCATGACGAGGCTTTGCTCGAAAGGATGAAGAACGAGGACACGGCCTTCACGCAGTGGCTGGCGGCCATCAAGGATCTGACGCGCGACAATCTCTCGGAGCAGCGCCGCCTCACCTTGTTCTCGGACCTCGTCGGCGCCTGGCACGGCGCCTTGCTCCCGGAACAGACCGGGAAAGGCCAAATGGCCGCCGAAGGTGTTCTTCTCGACAAGGTGTTGCAGACGCTGACCGACATCGACAAGGAAGAAGAAGGATTGCTTTCAAAGCGTTCGGCGCGCCGGATCGAAGCCTATCAAGACGCTATGCGCATGAATGCGATCGGGCCGCTCGCGGCGTTGTGCGTGGCCGTCTTCCTAAGCTGGACGCTGCATCGTGTGATCGCCGTCCCGATCAGCCGGCTGACCAAGGCGATGGGCCGCCTTATGGAAGGCGATACCAGCGTCGATATTCCGACGACGCAGTGGCGCGAGGAAGTCGGCGCGATCAGTCGCGCGTTCCAGGTCTTCAAGACGACGCTCATCGAAGCGGACCGCTTGCGCGGCGAACGCGCCGAGTTGCGCCTGCGCAGCGAAACCGATCGAAAGGAGCTGATGGCGTCCACTGCCGATCGCTTCGAGGATGTCGTCGGCCGCATCGTCGCCGCCGTCTCGACGTCGGCAAACGAGATGCAGTCGGCGGCAGAATCGGTCCTGCAGCTCGCCGGCTGGACCAGCGATCAGATCAAGGCGGCCGTCGACGACAGCAAGAAGGCATCGGCGACAATGAAGGCCGTCGCGAGCGAAACCGAAATTCTGTCGTCGTCCGTCGGCCAGATCAGCGCCCAGATGGCGCACTCCGCCAACGTCGCCCATCAAGCCGTCGCGGAAGCCAACCGCACGACGGTCACGATCGAGGGGCTCTCGGAATCCGCGAAACGGATCGGCGTGATCGTCGACCTCATCAATCATATCGCGGGGCAAACCAATCTTCTGGCCTTGAACGCTACGATCGAGGCGGCGCGTGCGGGCGATGCGGGCAAGGGCTTTGCGGTCGTGGCGATGGAGGTCAAGGCGCTTGCCGCGCAGACCGCAAAGGCGACCGACGACATCCGGTCGCAGATCGAGGGCATCCAGAATGCCGCATCCGGCTCGGTGACGGCGATAGGCGCGATCAGCCAGACCATCGGCGAGATGGAGCAGATTACCGAAGCGATTACGTCGGCGATCGAACTGCAACGCGAAGTGACGCGGGACATGGCGCTCAGCACCCAGGCGACGGCGCAGGTCGCTGCCGAGACCGCCTTGTCGCTCGGCACCGTCAGCGATGCGACGTTGACGACGGGGACCGCCGCAACACAACTGCTCGCCGCCGCTCAGGATCTGGCGCGGCAATCCTGTCTCCTGAGCATCGAGGCGGATCGATTCACCAGCACCGCGCGCGCCGGGTAGACGCTATGGCCTGCCTCTTGCGTTGAACCTAAGCCAGGGGCACGGTTCCAAAGCCGCGTGCAATGAGAAGAGGTCTGTCGACGATGCCCGGTTCGAGCGCCGTATCCGTGTCCGAGTTGTTTCATTACCCGATCAAGGGCCTGTCGCCGCAACAAGACACCTTCTTGGCGGTAACCGCCGAAAATGGGCTGGTTGGCCCCGATCGCCGCTTTGCCCTGGCTCTCGGCACGACGGAATTCGACGCGGACCATCCCGAGCCGCTCGACAAGGGCTATTTTCTGATGCTCCGGCGCAACGAGAGCCTCGCGGCCTTGAAGACCGTCTTCGACGGCGACACCGGCGCTCTGACGATCGTGAAGCCGGATGGCGCGACGTTTGCCGCCAATCTCGAAGAGCCCGCCGGGCGCGTTGCCGTTGAGGATTTCTTTGCCGATTACCTCGGGGACGCCTGCAAGGGCCGGCCGAAACTTGTCGAAGCGGCAGGCCACAAGTTCACCGATGTCAGCGTGGTCTCGCCGGCGATGATGCGCGCCGTATCGGTGATCAACCTTGCGTCCGTGCGTGATCTCGAAGCCCGCTTCGGACGCCCGGTGCACCCGCTGCGGTTTCGCGCCAACATCTACCTCGACGGGCTCGCGCCTTGGGAAGAGCTGACGTGGGTGGGACGCGACGTGACGATCGGCTCGGCGCGCTTTCGCTGCGTGCTTCGCACCAAGCGCTGCGCGGCGATCGACGTCGACCCGGAGACGGGGCTTCGCGACACGGCCTTGCCCAAGGCGATCTTCGCCAATTACGGCCACCCCGATTGCGGCGTCTATTTCGAAGTCTCGGGCGACGGCACGATCGAAGTGGGTGACGATGTGATCTGCGACGAAGCGGCATAGCCGCCCGTTTGGATCATCAAAGGCAACTGTGCCTGCGCTCTAGCCGTGCGCGGCACAGGCGCGAAGCGCACCCGTTTTACCACGCAGGCCTCGCTCGCGGCGGATCGCGGCGCTACGGTCAACCAGCCGCTCGAAGAGCGCCAAGGCGGCTTCCCGGCCTTCTTCACGCGCGATCGTTGCGACGATCTTGCGGATCTGCGCGACGTCCAGAATGAGGGTGCGTTCCGGTCCCTCGCCGAAGCTGTTCTTGAGGTAGGCGTCGCTTGCGACCACAAGCGACCCCGGAACCAGGACGTCGTGGCGCGAGCGGACCTTGTCCGGGCGGACGATGGCGACCGCAAGGACAGACCCCAGGATACGTCCCGGGCCGACCGTCAGATCGTCCTTGCGCACCCAAAGGGCGACATGGTCACGGCCGGTAAGAAGCATGACCGCGCGCGACGCGACCTTCGACACGATGCCATCGATCCGGACGTTGACGGTTTCCGCGACCCATTTCTCCTCGAAATGGGCCAGCCGGTCCGCTGGCGAAAAATGCAAGGCAGGCGCGCGCTGCTCCAGCGCGACCAGGCGTCGGGATCGCGCCATTTCGATCGGGCGGTTGCGCGCGAGGACGGCGCCGAGTTCGGCCCGATCGACGGATACCTTGTTGTGGCCGGCGCCACCTGGATTGACGACAAACCGCTCGCTTTGCGGGTCGCCTTCGGCGTCCGTCCCACCGGCGATCAAGCGATAGACAGACAGCGTCAGAATGATCGATTCGTGGAAGCTCGGCCCCTGGTCGATGCGCAGGATATCCGGCGTCCCCGGCGTTCCCGCATCGATCTGGACCGTCACTTCTTTCGTCACGGCTGCAGCGTCACCTGACGCGGGTTCCCACAAGGCGCCCAAGGTCACCGTGGCCGTTCGATCGGCTTCACGAGACAGACGGCGCACTTCGGTGGCAGCCAGCTCGTCGGCGGACATGCTGTCTATCCGTGCCTTCAGGGCATCCGAAAAATCGACCAAGACGACCTCAAAGGCATGACGTTCGCGCTGAACGGACGGGACGGCGCTCGAACGCGTCCGGTGAGAGTGTCGTCCCACGCGAAGATGGTCCCCGCCCGCTGTTGCAGTCTAGCGGCCAAGTGTTTCGAAGAGCTCAACACAGGCGGCCCGTGAGACGCCGGCGTTGCGTCGTCGCTTCAAATCGTCGGGACCTTCAGAACGGCTTTTTAAGGCGGGGTCGCGTACGGTGATCGATCAGAGCGTGTGTCACGAGGCTCGAGCGTAATGCGTATCTCACCCATTCTTGCCCGCGCGGAGATTTCCGCCGTTCGAAAAACGGCCGAGGTTACCCGCTCCTCGCGGACGACCGATCCCGACGCCGCGGCCGATGCCGACCCGCGCGATGCGGCCGACGAGCGTCCAAGGCGCCGCGACGCGCAGCTTCGGGCGCCGACAAGCGCGGGCAACCGGAGTTCGAACGCGGTCCTGTCGGCCCTGATTGCCCTGCAGGAACGCCGCTGAGATCCGCGCGACGAAGGATCAGCTCTCGAACCGCTCCCAGCCTTGCATGCCCAGGCGTTCCTGCGGCAGGAAGCGGGCCTTATAGGCCATCTTCTTCGACCCATCGACCCAATAGCCGAGATAGAGATGCGGGAGGCCGAGACGGCGCGCGCGCTCGATATGGTCGAGAATCATGAACGTGCCGAGCGATCGGTTTCTCTCGTCCGGTTCATAGAACGAGTAGACCATCGACAGCCCGTCGGCGAGCAGGTCGGTCAGGCACACCGCCGTCAGGACGCCGGGCGAGACCGACGTGCTGTTCGACCTGTATTCGATCAGGCGGCTCTCCACATGGCTGTCTTCGATCATCATGGAATAGTCGAGCACCGACATGTCGGCCATCCCGCCGTCGCCGTGGCGCGCGTCGAGATAGCCGCGGAACAGAGAATATTGTTCGGACGTCGGCTCGGCGCGGACCACCACGCCGCTCAGGTCGGCGTTGCGCTCGAGCACGCGGCGGAAGCCCCGCGACGTGGCGAACTCGTCGACCTTGACCCGCACGGAGACGCAGGCGCGGCAGGACTCGCACGCCGGTCGATAAGCGATGGTTTGCGAGCGACGGAAGCCGGACTGCGTCAGGGTGTCGTTGAGCGCGACCGCCCGTTTACCGATGAGATGGGTGAACACCTTGCGCTCTTCGCGATGCGGAAGGTACGGGCAAGGGCATGGAGCCGTCAGATAGAATTGCGGGGCGTCCCGCGGCTCTCTCGACACTCTGGCTCCCGTCGGTGATCTTGGGACGTCGACACAGGATAACGCGCCTGGGAAAAGCCGCAAGCGGCATGATGGCGCTGTCCCGCCTCGCTCTTTCGAGCTTGCGTGGCGCCATCACCCATCTCGCGCACGGCGCGTGATGGGTTGGTCGAGGCCGTCGCCGCGACCGTCTGGATCAGCGGAGATAACCGGGGTCGAATCCCGCCAACTTCTGCAAGCCTTCGGGGTTGAGGATGGTGAGGGTTTTGCTGCTGAGGGTGAACAACCCTTGCTGGCGCAGGGACTGCAGCGTTCGGTTCACGTGGACGTAGGACAATCCCATCGTATCGCCGAGATCGAACTGGGTCAGCGGCAGCCGGAAACTGTTTCCGTGGACGAGACCGACCGTGTGCATCCGGACGAACAACTCGCAAAACAGATGAGCCAGCCGTTCGTCTGCGGAGCGTCGGCCCATGTTCATCAGCCACTCACGCAAAATCGCCCCTTCGACCAGGGCGGCTCTCCGAAAGGCCTCGGCGATCGCGGGATAGTCGCTCTGAACGGACACGAGTGTCTCGGATGAGATCTTCGCGACTTTGCTCGGCGCGAGTGCGACGATCGAGCCCCGCATCTCGTTCGGCAGTGCCCTCAGATCGCAATGGTCGCCTGGTAGCAGATAATCGGTGATCTGGCGGGCGCCATTCTGCCGAAGCTTGTACCGACAGGCAAAACCGGCCGTCACGATAAGAATGCCGTCCGGCGTATCGGCCTCCCGGCATAGGTCGGTTCCGGGATCAATGACTCGCGGCGACCCGCTCAGGCCGGCCAGAACGACGCGATCATCCTCGGAGAGGGCCGTCAAAGCTTGCATTCGACTGATCAGCGCGTTGGAGCGGTAGGTCCCAACGGCGGTATCCGGCGCGCCGCTGCCGATGTCTAAAGCCGCTGTCCCTGATGGCGAAGTCAGTGCCGGTCTCGCGGCGACACTTTCATGAGTTGATGTCACAGCATCTCCAAAGGGCTAGGCGGCATCTAATCGAGCACAACCTGGACAGCGCATTAACATTTGCGATGACGGGGCCAGGAAAGCGTACGTTATCGTACAGTCTTTTGCCGCCAAGCTTTGTTTAATAAGGCCTAAGTCGGAATCTGGTCCGACGTGCTACAAGCAATGTGTCGCCTGCTCGTACCGAGGCTGCAGGCGTTTGGGAGATGCGCGTGGCTCTCGCCCAATCGGGATGAGGACCATGATCATGTTACCGCGGACAGCGGTTCGCAATCGGCTGCTGTCGCTTCTTTCGACTCAAGACTATACGGCCCTGGCGAACGATTTCGAGGCCGTCGAGTGCCCCAGAGGCTTCATCATAGCCGAGCCTGATCAGGTCGTCAGCCATGTCTACTTTTGCGAATCGGGTCTCGGATCCGTCATCGCGACGTCCCCCGAGGGACAGAAGGTCGAAGCCGGGCTTTTTGGCTGGGACGGGTTTTCGCCGATTTCCGTCTTGCTGGGATCAGATCGGGCGCCAAATCTCATCATCATGCAGATAGGAGGATTTTGTTATCGCATCGAACGATCGCGTTTCGACGCGGCCACCGAGACAAGCGCCACGTTGCGCGGCTTGCTCCTGCGCTATGTCCAGACGTTCAACGTGCAGGCGAGTTTTACGGCCCTGTCGAATGCCGTGCATCCTGTTGACGAGCGGTTGGCCCGCTGGCTCCTGATGTGCCATGACCGCTCCGACAGCGACGACCTGCCAATCACGCACGAGTTCCTGTCGATCATGCTGGCCGTGCGCCGGCCAAGCGTCACGACCTCGCTGCACGCGCTCGAAGGCCATGGTTTCATCCGCTCGGAACGGGGCTTCGTCACCATCGCCAACAGGACGGGTCTCGAAGAATTTGCCGGCGATGCTTATGGCAAGCCCGAAGCCGAGTACCGCCGCCTGATCGGGCCGATGCGCTAGACCGGCCGAAGCCCGGGTCGCCGCGGCCGCAATATCCTACATCGGCCGCCTGACGACGATGACGCCGGCGACGATGTCGTGCAGGCAGCGTTTGTCGCCTGTGATCAGCGACACCAGGAAGACAGGGGGGAACATCCAGCTGACGTACAGCAGAACAGCGTGGATGGCGGCGGCGATGAACGACACACGCGAGCCGTCGACGGCCCGGATCTCGAGATCCATCGTCCGCATGCCGGGTGTGCCCATCCGGTGACCCGACACCGTGAAGCCGTTGTAGAAAAACGCGACGAAGGGGAACAGCGGCGGCAGAAGCAGCGCCGACATCCCGAAGGTCGCAACGAACAACACCGTCCAAAGAATTGCGACCAGAATCGAAACGAGAATGAAGTCGAGGCCGAAGCCGACGATGCGCCGGCTTCGGACACCGGTGAAGGCCGCTGCCGGCAAGACCGGGCTGGCAAAGTAAGGCATCGTGGTCTGCGCGCGGTACGGTCCTGTGTCGCTCATCGTCGTGACTCCTGCCGGCAAAAGCGTCCGGCCGATAACATATGGCCGCGCGCCGATCGGGCTACAAGCCGGGTTTGGAGTAGGCCGTCTTGAGCGGCTGCCGGCCGGACAGAGCCGCACTGGTGGTCGTCACCGCGCCGTACATCTCGACGAGATACTGCAGCGCCGCTTCGCTATCGACGCCTTCGAAAACGCAAACGGCGTCCGTCGGGATCTGGATGCCGTAGCCGCGCAGGAAGGCGCCATAGGCGGTGTGGCGGACGCAGCAATGGGTGTGCTGCCCCGTGATCACCACGTCGGTGACGTCATAGTCGATGAACGTATCCTCCAGGTCGGTGTCGTCGAACGCGCCGTAAAACCGCTTGTGCGAAATGATCTCGCGCTCCGCACCGATCGGCGCCAAAGCGTCGATGACGGCGGCGCCCGGCGTGCCGGCCATCGCGTGGCGGCCCCAGATCGACACTTCGCGGTCGTCGGCGCGGTGCGCGTCGTTGGAGTAGACCACGAGCCAGTCCGGGTCCTTGCGCGCATGATCGATCAACCGACGAATTGCGGGCACGATCTGCATGGCGCGCGCCTCGTTCGGCAGCGCGCCGGTGACGAAGTCGTTGAGCATGTCGACGACGATCAGGGCTTTCATGAGAGACTCCGTGAATTCGGGGCTTGGGCGCACCTTACAAAGATGTAAGGCGTCCGCGGCGAAAGGCAGCTTGCCGCTCGGGAATGACCGTGGCACTGGGGGCGCAACAAAAAAATCGTAGGGAGATCTTCATGCTTGTCGCGTTTCGCGATCGTCGAACCACCTTTTTCGCCGCGGCGCTGGTCTGCGTCGCCCTGCCTTCTGCCGCGATGGCGGCAGGCCCGCTCGATCCGTATCTGCCCAAAAGCGGCACGATCAAGGGGCATGTGGTGGTGCTCGAGGTCGCGAAAGAGGATCAGGCCATCTCCAAACAGTTTCAGCTTGCGGTCCAGAACAACATGGACTGGTTCAAGCACTACGTCACCAACAACAAGGCCGGTGAGCCGCTGCCCTACAACAGCAAGATGGGCGTGACCGAGGCGCAATACACCCAGCTGCTGCATATGAAGCCGTCGCTCATCGAGAAGGCGGCGATCGACATCACGGTGAACCGGGGCCCGGACGGCCGCGTCGCCTTCGTCTCCAGCGATCCTGCGGCGGCCTCGTTGCAGGGCACCACGTTTCCGCCCGACGGCAAGCTCGCGCAGACGCCGTTCGGGACGCTCACGGTCTACAACGCTATCCATCAGAAGGATGAGAATGCCCCCTTCGGCGTGTGGGACGGGGCGGAATGGGCGAAAGTCGCTGCGGACGGGGCCGACGAGCCGAGCGTCAAGATCGCCTTCGGCAAGCGTGAGCCCTCGGGGCAGGGGCTGTTCTACTACCAGGTCTCGCCGACAAAGGAGAAGCCGGAGCAGTCGCTTGTGGTGACGTATCCGCTGGATTGAGCGCCGAACGGCCGCGGCACGCCATCGACCAGCGTGCCAGTCCGCTCACGGCCTGCCCCAGCGGAGCAGGCCGACGAAGGCTTGGACAATGCCCGCTCCGACCAGGAATCCAGCCGGCATCACCATCAGGGCGAGGAGGTGAAGTCCGGCGAACCGCGCGACGATCGCGGTCGAGGCGCCCGCGCCAAATAAGCCCGCGATCGTGTACATCAGGTCTTCGCTGAACGGGGGGCCATAGCTTGTCATGTAGGCCGTTGCGTCGGGCTCGCGGCGCCGTCAGCCCTTCAACCGCTTCGCAACCGTCACCGCGAAATAGGTCAAAATGCCGTCGCAGCCGGCGCGTTTGAAGCCGGTCAGGCTTTCCATCATCGCGCGGTCGCCGTCGATCCAGCCGTTCTGCGCGGCGGCCATGATCATCGCGTATTCGCCGGACACCTGGTAGGCGAAAGTGGGGACGGTGAAATTCTCCTTCACCCGGCGGATGATGTCGAGATAGGGCATGCCGGGCTTGACCATGATCATGTCGGCGCCTTCCTCGATGTCCTGCGCCACTTCGCGTAGGGCCTCCTCGGCGTTGCCCGGGTCCATCTGGTAGGTGCGCTTGTCGCCGATCAGGGTGGCGTTGGTGCCGATCGCATCGCGGAACGGGCCGTAGAAGGCCGAGGCGTACTTGGCTGCGTAGGACATGATCTGCACCTGCTGGAAGCCGGCGAAGTCGAGCGCCGCGCGGATCGCGGCGACGCGGCCGTCCATCATGTCCGACGGCGAGATCACGTCGGCCCCGGCATGGGCCTGGTTGACCGCTTGGCGGCAGAGGATGCGGACGGTCTCGTCGTTCAAAATCTCTTCGCCCCGCATTACGCCATCATGGCCGTGGCTGGTGTAGGGGTCGAGCGCGACATCGGTAATCAGGCCGAGTTCCGGCACCTCGGCCTTGATCGCGCGGCAGGCGCGGCAGACCAGGTTGCCGGGGTTCCACGCCTCGCTGCCGACCGGATCGCGCAGACCCGGCTCGGTGAAGGGAAAGAGAGCGATCGCCGGGACGCCGGCCTCCGCCGCTTCGTGCGCGGCGCGCACCGCCTCGTCCACGGAGTAGCGCTCGACGCCGGGCATAGAGGGCACGGGGACGCGCTGCTTTTCCCCCTCGATGATGAAGATCGGCCAGATCAGGTCATTACTTGTGACGACGTTTTCGCGCACCAGGCGGCGGGCCCACTCGCTCTTGCGATTGCGCCGCGGGCGGTGGATCAGGCCGAGGGATTCTGAAATGTCGGCGGGCAGGCCTTTGGTCATGGTCGCTTGTCCAGATAGCGTGATCAGACCGGCGCTACATCGGCGCGCCGGAGGTTTCCCGGCATCTTAACGCGTCCCGCAGGGGTTCGCACTTACCAGGCCGATGGCCAGCCGATAGAATCACGATGACCGGGGGCTTGACAGCTCCTCAGATCCATCGCGCGTCCGGGCAAGGCTCAGCAATCGCGGAAAAACGGAAGAAAGGGTACGCGTGAGGTTCAAAAGTCTTTGTGCTATGATGACACTATGAAACGCAACGAGATCATCAAAACGCTGAAGGAGCGCGAGACCGACTTGCGGGCGCATGGCGTCATGCGCGCCGCTCTCTTCGGTTCCGTCGCGCGTGGCGAACAGAATGCGCAAAGCGATATCGATATTCTGGTCGCCCTCGATCCTCAGGTGGTTCGGACGATCTACGATTATGCGGGCGTGAAATCGTACGTTGAGGGGCTTTTTGGAGGCTCGGTCGATGTGGTCGATTTCGAAGCGCTGAAGCCTCACGTTCGGCCCTCTGCGATAGCCGACGCGGTCTATGCGTTCTGAGACCGAAAAAACGCGCGCTCGTTTATATCCGGCACAACATTGCCTTGGCCTTCTCGTTTGTCGATGGCTTGAGCTATGAACAATTCTGCGACGCCTTTAAATCGTTCTATGCGGTCACGCGCGCGCTCGAAACCATCTCGGAGGCGTCGCGGAAGCTATCCAGCGATCTGAAGGCGCGACAGTCTACGATTCCTTGGAAGGAGATGGCGGCAGCTGGAAATATCTACCGCCATGAGTACGAAGACGTGATCCAGCGACGCGTGTGGCAGACGGTGTTTGAAGCTTTGCCTCTTACCCTTGAAGCGGTGGAAAGCGAACTCGAGGTGGACGATCCTCCATCCGAACAGGCTACCTAAGCAAGCAAGAGCCCGCGATTTGCTCGCACCCCCTTTGTCCGGCTAAACACCTGTGTTCGTGAAAGGTGTGACCATGGGTGTACTCGTCGAAGGCGTCTGGCACGATCGCGGCTACGAGCAGGACAAGCATGACGGCCGATTCGAGCGCGATGCGTCGAAATTCCGCAACTGGGTCACCGCCGACGGTGCGGCAGGGCCGAGCGGCAAGGCCGGCTTCAAGGCCGAGGCCGGGCGCTACCATCTCTATGCCGCCTACTTCTGCCCCTGGGCGCATCGCACCCTGATCATGCGCAAGCTGAAAGGGCTCGAGGGCCTGATCAGCGTGTCCGTCACGCATTGGCTGATGCGGGAGCACGGCATCACGTTCAAGCCGGAAGACGACGTGATCCCGGACCCGATCAACCACGCGGCCTACCTCTACGAGGTCTATCGCGCCGCCGATCCGAGCTACGTCGGGCGCGTCACCGTGCCTGTCCTGTGGGACAAGCAGACCGGGACCATCGTGTCGAACGAGTCCTCCGAAATTTTGCGCATGTTCAATTCCGCCTTCGACGGCCTCGGCGCCGCGGCGGGGGACTATTATCCCGAGGCGCTTCGCCCGGAGATCGATGCCGTCAACGCGCGGATCTACGACACCGTCAACAACGGGGTGTACAAGGCGGGTTTTGCGACGACGCAAGGTGCCTATGAAACAGCAATCAAGCCGCTGTTCGAGAGCCTGGACTGGCTGGAGCAGCGCCTGTCGCGCCAGCGCTACCTGATGGGCGAGACCCTCACCGAGGCCGACATCCGCCTGGTCACCACGCTGCTGCGCTTCGACCCCGTCTATGTCGGTCACTTCAAGTGCAACATCCGGCGCATCGCGGATTATCCTGCGCTTTCGGCCTATCTTCGCGACCTCTATGCCCACGACGCGGTGGCCTCGACGACGCGGTTCGACCACATCAAGAACCATTATTACCGCAGCCACCCCTGGATCAATCCGACCGGGGTCGTTCCCGTCGGCCCCGTGCTCCAGTTTGTCGTGCCCGCGGCTGGCAAAGACGCCGCGGCATGAGCCTGCAGAACGCGGATCGGGTCAAACTCGAGATCTACGAGCCCGAGGCGGCTATTAGGCTCGGCGTGACGGCGCGGGAAGCCAGCGAAACACGCTGGGGTCTCATCCTCGTCGTATTCATGCGGTTGCTGGCCGGCCTCTGGATCATCCAGGGCCTCACGCAATGGGCGGTCTTCCTCCTGCCGACCGATGCCGTCTTCGATCGGCTTTCCGCAGGTCGCGCGGCCGCCGTGATCTTCTTTTCCGTGCTGGATCTTCTCGCGGCGGTCGGCCTTTGGCTGGCGACTCCCTGGGGCGGCGTGCTCTGGCTGTTTGCCGCGCTATCGCAGATCTTCGTCGCCATGAGCATCACCCACTTCTTCACTTACGCCTGGGTCGCCATCGACGGCTCCCTGATCCTGATCTATTTCGCTCTCACCTGGTACGCCGGGAAGGCATCGCGTCTCTGAGCTCCCCCGCATGCCGTCGCTTACTGTGCATGTTTTCGAGTTCCCTCGCCGTAGCACCTGAGTAACCACGGCTTCGCCGTATATATTTCGCTGTACAGTACAGTCTGTGGGTTTGTTCGCAGTTCAAATTTATATAAATCTTTAAGTAACACGTCCTTACGCGGCGTTTACAATGACCGTTTGCTTCAATTCACATCTCATTTACTGCAAAGTGTAAACTTTCGATTCAGGGTGTTGTTTAAACTCGTTTTCATTCGTCGGCCTTATAGATCATTCCATAGTGAGCCGAGGGAACTTGGCCATCGCGAAATTCTAGGGGACTGAGTGATGAACAATACGGCTCTGAAATCCGACATGACCCGCAATCGCCATGAGGAGATCGCCGAGGTTCGGCCGGTCTATCTCGAAGCCCTGACCCTGGTGGAGCGGCTGCATCGTCGCCTGCTCGACGTGATCAAGGACGAGTTCGACCGCCGCGGTCGCAGCGACGTCAACTCGGTCCAAGCCCTGCTTCTTTACAACATCGGCGACAAGGAGCTGACCGCCGGCGAGCTCCGCACCCGCGGCTACTACCTCGGCTCTAACGTCTCCTACAACGTCAAGAAGCTGGTCGAGATGGGCTACCTGCATCACTCGCGCTCGCGCCTCGACCGTCGTTCGGTTCGCATCAGCCTGACCGATCAAGGTCGCGAAGTTCACGAGATCGTCGGCGGCCTCTACGACAAGCACATTTCGACCGTCGAGCAGATCGGCGGCATCACCAGCGACGAGTTCACCAAGCTCAACCAGTCGCTCGTCCGCCTCGAGCGTTTCTGGACCGACCAGATCCGCTTCCGCCTCTGAACCTTTTTCACGTCGCCGTCATTCTTCGGCGATACGAATCGACGGGCAGGGTGTTTCCCCCGGCACCTTGTCTGCGAATGCCCGGCCAGCTCTTTCCCCTGAGAGCTCGGTCGGGCTTTTTTGTTGCGCCGATGCGACCTGTGCCCTAACGGCAACAAGCCGGCGAATGCCGCCCAGACTCGCAGAACTCGCAATGCCGCCACAAAACGGCCCTCCGTTTGCTGCTTGTTAAGCACACTGCTTGTAGCGTTAAATATTCGCTTAGAAGGGCGTGGGCTGCATTGCTGCGCGCCGCTTTTTCCCGCCATACGGCGGCGCATCTGGAGTCATCGGTGGCACAACATCCGCACCATTTTCCGCGCGTCTCCCTGCGTGTCCTCTCCATCGCCGGCGCCTTGGCCGTGTTTGGTCTCGCCGGTGCGAAGACGGGTCTCGCCGCCGAACAGGACGGTGGTTTCAGCGATCAGGCGGAATGGGCCCAGGGTTATGACGCCGATGCCCGTCTCTCTGTAAAGCGCTCGACCGTTCCGGTGCTGTCGACGGAAACGTTCAACGCAACCGAGCAGGCGATCGAGACCTATCGCAAGCTTGTCCAGAATGGCGGTTGGAACACGGTGCCGACGGGTCGCAAGCTGCAGCTTGGCACCAACGGCCCCGCCGTGGTGGCGCTGCGCCGTCGTCTGGCGGCGTCGGGCGATCTCGATACGTCGGCCGGATCCTCGCCGATCTTCGATTCGTACGTCGAAGCCGGCGTCAAGCATTTCCAGGCGCGTCATGGCCTGATCGAGAACGGTATCGTCGGCCCCGAGGCCTTCGCCGCGCTCAACATCACCGCCGACATGCGGCTGCATCAGCTCGAGATCAACCTCGTCCGCCTAAAATCGTTCTCGGGCAATCTCGGCGAGCGCTTCGTCATGGCGAACATTCCGGCCGAGGCGGTCGAGACCGTCGAAGGCGGCGTCGTGTTCAGCCATCATCGGGCCGGCGTCGGCAAGATGGATCGCCAGTCGCCGGTCATGCAGACCCGCGCGACCGACATCAACTTCAATCCCTTCTGGACCGTGCCCGCGTCGATCATCAAAAAGGATCTCATCCCGCGCATGCAGGGGGATCCCAATTATCTGAACGACCACCACATCCGCGTCTTCAACAAGGACAGCCAGGAGGTTCCGTCGAGCTCCATCAACTGGCATTCGATGGAAGCGACCAACTTCCGCTTCCGCGAAGATCCGGGCACGGAGAACTCGCTTGGCGTCGTCCGCATCAACATCAGCAATCCCTACGGCGTGTACATGCATGACACGTCCGACAAAGGGGTCTTCGGCGACGATCAGCGTTTCGTGTCGTCTGGCTGCATCCGCGTGCAGAATGTCCGCGACTACGTGCAGTGGCTCCTGAAGGATACGCCCGGCTGGGACCGCGCGCACATCGACGAAGCCATTCGCTCGGGCGGTCGCGTCGACGCACGTCTCGCCAGCCCGGTTCCGGTATATTGGGTCTACGTGACGGCCTGGGCGACGCCGGACGGCACCGCTCAGTTCCGCGAGGACATTTACCAGCGTGACGGTTTCGGACCGGTCGCGACCGGCTCGATCGGTCGCCCGATCGATCAGCCGCAGGGTACGATCAGCAAGACCAGCTACAACAACCAGCGCCCGGCGGACAATCCCGGCCGCGTGCTCGAGCCGATGGACGACGACCAGCAGTAAGTCGTCTGTAATTCGAGGTTGCTTGCCGTCAAACCCGCCCCAAAAGGGCGGGTTCTTTCGTCGCAGGTCTTCGTAGAGTCCTGAGGCAGGACTCAATTTTCTTGAGACGTCACGCAGGAAAACTGTATTTCCGAGACCTTTCCCCGGCTTCGGCGGCTGTGCTAGGCTTTGCGTCACCTGACCAATTAGCCACCAAGCATAATAACGTGCCGAACATACCGGCCTCAACTCGTCTCCCAAGGGGTTCTGCAATGACCAAGTCCGACGCCTGGACCGATTCGACCGCATTCTTTAATGCCGATCTTCATGCCGTCGATCCGGACATGGCGAAGGCCATCGATCAGGAGCTCGGCCGTCAGCGCGACGAGATCGAGCTGATCGCGTCGGAGAACATCGTCTCGCGCGCCGTTCTCGAAGCACAGGGCTCGATCCTCACCAACAAATATGCCGAGGGCTATCCCGGCCGCCGCTATTATGGTGGTTGCCAATACGTCGACATCGCCGAGCGTCTGGCGATCGAGCGGGCCTGCAAGCTGTTCGGCGTCGGCTTCGCCAACGTCCAGCCGAATTCCGGCAGCCAGGCGAATCAGGCCGTGTTCCTCGCGCTGCTGCAGCCGGGCGACACCTTCATGGGTCTCGACCTCGCCGCGGGCGGTCACCTGACCCACGGCTCGCCGGTCAACGTCTCCGGCAAATGGTTCAAGCCGATTCCCTACGGCGTGAAGCCGGACGATCACCGCATCGACATGGAGAGCGTCGCCAAGCTCGCGCTCGAGCATAAGCCGAAGCTGATCATTGCCGGCGGCTCGGCCTATCCGCGCCATTGGGATTTCGCAAAATTCCGCGAGATCGCGGACTCGGTCGGCGCCTTCTTCATGGTCGACATGGCGCATTTCGCCGGGCTCATCGCCGCCGACCTGCATCCCTCGCCGTTCCCGCACGCCCATGTCGCCACGACCACCACGCATAAGACCCTTCGTGGTCCGCGCGGCGGCCTGATCATGACGGATGACGCGGCGCTGGCGAAGAAGTTCAACTCGGCGATCTTCCCCGGCATCCAGGGTGGTCCATTGATGCATGTCATCGCTGCCAAGGGCGTCGCTTTCGGCGAAGCGCTGCAGCCGAGCTTCAAGGTCTACATCCAGCAGGTGCTCGACAACGCCAAGGCTCTGGCCGCGACCCTGGCCGAGAAAGGCTTTGCGATCTCATCGGGCGGCACGGACAATCATCTGCTGCTCGTCGACCTGCGCAAGCAGGGTCTGACCGGCAAGGCGGCCGAAGCCTCGCTCGGGCGCGCCCACATCACCTGCAACAAGAACGGTGTGCCGTTCGATACGGCCAGCCCGATGGTCACGTCCGGCATCCGCCTGGGATCGCCGGCGGCGACGTCGCGCGGCTTCGGCGTGGACGAGTTCAAGCAGGTCGGCGAGCTCATCGCGACCTGTCTGCTTGGTCTTGCCGCCAATGGCGAAGAGGGCAACGTCGAAACCGAGACCAAGGTCCGCAACGAGGTCGCGGCGCTGACCAAGCGCTTCCCGATCTATTGAGGTAAAATGCGCTGTCCCTACTGCGGCAGCCTGGAAACGCAGGTCAAGGACTCGCGGCCGACGGAGGATGCCTCATCCATCCGCCGGCGCCGCGTCTGTCCCGACTGCGGCGGTCGATTCACGACTTTTGAACGCGTGCAGCTACGCGAACTGACGGTCGTCAAGAAATCCGGCCGCCGGGTGCCCTTCGATCGCGACAAGCTGATGCGATCGCTCGAGATCGCGCTGCGCAAACGTCCCGTCGACGGCGAACGCGTCGACCGGATGGTCAACGGCATCGTCAGGCAGCTCGAAAGCCAGGGCGACAGCGATGTGCCCAGCGATCGGATCGGCGAACTGATCATGGAGGGCCTGCGCTCCCTTGACAGCGTCGCCTACGTGCGCTTCGCATCGGTCTATCGGAATTTTCGAGAGACTCGCGATTTCAACATGTTGATCGACGAACTTGCCAACCCGCCGGACGGCGAGGCTGAGACGCCCAAGCCGAAGTCGCCTTTTCCGAGCCGCGTGTAGCGTGGCATTTTCCGGACGTCTGGCATGACCGCGCCTGTGGACCAGGACGCGGATCGCCGCTTCATGGATGCTGCTTTGGCGCTCGGGCGGCGAGGCTTTGGCCTCACCGCGCCCAATCCGTCCGTCGGTGCCCTCATCGTCAAGGACGGGATCGTTCTCGCACGCGGGTGGACGGCTCCTGGTGGCCGCCCCCACGCCGAGCCGCAGGCACTGGCACAGGCCGGCGCCGCCGCCAGAGGCGCGACCATCTACGTCACCCTCGAACCGTGCAGCCACCACGGCCAGACGCCGCCGTGCTGCGAAGCCATCGTTGCTGCCGGCATCAGCCGGGTGGTCTATGCGGTGGGCGATCCGAATCCGGATGTCGCCGGACGCGGCGCCGCCTATTGCCGCGACCACGGCCTGGACGTTCTGGGCGGCATTGGCGATGCCGCGGCGCGCCGGGATCATCTCGGCCATATCCTGCGCATGACCCAACGCCGCCCCGCGATCACCCTCAAATTCGCCGAGACGGCGGACGGATTCGTGGCCGGCGGCCCGCATGACCCGCGGCTGTCGATCACGGGCGTCGCCGCCAACGGCATGGTTCACGTCATGCGCGCCATGCATGATGCGATCATGGTGGGCGTCGGCACGGTGCTCGCCGACGATCCCCTGATGACCGTGCGGCTTCCCGGCGTTCAGGCCAAGCCGCTGCGGGTCGTTCTCGACGGCGGCTTGCGGCTCCCGCTGCACTCCCGCTTGATCCAGACGGCAGGCGAGGCGCCGATCCTCGTTCTGACGCGGGCGGAAAGCCTCGACGCGCGGGGCAAGGCGCTCCGGGAGATCGACGGAGTCGAGATCGCGGTGGTTCCCGTCAGCGCCTCCGGCGCGCTCGATCTTCGCGCCGCGTTGCGGGTCCTCGCCGACCGCGGGATCACCCGGATCTTCAGCGAGGGTGGCCCAACCGTCGGTTCGGCATTGATCGCCGAAGGCCTTGCGGACGAAGTGATCCTGTTCCAGGCGGAAAAGCCGTTGGGCCGTGAAGGCGTGCCGACCATGAGCGGTGCCGCGCGTGGCATGCTGCACGATCCCATGCGCTTCCGGCAGTCCGAAAACCTCGAGGTCGGGACCGATCGCCTTCACCGCTTCGAAAGGATGATCTGATGTTCACGGGACTCATCAGCGATATCGGACGCGTCGAGCGGATCGACACGCAGGGCGACCTGCGCCGGATGCGGGTGGCCTCCGGCTACAAGCCCGAGTCGATCGCGCTCGGCGCCTCGATCGCCTGCAACGGCCCCTGCCTGACCGTGGTGGCGAGCGGCGGCCTGAACGAGGGAAGCTGGTTCGACGTCGATATCGGCGCCGAAACCCTGGCGCGGACGACGGCGAGCGCGTGGCGCGTCGGCACGCCCCTCAATCTCGAACGGTCCTTGAAGATCGGCGACGAGCTCGGCGGCCACATCGTCACCGGGCATGTCGATGGCGTCGCCGACATCCTGGCCGTCGACCCGTTCGACGGCATGAGCCGTTTTTCCATCCAAGCGCCGGACAAGCTCGCGCGCTTCATCGCCGAAAAGGGTTCGATCGCGCTGGACGGGACGTCGCTGACCGTCAACAGCGTCGACGGGGCGGTCCTGTCCGTGCTGTTGATCCCGCATTCACTGGCGGTCACGACCTGGGGCGAGCGTCGGGCCGGCGACCGACTTAACCTCGAGGTCGATTTGATGGCGCGCTATGCGGCGCGGCTGAGCTATTTTGCGCCGACGGAGTCGGCCGCGATCTGACGGGCCGGCCGGACGCGTGCGCCAAGCGCCTTGCATGCGCGAAGGCGCCGCGTTAGTCGAGGGGGACCCAACACCCAGACCTGTCGAAAGTGCTTCCGAAAGCCATGGCCGAACCGCGCCGCTCCGTCGTCACGACGTCCAACATCCTTCCCGCCGGCGGCGGCCGATTCCTGATCGTGGAGGCGCGATTCTATGACGACATCGGCGCGATGCTCCATGCGGGTGCGATGCGGGCGTTTCACGCCGCGAACGCGACGGTCGAGACGATCACCGTGCCGGGGGCCCTCGAGATCCCGATCGCGCTGGCGATGATGTTGGATCGCGGCGGCGTCCCCTATGACGGCATCGTCGCGCTCGGCTGCATCATTCGCGGCGAGACGTTCCATTTCGAGATCGTGTCGCTCGAAAGCGCGCGTGCCGTGACCGCGCTCGCCGTCGCCCATCGTCTGTGCTTCGGCAACGGTATTCTGACTGTCGAGAACGAGCAGCAGGCGATCGTCCGCGCCGACCCCGAGCAGGGCGACAAGGGGGGCGATGCCGCCCGCGCGGCGCTCGCGCTCTATCATATCAAACACGCGAAGGATCAGTGATGGCCCGCGCGATCGAACGATCCGCCGCGCGGCTCGCAGCCGTCCAGGCGCTCTACCAGATGGACGTGACCGGCAAGACGCTGCCCGACATCTTCGCCGAGTTCGAGACCTACTGGATCGGCATGGAGATCGAAGGCGATCAGTATAATCCCGCCGAACTCGCCTTCTTCCGCGATATCCTGACCGGCGTGCTCGACGACCAGGGCCCGCTCGACCGGGCCATCGACGCGACGTTGATCGCCGGCTGGCCTCTCGCCCGTGTCGATTCCGTGATGCGTGCCACCTTGCGCGGCGGCGCCTACGAACTGAAGAAACGCAAGGACATTCCGGCTCGCGTCGTGATCAAGGAATATGTCGATGTCGCCGGCGCGTTCTTCGGCCCCGACGAATCCGGCATGATCAACGCGGTGCTCGACGGCATGGCGCGGCAGTATCGCGCCGAAGAGTTCGTGGTGCAGGCTTAACCGCGACTGCTACGCGAGGAGACGCAAAGCCGATGCGGCCCTCCGAAGACGACCTGATCGCAACGCTTTTCGCCCCGATCGCCGGCCCCGGCGGCCTCGGCCTCCGCGACGACGCGGCGTTGATCACGCCCTCGCCGGGCCATGATCTCGTCGTCACCAAGGACATGCTGGTTGCCGGCGTGCATTTCTTTGCCGGCGATCCGCCGGATGCAATCGCCCGCAAGGCGTTGCGCGTCAACCTCTCCGATCTTGCGGCCAAGGGCGCCAGGCCGCTTGGCTTCTGCCTTGGCATCGGCCTGCCTACCGACTGGACCGGCGGCTGGCTGGCTGCCTTCGCCACAGGCCTCGGCGACGACGCCGCCGCTTTCCGCTGCGCGCTGCTCGGCGGCGATACCGTCATGATGCCCGGGCCTCTTACCCTATCGATCACCGCCTTCGGCGAGGTTCCGGCAGGTCGCATGGTGCCGCGCACCGGCGCTCGGGCCGGCGACTTGCTCTATGTGTCGGGGACGATCGGGGATGCCGCGATCGGCCTGCGCCTGCGTCTTGACGCGCGGGACGACGCAGGCTGGATCGCGACGCTCGGCGACGCAGCCGCCGAGGTGTTGCTCGAGCGCTATCTGCTGCCCCGCCCACGCCTTGCCCTTGCACCCGCTCTGCTAGCCTGCGCCTCCGCCGCCATGGATGTGTCCGATGGTCTGGCGGGCGATCTCGGCAAGATGCTCGCTCTTGCCGGCCTCACCGCCGCGGTCGATGTCGGGGATGTGCCGATGTCCGACGCCGCTCGTGCCGCCATTGCGCTGGCGCCGACGCTCATCGAAACCGCGCTGACGGGCGGGGACGACTATGAAATCCTCTGCGCGGTTCCCGCCGACGCGTCGTCGTCGTTCGAAGACATGGCGCGGGAGGCTGGCGTTGCCGTCCGGCGTCTCGGCATCACGGCGACCGGCGCCGGCGCGCCGGTCTTCAGGGACGCAAGCGGTGCCGCGCTGGCATTCGCGGCGACGCGCTTCAGCCATTTCTGAGCTTGCCTGCCGGAGGCGCAACGGGGTATTTTAACCCGGCATTAGGCCTTCTTCGCCAATGTCGAGCAGGGACAGTGGTGCCTTTCACTGATGCCTTAACCAAAGACGAGATCGGTCAGCCGTTCTCGTAGAGGTCTGTCTCATGCTCGACAAACCGATCCAGGATGCCAGCACGGGCTCTCTCGCGGACCTCGCTTTGTCCACGGCTCGCCGCCCGACGATCAGCATCGTCACGCCCTGCTACAACGAAGAGGCGGGGATCGCGGCATGCGTCGAGGCCGTCAGGGCGATCCTGGCGGAGACGCTTCCCGGTTACAGTTACGAACATATCCTGATCGACAATTGCTCGCAGGATCGGACGCCCTTGATCCTGCGCGGTCTGGCCAGTCTCGACCCGAAGCTAAAAATCATCTTCAACGCGCGGAATTTCGGACCGGCGCGTTCGCCGTTTCACGCCGTGCTCGAGGCGAAGGGACGGCTGGTCATCCCGATCCTCGCCGATCTTCAGACGCCGCCGTCGCTGATCCCGGAGATGGTCGCCTTGTGGGAAAACGGCGCCAAGGTCGTCGTCGCGGTCAAGAAGAGCGCGGACGAGTCGCTCTTCTGGCGGACCGCCCGCGGCGCCTTCTACGGGCTGATCAAGCGGATCGCGACGGTCGAGCAGATCCCGAACTACATCGGCTTCGGCCTCTACGACGAATGCGTCATCGACGTCCTGCGAGGACTCAATGAGCCGGAACCCTATTTTCGCGGTCTGATTACGGAAATCGGGTTCGAGCGCGCGGTCGTTCACTACGACCAGCCCAGACGGCTGCACGGGCGTTCCAGCTACACGATCTTTTCGCTCGCCGACTACGCGATGCTGGGACTGGCAAGCTATTCGAAGCTCCCGCTGAGGCTGATGACGATCGTCGGTTTCAGCGTGGCGTGCCTGAGCTTTCTCTGCGGTCTCGCCTACCTGATCGGCAAACTCCTGTTCTGGTACAGCCTGCCTGTCGGCGTGGCGCCGATCCTCATCTCGATCTTCTTCCTCAGTTCGATCCAACTGCTCGCCCTGGGCATCCTCGGCGAATACGTGAGCCTGCTGCTCACCTACGCCAGGCGCTTTCCCCTGGTGGTCGAGAAGGAACGGATCAATTTCTGACGTCGTGCGCGACGCGGCTCGGCCGGTGGTACGGCCATCGGCGTCGCGTTTGCGTTTCGCACCGGCCTGGACGCGGCGCGAGCGCGCGGCGTCTTTACTGTCGTCTCCCATCGTGATCCGCGACCGTGCCGTGGTCGCGGTTGTCTCCCTGATGGTTTTGCTGCCATCCTTTCTCTTCGCGCCGGTGCTGCGTGCCTTTCCGGCGGCTCTGCTCATGGCAGGGTGCTGCGGCGCCTTCTGGCTCGTCCTGGGGCCGAAGCCGGTATCCGACGATGACGTTCTTCGGCGACCGCTTCGTGTCCGCCAGCTTTCGGCGTGCATCGGTCTCGCGTTCGTCATCTTTCTGCTCGGCGGCGAAACCCACCTGTTCTACGCAACCGAAGACTGGTCGATCAGAGACGCCGTCTTGGCCGATCTGGTCAGTCACGGCAATCCGGTGCTCTACGACTGGAATGGTGCGACCTACCTGCTGCGGGCGCCGCTCGGCATGTACATGGTGCCGGCTTTTGTCGGCCGGGGCCTCGGCCTGTTCGCCGCTCATGTTGCGTTGCTTGGGCAGAACGCCACACTTCTCGGCGCGACGTTATACCTGCTGATGTCGCTCGGGCGAGGCTGGGCGCACCTGGCGATCCTCATCGCCTTCGGCGGTCTCTCGATTGTTGGCGCTTTGTTGCTGTCTACCGCCGGGCAGGACCATTATTGGCCGCATCTGCAGCGTTGGGGGATGGATACCTGGCACCCATTCTACCAATACTCCAGCAGTATCGTCCAATTCTTTTGGGTGCCGAACCACGCGCTCCCGGGGTGGTGGCTCGCGACGCTGCTTCTTCTGAACACACGGTCCACAGTCGATGTCGCGACAATCGGCGTGTCGGTCGCCGCGCTCGCCTTCTGGTCTCCACTCGCCGTCCTGCCCTTCATTCCTTGGCTCGTCTTCGTCGTGGCGACGCAATGGCGAGAGGTGCTTTTCGCGAGAAGAACCTGGGTCGGGTTCATCATAGCGGCGGCGTTCCTGCCCATTGTCGCTTACCTTCTTCTAGCCCCAGCGACGATCGCGCACGACAGTCCTTTGAGCCAAAACAATTTTCTCTTGTGGTATGTAATCTTCATCCTGTTCCAACTGCCGGTTCTGCGGCTTGTAGGAGCGCAATGGAGCGATGTTCCGCGCGAATGGCGTGCGCTGTTCGTCATCAACGGCGCGATCCTTCTGGCGTTGCCATTCTTCAAATTCGGACCCAACAACGACCTCGTCATGCGAGGCTCGATTACCTCGCTAGTCATCGTCGCCTTCGTCTTCGGTGCTTTGGCGCCTCGCGAAAAGGGCAAACTCGTCGTCGCCGCTTTGGCCTACGTCCTGATCGCCATTGGATCAGTGCCCGCAATGTACGAGGTCTACCGCGCCATTGTGAAGCCGCGCTACGCCATAAGCCGATGTTCGCTTCAGGAGGCATCGCTCGCCATCGACAAACAAGGACTGCCGTCCAACTACATCGCTCCGGCGACCGCGATGCCGAACTGGCTGATCGATCTTCGCGGGATCGAGGCGGTCGGGTTTGTCGATCGTCCATGCTGGCCTGATCGAAAGCAATAAGGCGGTCGGCGCGCCGGATGCGCGCGGCGACCGCCAGCGTCGAGACAAGCCTAGAGCGCCGGCTGCTTAAGTGGACCCGCTTAAGCGATAAGCCGTCGCTCTCTTTTCGAAGGCTGAGAGCATCGGGCCGGACGCAAAAGTCTGCAGCTTTTGCGTGCGATGCTCTAGTTGGCCATCGCCTTGCCTGTCACGAGGAAGGGGCCTTTGAACTCGGCCGGCACCGGCACCTGCGCGACGTTCAATGTCATGCAGACGACGTCGTAGTAACCGTTGACCGCCACGAGATCGACGATGCCGCGCTCGCCGAACTTGGCGAGAACCTTGGCGTAAGTCGCGTCAGACACGATCTTGTCGCGGCGCAGCTCGGTCGAGAACGTGTAAACGAGCGCCTCCTCCTCGGTCATCCCCTTCGGCACCCGACCCTCCGACAGGTCGGCGAGCACGGTGGCGGGAACGCCGGCCTTGATGGCGAGCGGATAGTGGTACGCCCACTCGAACTGCGAGGCCCAGGCCTGGCCGCTGATGAGGATCGCAAACTCGTTGAGGCGCAAAGGCAGCGAGGTCTCGAAGCGGATGTAGGCGCCGACCTTTTGCAGGCGATCGGCAAGCACCGGGCTGCGCAGCCAGGCTTTGAACGGACCCGAAATGGACTTGCGCGGTCCGGATGCGATGGCATCGGCGATCGCCTTCTGCTCCGGGGTCATCGCCTCCGGCGCGATGTCGGGAAAACGTTCCGCCAGGGCGGGGGCGGCCGAAGCCAGGGTCGCGGCAAGGGCGCCGATCAAAGCCTTCACGTCTGATTCTCCTCGAGTTTGAATGGTCCAGGACGATTCTTCATCCGCATGTCTCATCTGCCCCGGTAAGGTCCAGAAGTCTTTAGGCCATTTGCGAAACATTCCGCTTTCCGCCTATGGTCCGGCGGACAAAAAGCATCGCAAAAGCGGTTATTTACGGGAGAGCGCGGACGATGAATCCGATTTGGCTGGTTATCGCAGCAGGCCTTCTGGCACTCGTCTATGGCGGTGTCACGACATCGCAGCTTCTGGCGGCCGACGCCGGCTCACCGCGCATGCGCGAGATCGCCGCCGCCATCGCGGAAGGCGCCCAGGCCTACCTCCGCCGTCAGTACTTGACCATCGCGGCCGTCGGCATCGTCATCTTCATCATCCTCGGGTTCCTGCTCAGCTGGGCCGTCGCGGCGGGCTTTGCGATCGGCGCCATTCTCTCCGGCGCCGCCGGCTTCATCGGCATGAACGTGTCGGTCCGCGCCAACGTGCGCACGGCGCAGGCGGCGTCGCTGTCGCTCAGCCGCGGCCTCGACATTTCCTTCAAGGCCGGCGCGATCACCGGCATGCTGGTCGCCGGCTTGGCGCTGCTCGGCGTCGCCGGATACTATTATGTGCTGACCGGCCCGATGGGCCAGGAGTCCAACAGCCGCGAAGTGATCGACGCGCTTGTGGCGCTCGGCTTCGGCGCCTCGCTGATCTCCATCTTCGCCCGTCTCGGCGGCGGCATCTTCACCAAAGGCGCCGACGTCGGCGCCGATCTCGTCGGCAAGGTCGAAGCCGGCATCCCGGAAGATGACCCCCGCAATCCCGCGACCATCGCCGACAACGTCGGTGACAACGTCGGCGACTGCGCCGGCATGGCGGCGGATCTCTTCGAGACCTATGCGGTGACGGTCGTTGCCACGATGGTGCTCGCCGCGATCTTCTTCGGCGGCGCGGCGATCCTGAAGATGGCGATGCTGTATCCGCTGGCGATCTGCGCCACCTGCATCGTGACCTCGATCATCGGCACGTTCTTCGTCAAACTCGGCGCCAACAACTCGATCATGGGCGCGCTGTACAAAGGCCTTATCGTCACCGGCCTGCTGTCGATCGGCGGGCTGGCGCTGGCGACCTATCTGACCGTCGGCTTCGGCGCCTTGGGGCAGGGCGGCGGCGTCGCCATCACCGGCCTCAACCTGTTCTACTGCGGCATCGTCGGCCTCATCGTGACGGCGCTGATCGTGGTCATCACCGAGTATTATACCGGCACCGGCAAGCGCCCGGTCGTGTCGATCGCCCAGGCCTCCGTCACCGGGCATGGCACCAACGTCATCCAGGGCCTCGCGATGTCGCTGGAATCGACGGCGCTGCCGGCGCTGGTGATCATCGGCGGCATCATCGCGACATTCCAGCTCGCCGGCCTGTTTGGCCTGGCGATCTCGGTCACCACCATGCTCGGCCTCGCCGGGATGATCGTCGCGCTCGACGCCTTCGGCCCGGTCACCGACAACGCCGGCGGCATCGCCGAGATGGCCGGCCTGCCGAAAGAAGTCCGTCACTCCACCGATGCGCTCGACGCCGTCGGCAACACCACCAAGGCCGTCACCAAGGGCTATGCGATCGGCTCCGCCGGTCTCGGCGCGCTGGTTCTGTTCGCGGCCTACAGCTACGACTTGAACTATTTCTCCGCTCACGCGGATCTCTATCCCTACTTCAAGGGGCTCGGGCCGATCGCCTTCGACCTGTCGAACCCCTATGTCGTCGCCGGCCTGATCTTCGGCGGCCTGATCCCCTACCTGTTCGGCGGTATCGCGATGACGGCGGTCGGGCGCGCCGCGGGCTCGGTGGTGGAAGAGGTTCGCCGTCAGTTCCGCGACGATCCCGGCATCATGGCCGGCACCTCGAAGCCGAACTATGCCCGCGCCGTCGATCTGCTGACCAAGGCCGCAATCCAGGAGATGATCGTCCCCTCGCTGCTGCCAGTCTTGGCGCCGGTGGTGGTCTATTTCGGGGTGCTGCTGATTTCGGGCTCCAAGGCCTCGGCCTTCGCCGCGCTGGGCGCCTCGCTTCTTGGCGTGATTGTCAACGGCCTGTTCGTCGCGATCTCGATGACCTCGGGCGGCGGTGCCTGGGACAACGCCAAGAAAAGCTTCGAGGACGGCTTTATCGACAAGGACGGCGTCAAGCACTTCAAGGGCGGCGAGGCGCACAAGGCGTCGGTGACCGGCGACACGGTCGGCGACCCCTACAAGGACACGGCAGGACCGGCGGTGAACCCGGCGATCAAGATCACGAATATCGTGGCGTTGCTGCTGTTGGCGGTGCTGGCGCATCTGGGGTGACGGAGCGCGTCCCTTCTGGGTTGAGGAGGGACGACACGCGAATCTCGTTTGTTGCGACGCTTTCCAACGCTCAGTCTTTTTCGATATGGGACAGTTGCCGCAGCAAAAGGGGCAGAGCTGTCCCGACCGTGTCCCAGACGACATCGAGATTGATGTCGAAATAGCCGTGAGCGATGCGGTTGCGCATTCCTTTCATCCCGTGCCATTGGATCTCCGCGTGTCGCTCGGCAAAGTCGGGATATCGCTCCAAGATCTTCGAGGCGGCTTCGCCGATGATGATCAGGCTCATGACCACAGCTCGTTGGGAACGCTTGTCCGCAATGAAGTCGTCTTTGCCCAGACCCTCCAGGAAGATGCAGGCGTCGGAGGCCGCTTGCCTCATATGGTTGAGGTAGTCCGCGAGCCGGACAGAGCTCATACAAGCTGCGCTTCCGCTAAAATTCTCTCGCGTATTCTTTCCGGCAAGTCGCTCGGCGTAACCAGATCGACGCTGACGCCGAGAAGACCTTCGAGTTTGACCTGCAAGCTGCCCAAGTCGAACAATGTCGCGCCTGGCAGGGCGTCGACGAGAAGATCGAGGTCGCTCCCATCGCGGTCTACGCCGTGGAGCACGGAGCCGAACACGCGCGGATTTGCAGCGCGGTGCTGCGCCATCGCTGCGCGGACTTCGTCACGCTTCCTCTCAAGAGCGACCGAGGGTTTCATCGTTATCTCCTCACGTTCCGCCCCTCACGCCCCCATCAGCGTCCCGACATGCGCCGCCGTAGACTTCGCCAGCCCCTCCAGATCATACCCGCCTTCCAGCAGCGACACGATCCTGCCGCCGGAATATTTCCGCGCGATCTCCATCAGCTCTTCGGTGATCCAGGCGTAATCGTCTTCCACCAGTTCGACGCTGCCGAGCGGATCGCGCCAATGCGCGTCGAACCCGGCGGAGATGACGATGAGGTCGGGGGCAAAACTCTCCAGCCGCGGCAGGATGCGCGACTGCATGGCGTCGCGGAACTGCTCGCCGGCATCGCCCGAGCGGAGCGGCGCGTTGACGATGGTGTCGTGGGCGCCGCGTTCGCTCACCGCGCCGGAGCCGGGAAACAGCGGCATCTGATGCGTCGAGGCGTAGAGTACGCTGGGGTCCGACCAGAAGATCGCCTGGGTGCCGTTGCCGTGGTGGACGTCGAAATCGACGATGGCGACGCGTTTGGCGCCGTGCAGCATCTGCGCGTGGCGGGCGGCGATGGCGGCGGTGTTGAAGAAGCAGAAGCCCATCGGCGTCGACAGTTCCGCGTGATGGCCGGGCGGCCGCATCGCGACGAAGGCGTTGCTGGCGCTGCCGTTCATCACGCAGTCCACCGCATGCGTCGTCCCCCCGACGGCATGCATCAGCGTCGCCCAGGTGCCAGGGCTCATGACGGTGTCGCCATGGTCGAGCGCGACGGTGCCGTCCTTCGGCGCCGCCTCTTCGATGGCGTTGAAGTAGCTCGTCGGGTGGACCCGGGTGATGACCTTGGATTCGCCCCACGGCGCATCGTCGCGCACGAGCGCGTCGAAGCGCGGATCGGCCATGGCGGCGCGGATGGCGCGCATGCGCTCCGGCCGCTCCGGATGGCTCGGGCCTGTGTCGTGGTCGAGGCTGGACGGATGCGAGACGAAAAGCGTGCTCACCGGAGATCGACCTCGCTGCCGGACGGGTTGTGTCCCGTCATCAGCACATGCATCATCGTTGCGAGGCGTCAACCATCATCGGCGTGCTGCCTTCCGGTTTCGGCATAGGCGCTAGGCTGCAACCTTGCCGGCGAGCGGATATTTCTGCGGCGCCGGGCGTGTGGCTTTTTCGACGTGGAACGTTGCGGGCTCGAGCGCTGCGGCGACGGCGGAGATGCCGATTTCGCGATACAGGCGGGACAGGAGATCACGGGGTTCGTTCGACGGGGCCTTGGCGACGTTCGACGGGCTGGAGTCCATGGTGATGCTCACTTAAACGCGGGGGCGGACGGCGAAGGATCTGCCGTCTTCAAGAACCAGTCTCAGGCACGGCGGTTAACGAGCGCCTAAAGGCAAAACGCGAATTCTCGGCAGATGCCTCACCTTGGCACAGAAGCCGGGGACCGTTGATTATCAAACGACTTCATGCCATCGGCGCCCCGCGTTGGTCGCGCCGTCATTGCTTAGCTAAATGCCATGTGATCGAAGCAGGTTAACGATTGGGCGCAGGGGCCCGCGCGACGTCCGGGAGGGCCTGATGCTGGGTTTGATGCAGGATTGGCCGTTGCTGATTCATCGCATTATCGACCACGCCGCGATCCAATATGGCCCGCAGGCGGTGGTCTCGCGCTCGATCGAAGGGCCGATTCACCGCACGACCTATGCCGCGGTGCGCCAGCGCGCGCTGGCGGTCGCCAAGCGTCTCGATCGCGAAGGGATCCGGCACGGCGATCGCGTGGCGACGCTGGCCTGGAACACCTGGCGTCACGTCGAGGCCTGGTACGGCATCACCGGCCTCGGCGCAGTCTACCACACCGTCAATCCGCGACTGTTTCCCGAGCAGATCGTCTGGATCATCAACCACGCCGAAGACCGCCTAATGATGGTCGACCTGACCTTCGTGCCGTTGCTTGAAAAGCTGGCGGCCCGGCTGCCGACTATCGAGCGCTACATCGTGCTGACCGATGGCTCGCACATGCCGGCGACCAGCCTGAAGAACGCCGTCGCCTACGAGGACTGGCTCGCCGAGGCCGACGACGATTTTGCCTGGGCCGAGGCCGAGGAGCGGACCGCGGCGGGCCTCTGCTATACGTCGGGCACGACGGGCGACCCCAAGGGCGTCCTCTATTCCCACCGCTCCAACGTGCTGCATGCGATGCAAGTCTGCGCAAAGGATTCTCTGGCGCCGGGCGGGGTCGACTCGGTGCTGTGCGTGGTGCCGATGTTCCACGCCAACGCCTGGGCGCTCGCTTTCGCGTTACCGATGTCCGGCGCCAAGATGGTTCTGCCGGGCGGAAAACTCGACGGCGCCTCGGTCTTCGACCTGATCGAGGCGGAAGGCGTGACGATGAGCGCCGGCGTCCCCACCGTCTGGCTCATGCTGCTGGATTATATGACGAGCGCAAGGTTGCAGCCGAGCACGCTGAAGCGCGTCGCCGTCGGCGGCTCGGCGTGTCCGCGCCCGATGATTGAACGGTTCGAGCGCGACTTCGGCATCGACGTGTTTCACGCCTGGGGCATGACGGAGACGAGCCCGGTCGGCTCCGTCGGCACGGTCAAGGCGCATCAACGCGGGCTGACAGGCGACGCGCTTTACGATCTCAAGGCCAAGCAGGGCCGCGCGCCGTTCGGCGTCGAGATGATCATCACCGACGATGCCGGCGCGCATCTGCCCTGGGACGGCAAGGCTTTCGGCCGGCTCAAGGTGCGCGGGCCCTGCATCGCCAGCGCCTACTATCGCGACGCGACCGATATCCTCGATGCCGACGGCTACTTCGACACCAACGACATCGCGACCATCGATTCCGACGGGACGATGCACATCACCGACCGTTCGAAGGACATCATCAAGTCGGGCGGCGAGTGGATTTCTTCGATCGAAATCGAAAATCTGGCGTTGGGCCATCCTGGTGTCGCCGAGGCCGCGGTCATCGGCATCGCGCACGAAAAATGGAGCGAGCGGCCGCTGCTCATCGCCGTTTCGAAGCCGGGTGCGGGCGAGGATCGCGCCGACCTCCTGGCGTTCCTGGACGGCAAGATCGCGACCTGGTGGATTCCCGACGACGTGCAATATGTCGCCGAGATCCCGCACACCGCAGCGGGAAAGATCGACAAGCGACGTCTGCGTGAGATGTTCAGCGACTATCTGTTGCCAAAGTCGGCGCCCTGACCGAAAGCTTTGCCTATAGGCGGGTCGCCGAGGTGGGTATCGCGTGAGCGTCGACAGCAATGCCTTCGAGATGGATCCGCCGGCCGTCGTCATTGGGCCGGATGCGGTGGCGCCGCGGCAGTCGGATCGCGTCGTGTTCGGGCTCGACGGCATCCACTTCATCGCGCTGCTGCTGCGCGCGGCGGTGCTCGAACTGATGACGCTCGGCCTGTACCGCTTCTGGCTGACCAACGATATCAGGCGCTTTCTCTGGTCGCACACCTCGCTCGAAGGCGAGCGCCTGGAATATTCCGGGCACGGGCACGAGCTCTTCGCGGGTTTTCTGGGCGCCTTCGCGATCCTGGTCGCGCTCTCGGCCTGCATCTACGGCCCCTCGCAGCTGCTCGACGCCGCCTGGCTGCGCTACGCCACCATCCCGTTGTTCTTTTTTCTCCGCCAGGTTGCGACCTATCAGGCGCGACGATACCGTCTGTCGCGCACGCTCTGGCGCGGAACACGGTTCTGGATGGACGGGTCGGCGCTGGGTTTTGCCGCCCGGGCCGTCCTCTGGGATGCCGTGGTGCTCTTGACGCTCGGTCTGGCCTGGCCCTGGCGCGTGGCGGCGTTGGAGCGCTACCAGCTTGGCCATAGCGGCTACGGCGTGCTGCCGGGCCGTTTCGACGGCGAGGGGTCGGGGCTGTTCCGGCGTGTCGCGTGGATGTGGATCGTGATGATGATCCCGGTCGGCTGCCTCGCCTACCTTGCCATGACCACGGCGGCGACGCTCGATTGGTCGCCGGACGCCTCGAATGAAGATCTCTTGTCCGCGATCCTCGGCCCGCGGTCGCATATCGTCCCGCTGATCGCGGTGCTGTTGTCGCCGTTCGTGGCGCTCACCCTGTTTGCTCTCTACAACGCCGAGTCCTGGCGCTGGTGGGTCAACGGCATTCGCTTCGGCGATGTCGAGCCCCACTGCGCCTTGAGTCGCAGCGCGATGTTCGGCCTGTATCTGAAGGCCGGCGTGGTCTTCACCTTCGCCGCGCTCTGCGTGACCGTGCTCGGGGTGACCGCCGGCCTCGTCGCCCTGACGATCTCGAAGATCTCCATCCTCGACACCGCGTCGATGGAGGCGGCGCTCGGCGCGCTCAACGACAATCACCCCTACGCCGTGCTCGCGCTGCTCGCGGGCGGCTATATCGTGATCGTCCTGACGTTCGGCGCGGTAAGCCGGTTCTTCTTCGATTACGCGCTGTGGCGCGTCGTTCTGCCGACGCTGTCGTTCAAACATCTCGCCGCCGCCGAAGACATCGACGCCAAGGGCACGCCGGCCAACGCCCTGGGTGAGGGGCTGCTCGGCCTGCTCCGGATCGGCGGATTGTGATGCCGGAAACGCCGCACGAAGCCCCGGCCTTCTATTTCGATGGGCGCACCAACACGCGGCGGCTCGTGACCATCCGCTTTCTCGATGCGCTGGAGATCACCGAGGGCGGCGCGTTCGTCGCGGCCTGGCCCTATCCGGCGATCCGCCGGGTCGACCGCTACCCCGACGGCCTGCGCCTGCTCGCGGTGGGGACGCCCGAGCTGTCGCGGCTCGAGATCAAGGACGCCGACAGCGAGGTTCTGATCCTCGAGCGCTGCCGCTGGATCAACGAGTTCGATCCGCATCTGCCGACGATTCTCCGGCGCATCGTGGCGCCGCTGATGCTCGTCGCGGTGCTGTTGCTGCTGGCGATCTTCGTCGGGATCCCGTTTCTCGGCGACCGGGTCGCCAAGGCGACACCGGACACGATCGACATGGCGTCGGGGCAGCTGTTCGCCTCCGCCTTCGAGGCGCAGGCCAAGGCGCTGCGCTGCGCCGCGCCGTCCGGGCTCGACGCCCTGCAGCACCTGGTCACGACGCTGCACCAGGCCTCCGGCGTCACGATCCAACCGAAGGTGACGGTGGTCAGCGACCCCAGCGACAATGCGCTGACCTTGGCGGGCGGCCTGATCGTCGTCTACGACGGCATTCTGCGAAAGGCCCAGAACCCGGACGAGTTCGCCGGGATCATCGCCCATGAGATGGGTCACATGGCCCACCGCGATTTCTTTCGCGGGTTGACGGCGATGACGCTCGAGCCCGTGTTGCTCGGCCTGACCTTCGGCGACGTCACCGCGGCAGGCCTTGCCACCAAGCAGACCAACGGCCTGATCCATGGTTATACCGGGCGCGGGATCGAGTTTGCCGCCGACCGCTACGGGGCAGAACTGCTGAAAAGCCTAGGCCGGCCGCCGAGCGCGCTCGGCGTTATCCTGCTGCGGCTGGCCGACGGCGGTAAAGGCTTCGAGGGGCTGTATGCGGATCATCCCGTCGGGACGGATCGCGCGCAGGCGATCGGTCAGATCGCGCCGCCCGCCACCGAGGGCCCGGATCTGCTATCCCCTACGGAATGGGACGCCTTGAAGGCGATCTGTGACCACGGTTGAGATGAAGCACACGCCATGCGCCGCATAATCCTGGAAGAGCCTTTGGCGCGCACCGCCGTGTGGAGCCGCGGCTTTGCGCTGTTCGCCCTGGCTGTCGCTCTAATCGGCGTGGTCATGGCGCGGGCGGGTCTCGACCCGACGGCCGCGATGGCGATCGAGGGCGGCACGATGCTGATCGCGGTGGCCGCCATTCTCTTCGCGCTGGCGGCGATGGTGGTGATCTGGCGCACCGGCTATCGCGGGACGGGGCGTCTGCTCTGCGGGCTGTTCATCGCGGCGGTGGTGCTCGCCTATCCCGGATTCATGGTCATCCAGGCCAATCGCATCCCGCACCTGCGCGATGTCTCGACCGACCTTGCCGAACCGCCCCGCTTTGCGACCTCGCCGCAGGCGGTGGCGGTGCGCGGCGGCAAGACGCCGGGCGAACCGTCGCAGGCGGAAAAGGATCTGCAACGCCGGCTCTATCCCGACATCCAGCCGATCGTTCTCGATATCGAGGCGATGGATGCGCACGCCTTGATCCTGAAGATCGTCACGGCCCGGCATTGGCGGATCACCGACGACGCCTTGCCGCTCGGGCGTTTCGGCGTCGGCCGCATCGACGCCGTGGCCAAGACGCTGGTGATGGGCTTTCCCGCCGATGTCACGATCCGCATCAAGCCGCTCGCGGGTCAGGCGCGCGTCGATATCCGCTCGGTCTCGCGCACGCCGTGGCAGGAGCCCGGCAGCAATGCCGCGCGCATCCAGGCTCTTGCCGCGGACCTCGACGATCAGTCGTCGGACGACAAGTGAGCTGACACCGGATCGGTGAGCCGGAATGCCGCGTCCAGGCTCGGTGGGCCGTCGGCGATCACGGATCCCTTTTCGATCATCTCCTCCAGATGCGCCTGCACCGACAACGACGCTGCCCGAGTCAGCCGCGGGTCGAGGCCCTCATAGATCCGGGCGACGATGGCGGCGATCGTCGTATCGCCGGCGCGCAGCCGCGAGAAAATCGCCACGTCGCGCTGCCGGCGGTGCTGCAGCAGGGCGCGGATGAAGCGCTGCGGCTCGCGCACGGGGCCGCCGTGGCCGGGCCAGTACAGCGTCTCGCTGCGGCCGCGTAGCCCTTCGAGCGAGGCGCGATAGGCCCCCATGGAGCCGCTCGGCGGGACGATGACGGTGGTCGACCAGGCCATCACGTGATCGCCGGAAAACAGCGTCGCCTCCTCGGGCAGGGCGAAGGCGAGGTGGTTCATCGTATGGCCGGGCGTCGCCACCGCCTGCAGCGTGAAGCCGACGCCGTCAAAAATCTCGCCGTCGGCGAGGATACGGTCCGGCTTGTAGTCGAGGTCGTTTGATCTCTGGACGGCTGCCGTTTCGGCCATGGTCGGCGCACGCGCAGTGATGTGGGGCCCGCAGCCGATGACCGGCGCACCCGTCGCCGCCTGCAGCAGGCGGGCCGCCGGCGAATGGTCGCGATGGGTGTGGGTGACGAGGATCTGCGCCACCCGTTCGGTGCCGAGCCCGCGCAGGAGTGCGTCGATATGCTCGGGCAGCTCGGGGCCCGGATCGATGACGGCGACCGCGCCATGGCCGACGACATAGGTGCACGTGCCCTTGAACGTCATCGGGCCGGGGTTGGGCGCGACGATGCGGCGGACCAACGGGGAGAGGCGGACGAGCGTCCCCGGCGGAGCCTCGAAGGCGACGTCGAACGGAACGTCGGGGTCCTCGCTCATGCGGCCCGCGGCGGCGGCAGCGGCGCTTCGAGGCGTGATGCGGGCTCCTTCGGCAGGAACGACTTCGACAGCGCGTGATAGAGGCCCTCCTTGCACACGAGCTTGGAGACGCCGTCGGCGATCAGCGCGGCGACCATCAGCGGGATGACCATCGCGTGGTCCTGGGTCATCTCCGAGACGATGACGAAGGAGGTGATCGGCGTCTGCACCACGCCGGCGAGATAGGACGCCATGCCGATCAGGGCGAGGGCGCCGAGCGGGACGCTTTGGAAGATCGCATGCAACTCGGCGCCGAGGCCGGCGCCGATGGCAAGCGACGGCGCGAAAATGCCGCCGGGAATGCCGGATATCGCCGAGAGGATCGTTGCCACGAATTTGGCGGGGGCGAAGGCGAGGGTGAGGTCGCTGGTGCCATGGAGAATGCCGCGGGCCTCCTCGTAGCCAGTGCCGTAGGACGAGTGGTGGCCGAGCATGCCGCAGCAGGCGACGCCGAGGCCGCACAGCATCGCGAACACGATCGGGCGGCCCTTGATGAAGCGGCGATAGGCGTGCTCGCGGCCGCCGGTGAGCACGATGATGAGGATCTTGCTGAACAAGCCGCCGAACAGGCCGCCGAGGACGGCGCACAGCGGCACCACCAGCCAAGCCCGCCCGAGCGGCAGGATCTCCGCCGTCGAGCCGAAATAGGTGTAGTCGCCGAGGATGCCGAGCGAGGTGATGCCGGCGGCGATGATGCAGCCGAGGATTAGCCCGCTAGTTTTGGATTCGAAGGAGCGGCTCAGCTCCTCGATGCCGAAGACGATGCCGGCTAGCGGCGTGTTGAAGGCCGCGGCGATCCCTGCCGCGGCGCCGGCGAGCAGCAGGCCCTGCTGGTAGACGACGGTGGAGCGCCGGCCGATCGCGCCCATGATCGAGGCGCCGACCTGGACCGTCGGACCCTCGCGGCCGATCGAGGCGCCGCAGAGCAGGCCGAGCATCATCACCACGACCTTGCCGAAGGCGACGCGTAGCGACACCAAGGCAAGCCTGGCTTCAGGGTCGTCGATCTGCCGCGCGGCGATCACCTGTGGGATGCCGCTCCCTTGCGAATTGGGGAACACGGTGCGGGCGAGATAGACGGCGACGCCGAAGCCGGCCGGCGTGACGACGAGGGCGAGATAGGGGGAGATCGCGAGCAGGTCGCGAAACAGCGCCTGCGCCTTGTCGGCCATCAGCGCCATCAGCACAGCGGCGCCGCCGACGCAGAACCCGCCAGCCAGGAAGATGACGCGACGGGTCCACTGGTTCTGCGCCAGACGCGACTGACGCATGCGAAGAAAAAAGGCGCGGCGTTCGGGCGTCATCGATCCAGCCGGGTCGGCCGCGATCCCACCGATGCGACACCCGTCCTTATCGAGTGGCCCGTCGTCGCCGGCAAGGGCTTTCCCCGCCGTTCAGATCCCGGCGTACCAGTCGTAGCCGAGATCTTCCCAGTAGCCGCCCTTGCCGCCGCCGATGTGCTCGAAGCTCTCCACCAGTTCGATGCTCTTGATGTACTTGTTCATCTTGTAGCCGAGCTGGCGCTCCAGCCGCAGGCGCAACGGCGCGCCGTGGGCGACCGGCAGCGGCCCGTCGTTCATCTCGTAGGCGAGGATCGTCTGCGGATGCGCCGCATCCGTCATGTCGATGGAGCCGTAATATTTCGGCGGAGGGCCGTCGAGCGGGCTGCCGGCGTCAGCGTCGGATTCGCCCTCGCTCTGGTCGGCGCCGAGCTGGTCGAAGCAATGGAACACGACGAAGCGGGCTTCGGACTTCGGGACCACGAGGTCGAGGATCGCGCTGAGCGGCGGGCCCTTCCATTTGCCGATGGCGCTCCAGCCCTCGACGCAGTCGTGCCGGGTGATCTGGGTGCGGGGCGGCATCGCCTTCAGGTCGGCCAGCGTGAAAGTGCGCGGATGTTCGACGAGGCCGCCGACCTCCATCGACCAGGTCGCGAACTTGT
This sequence comes from Beijerinckia sp. L45, assembly GCF_009765775.1. Taxonomy (GTDB): domain Bacteria; phylum Pseudomonadota; class Alphaproteobacteria; order Rhizobiales; family Beijerinckiaceae; genus RH-AL1. The sequence continues at coordinate 43,913 of NZ_LMUU01000002.1, forward strand.
CCTTGACCAGCGCCTTGTACTCCGGCGCCTTCGGATCGATCGACCCGTTGGCGCGGAAGTCGGGCGAAATCTCGGACGGCGCGAACTCGGGCGCCAGCGCCTTTTCGCTCATCAAGGCGCGCTGCGCGACGTAGCTCATGTCGTTGGCGGCCTGGAATGCCTTCTGGCCCTGCGACGAGGAGGCGACGCGGTCGCATCCGGCCAGCATGAAGCCCGCCGCGCCGGTGA
>NZ_LMUU01000237.1:0-649 GCF_009765775.1 Beijerinckia sp. L45
ACATGCCGCCGGCGCATAGCGCGTTCTGGCGGATCTGGCTCGTCGCCCTTGTGGCGATCGCCGCCTTCGCCGCGCTCGCGCTCAACGCCCGCGCCGCCGAGGCGCATATCGCCCGGCATCATCATCGGCATGCGCATCATGCCCGCCACTTCTACCACGCCCGCTTGATCGCCTCGGTCGTCGACCGTGTCGCTGGCTTCGCTCGGGCCCGGGTCGTCGACGTGGCCAGCGTCGGCGGCGTCGCGACCGACGTGGTGCGCGAAGCGCTCCGCTGGGTTGGCCACGGCAATATGACCGGGACGCGCGGCCCGTGGTGCCAGGACTTCGACACCTTCGTCCTACGACGAACCGGTCATCAGACGATCGCCTCGCGCCTCGCCCGTGATGCTGTCTACGCCGGTCGCCCGATATCGGGGCCGGTACCAGGCGCCATCATGTCGATGCCGCATCACACCGGCTTCGTAGTGGAGGTCCTCAGCCCAGGCCGTGTCCTGGTGATCTCCGGCAACCACGGCCATCGTGTCGGCCTCGGCGTCTACTCGACCCGCGGCGCTCGCTTCGCGCTGCCGGCGTAAGCACCGCAGCCCTTCTCGCTATTCTGGATCCGCCACCATGGCCTTCGACAGCAACTTCGGCGTCCAGGCGATCA
>NZ_LMUU01000237.1:1020-2088 GCF_009765775.1 Beijerinckia sp. L45
AGAGACATGCTCCGCGATGTCCTACCGGCGCGGTCGCCGCGGGAGTAGCGCGATGTCCCGAACAATCCGCACATTCTGGACAATCTATGGGCTCGTCGCGCTCGGCTTCATTGTTCTCGTCGTAGGGCCGCGGGTCGAGGGATTAATTCGCCCGATCCGAAGCACCCAAAGCATCGAGGATGTCGGTCGCGTTAACGCGTTTCTCCGCTTCGATTGGGTCAGCGAGAAGACACGAATGGCGCCTGGCGGCCCGCTAGATGTCGCGCTCGTCACACCATCCGATCGCTTTGAGGTCACGCTCTACAACGATACAAGCGCGCCGGGCGAACCGCGCTGCAGCCGCATCTTGCCGTGGGCTCGATCCATGACGGTCGGCGTCGGTCCGCACCGACAATCTTATTGCGTCGAGATCCCCCGCACCGTCACGGCGAGCGATCGGATCGAACTCGTTGTCGTCGCGCACTACGGCGGGCTCCTCGGACTTTGGGATCTCCCGGTCCGCTTTCCGCCGATTGTGTACACGCCCACCCAATAGCTGAGGTCCGCCGATGTCGGTGATGATCATCGTCGCCTACCACCTGGTGGGCGCATATTCGGCGCGTCGATAGCGCCGCGCAATCTCGCCCGATGCAGACCATGGTGTGCACGGACCACCTCACCAAGGAGCAAAGGCGCGCGGACGAGCACAAGACGTCGAGCATTAAGTTCGACGTGCTCTGTTCCCCGCGACCAGCCGATGTCTGACCACGCGGGTTCGAACTAAACCCACGCCGGGCTTAGCCACAATTTTGAAGCCCCGTCCCTGCTTCGGCAGGGGCGGGTTTTTTGTTTGCATGTTACGCATGGTCGACGATCCCCTTGAAGCTTGCGTGCCGCAACTCGCCGGATCCTGTCAGCCCACGATAGGCGATCTCGGCTTGCAAATCGGGAGCGACCCACACGGCGCCCTTTGTTTTGAGCCCGGGCACTGCGCATTTCGACGTTGCGATCGCGTCGAGCTTGGTCCGCAGCATGGTGGCGACCTTGTCGCTGAAGCCGGTTCCGACCGAGCCGACCGAGATCAGCTTG
>NZ_LMUU01000237.1:2187-3033 GCF_009765775.1 Beijerinckia sp. L45
CGGCTGGTAGCCCACGATGACGAAGGCGTCGGACTGCACGCACTTCGTCTTCAGCCAGGTCTTCACCCGCCCGGAGCGATACGGCACGTCGAGACGCTTCGACACGATGCCCTCGAGCTCGTGCTCGCAGGCGACACGAAATAAATCGGCGCCGGCGCCGGTGAATTCCTCGCTCATGAGTATGGTGCCAGATTTCTTCAGGAGCGGAGCGAGCAGGGCGCGGCGCTCCTCGAGCGGCTTCGTCCGCAGGTCCTCGCCGTCGAGGAAGAGGAGATCGAAAGCGTACATCACGGCCGCCTCGGCACCGTGCTTCGTCAACGCGGCCTGCAGCTCCGCGAAGTTGGAGCGCCCCTCCTCATCCAGGACGACGGCCTCACCATCGATTACGGCGGAGCGCGCCTTAAGGCCGGGCAAAGCGGCGGCGATCGCCGGGAAGCGAGCGGTCCAGTCGTGGCCGTTGCGGGTGCATATCATGGCCTTGCCGGCGGAAAGGTAGGCGGAGATGCGGTAGCCGTCCCACTTGATCTCGTGCACCCACTGCGCGCCGATCGGCGGCTTGTCGACGAGCGTCGGTAGCGAGGGCTTGATCCACTTCGGCAGCGGCTGGTCGAACAAGCCGGTCTGGCGCGGGTCGCTCGGCTTAGCGACGACGGCACGGCCGACAACACGGTCTTCGACGACTGCGTCGTTTTTCTTCTGTTGTGGTGGCTTGCGTGGCAGCTTCGGCATGGGCCGAAGCTGCCGCATGGTTGTTAAGGCGGCGTTCTAGCCTCTGCGGCTGGGTTTCATTATAGAGGCGGCAGCCAAGCGGTCATTCGCGTGCAACGCTTGGTCAGAGCCGTCGAC
>NZ_LMUU01000238.1 GCF_009765775.1 Beijerinckia sp. L45
TAGCGGTCGCGCACCGGCACGCCGAAGGCGGCGAGCATCGCGCCATGGGCGGCGTCGAGCAGGGTTTTGAGCTCGACATCGGAGCGGCCCTCGACGAGATCGAAGCGAAGCAGCGGCATGGTTTTTCCGTTCCGATTGGGGTTCGCCGGCCGCTATAGCGGCTTTCCCGGCGCCATGCGACCGGGACGCGCGTCCGCCCGCGAAAGCGTGATGCGACGCGACGGTGCCTCCGCCGCGATCCTAGGCTAGACTATCTGTTTGATCGATCAGGCGGCATATGGCTGCCCAGTGAGGATCCAATGTCGCAAACCCTGAACCTTCACGTCAACGGGCGGACCGTGTCCGTCACGGTCGACGATCCCGACATGCCGCTGCTCTACGCCCTGCGGGACGATCTCGGCCTGCATGGCCCGCGTTTCGGCTGCGGCCTCGGCCAGTGCGGCGCCTGCACCATCCATGTCGACGGTGAGGCCGTGCGCTCCTGCATCACGCCGATCGGCTCGGTCGGCGCCGGCCAGATCGTGACACTGGAAGGTCTCGGCACCGCCGAGCATCCGCATGCACTGCAAACCGCCTTCATCGAAGAGCAGGCCGTGCAATGCGGCTACTGTATCAACGGCATGATCATGCAGAGCGCGGCGTTCCTTGCCAAGACGAAGAAGCCGACGGCCACGCAGATCAAGGACGAACTCGCCAACAATCTCTGCCGCTGCGGCACCCATGTTCGCATCGTGCGGGCGGTGCAGCGCGCCGCCGACAGCATTTAGGCGGGAGGCAGCCATGAACGCCATCGACCGCCGCAGTTTCCTCGCTTCCACCGGCTCGCTCGTCGTCGCCTTTGCCCTGCCTCCGGCAGCGTCTTTGGCCGATCCCCTTGCGCCGCCCAGCAAGACCGTCGCCCCCGACCAGGTCGACGGCTTCATCGCCATCGACGCCAAGGGGCTCGTCACTCTCTATTCCGGAAAAGTCGATCTCGGCACCGGTGTCCGGACCGCGATGACCCAGATCGTCGCGGAAGAGCTCGATGTGCCGATGGACCGGGTCACCGTCATCCAGGGCGACACCGCGCTGACGCCCGACCAGGGGACGAGTTCCGGAAGCCTCTCGATCCAGAAAGGCGGCGTGCAGATCCGCCAGGCCGCCGCCACCGCCCGCGCCAGCCTGCTGCAGATGGCAGCCACGACGCTCGGCGCGGCGCCCGCCGATCTCACGATCGCCGACGGCATCATCACGGCAAAGACCGGCGCGAGCGTCACCTATGCCGCGCTGATCGGCGGCAAGACCTTTGCCTTAAAACTCGATCCGAAGGCGCCGCTTAAAAATCCCGACACCTATACGATTGTCGGGCAGTCGAAGGCCCGCCTCGACATTCCGCCGAAGGTGTTCGCCACCTTCACCTACATGCACGACTTCAAGCTGCCGGGCATGCTGCACGGTCGCGTGGTGCGTCCGCCGGGCATCGGCGCCGACCTGCGCGGCTTCGACGAAGCCTCGGTCGGCAGTATTCCGGGCGTCGTGAAAATCGTCCGCGAGGGCAATTTCCTCGGCGTCGTCGCCAAGACGGAATGGGCGGCGATCAAAGCTTCGCGGCAGCTCAAAACCTCGTGGTCGAGCTGGGACGGCCTGCCGGAAGACGGCAAGCTGTGGGACCACGTGCGCACAACCAAGGTCGCCAAGGACGAGGTGACGAGTTCGGTCGGCGACGTCACCAGTGCGCTGGGCAAAGGCGCGAAGCGGATCAAGGCGACCTATGATTTTGCCATCCATACCCACGGCTCGATCGGCCCGTCCTGCGCGGTCGCGTCCTTCGATGCGGACGGTCACCTGACCTGCTGGAGCGCGTCGCAAGCCACCCACAATCTGGTCAAGCAGCTCTCGGTCATGCTCGGCATGCCGGCAGACAAGATCCGCTGCATCTATATCGATGGCTCGGGCTGCTACGGCCGCAATGGCCACGAGGATGCGGCCGCCGACGCCGTGCTGATGGCGAAAGCCGTCGGCCAGCCGGTCCGGGTGCAATGGATGCGCGAGGACGAGCACGGCTGGGACCCGAAAGGGCCGCCCACTCTCATCGATCTGGAGGCGGCGCTCGACGACAAGGGTGATATTCTCGCCTGGTCCTCGGCCTTCTTCATTCCACAGGGCGCGGCAGGCACCGTCCCGCTGGTCGCAGCCAATCTGACCGACAAGCCGCACGAGACGATTCTGGCACCCGGCGGCATCACCGGCAATTCGGCGCTGCCCTACACCCTGCCC
>NZ_LMUU01000239.1:0-536 GCF_009765775.1 Beijerinckia sp. L45
GTTTATCCCAAGCCCGACGGAAAGCTCACCTTCGACCGGGCCTCCTCGGTGTTTTTGTCCGGTACGACGCACGAAGAGAATCAGCCGCCGCACCTGGTGCTGCGCGATCCGTCGATCCCAATTGGTGAAAACCTGCCGCTTTATGGCGAACCGGCGCGGCTGTACTGCCCGGCCGGCGTCTACGAGGTGGTCTACGCCGACGAGGCCAAAAAAACCGATCCGCGCTTCGTCATCAACGCGCAGAACTGCGTGCATTGCAAAACCTGCGACATCAAGGATCCCGCGCAGAACATCACCTGGGTGCCGCCGGAAGGCGCGGGCGGGCCGAATTACGCGGGGATGTGATTCCCTTCCCCTTGCGGGGAAGGGTTAGGGATGGGGGTCGAGCAACCTGCTTTAATGCCGAAGAACACCGCGACCCCCACTCCCAACCTCTCCCCGCAAGGGGGAGAGGGGCAGATCGCGGCGAACAATCAGCCTGTGTAGGTCACCTCGCGCTGAAAAATGATCCGGGCACTGGGGCTGTCTCCGCCGAC
>NZ_LMUU01000239.1:623-19107 GCF_009765775.1 Beijerinckia sp. L45
CATTGAGCCCCGGTATGTCGGACGACAACACAAAGTAGGTGCTGTCGGTCTCGTCATAGCCAACGTAAACGGTGTAGGTCATGTCAGTCTGCACGAGTTATTCAAAGCACCCGACATGAACCATGATTGGCGCGCAAAAGCGTCTCTATCGCGTTCTCCCAGGGGTCAGGCTTTTTTACATCTTCCGGTATCAGCCCGAGGATCGCTAGTGCACCAGGGAATTTCGACTCGATATCTACTAAAACGTCCTCGCCGTTCCGGCGCATTGCAATCGAAAGGCTTCGAGCAACGCCAAAATGCAGGATCGATTTCGGCGTCGGCGTGAACGTAAACTTCAGACCACCTGGTATTTCTGACAAATCGCTGGAAATACCAATTGTGTTTCCATAGACCCTAAAGTGGTCTCTGGCCTGAGCAAACGGCATCGCGTTTTCGCGTTTAGGATAGTGGCATCGAAGATAGGTGCTCCCTGCTGTCGACAATAATTTTTGCTGATCGTCTGCCGTAGCTGCTGATAAAACGACCCTGCTAGGCGGCGACAAAGTCCAGGATAGTGCGCCGTCATATATGGGGCGCCATGTAAGCACGCTTACTGTGATGATTCCCGAAAGGACGATGAACGCACGAATGGTCCTCTTTTCGTGCAGACGCCAAGCAATATGGCTGACGAGACCGAAGGAGATTAGGACAAGGAACGCTCGTCCTACCCAGTTTATTTCAGCCACCCAGGCTAAGATGCCAAAGAGCAACCCAAGCGCTCCCTCGGCCGACAATGAAAATGTAAAACTCTTGATCATAGCGAATAAATTCTACAACGCCTTGGGATACCGGAAAATGGGTGCGTTGAAACAAACCTGACAATCGAAAGACTTTGTCACAGGAAGCTTCTACTAAAAGCGTGGCCTAAGCCATTGAACCTTGTTTTTCGTCGGCCTTATCTGCTTTTAAGCCTATTTAGGCGACGCAAGGGAGACCAGCATGACCACGTTCAAGGCGCTGCGCATCGACAAGACCGACGGCGCCCCGCATGCGGCCATCGTCGATTTCGACGAGGCGGCGCTGATGCCGGGCGACGTCACGGTGCGCGTCTCCCATTCCACCGTGAACTACAAGGACGGGCTGGCGATCACCGGCAAGAGCCCGGTGGTGCGGACCTATCCGATGATCGGCGGCATCGATTTCGCCGGCACGGTCGAAACCTCGGACGATCCCGCGTTCAAGCCGGGCGATGTCGTGGTGCTCAACGGGTGGGGTCTCGGCGAGACGCATTTCGGCGGCTATGCGGAAAAGGCGCGGGTCAAGGGCGCGTGGCTGGTCAAGCTGCCGGCGGGACTCACGCCGCATGATGCGATGGCGATCGGCACGGCGGGCTATACGGCGATGCTCTCCGTCATGGCGCTCGAGCGTCACGGCCTGACGCCCGAGCTTGGGCCGGCGATCGTCACCGGGGCGGCGGGCGGCGTCGGCTCCTTCGCGCTGATGCTGCTGAAGAAGGCCGGCTGGCACCTTGTCGCCTCGACCGGCCGCGCGGCGGAGGCGGACTATCTGAAGGGCCTCGGCGCCGACGAGATCATCGACCGCGCGGAATTGTCGGGGCCGGGAAAGCCGCTCGGCAAGGAGCGCTGGATCGCCGGCGTCGATTCCGTCGGCTCGCATACGCTGGCCAACGTCATCGCGCAGACCACGCGGCACGGCGCAATCGCCTGCTGCGGCCTGGCGCAGGGGCTCGACCTGCCGGGCTCGGTGGCGCCGTTCATCCTGCGCGGCGTGTCGCTGCTCGGCATCGACAGCGTGTACTGCCCCAGGGCGTTGCGCGTCGAGGCCTGGACGCGGCTGGCGCGCGACCTCGACCGAGACAAACTCGCGGCCGCGATCACCGACATCGCCTTCGATCAGGTCATCGAGACCGCTCACAAAATCATCGACGGGACGATCCGGGGCCGCGTCGTCGTGTCCATCCCCTGAGGCGGAACGCAGCCCGACCCTTGTCGCTTTCTCCGCCGAACCCGGAGGATGCGATGACCAAGGCGAAGGACGTGCACAAAGGCGACGACGTCACCTGGAAATGGGGGTCGGGCACCGGCGAGGGCGAAGTGTCGGCGGTTCACACCGGCGACGTCAAGAAGACGATCAAGGGCAAGACGATCACCCGCCACGCCTCTGCCGACAAGCCGGCGGTCGAGGTGAAGACCGACAAGGGTGCGAAGGTGCTGAAGTCGGTGACCGAGATCAAGGTGAAATAAGCGCCGCCCGGCGGCTCAGCCGATCGGGACCGCCGTTTCGGTCTTGATGCCTTCCAACGCGAAGCGCGAGGTCACGCTTTTCAACGGCGCGAGTGCCGCCAGGCGCTTGTAGAAGCCGTCGAAGGCGGCGGTATCGGCGACGACCACACGCAGCATGTAGTCGACGTCGCCGGCCATGCGGTAAAAATCCATGACCTCGCGCATCGCTGTGACGCCGGCGGCGAATTTCGTCTGCGTTTCGGACGAATGTTCACCGACTTCGATGGCGACGAAGACGGTCAGGCCGAGGCCGAGCTTGGCCTGATCCAAAATGGCCACGCGGCGCTTGATGTAACCGTCCTGTTCCAACCGCTGCAGCCGTTTCCAGCATGGCGTCTGCGACAGCCCGACCTTGTGCGCGATCTCGCCGATCGCGAGGGACGTGTCGACTTGGACGATCGCAAGGATGCGCTTGTCGATCGCATCCAGCGCTTTGGCCTCAGACATGGAACGGCGCTTTCTTCTTCATAGGACGTACGAGTGCGTGGATGATAGGCGCTGCGCCTGACGGCGCAACGTCTCGTAGACCGGGAGGACCGGGAAAAAGCTCAATCTTGTGGCTGAGCGACGATCCGCAGATAAGGTTTCAGCGTCTTGAATCCGTGCGGATATTTTTCGCGCGCCGCTTCGTCCGACACGGTCGGGACGATGATGACGTCCTCGCCGTGCTTCCAGTTCACCGGCGTCGCGACCTGGTGCTTGGCGGTCAGTTGCAGCGAGTCGATCACCCGAAGCACTTCGTCGAAGTTGCGTCCGGTCGAAGCCGGGTAGGTCAGCGTCAGTTTGACCTTCCGGTCCGGCCCGATGACGAACACCGAGCGGACGGTCGCCGTGTCGCTCGCGTTGGGATGGATCATCCCGTAAAGATCGGCGATGGTGCGATCGGGGTCTGCGATCAGCGGAAAATTCAGGGTCGCGCCCTGGGTCTCGGCGATGTCCTGCGCCCAGAGGTCGTGCTTATCCAGCGGATCGACCGAGAGGCCGATCGCCTTGACGTTGCGGCGTTCGAATTCCGGCTTCAGTTTGGCGGTGTAGCCGAGTTCCGTCGTGCAGACCGGCGTGAAGTTCTTCGGGTGCGAAAACAGAACGACCCAGGCGCCTTCGCTCCAGGCGTAAAAATCGATCGGACCTTCCGTCGTCTTCGCCTGGAAGTCCGGGGCGATATCGCCGAGTTGCAGTGCCATGCTTCAGATGCCTTGTGAATTGAGTAAAGTCTAGTATTGCCGACGTTTCGCAGCGTCAGAAACACCACGATAGTCGGTGTAAATGACAAATGTACTGCGCATGTCGAGCAATCGCGGCTTTCGGAACGATACGAAAGTCCTTCGGCCGGAACGGCACAAAAGGACCAAAGGACGCGCAGTTTCCAGGAAGAAGCGGCGCGTCGTCAACCCAAGAGAACGGTCGATAAATGGCGTTTGAATAAAAGGTTTTTCTACAGAATCGCGCCCTATCGGAAAAAGAGTCTTTGCAAGCGCAACCTTTGTTCGGAGGTGACGCATCGCGCGTCAGGACCCCGGCAAAGCGGAAGGCAAAGACGGAGGCCTTTGGCAAAATTACTTGCGAAAATCGAAAAATTTTTGACCACGCTATTGCTTCGGTTTGCTTGCCTCACCCGGCGTTCTGCTTCACGGTCCGACCAAACGGGGGCGACAATGCCCGCATCGACTGGATGGAAACGTGCTTCGACAAGCGTTCGCTAGGGATGATCTGCAGGCGTGCGCGGTGCGGCGTCGGGCCATGACGTCGCCTCTGAACGACGGGTCGGCGCCGAACCTTGCGCCATCCGATCGTGCCGAAAGGCGGTCGCCTGCCGTTTTCCTATGGCGAAGGTATCGTTGTACGTAAGTGCCGTCGCTTCGACACTCCTTTCAACGATGACCTCGGGACCAGTATCATGCAGCAATCGATCGTCTTCCTGGATCGCGAAACGCTCGGCGCGACCGTTCGGAAGCCGGCGTTCGACCACAGCTACGTCGAATATGAAGTGACCGCGCCGCACGAAATCGTCGAGCGGCTGCGCGACGCCACCATCTGTATCACCAACAAGGTGCCGCTCCGCGCGGATACGCTCGCGCAACTGCCCAAGCTGAAACTCATTGCCGTCGCCGCCACCGGCACCGACATCATAGACAAGCCGGATGCCAAGGCGCGCGGCATCGCCGTCGTCAACATCCGCAATTACGCCTTCAACACCGTGCCCGAGCACGTCATCGCGCTGATGTTCGCGCTGCGCCGCAACCTGGTGGCCTATGCGCGCGACGTGCAGGACGGCGTGTGGAATAAATCCCGGCAGTTCTGCTTCCTCGATCACCCGATCCATGACATCGCCGGTTCGACGCTCGGCATCGTCGGCTATGGCGCGATCGGCAAGTCGATCGGCAAGCGCGCGGAAGCGCTCGGCATGAAGGTGATCGGCTACGACGCGTTTCCGCAGGAAGGCCTCGTCGATTTCGACACGCTGCTGCGCGAGAGCGACGTCATTACGCTGCATGCGCCGCTGACGCCCGACACCAAGAATATGATTGGCGAAGCCCAGCTCAAAGCGATGAAGAAGACCGCCATCCTCATCAACACCGCACGCGGCGGCCTGGTCGATGAAGTCGCCCTCGCGGCGGCGCTGAAGAGCGGCGAGATCGCGGGCGCCGGCTTCGACGTGTTGACGACGGAGCCGCCTGTCGACGGCAATCCGCTGCTCGATCCGTCAATCCCAAACCTGATCGTCACGCCGCACGTCGCGTGGGCGAGCCAGCAGGCGATGCAGATTCTGTCCGATCAGCTCGTCGAGAATATCGAGCTTTTCGTCGGCGGCACGCCACGCAACGTCGTGGAATAACCGCCGGCTGCCGCCCGTAAGGCCGGCTTGACGATTACGCGGCGCCGCCCTTCGATGAGGTCGGCGTCGCATCGACCAGGGGTGACGAGGACAAGGTCAAAAGGCCGCCTCGCTGCCGTCACAAGGAGCGGAGGTACGCCATGGATATTCACGAGTATCAGGCCAAGGAGATCTTGCAGAAGGCCGGCGTCGGTCTTCCCCGCGGTGCGGTCGCTTTCAGCGCCGAGCAGGCGGTCTATGCCGCAACGGAACTCGGCGGCTGGCGCTGGGTGGTGAAAGCCCAGGTCCATGCCGGCGCCCGTGGCAAGGCCGGCGGCATCAAGCTGTGCCAGACCTACCACGAGGTGCGCGAAGCCGCCGAAGGCATGCTCGGCAAGACGCTGGTGACGCATCAGACGGGGCCGCAGGGCAAGCCGGTGCAGCGCGTCTACGTCGAGGTCGCCGACCCCTTCGAAAGGGAGTTCTATCTCGGCTTCGTGCTCGACCGGAAGGAAGAGCGCGTCCGCGTCATCGCCTCGAAAGAGGGCGGCATGGAGATCGAGCAGATCGCGTCGGAAAAGCCCGACAGCCTGATCCAGGTCATTGTCGAACCGGCCGTCGGCATGCAGCAGTTCGAAGCGCGCGAGATCGCCTTCAAACTCGGCCTCAACATCAAGCAGGTGCAGAGCGCCGTCGCGACCATTCTGGGCTGCTACCGCGCCTTCCGCGACCACGACGCGACGATGCTCGAGATCAACCCGCTGGTCCTCACCAAGGACGGCCGGATTCTCGCCCTCGATGCCAAGATGAGTTTTGACGACAACGCGATGTTCCGCCAGCGCAAGGTCGCCGACATGCACGACCCCGCGCAGGAGGACCCGCGCGAGGCGCAGGCGGCAGAGCATCAGCTGAACTACGTCGGGCTCGACGGCACCATCGGCTGCATCGTCAACGGCGCCGGTCTCGCGATGGCGACGATGGACATGATCAAATACGCCGGCGGCGAACCTGCCAACTTCCTCGACGTCGGCGGCGGCGCCAGTGCCGCGCGCGTCGCGACGGCCTTCCGGCTCGTGCTGTCGGACAAAAACGTCGACGCGGTGCTGGTCAACATCTTCGCCGGCATCAACCGCTGCGACTGGGTTGCCGAGGGCATCGTCCAGGCCGTCAAGGAGACCAAGATCGGCGTGCCGCTGGTGGTGCGCCTCGCCGGCACCAACGTCGAGGCCGGCCGCAAGATTCTGCGCGAGAGCGGTATCGATCTCTACACCGCGGAAAGCCTGACCGAGGCCGCGAAGCTCGCGGTCGAGGTCTCCCAAAAGCATAAGACGGCGGCCTGAAGGAGGATTTCGGCATGAGCATTCTCATCAACAAAAGCACCAAAATCATCTTTCAGGGTTTTACCGGCGACAAGGGCACGTTCCACGGTCGCGAGGCGATCGAATACGGCACCAATCTCGTCGGCGGCGTCACGCCGGGGAAGGGCGGCCAGCGCCATCTCGACCGGCCGGTGTTCAACACGGTGAAGGAAGCCGTCGAGGCGACGGGGGCGGAAGCCTCCATCACCTTCGTGGCGCCCCCCTATTGCGCCGATGCGATCATGGAAGGGGCGGATGCAGGCCTGCGCCTGATCTGCGCCATCACCGACGGCATTCCGGCTCAGGACATGATGCGGGTGAAACGCTATCTCCGCCGCTATCCCAAGGACCGCCGCACGATGCTGGTCGGGCCGAATTGCGCCGGCATCATCAGCCCCGGCGAGGCGATGCTCGGCATCATGCCCGGCAACATCTACTCCAAAGGCAACATCGGCGTCGTGTCGCGCTCCGGCACGCTCGGCTACGAGGCGGCGGAACAGCTGAAGGCGCTCGGCCTCGGCATTTCCACCAGCGTCGGCATCGGCGGCGACCCGATCAACGGCAGCTCGTTCCTCGACCATCTCGAACTCTTCGAGAAGGACCCGGATACCCATGCCGTGTTGATGATCGGCGAGATCGGTGGCCCGCAGGAGGCCGAAGCCGCGGCCTGGATCCAGAAGCATATGAGCAAACCCGTGGTCGGCTACGTCGCCGGCCTGACCGCCCCGAAAGGCCGCCGCATGGGCCATGCCGGCGCGATCATCTCGGGCGAGGGCGACAGTGCCAAGGAGAAGTCCGAGATCATGGAAAGTTTCGGCCTCACCGTGGCGCCGAGCCCCGGCGAACTCGGCTCGACCATGCTGCGCGTGCTCGAAGGCAAGCGCCGCGCGGCTTAAATCCTCACCCGCGCAGCGGGGGAGGGGGACCACGCGAAGCGTGGTGGACGGGGCATCGGACTGCTACCAGGCGTGCGCAAGTCGGTTTCATCAATCGGGCCCGGCGCTGCGTCTTGAAGTGTCCCGACGCAGCGCTCATCCTGCTTCGTTGCGACGCGATGGCAAGGTCATCAAAGGCCGTGACGCGTGACGCATAGTGACGCGAAAATGGTGATGTGCGGCCCGCGGTTTGTGGATTTTGAGACACACTCGGACGGGCAGGCTCAGCGCCCGCCGCGCCCCCTCCACCGCCTGCGGCGGTTCCCATCCCCCGTTTTACGGGGCAGGATCATTCCCACCATCGAGGAAAGAAAAATGAGCTTCACGCTGATCGACCAGGCGACGCCGCGGCTTCACCGCTCGGAACTCGCCGTGCCCGGCTCCAACGACGCGCTGTTCGAGAAATCGGCGAAGAGCGACGCCGACATCATCTTCCTCGACTGCGAGGACGCGGTGGCGCCCGACGACAAGGAGAAGGCGCGGAAAAACATCGTCCAGGGCCTCAACGACATCGACTGGGGCGCCAAGACGATGATGGTGCGCATCAACGGTCTCGATACACACTACATGTATCGTGACGTCGTCGACATCGTCGAAGCCTGCCCGCGCCTCGACATGATTTTGATCCCGAAGGTCGGCACCGCGGCCGACGTCTACGCGATCGACGTGCTGGTCACCCAGATCGAAGCCGCGAAGAAGCGCACGAAAAAGATCGGCTTCGAGATCCTGATCGAGACGGCGCTCGGCATGGCCAATGTCGAGACCATCGCGCAGAGCTCGAAGCGCAACGAGGCGATGAGCTTTGGCGTCGCCGACTATGCCGCGAGCACCCGCGCGCGCACCACCGTCATCGGCGGCGTTCACCCGGACTACGGCGTGCTCACCGACAAGGATTCCTCCGGCAACCGCGACTACCACTGGGCCGATCCGTGGATGTATGCACAGAGCCGGATGATGGTGGCGTGCCGGGCCTATGGTTTGCGGCCCATCGATGGCCCGTTCGGTGATTTCAACGATCCAGAAGGATACAAAGCGGCCGCGCGGCGCGCCGCGGTGCTCGGATTCGAGGGCAAGTGGGCGATCCATCCGAGCCAGATCGGTCTCGCCAACGAGATCTATTCGCCGTCCGAGGCCGAGGTCACCAAGGCGCGGCGCATCCTCGAAGCGATGCAGCAGGCGGCCAAGGACGGGCGCGGCGCGGTCTCGCTCGACGGCCGGCTGATCGACATCGCCTCCATCCGCATGGCGGAGGCGCTGATCGCCAAGGCGGACACCATTCCGCAGATCAAGACGTCGGCCGCGGCCTAAGCCTCTACTCGAACCGTGAAACGCCCGCGCCGATCAGTCGGGGCGGGCGTTCCGGATCGCCAAGCACGCGGTCTGTGACTGTGGCGCCTGAAGCCGTCTTCTAACGGCTACTTCTTGTAGTGGTGGTGATGGTGATGCTTCACGGGCTCAGGGGCCGGCGCGGGCGCCGGGGTGAAGATGTGGAACGGGTCGAGGTCGAGGCCAAGCGGGTTGAGATCGATGTCATCGGCAAAGGCCGGCGCGGACGACAAGAAGAGTGCGACGCCAACGAGGGCAAGAGGTTTAAACATACGGACCATGCGGACATTCTCCTCAATAGTGTTCGGCCATTCCGGCCAATGAATTAAATAGCGTTGTTCCCGGCTGCTGTCGAACACACTCTTGCCTTGAAATGACTGTCCGGCAGACTGTGCTGTCGCTGCGGCTGTTGCTGTAGCGGCGGAATCCGGCTGGATCGCAAGTCTAGGCTCAATATCGGGGCCCAACCCGATGCGCTCAGCTCGCCATCGCTACGGCAGGATGAGCCTGTTGAACCACGGCATCGGTGTCGTCGGGTCGCAACACGCGGTCGCCGATCCAGACCGGCGCAATCGATCCATCGGAGCGGATCTCGCCGATCATGGCCGGCCGGTGGGCGTGCTGGCCGTTGTCGATCAAGACATCGAACCCGCTTGGAGCCCGGATCGTCATGCCGCGCAGCTTGGAGCGCACGGCGCTCGCGTCGGCCGACCCTGCAGCCAGGACGGCGGCCTTCCAGATCGAAAAGCCGATCCACGTCGCTTCGAGAGCATCGTTGGCCGTCGCCGAAGGATCGCCGATCATGCCGCGCCATTGCGCGATGAACCGATCATTGTCGGCCGTGTCGAGACGGTGGAGATAATTCCACGCGACATAATTCCCCGCCACGGTGCGGTAATCGAGCGACGGCATTTCGCGCTCGCCGATCGAAAGACACATCGTGGGAATGCGTCCCGACGTTATGCCGCGGCGCGCCAATTCGCGGAAAAACAGCACGGTCGCATCGGCGTTCAGGGTCGACATGATCGCGACATGGCCGCGCCTCTCGGCCCGGACGATCTCGCCGACGATATTCGACCAGGCGTTATGCGCGACCGGCACGGCGAGATCGAGCATGACGGTCATGCCGGCTTTGGGGGCGAAACGCTTGATCGCGGCATGGGTGCCGAGCGAGTAGGGCGACTGGCCGCCGATCAGGATCAGATTGCGTCGACCGAGTCTCTTGAGGAAATCGATCGCGGGCTTCGCCTGTTGCGCCGGGGTGCCGCCCACATAGACGATATTCGGCGACCCCTCGTCGCCTTCATATTGGCTGGGATAGAAGAGCAGGCTGTCGCGTCGCTCGACCACCGGGCGGATTTCCATGCGCGAATGCGACGTCCAGCCGCCGAATATGACGGCGGCGCCTTTGGCGAGGAGATGCTCGGCGCCGTCGCCATAGGCCCGGGCGTCGCCATGGGGATTGACGATGTGGGCTTCGAGCGGGCGTCCGAGAAGGCCGCCGGATTTGTTGGTCTGCTCGATCAGGCCGATGAGCATCTCCTGAAGCGGCCGTTCCGCGGCGGTAACCGTCCCCGAGAGCGAATGCAGGACCCCGACTTTGATCGCGCCCGAAGCAAGGTCTTCGAAATACCCCCTGAACCCCGCGACAAGAGTCTCGGATCGCGTCATCAGGCTGCGAGCGTTGTGGAGGACGGAGCGGCCGGCGGCCTCGATTTCGCCGATGCCGGTTGCAAGGTCGGGCATCGCATCGGTGACGCGCGTCGCGATGCTCGTCGCGTTCGTGCCGATGCGCTCGATCTCCAGTGTGCCGAGCGCCAGCGACCCGGTGAAGGCGCGGTGCGCGTCGGTCATCGACCCGACGTGGGACATCACCGCATCGATGGCGCTCGACGTGTCCTCCACGGCCGACTGGATCGCCTCGATCTGGCTGCGGATCGTTCCGGTCGCCTGTTCCGTCTTGGTCGCGAGCTGCTTGACCTCGCTGGCGACGACCGCGAAGCCGCGACCGGCCTCGCCGGCCCGCGCGGCCTCGATCGTCGCGTTCAGAGCAAGGAGCGACGTCTGCGAGGCCACCGAGCGGATGATGGCGATGATCGCGCTGATCTCCTGGCCCGAGCGCTTCAGCCGCTCGATCGTATCGCGAGCGCGCAAAAGGTCAGTCAAGGTCGAGCGGGTCGCCGATTCCGACTGCGCAATCTGTCCCGACGTTCGCGCGACGACGTTGGACACTTCTTTGGCGGCGAGGGATACGGCATTCACGTCCGTCGTCGCGCCCGAGACGGCGTTCGACACGACGAGCACGTCTTTCAACAGGCTGGCATTATGGGTGTTCAGGTTTTCGACCGTCGCGCAAATCTCCTCGCCCTTGTCGGAAAACTGCTCGAACGCCTCGGCGACCGACTCGTGAAAGCGGTTGGTGAAAAACGTCGCGCTTTCGCGATGGCTTCGCGCCTCGGCGAACATTCGTTTGTGGTCGGCGATCGCGGCGTCTGCGGCGATCAGGTCCGAGCGCATGGTCTCGCCGGCTTCGGCGATCTTCCGGCAATTGGCGCTCTCGAGCCAATTCATCGGGAACGCGACGAAGCGGTCGCCGCCGGCGATCGACGAGAGAAGAGCCACCGAGCGCTGCCGCTGGCTGGAGCTCAGGACCGCCGTGGCCAGGGCCAGCGCCGCGGCGACGCGGCTTGTCCAGGACTGCGCGTCGACCTCGATGATGAGGAAGCACGCGACCGATACCGTGGAGATCGTGTTCCACTTCACGATGGCCCGAAGACGGGAGAGGCTGGAGGACATGGCGGCCGATCTTTTGAAGCTGCCCCCAGCATATGCCGCAACATTTAAAAGAAGCGATAACGCGATGAGGTTTTCCGCGTAAGCATCGGAAAACGTGAGCGTTCCCAGCGGATCGTCAGCACGCGCATGGCTGCTTCGCGCTTGATTTCAGGCGCAGCCTTCGCGCTATGCTTGGTCCGACAAAACGGAGGCGGATCATGGCGCGTGACCTGGGGACTGCGGAGCACGAGGCGGCCGATCGAACCAAGCCGATCCCGAGCGGCGCGCGCATTGGCCATGTGCATCTCAAGGTCGCCGACCTGGATCGGGCGCTTGCGTTCTATTGCGGTGTCCTTGGCTTCGAATTGACCCAGCGGTTTGGGACCCAGGCCGCGTTCGTGTCGGCCGGCGGTTACCACCACCATATCGGTCTCAACACGTGGGAGAGCGCGGGCGGGTCGCCGCCGGCACCGGGCACGACCGGCCTGTTTCATCTTGCCATTCTCTATCCAGAGCGGCGTGATCTCGGCTTGGCGCTCCAGCGTCTGATCGACAACGACGTCGCGCTGGATGGCGCCAGCGATCATGGCGTCAGCGAAGCGCTCTACCTTCGCGATCCCGACGGCAACGGCGTCGAACTCTACTGGGATCGCGAGCAGAGTTCATGGCCCCACGCGCCCGACGGCAGCTTGGCGATGGTCACGAAGCGTCTGGATCTCGATGACCTGCTTGCAACGACGACCGGACCCTGAGACCTCAGGTCTCGGATCCCGCGCAGCCCTCGTTCCCCGCTCGATCGCAGCACCCGCGCGGATCTGGAACCTGGGTCCACTCGCCGGTGCTGTGAAGGATCATGTTCAAAGGCACTTTGAAGCGATCGTCCTGCTCGCACCCGAATGTCTTTTCACAATGGGCGTCGACGCTGAGGGTCGAGGCGATCTGGTCGCGAGCATCGAAATCATCGAGCGCATAAATCCAAAAACTATCCTCGTTGGCTTGGCCCATAGGCCAAACATAGAAATTCGGCATCGAACGCCCCTTCGTTTCGCACTCGGGTCACTTTAGAGCCTTTGCTGCGAAACGGGGAGCAAACTTTAGTTCACGAGTTGTTTGACGTCCGAAAAGATGGGGCGTTCGACACGGCCGCGGCGCAGCGAGAAATCCAGAGCCGCAAGGTGATCGAGCGTGGCGCGGAGGACCGTGGCCTCTTCGACGCCGAACGTTGCCTCGAAACGCGATTGCGCCCGCTGCCAAAGCGCGTTGCATACGTCGAGTTTTGCCCGCCCTTCCTCTGTCAGCACGACGAGCTTGATGCGCCTGTCCGTCTTTGCCGGATGAAGCGCCACCAGAGCATCGCGTTCGAGAGGCCGCAGGGTGTGCGACAGGGCGGACCGGTCGAGGACCAGCGCGGTCGCCAAATCGGTCATGGATGGCGATCCCAGCCGCACGATCTGCTGCAACAGAGCATGTTGCGTCGCCCGCAAGCCGCTGGGCGCCAGAACTTCATCGTAAAAATGGCCCAGGCGTCGGGATGCTCGCTTTGCTGCAGCGTTGTTGCAGACACTACCATCAAGTCTGTAGATACAGGTCACTGCGGAAACCTCACGTGTAAGCTGAGACGCCGCCAAAGAGCGCTAGCTTGATGAGCATCCAAACAAGCATGTTCTAAGTCAATATCGTATATTCTGTGAGTATACCGCAATAAGAACGCGTATTATTGCGTAAATGCCGGGCTTATACACCTTGTTTCCGTTCCTGCCGCCGCAAAGCTAAAGTGAATTCAAGGGTGAAAGACGCGTCTTGGTCAAAAAACAACCGAGAAAATAGGCGGGATTTGATGAAAACGCCGGCACCGCCAACAGCTGAATGTTAGCCGTTTTCAGGGCTATTGTTGCGCGTCGCGCGACTTGCAAAGCGCGTTTCAGGTGCATCCCTGGGTTTTGCGACTGCTTTTCTACGACCGGAATCTAAGCGCGCAGGCAAGTGATTCGGGCATTGCTCGCCGTCGGCGCTGCCCCATATCTCCTTTCGAGGCGATCGAATAGGCCGATCGCAACAGGAGACAGCCATGGATAGCGATCAGATTGCCGGCAAATTCAAGGACGTGACCGGCAGGGCGGAAGCCGCCATCGGCGAGGCAACCGGCGATCGAGATACGCAGGCGAGCGGTCGCGCGCGCCAGGCTGAAGGCAAGGTGCAGGACCTCTACGGTCAGGCGCAAGAGGTCATCGGCGATGCTCTCGGCGACACGACGAAATCGGCCGAGAAGGTTTTGCATAGCGCGCGGGAGGCCGTCGAAACCGGCGCTGCGACCCTCACCAAGGAAGTCAACGCACGACCGCTGATCGCCTTGCTGATCGCCGCTCTCGTCGGATACGTCGTCGCAGCGCTGATGCACGGCTCGAGCAACGGCCGCCGCTGAACCCTGGTCGGCGTCGCTGCGGTTCAGACTGCAGCGACGCCGCCGTCATCAAAGCATCGCGAGCGCTTGCTTGCGCTTCGGCAGCGGAAACGACGCGTCCAAGGTCGCGATGTCGGCCGGCGTCAAAACCAAGTCCGCGGCCTTCCGATTTTCCCTGACGTGTGCGACCGACGCCGCCTTGGGGATGACGATCGCGCCGTCGCGCATCGCCCACGCCAGCGCGACCTGCATGGGCGTCGCGCCATGCGCATCGGCAACGGTGTCGAGGGCGCTGCCGCCGGGCAGCCTGCCCTGTTCGACGGGGCTATACGCCATCAGCGGAATGCCTTTGTCTTTCATCCACGGCAAGAGATCGTAGTCCGGCCCGCGCCGCGTCACGTTGTAGAGTACCTGGTTGGTCGCGCAGGCCGTGCCGCCTGCGGCAAGCAGCTCCTCCATGTCGTCGGTGTCGAAATTGCTGACGCCCCACGCCTTGATCTTCCCGGCCTTCTGCAGGGCGCTCATGGCCTCGACGGTTTCGTCGAGCGGGACCTGGCCTGGCCAATGTAGGAGATAAAGATCGAGATGATCCGTCTTCAGACGCTGAAGACTGGCCTCGCAGGCCACCGGCAACTTTTTGCGCGAGGCGTTTTGCGGGTAGGCCTTGCTGACGAGGTAGACGTCGTCACGGCGGCCCACGAGCGCGGCGCCGAGGAAGCGTTCCGTCCGGCCCTCGCCATACATTTCCGCGGTATCGATCAGCGTCATGCCGAGATCGATGCCGGTCAGCAGCGCAGCTTCTTCCTCGGCCCTTCGCGCGCTGTCCTCGCCCATGCGCCAGGTGCCCTGACCGAGGGTAGGGACTGTCGTACCGTCGGGCATCGTGATTTGGCGCATCGTGCGGACTCCTGGGCTGGCTTGCTCTAGAGCACTTTCCGCTTTGGTGGGATCACCAAAGCGATCAGAAATCGCTCTCTTCTCAAAAAGTTAGAGCATTTTCTCGATCACAAAAGTCTGCGACTTTTGTGGAAAATGCTCTAACATGCGACGGCGCATCACGATCCATCCCGGCCCTTCGGGACTTGAAAAGAGCCGCCGACCCTTTCTACAAGGCCGTCCCTGCGCCTCGGCGCTGCCGATGCCAGCCTTTCAGAGCGCCCGACAATGTGGACCCGCGAGATTGCCTGGATCGAGCCCATCAAGGCCGCGGCACAACTGGCCGATCTGCCGGGCCTGAGCCTGCTCGACAGCGCGATGCCGCATTCGGTGCTGGGGCGCTATTCCACGCTCGCCGCCGACCCCTTCGGGCTGTTCCATGTCGAGGATGGTCGTGCGTTCTGGAACAATGAAGCTGTGTCGGGCGCTCCTTTGGACGCGTTGCGCGTGCAATTGTCGCGTTACCGCTGCGAGCCTGTGGATGGCCTGCCGCCATTTCAGGGCGGCGCGATCGGCGTGCTGTCCTACGAGTTCGGCTGGGCGCTGGATCAGGGTCCGACCCGGCACCACGAGCCAGTCGGCCGGACGGTGCATCTCGGCTTCTACGACCTCGTGGTCGCCTTCGATCATGAACAGCACCGCTGCTGGATCATCGCCAGCGGCTGGCCGGCGCCGTCGCGCGCGGCACGCCAGCGGCGGGCAGACGGCCGCATCGCGGCGTTTCTGGCCAGGCTCGACCATCCAACGGAAACGCCGCACACAGTCGAACCCCTGCGCTGGACGCCTGATATGACGCCCGTCATGTATCGTGCCGCGGTCGATACGGTGAAGGGTCACATCCGAGCGGGGGACATCTACCAGGCGAATATCGCGCAGCGCTTTTCCGCCGCCGTGCCGCCGACGGCCGACAGCCTGCAGCTTTACCGGCAGCTTCGCGCAGCCAACCCCGCGCCCTTCGCCGCCTATCTTCGCTGCGGCGCGACGACGATTCTGTCGAGCTCACCGGAGCGCCTGGTGCGTACCGTCGGGCGCACTGTCGAGACGCGCCCGATCAAGGGCACCGCGCGCCGCGCGGCCGATCCCGCCGCCGATACAGCGGCCGCGCAGGCGCTGTTGGCCTCGGAGAAGGACCGCGCGGAAAACGTGATGATCGTCGACCTGCTGCGCAACGATCTCGCTCGGGTCTGCGTGCCGACCTCGGTCGCCGTGCCGGTGCTGTGCGGGCTGGAGAGCTATGCCGGCTTGCATCACCTCGTGTCGGTCGTCATCGGCGCGCTGCGCGATGGGTGCGATGCGCTGGACCTCATCGGCGCGACCTTTCCCGGCGGCTCGATCACCGGCGCGCCAAAGCTGCGGGCAATGGAGATCATCGCGGATATCGAAGGGCGTCCGCGCGGCGTCTACTGCGGCGCGATCGGAGCGATCGGCTTCGATGGCGACGTCGATTTCAACATCGCGATCCGCACCATCGTGATCGAACACGGCGTGGCGACGTTTCAGACCGGCGGCGGCATCACCATCCTCTCCGATCCCGATGCGGAATACGAGGAGACGCTGACCAAGGCGCAGCGCATTTTTGCCGCCTTCGCCGAAGCGGATGCGCCCAGCGCGGACATCTTTGTATGATCCTCGTCATCGATAACTACGATTCCTTCGTCCACAACGTCGCGCGCTATTTTTCCGTGCTGGGCGAGACGACGCGGGTGGTGCGCAACGACGCGCTGAGCGTCGCTCAGATCCGAAGCCTCCGGCCCATGGCGATCGTCATATCACCGGGACCCGGCACGCCGGCCGAAGCAGGCGTCTCCTGCGCGGTGATCGCGGCGCTGTCGGGCGAGGTGCCGATCTTCGGCGTCTGTCTCGGCCATCAGTGTATCGGCACCGTGTTCGGCGGCACGGTCGCACGCGCCAAAAATCCCATGCACGGGCGGGCATCCTCGATTTCGCATCAGGGTGCGCGCCTGTTCGCCGGGTTGCCGGCACCGATGACGGTCGGGCGCTACCATTCCCTGATCGTCGAGACAGCCGGCTCCGTATATGATGACCTGATCGTCGACGCGGCGTCGGAGGAGGGGGAGATCATGGCGCTGTCGCACCGCATCCATCCGACCTACGGCGTGCAGTTCCATCCGGAGTCGATCCTCACCCAGAACGGCGAGGCCCTGTTCAAAAACTTCCTCATGCTCGCCGAGGCCTGGAGCGCCGATGCCCTGGTTTGACGGCACGCTCCACGCGGAAAAGACGCTGCCCTTCGACGTCACCGATCGCGGGCTGTTGCTGGGCGACGGCGCGTTCGACACGGCGCTGGTGCTGCGCGGCACGATCGTGTGGCGCGGCGCACATCTGACCCGGCTAGCCGCGGCGTGCCGGACGCTCGGATTTCCCCTCGACGCCGCGGCCGTTGATCGCGCTATCGCGGCTGTCGTGACCGACAACATCGACGGATCGCTGCGCATTACGGTGACGCATGGGCCGGGACCGCGCGGCCTGGCGCCGCCGCCCGCGCCGCAACCCAAGATTTTGGTTTCCTTCGCGCCGCTGCGCGCAAAACCGTTTTTCGCGCCGCTGTCGCTGCACGTCTCAGGGATCCGCCGCAACGAGACATCGCCGACATCTCGGTTGAAATCGCTGAACTACCTCGATGCCGTCCTCGCCAGCCGGGAAGCGGTGCGCCACGGCTTTGCCGATGCCCTGTTCCTTAACACCAGGGAGCACGTCGCCTGCGCGACGGTCGGCAACATCGTCGTCCTCCACGAGGGGCGTCTGATCACGCCGCCGCTCGCCGACGGCGTTGTGGCCGGCACGGCACGCGCTGCGCTGCTGCGCTTGGCCGAGGTCGTGGGGCTGGAGCCGGCGGAGCGCTCCGTGACCCTCGACGATCTGGCCCAGGCGGACGCGGTCTTCGTCGGCAACAGCCTCAAGCTGCTGGCCCCGGTGACGCGCATCGGCGCCGTCGAAAAACCTGTCCCAACCGATCTTCGTTGCGCCGCCCTGATCGCCGCGCTCTGCACTGCGATCAAAGAAGACTGCGGCACCGATCCGCGGCGCCTCTAGCCTTATTCACCCGCTGGAAGACGCGCTTTGTCGGGCCGGCCGCGATTTTCCAGGCCGGAGAGATGACCTTCCTCGACCTCCTGCCAGACCTTGCCTTCGACCAGCCGCGAGCCGCGGCCATAGGTGAAGAAAGCCCAGGCCCAGTTCACGAAGACGATGACGCGGTTGCGATAGCCGATCAGCAGCAGCAGATGCACCAGCGACCAGGCGAGCCAGGCCAACGTTCCCGTCAGCTTGATACCGCCAAGCACCGCGATGGCATGCGAGCGGCCGATCACCGCCATCGTGCCAAGGTTCTTGTAGACGAAGGGGCCGGGGTGCTTCACCGCGCCGATGCGGCTGGCGATGACTTTCGCGACATAGGCGCCCTGCTGCTTGGCGACCGGGGCCAAGCCGGGCAGGGGGCGGCCGCCGTCGACCTTGAAGCTCGAGACGTCGCCGACCGAGAAAATCTCGGGATGGCCAGGAATCGAGCATTCGTTGGTCACCTCGACACCGCCGTTGCGGGCCGCCGCGGCGCCGAGCCACTCCGCGACAGGCTCGGCCCGCGTGCCGGCGCACCAGAACACGTTGGCGGCCTCGATACGCTGGCCGTTCACCGT
>NZ_LMUU01000239.1:19223-55214 GCF_009765775.1 Beijerinckia sp. L45
CTTCGAGCGCCCGAGCGGCGTAAGCCGACAGCTTTTCCGGAAACTCGAGCAAAATGCGCGGCGCGGCATCGACCAGCACGATCCGCGCCTGCGACGGGTCGATATGCCGATACTCGCTCTTCAGCGTCGATTTGGCCAGTTCGCCAAGCGAGCCCGCCAGCTCGACGCCGGTCGGGCCGCCGCCGATGATGACGAAGCTCGTCAGCGCCTTCACCTCGGCCGGATCGCGGCGGCTTTCCGCCCAGTCGAAGGATTCCAGGATGCGGCGGCGGATCTGCAGCGCGTCGGGCAGTGTTTTGAGCGTCGCCGCGTGCTTCGACCACTCGTCATGGCCGAACCAGGCATAGACCGAGCCCGTCGCCAGGAGGAGGTAGTCGTACGGGATCGACCCGGTGTCGCGGACGAACACCTCGCGTGCGACCTTGTCGACGCCGGTGACCTCGCCGAGGATGACCGACACGTTCGGATATTTGCCGAGCAGCGCGCGGACCGGCGAGGCGATATCGGCCGGCGAGAGCGCGGCGGTCGAGACCTGGTAGAGCAGCGGCTGAAAGAGGTGATGGTTGGTGCGATCGATCAGCACCAGGTCGACGTCATACTTCACGAGATGATGTGCGGCCTCGAGGCCGCCGAAGCCGCAGCCGACGATGACGACCCTGGGCTTCTGCCCGGCGACCCGCGGAAAAAGAGGCGTTTCAATATCCGTTGTCATGCGCAATCATCCCGATGGCGGTCGAATGGCGTCCGTTGATCGGACGCTTTTGCTTGTTGCGGGCTTGGCCTAGCGTAGATTTGTCGCAACGTCGATTGGCTTCGGCTGCAGCCCAGGCATCTCGCGGCGTGCTCACGGGCGGTGGTGGCCCCGAACTTTCCCGACGGACCGTCGATTTCCGATTTGCGCTCTGCCCAGCAGGGCCTAAAAGCGCCGGGACAGCCTTGCGGAGCACGATTGCCGCGGCGTGGCCAATGCTTGAGATCAATTGGAACAGACATGCGGATCGGTCTTTTCGTCCCTTGCTATATCGATGCCTTCTTCCCGGAAGTCGGAATCGCCACGCTGGAGCTGCTCGAACGCTTCGACCTGGACGTGGACTATCCGTTCGACCAGACCTGCTGCGGCCAGCCGATGGCGAACAGCGGCTGCCACAACGAAGCGGCGGCGACCGAGCGCCTGTTCGTCGAAAACTTTGCCGGGTTCGACTATATCGTCTGTCCCTCCGGCAGCTGTGTGCATCACGTGCGCAACAAATTTTCCGCGATCGAGCAGACCGATGCGGTCACGGACGTCCGGTCGAAAACTTTCGAGCTGGTGGAATTCCTGCACGACATCTTGAAGGTCGAGGCGTTTCCCTGGGCGTCGTTTCCGCACAAGGTCGGGTTGCACAACGGATGCGGCTCGCTGCGCGGGCTCGGCCATGCCTCGCCGTCCGAGCTGAACGTGCCGTTTTTCTCCAAACCGCTCGATCTGCTCAGCAAGGTCGAGGGCATCGAGTTCGTGAAACCGGCGCGGCCCGACGAATGCTGCGGCTTCGGCGGTACCTTCTCGGTTTTCGAGGAGGCCGTGTCGGTCAAGATGGGCCAGGACAAGGTTGCCGATCACACCAAGGCCGGCGCCGCCTACATCGTCTCCGCCGACACGTCCTGCCTGATGCACCAGAAGGGCGTCGCCGAGCGCGACGGGTTGCCGATGAAATTCATCCATATCGCCCAGGTGCTAAACGGGGCGGCGGCATAGGCCTCTGCGGCCGATTCGATTCCTGAGTGCGAACCCCATAGGCTAGGCCTATCCGTCGCCGCGACCGCCGGGAAGCGAGTTTGAAAGAGGAAGGAGAATCCCGTCATGGCCGAAGACAATGTGCATAAGGTCCTCGATATCTTCTCCTATTTCGACAGCAAGGCCGGAGAAGTTCTTTTAGCGACCAACTTCGTCGCCGTTGGAGCACGGCGTCAGT
Source organism: Beijerinckia sp. L45 (assembly GCF_009765775.1). Lineage (GTDB taxonomy): Bacteria > Pseudomonadota > Alphaproteobacteria > Rhizobiales > Beijerinckiaceae > RH-AL1. Next base: position 21,176 of record NZ_LMUU01000239.1, read on the forward strand.
GGCGCATGAGCGATCTTCAGGAAGGCATCGAAGAAGCGAGCCGGATCGGTTGGGTCGAGGCGGCCCCGCAGGGCGGTTGGCGCCTGACTGAAGATGGGTTCCGCGAAGCGGCCCAGCACTCGTGATGGCGACGGCCGGTCCGCGATGAAAAAAGTCGACGATGTCAGTTTCGGTCACTTCGACTGGCTGGTCGAATGCCGGTCGCAAAATCAGCGAACGACCCTGAGGCTCTACAAGATCGTAGAGGCCAAGGAAATCGTCCTGAGCCGGCATTTCGTTTACCGGGAACTGGCGCAGGACCTGACGGCGGTCGCCTTCTCCCTATGGAGGGCCGTTTTCCTCAGTGATCTGACGGGGATCTCGGGCGACCAGCTTGCGGACGTCAAAAAGTTTCTTCAGTCCTTGATCGCGCATAACGCCGTCCTTTATCAGACGGATTTCAGCACGCGCGAATGGACCTTCCAGTATTATCTCGACAACGCACTGCTTCGACTGGATCGCATCGAGAAACACCTTCCGCCGGATGGCCGATCATCCGAGTTTCGTCTCACCCCCAAGTCGGCAAAAGACACGTGGGTCTTCGCTCAGGATAGCCTTGATGGCATGGTTTCAACATTCGAGGAGACGTTAGATGTCTATGACCGATAACGACTCTTCATTCGATCAAAACGGCAAACGTCTTGAGAATGCCGAGGCGACTTCCCGACCGATCCACGCCAAGCAGCGCGAGGCGCAGCCGAAGGGCGCGATCGACCGCGGCAACAAGCCCATCGACCATGCCGAAGCGGCCAAGCGCTTTCTGGCCGCACCCGAGCATCTCAAATTCCACGACGAGCGTCTGTGGGACCTGCGCCAAAAACGCGACAAGCAGATGCACGGCCTGCCCGAATGGGAAGAGCTGCGCAGCCTCGCCTCCGCGATCAAGGAACATACGCTCACCCATCTCGACACCTATCTCGAGCAGTTCGAGGCAGCCGCCATCGCCAACGGCGCGACGGTGCATTGGGCCAAGGACGGCGACGAGCACAATCGCATCGTGCTCGGCATCCTGCGCGACCACAACGCCAAGACGCTGATCAAGAGCAAGTCGATGCTTACCGAGGAATGCGGCATGCGCCACTTCCTCACCGATCAAGGCATCACCATCACGGAGACCGATCTCGGCGAGCGCATCCAGCAGCTCGACAACGAGGCGCCGAGCCATGTTGTCGTGCCCTCGGTACACAAGCTGCGCAGCGATATTTCGGACGTCTTCGCCCGCACGCTCGGCACCGAGCCGGGCAACGACGATCCGCATTATCTCGCCGAGAGCCAGCGGATGACGACGCGGCCGCTCATCCTCGAAGCCGATGCCGGCATGACCGGCGGCAACTTCATCATCGCCGAAACCGGGACGGTGGTGACCTGCACCAACGAGGGCAACGCGGATCTCTCCGCCAACACCCCGAAGCTGCACATCGTGTCGGTCGGCATCGAAAAGCTGCTGCCCCGCGTCGAGCATCTCGGCGTTTTCATCCGTCTCCTGTCGCGTAGCGCGCTGGGTTCGCCGATCACGCAATACACCTCGCATTTCCGCGCGCCGCGCCGTGGCGCCGAGATGCATATCGTGCTGGTCGACAACGGGCGCTCGGCGCGGCTGGCGCTGCCGGAGTTCTGGACCTCGCTGAAATGCATCCGCTGCGGCGCCTGCATGAACACTTGCCCGGTGTATCGCCGCAGCGGCGGCCTGAGCTACGGCTTCACCTATTCCGGCCCGATCGGTCTAGTGATCGACCCGACCTTCAACAAGCACAAGTTCTCCAACCTGCCGTTTGCCTCCACACTGAACGGAAGCTGCACCAACGTCTGCCCGACCAAGATCAATCTGCACGAGCAGATCTATGCCTGGCGCAAGGTGATGGCGGATACCCACGAGGTGCCGTTCGCCAAGAAGACGGTGATGCAGGCGGCGGGTGTCGTGCTCGGCAATCCCAAGCTTTATCGCGCGGCGATCGCGACCGCCGACAAGGCGCTCTTCAGCCTGCCGCGCTTTGCGCTCTACAGCCGGATGAACGCCTGGGGCAAGGGCCGCGAGAACCCGGCGACTCCGGGGCAGAATTTCCACGTGTGGTGGGCGAAGAACCGCGCGGCGAAGGCCGCGACGGCCAAGAATGGCGCGGTGAAATCATGAGCAGCCGCGACGACATTCTGGGGGCGATCCGCCGCGATCGTCCGGCGCCCCTGCCGCTGCCCGACGTGCCGATGTTCGACGAAGGGCGCGCCGACGACCTTCTCGGCCGCTTCACCGCCGCCTTCACCATGATGGGTGGCAAGATGCTCGACCTGCCGGCGGACGGCGACCCGCTGGCGGAGATCCGGGCGCGGGTGGCGAAGGCCGGCGTGGTGATCTCGATGGTGCCGGAAGTTGCCGGCAACACCGTGCTCGATCCCGAGCTGATGCCGTCGAAGCTCGAAAACGTCGACATCGCCATCGTGCGCGCGGCGTTCGGCGTGGCGGAGACAGGTTCGATCTGCCTCACCGAGCGCGAACTCGGCGTCAACACGCTCGGCTATCTCGCGCAGCACCTCATCGTCCTGCTCGATCCCGCCGACCTCGTGGTCAACATCCATCATGCCTATCACCGGCCCGAAATCCACGCGGCACGCTACTGCGTGTTCCACACGGGGCCGTCGGCGACCGCAGACATCGAAGGTGTGCTGATCCTCGGTGCCCAGGGCGTGCGGTCACTCTCTATCCTTTCACTTCCTCGCGCGTGATCGCCTGGCTCCGCCGCGACATGTAGATCGAGGTGATGAGGACGAGGGTCAGGCCGGCGAGGACGCCGAGTTCGATCATCGCATGGTCGAAGGACGGGGCCGGGTGCCCCGTCGTCGAGTTCGCGCCCGAGGTCTGTAGCGTGACAACGAGGATCCGTCGCACCGTGGCGATGAGCCCGACGATGAGGAAGGGTTCGACCGCCAAGTGCATCGAGGTGATCGACGCGCGTACCGTATGGAGAATCTCGACGAGCATCAGGACGAACAGCAGCTTGTCGACGATCTGGAAGACGTTCTCAGTCTCCGGCCACTCGCGGATCGCGGTCCACATGTGGGCCACCGTGCCGGTCAGCACGAGAAGGGTGGCGAAAACCAGAATCACGCCGATGCTCACCGAGATCGCGTGCTCGGTCCGCTCGAACATCGCGGTGACCCAGGAGCGCCGCTTGGTTTCGTCGCTGCCATGCTGCGGGGCTGTATTCGTCACGTCGTCCATCGGGCATCCCTGAAGTTGAGCTGCATTTCACCCGATCACGCGCACAGTGCAACCGCTTAGCACGGCGCTTGCCTCGACGGAGGTCCGCAGCTTAGACGGTGGCGTAGAACAACGAGAGGTGCGGGATGCTCAGCTATGTCTGGATCGGGCTCGGCGGCGCGATCGGTTCGATCGCGCGCTTCGCGGTCGCCGGTGCGATCGATCGCGCGAGCCCCGATCCGTTTCCCATCGGCACCGTGCTGGTGAATGTCAGCGGCTGTCTCGTCATCGGGTTCTTCGCCGCGCTGACGGCACCCGGTGGGCGCTATAGCGTTCCCGGTGATGTCAGAACCTTCGTGATGGTCGGCCTCTGCGGCGGCTACACGACCTTCTCGTCGTTCAGCCTGCAAACCCTGGTGCTCTTCGATCTCGGCGATGTCTTTCGCGCCGGGCTTAACGTGGTCGCCTCGGTCGTCCTGTGCCTGCTCGCCGTCTGGGTCGGCTCGATGCTCGGCCATGGTCTGGCGCCGCTCAAGACGCCATAGACCGGCTGCCCGAGACAGCAAAAAGGGCGATCTCGCGACCGCCCTTTTTTCATCGTTGCCCGGCTGCCAGGGCAGCGCGCCGATTACTGGCCGTAGAAGCCGTGGTTGCCGATGGTGTTCTTGAACCCGGTGGCGCTCTGACGATCAGCCTGGCTGGCGTTATCGACATAAGCCGAGCGGCCGGTCACGACGCCGTCGTTGACCCGCGCTTCGTAGGCCGGAGCGGAGCGCTCGACATACGAGGACTGCGCGAGAACGGGGGAGATCGCGCCGAGGGAGAGAGCGGCAGCGGCGATGAGGATCGAGGTCTTCATAATGAGCTCCTTAAAGAGGCATGTGAGGCCGGTTATCGAGCAACCTGCCTGCTTGACAGCCTATATGCGCCTTTAGGCGGCTAAAGTTTACCCATCCAGGCATGTCGGTTTGCATCGCAGCAAAGCGGTGCGCTCATGCCTGTCGTGCGCAATCTTTCGTGTGTCGTAGAGTCGCCGCGTGAGTGTCATGCGCCGATACCTGGGAAAAATGGCGTCGGGCCTAGCCGGGCTCGAAATCCAGGCCGAGGTCGAGAACCGGCGCGCTATGCGTCAGCCAGCCGATCGAGATCAGGTCGACGCCGCTTGCCGCGACGGCTGGCGCAGTCTCCGGCGTGATGCGGCCGGAGGCTTCGGTGATGGCGCGGCCGGCGACCATCCTGACTGCGCGCGTCAGCGTCTCCGGGTCCATGTTGTCGAGGAGAACCGCATCGACGCCGAGGCCGAGTGCTTCTTCGAGTTGCGCCAGCGTGTCGACTTCGAGCTCGATCTTGACGAGGTGCCCGACGCCCGCTTTGGCGCGTTCCACCGCGGGGCGGATGCCGCCAGCGACCGCCACGTGATTGTCCTTGATCAGCACGGCGTCATCGAGCCCGAATCGATGATTGCCGCCGCCGCCGATCCGCACCGCATATTTCTCGACCGCGCGCAGGCCCGGCATGGTTTTGCGGGTGCAGACGATCTGCGCCTTGTGCCCTTCGATGGCGCGCACGACCCGGTTGGTCGCCGATGCGATCCCGCTGAGATGGCACATGAAATTTAGGCCGGTGCGCTCGCCGGTGAGCAGGCCGCGCGCCGGGCCCTCGACCACCGCGACGACATCGCCCGGCACGACTAGGCTGCCGTCCGGTTTTTCCACGCGCATAAGGATTCTGGGCTCGACCAGGGCAAAGGCGATCCGGGCGAGCGCGAGACCGGCGATCACGCCGGGCTGTCGCGCCCGGATCGTCATCCTCGCATGCTGTGTCATCGGCACGATCGAGTCGGTGGTGAGATCGCCGGCCCGGCCGAGATCTTCGAGCAGCGCGTTGCGGACGAGCGGCTCGAGCATCACGTCGGGCAGCGGAGGAACCGGGAGGCGATCAGGCTGCAACGGCGGATACCAGCATTTCGGCGTCGCGGAGGGCGTCGCTCAGGGTCAGGGTTCGCGTCAGCGCGACGGTCGCGTGGTGCGGCCAATCGGTACGAAAATGGGCGCCGCGGCTTTCCCGCCGCTGCAGGGCCGTCACGGCGATCAACAGGCCGACGAGAGCCGGATCGGCCTCGGCGCCGTTGCCGATCGCCAGCGGCAGCAGGGCTTCGATTCCCGTTCGCAGCGCCTGCCGATCGCGCAGAACCCCCGCGGCATTCGACACGATGCGACGGACACCGGCAGGGTCTTGACGAACCGGCAAGGCAACGGCGCGGGGCGCGACGACCGGCGCCGTTTCCGCGCCTTCGATGCTGCGGGACACCGTTCGGGCACAAACCACGGCCTCGAGCAGCGAGTTGCTGGCGAGGCGATTGGCGCCGTGGAGGCCGGTGCGGGACACCTCACCGCAAGCCCAGAGGCCGGCAATCGTGCTGCGTCCTTCCGCGTCGACCGCAATCCCGCCCATATGATAATGCGCCGCCGGGCGAACCGGGATCGGCTCGCGGTCGGGATCGATGCCGTGCGCGTGACAGAGCGCCGTCACGGTGGGAAAATGCGCGGCGAACCCGCCGGGCACGCGGCCACGGGCGTCGATGAAGGTTTGATGCCCATCGGCCAGCTCGGACCAGAGCGCGCGGGCGACGACGTCGCGCGGCGCCAGTTCGGCGCCGGGCACATCGGCCATGAAGCGACGGCCGGTTTCGTCGACGAGAATCGCACCTTCGCCGCGTACGGCTTCGCTGACGAGCGCCACCGGCGTGCCAGGCGTGTCGAGCGCGGTCGGATGAAACTGCACGAATTCAAGATCGGCCAAGGCAGCGCCGGCCCGCGCCGCCATCGCGAGCCCCTGGCCGAAACAGCCGGCCGGATTGGTGCTGCGCAAAAACAGGCCGCCGATGCCGCCCGTCGCCATCACGACCTGGCGCGTGGCGATCGTGATCGCTTCGTTGTTGCGCGCGGCAAGCACGCCGGTCACGGCGCCATCGGCGGTCAGCAGCCGCCGCGCGTCGACGCCTTCCAGCACCGTAATGCTGGGGCAGGCGCGGACTGCCGCAACCACGGCACGCATGATTTCGCGCCCTGTCGAATCGCCGGAGGCGTGGACGATGCGCCGGCGCCCGTGGGCAGCCTCGAGCCCGAGCCGCAACACACCTGCGGCGTCGCGGTCGAAGCGTGTGCCGATCTTGACCAGCGTATCGATGGCATCGGCAGCACCGGCCAGGATGCGCTGCGCTGCGGCGGCGTCGCAGAGTCCGTCACCGGCCGCGAGCGTATCGACAAGATGCTGGCCGGCATCATCATCCGGCCCGACGCTTGCGGCGACACCGCCCTGCGCCCAGACGCTCGACGCCTCGGTGCCGAGCGCCACCGGCGAGAGCACGGTCACGTGCCGTGGCGCCAGATGCAGCGCTGTCATCAGGCCGGCGAGGCCGCCGCCGATGACGACGGGCCGACCCGCAAAAGACGCAGCGCTCATCGGACGGCCAGCATCCGTTCCACCGCACGTCGCGCGGGCTCGGCGACGGACGGGTCGATCAGGACTTCATGCGTCAGCGTCTCCAGCGAGTGCCGGAGGTTGCCGAGGGTGATCCGCTTCATGTGCGGGCAGAGATTGCAGGGGCGGACGAAGTCGAGTTCGGGATACTGCACCGCCACATTGTCGCTCATCGAACATTCCGTCAGCAGCACGACTTTCTGCGGACGGTTGTCGGCGACGTACTTGATCATCGCAGCCGTCGATCCCGCGAAATCGGACTCTGCCACCACATTGGGCGGGCATTCCGGATGCGCCAGCACGACGACGCCGGGATAGGCGTCGCGCATATCGCGAACATCGTTGGGGGTAAAACGCTCGTGCACTTCACAGTGTCCGGCCCAGGTGATGATCTCGACATCGGTCTGCTTGGCGATGTTCTGCGCCAGATATTCGTCCGGGATCATGATGACCTTCGGCACGCCGAGCGACTCGACGACGGCTAGGGCATTGCCGGATGTGCAGCACATGTCGCTCTCCGCCTTCACCGCGGCGGACGTGTTGACGTAGGTCACGACAGGCACGCCCGGGTGCTTCAGGCGCAACGCGCGGACGTCCGCGGCAGTGATCGACTCCGCCAGCGAGCAGCCGGCGTTGGTGTCGGAGATCAGCACCATGCGGGTGGGGTTGAGCAGCTTGGCGGTCTCGGCCATGAAGTGCACGCCGGCGAGCACGATCACGTCGGCGTCGCTATCCTGGGCCATGCGGGCGAGCGCAAGACTGTCGCCGACGAGGTCGGAGACGCAGTGAAAGATCTCTGGCGTCTGGTAGTTGTGCGCCAGGATGACGGCGTTGCGCTCCTTCTTCAGGCGAAGGATCGCATCGATGTCATCGGCATAGGCCGGCCACTCGAAGGCCGGAATGAACCGGCTGACGCGGTTGTAAAGGGGGGCGGTGCGTTCGAGTACGCTCGACGCTGAGGCTAGCGGCACGACTTATACTCCAAACGAGCATTTCATACCGCTGAAGATGACCCTGCCAGGTGCATTCGTCAAGACCCCTAAAATGAGGAGAGAAAGCTGACCCACCCAACGGCAGGTCGCTGCGTCACGGTCGCGGTAGTTTGGTCCCAACCATCGCCCGCTCGTCGAGAATATCGCGGCGGAACCGCACCAGCTTGGCCGGCCGGCCGCCGGTGTCTGTCGCCAGCGCGCCGATCTCCTCGACGAGATCCTGCTGCTCGATGAGACGTCGGAAATTCTGCTTGTGCACGAGCCGCCCCGCCAGCGCCTCGACGCTGCGCTGCAACTGCAGCAGCGTAAAAGTCTCGGGCAAAAGCTCGAACACCACCGGACGGTATTTGATCTTGGCACGCAGGCGCGCCATGCCGGTGGCGAGGATGCGGCGATGGTCACCGGTCATGCGCAGTCCCATCCGCGCTTCGCTCTCGGTGTCGAGGGTGTGCGCCTCGGGGATCAGCGCGGCCTCGAACAGAAGCTCGTAGCGCTGCAGCACGAGGTCTTCGTTCCAGCCGTGCCCGTCGAGACCGAAGGCGATGGCACAACGTTGGGCGCGAACCTTTCCGGTGCGAGCGTCCGGCGCATGGCCTACCCACGCCTGGAGCGCAACGGCAAGCGCCGTAGCGCGAACCTCATCGACCTGACGCCGGTCTTCCCATGGGAAGAAGGCATACCAGTCGCGCCACTCCGGGTCGCCGGTCGGCGCCGGTGTCCTTGAGGCGGGACGCTCGCGGGTGAGCCCGAGGTAGCTGATCGACACCATGCGCAAGCCGTCGCCGTCGCCGCCGCGATCCCGGTCGGCGAACGTGTAGAGCTGCTCGACATAGCCGATAGGATGGTGGGTCTGCTGTTCCACCCAGTCGCGCAGGCCGGATTGCAGGGAGCGGTGCGCCAGCTCGAACGGCCCGGAGGGCAGCGCACTGCCGCCGATCGTAAGGATGCGGGGCTGGTCGTCCGTCACCGCGACGAGCACGGCGATGAGGTTGACCGCCAGCGTCTCGGCCTGCGCCGCTATGGTCGGCGCAGAACTCACGCCTTTTTCAGAAAGCACGTCTTGAGGACTAGGCCTTTGACCTTGTCCGCGTTGCACTCGATTTCGTCTTCATCCTCCGTCAGGCGAATGTTCTTGATCAGCGTGCCGCGCTTGAGCGTGACGGAGGTGCCCTTGACCTTGAGATCCTTGATGACCTGCACGCTATCGCCATCGCTTAACGGCGTGCCGTTGCTGTCCTTGACTGTCATCGCGGTCATAGCGGTCTTTCTGGGATGAAGGATCGCTCCGTGTAGATCGTTTTTGATCGAAGGCGAAGAGCATACGAGACGAACCCTTTGCTCAAGACGTTCGCGTCGGGTATTATCCCTTTTCAGATAAGAAGCGACCCGCTTAGGGATAAAATGAGCGAATATCGAGACTTAAGGGGAGAACAGGCCCGCCAGATCATCGATCTGGAACAAGTCTTTGCGACCTTTATGTCCGCTCGCGCCGAGCTTGGCCAGCGCTATACCGGTGCCATGTCCTGGAAAACTGTCGGTGGAAAGACGTACCTATATCGAAAAACGGCCGACATATGGAAGTCGCTTGGACCGCGAACGGCGGCGACCGAAGCGATCCATGAACAGTTTCACGAAGGCCGGACTAGGGTCAAGGAGCGCGTCCGTAGTCTCACCCAACGGCTCGACGAGATGGCGCCGGTTAACAGGGCCTTATCGCTTGGCCGCGTTCCTTTAATCGTCGCACGAATTCTCCGGACGCTGGGCGGAGCGAAGCTGATCGGCAATTCCGTCGACGTTGTCGGCACGAACGCTTTGTTCGTCTACGAACGTCTTGCCGGCGTGCAGATCGCGAGCGGCCTGCTCGCAACGGGCGATGTCGATCGCCTTCTTGATAGTCGCAAGAGCCTCAAGCTACTGGCGCGCGACGTTGCCGCGAAGGGGATCATCGGCCTGCTCAAGACGGTCGACAAGTCTTTTGAGCCGATCGGAAGAGGGGGATTTAGTGCCGCAAATCGCGACGGCTATCTTGTGGACCTCATCCGGCCAGCAGGGAAAAATCCGTTGGTCACGGAAGGTCGGAGCCAAATCGGCACCGCAGAGGATGAACTGAAAGCCGTTGAAATCGAAGGGCTCGCATGGCTCGTCAATAGCCCCAAGGTGTCGGCAATACTGATCGACGAGCGGGGCTATCCGTTCGAGCTTGTGGCGCCGGACCCACGCGCGTTCGCCTTGCACAAGGCGTGGCTGGCAAAGCGCAGTGACCGTGATGCCTTGAAGCGCGGTCGCGATGCGGCTCAAGCAAAACTTCTTGCCGGCTTAATCGCAACCCGCCTTCCGCACCTTGCTTTCGATGATCCGGCGCTCGGCGCCATGCCGCTTGCGCTGCGCCGCCTAGCCACGGATCTCCTCCCAGACGACGAGGCTGGGCAGTCACACGATCTCTTGCCGAACTGGTAGGACGCACTCACGTCAAGGCCGCAGATCTCGCTCAGAGACTTGGAAGGTCGTGCTCGGGCCAGTGTCGACCGCGTCCGGGCGCACCGAGACGGTGTAGCGGCCTTTGGAAACGTGCCAGCAATGATCCTTGACGTCGAAGCGTGCGAGCAACCGGGGATCGACGGCGACGGATACGCGCTTCTTCTCGCCCGGTCGCAGCGCGACGGACTGCCAGCCCGCAAGGCGCCGGGTAAACAAACCCGCGGGGCTGTCGATATAGACCTGCGGCGTGTCGATGCCATCGCGGGCGCCGGTATTGGTGACGTCGAAGGTGGCCGTGGCGATGCCGTGTCTGCTCGTCACCGTCACCGCGCCGGTGGAAAACCGCGTGTAGGACAGGCCGTAGCCGAACGGAAACAGGGCGGGGTGTCCGGTGCGGAAAAACCATTTGTAGCCGACGTCGGGCCCTTCGACGTTGTAGTCGACCGAGAACATCTCGCCCTTCAACGGCTCGCCGGGGTTGGCGGTCGTCGACTCCGGATCGCGCACGGCGGGACGTGGCAGTTCCGTTTCGGTCTGCGGGAAGGTGATGGGCAGCCGTCCCGACGGATTGACTGCGCCGAACAACACGGCCGCGATGGCGTCGCCGCCGCGTGCGCCGGAGTACCAGGCTTCCATCACGGCCGGCACGTTCGATAGCCACGGCATCGTGACGGGGCCGCCGGTCTGCAGCACGACGACGGTGTTCGGGTTGGCCGCGGCAACGGCCGCAATCAAACGATCCTGGTTCAGGGGAAGCGCGAGGCTCGGCGCGTCGCGCGCCTCGTTCATCCATTGCTCGGCGAAAAGAACCACCACGTCGGCGTCGTGCGCAGCTTGCGCCGCCGCCACAGAATCGTGCCCGTCGAGAAAATCGACCTTGGCGCCTGGCGCTTCGCGTAGGATCGCGTGGAGCGGCGACGACGGGTCATAGAGCTTTGGTTGGCCGTAGTACTTTCCCGGCGGGTCGCCCGGCAACCGCAACGCCCCGATCGGGACGACCTGCGATGAGCCGCCGCCCGACAACACGCCGAAATCCGCATGCTCGCCGATGACGAGGATGCGCCGCAGCGTGCGCGGCAGCGGTAGGCGGCCCTTGTCGTTCTTCAAAAGTACGATGCCGCGTCGCGCCACCGCTTCGGATACGCTTGCGTTCCTGGCCTCGTCGATCGCGCCGCCCGAGTGGGCGGGATGATCGATGCTGCCGCTCGCGAACGCGGCGCGCGCGATGCGAAACACCATGTCGTCGAGCCGCGCCGCGGGGACGCGTCCGGCCTGGATGGCATTTTTCAACGGCGCATCGAACATGATGCTGCCGTCGAGATCCTCGCCGGATTCCTGGTCCAGCCCAGCCAGCGCGGCGTTTTCGGTGGAATGGGTGGCGCCCCAGTCCGACATGACCCAGCCGTCATAGCGCCAGTCGCCCTTCAGCACGTCCTTGATGAGGAACGGGTTTTCCGAAGCGAACTGGCCGTTGATCTTGTTGTAGCCGGTCATTACCGCGCGGGGTTTGCCTTGCTCCAGAGCGATCTCGAAGGCGAGGAGGTCGGACTCGCGCGCCGCCTGCTCGCCGATCACCGAGTCGAGCATGACCCGGCCGGTCTCCTGATCGTTGACGGCGAAATGTTTGAGCGTGGACATCACGCCCTGGCTCTGGATGCCGTCGATCATGGCCCCGGCCATGACGCCGGTCAGCAGCGGATCCTCGCCGATATATTCGAAATTGCGGCCGTTGCGTGGATCGCGCGTCAGGTCGGCGCCGCCGGCAAGCATGATGTTGAAGCCGAAGGCCCGCGCTTCGGAGCCGATCATTGCGCCGCCGCGCCGCGCCAGATCGGGATCGAAGGTGGCGCCGATCGCCAGCCCCGAGGGCAGCGCCGTCGCGTTGACCGCGGCGCTGGTCGGGTTGGTGACGCCGAGACCGGCGTCCGTCTCCTGGAGCGGCGGAATGGCGAGACGCGGAATTCCAGGGTTAAAACCCGCCGAATTCATCGCACCATCAGGTTTGGGGTGTCCGCGAAAGGGCGTGCCGAACCGCGTGTGAACAAGGGCAAGTTTTTCATCGAGCGTCATCGCCGCGAGGAGCAGCCGGGCCCGCTGGTCTGGTGGCAGCGCACGATCGGACCAGGGCGTCTGCGAGATTTCGGCCTGGAGAGGCGATGCGAAAAGCAATCCGACACAAACCAACATCTTTGATTGCGACCGCATATTTTGAAATTCTCCAGCGCAGGCCCTGTTGTCCCGCTTCAAGCAAGGCAAGCTTCGGACCCCTGGCAGAAATGCCGGAGGGCGACAAGGCGGCGGCGATCATTTGCGAGTGAGGCGAGACGTTGCAGGCGGTCCACGGCTGAGTGCGCTGCCGCGCGTCGCGCTCGCCTTCATCCTCAGTCTCTAGGATGGCACCGATATCGCGCCTGTCATGCAAAAACCGAAGGACGACCAGCATGTCAGGCTCGACACGATAATAGACGCGGAGCGCTTTAAATTCCTTCACAGGCCAAACGCGCAGCCCCGTCAGCAAAGGATTGTTAAAACGCCGTGGACTACCAGCCTCCGGCCTATGGGCGATCGCCTCGACAGTATGGCTTACCGCGGTGATCCAGCGTTCCGCTATGTCAGGCAGATCAGGTCGAGATAGCGTTGATATATCTCGAGGATGTCCCGGCGCGCGGCAGGTCTGATCGTAAGGATCACCCCAGTGTCTTCTTAGCCTTATGCATGTTCATCAAGCCGTCGGCTTCCGATCTCAGGTCGCTCCAAAATGCCTCGTCGATAGGCGCAGCATCGCCTGAAGCCAAGCTCTCAAGGAGCAGCCCTTCAAGACGATCGTCGCGTTGCTTGGCCTGGGCGGCGCGTAAAAGGCTTCGAATATAGTCGCTTATGTCGCCATGACCCTTGGCGGCGCGCTGGCTCTCGACGAACTGCTTCAGGGACTCCGCGAGGGAAATCGTCACCGTGGCCATGGGGATCCTCGTTTGCACCCAAGGATACCGGTGTTCTCGTCGCTTCTCAACAGGTCTGGGGGGCCGGCTAAGCCCGCATCCCCGCAGCGGCCGCGAACAATGTCTTCGGCTCCTTAGATTTTCGCATCGCGGTCAGCGTCGGCCCGTCGCGCAAACGCCGGGCGATGCCGGCCAAAACGTTGAGCTGCTCGCAGGACGGCGCGGCCGGCAAGAGCACCAGGCACACGAGGTCCACCGGCTTTTCGTCCACCGCATCGAAGGCGAGCGGTGAGCTGAGCCGCGCCAGAAGGCAGAACGGCTGACTGATCGTGGTCAGCCGCGCGTGCGGCAGGGCGATGCCGTTGCCGAGCCCCGTCGACCCCAGGGATTCGCGATGATGCAGGGCCTCGGAGATCGGGCCGGGCTCGATCGCGAGGGCAACCGCAGCGCGCTTGGCGAGCTCGTTCAGACATTGCGTCTTGCTGGAAAAGCGCTGATCGACAAGGCACTGCGTCGGCTGCAACAGGGTCGAGAGATCCATGGCGCTTTCTGTCTGATCAGTCCGGTGCCCGCAGGCGGTAGCCCACGCCGGTCTCGGTGAGGATGTAGAAAGGACGGTCCGGCGTCATCTCGATCTTCTGCCGCAACTGCCGGATGTAGACGCGAAGATATTGCGGATCGGTAGCCGGTCCCCACACGCCTTTCAAGAGGAAGGCGTGGGTCAACACCTTGCCGGCATGCTGGACCAGCAGGCGCAGGAGTTCGTATTCCTTGGGCGACAGTTTGACGTCGACGTCCTTCACCCTGACGATGCGCCGCACCAGGTCGACGCTCAGGCCGTCGACCTGGAACACCGGCTTCTCGCCCTGCACCTGCAGCCGATGCCGCAGAGCCGTTCGGACGCGAGCCAAAAGCTCGTTCATGCCGAAGGGCTTGGTCACGTAGTCGTCGGCGCCGAGGTCGAAGGCTTTGACCTTGCCGCCCTCGTCGTCGCGGCTGGAGAGCACCAGGACCGGCACGGTGCTGCCGCCCTCGCGCATGGCCCGCAACACGTCGAGCCCCTGCATGTCCGGCAGGCCGAGATCGAGGATGACGAGGTCGGGATTGCTTCTGACCGCGATCAGCGCGTCGGCGCCGTTGGCGGCGTCGATCACCTCGTAGCCCTGGGTGCCGAGTCCGGTGCGCAGCAACCGCCGGATCGGCGGCTCGTCGTCGACGACGAGGATACGAATGGTGAGTGCGTTCACGCCGCGGTATCCAGAGTCTTCTGACCGATGGGGACGGGCAGCCGCAACGTGAACACGGCGCCCGCGTGGTCGGAGCGGTTGCCTGCCGTGATCGTGCCACCCATGGACTCCACGAAGCCGCGCGAGATGGCGAGGCCGAGACCGGTGCCGGCCAGCACATGATCGCCCTTGCGGGCGCGGTAGAATTTTTCGAACACGTTCTCGAGGTCTCCCGGCGGAATACCCTCACCCTCGTCGAGGATCTGCAGCAACGCCCAGCTGCCGTCCTGCCAGGTCTGGATGCTGATGGTCGAATGATCCGCCGCATATTTCCCGGCATTGTCCAGGAGGTTGAACAGAACCTGATCGAACAGGACGGCATCGAGCATCAGCATCGGGAGGTCGGCGGCAAGCGCGACGTCGACCCTGTGATCTCGGAGGATAACCGCGGCGCGGTGCAGCGCAGCCCCGATGAGTTCGGAAAGATCGTGCAAGGCGAGGTTCGGCGTGATCGCGCCCGACTCGAGCTTGGTCATGTCGAGCAGGTTGGCGATGAAGCGGTTGAGCCGTTCGGATTCGGTGATCACGGTCGCGATCAAGCCGACCTTGCCGTCCTCGTCGATCGCGCCGCTGAAGTCGCGCAGCGTCGAGGCGGCGCCGAGGATCGAGGCCAGCGGCGTCTTCAGATCGTGCGAGATCGAGGTCAGCAGCGCGCTGCGCAGGCGGTCCGTCTCCACCGCGAGCTTGGCGCGGTCGACGTCCTCGGCCAGATGCACGCGCTCGATCGCCAGAGCGGCCTGATCGAGCAGCGACTCCAGCAGCCGCCGCTGCTCCGGCGTCAATAGCGGGCCCGGCTTGTCGCGATCGAGGCCGACGACGCCGACCGGGCCGCGACCCGTGCGCATCGGTGCGAACAGCCACTTGCCGCCCGGCAATGTGTCGGAGCCGCGTCCTGCCGGCCGGTTGTTGCCCCAAGCCCATTGCGCCGCGCCGAGGTCGGCATTGTCCAGCGTGTCCTCGGGGGGATAGCCGGCCTTCAGCACCAGGGTTCCGTCTTCCGGCAGCAACATGACGACCCGCACCTTGAGCATCGACGCGATCTGATAGGCCGTCGCCCACAGCACGTCATCGGTCGTGAGGCAGCTGCCGAGCTTGCGGCTGAAACCGTAGAGCGCCTCGGTGATCCGCGCCCGGGTCTGCGCGACCTTGGCCTGATTGCGCGCCCGTGCCGCAAGGTTCGAAACCAGAACGGCGACCAGCGTAAAGAAGAACAGAGCCGCGACGTTGGTCGGATCGGCGATCGTAAAAGTGTAGAGCGGCGGCAGGAAAAAGAAATTGTAGGCCAGCGACGCGGCAACGACGGCCAGCAGCGAGGGCAGAAGCCCGAAGGTCACGGCGACGCCGACGATCGCGGTGAGAAACACAAGGTCGACGTTCTGCACGCCGAACACCGGCTGGATAAGCTTCGCGGCGCCGAGCGCGACCGCGACCATGCCGAGCGAGACGACGTAAGGCGACAGCGCCAGCGGCGCCCGCGCCGGTTCCGGACGCATCGGCTTGGTGCCGGTTTCCGCGACATCCTTGTCGTCGCCGGCAATGACATGGACGCTGATGTTGCCGGCGCGGCGCACGAGGTCATGCACCACGGATCCGTTCAGCAGCTCGAACCAGCGTGACCGACGCGTCTTGCCGACGACGATCTGCGTCAGATTGTTGGCGCGGGCATAGCCGACGATGTCGTCGGCGACGTAGCGGCCGCCAGGAATGGTGATCGGATCGGCACCGAGCCGCTCGGCGAGACGCAGCACATCGGCGATGCGGTCGCGCTGCTTTTCGGAAAACTGCAGGCTGCGGCCGGTTTCGATGTAGAGCGCCGTCCAGCTCGCATGCAGCCGGTCGGCGACGCGCTTGGCATAGCGCACGAGAGCCGCCGAGCGCGGGTCCTCGCTGACGCAGACGAGGATGCGCTCGCCCGCCGCCCAAGGGCCGCTGATGGCATGCGACTGCATGTGGGTCAGCAGCTGCTCGTCGACGCGTTGCGCGGTGCGGCGTAGCGTCAGCTCGCGTAAAGCCGTGAGATTGCCGGGCGAAAAGAAATGCTTGAGGGCCCGTTCGGCCTGGCGCGGGACATAGACCTTGCCCTCACGCAGGCGCTGGATCAGGTCGTCCGGCGCGATATCGATCGCCTCGATGTCGTCGGCCGCGTCGAGGACGGAATCCGGCACCGTCTCGCGGACGCGGATGCGGGTAATCTGGGCGATGACGGTGTTGAGGCTCTCGACGTGCTGAATGTTGAGGGTGGAATAGACGTCGATGCCGGCGGCGATCAGTTCCTCGACGTCGAGGTAGCGCTTGGGATGCCGGCTGCCCGGCGCGTTGGTATGGGCGAGCTCGTCGACGAGGACGAGCGCCGGGCGTCGCGCGAGAATGGCGTCGATGTCCATCTCGTCAATGTCGCGGCCCTTATAGGTGATGTTCTGGCGCGGGACGGTTTCGAGGCCGTCGAGGAGCGCTTGGGTCTCGGCACGCCCGTGGGTTTCGACGATGCCGACGACGACGTCGATCCCGTCGCGGCGTTTGGCCTGTGCCGCCTGCAGCATCGCGTAGGTCTTGCCGACGCCCGGTGCCGCGCCGAGGAAGATCTTCAGGCGTGCCGAGCGCTTTTCCTCGCGCTGCGCGGTGTGGAGGAGGGCGTCGGGCGACGGCCGGTGGTCGTCGGTCATTTTATACTTCTGTCATCCAAGCTGTCCGCGGCCTGCCCCTCTCCCCCTTGCGGGGAGAGGATGGGAGTGGGGGTCGTGGTGTTCATCGGAGCAAGCGGATGGACCCCCACCCCTGGCCCCTCCCCGCAAGGGGGAGGGGGACGCGCCGCCTCTTCGTCGTTGCATTCAACTCTTCGGCAGCTTGTCCAAGGCCATGTTGAGCGCCAACACGTTGACCCGGGGCTCGCCGATCAGCCCCAATGTACGCCCTTGCACCAGCCCGGTCACGAGCGCGCGCACCTCGTCCTCCGAGATCTTGCGAGCCTTGGCGACGCGGGGCACCTGGAACAGCGCGGCTTCCGGCGTGATGTCCGGGTCGAGGCCCGAGCCGGAGGTGGTGACGAGGTCCTGCGGCACCGGCGCGTTGGGGTTTTCCGCCTGCAGCTTGATCGTGTCGTCCTTCACCCGGTCGATCAGGGCCTTGTTGGTCGGGCCGTAGTTCGAGCCGCCGGAATTGGCGGCGTTATAGGGCGCCGGCACCGTCTTGGTGGCGTCCTTGGGGTCGGGGGCCGTGGTCGCCGACGGGCGCCCGTGGAAGTAGATCTCTTTGGTGAAGACCTGGCCGATGAGGTCGGAGCCGAGCACCTTGCCGGACTCGTCGACGACGAGACTGCCCTCGGCCTGGCGCGGCATCATCACTCCGGCGATGCCGGTCATCGCGAGGGGATAGATAAGCCCGGTCACGACCGTCAGGACGACGAGGATGACGAGGGCGGGGCGGATCTGTTTGAGCATGATGGAATAATCCTAGACGAGGTGCAGGGTGGTGATGAACATGTCGATGGCCTTGATGCCGACGAACGGCACCACGATGCCACCGAGCCCGTAGATCAGCAGGTTGCGGCGCAGCAGCGCAGCCGCGCCGACGGCGCGATAGGAGACGCCCTTCAGCGCCAGTGGGATCAGCACGATGATGATCAGCGCGTTGAAGATGATGGCGGACAAGATCGCGCTCTGCGGCGAGACCAGGTGCATGATGTTGAGCGCGCCGAGTTGCGGATAGAAGGCGAGGAACATCGCGGGAATGATCGCGAAATATTTCGCGACGTCGTTGGCGATCGAGAAGGTCGTCAGTGCTCCGCGGGTCATCAGCAGCTGCTTGCCGATCTCGACGATCTCGATGAGCTTGGTCGGATCGCTGTCGAGGTCGATCATGTTGCCGGCTTCGCGCGCCGCTACGGTGCCGGTGTTCATCGCCACGCCGACGTCGGCTTGGGCGAGGGCAGGGGCGTCGTTGGTGCCGTCGCCGCACATCGCGACGAGCTTGCCCTTCGCCTGTTCGTCACGGATCAGCTTCAGCTTATCCTCCGGCGTCGCCTGGGCGAGAAAGTCGTCGACGCCGGCTTCCGCCGCAATCGCGGCGGCCGTCATCGGGTTGTCGCCGGTGATCATCACCGTGCGGATACCCATGCGGCGGAGTTCGACGAAGCGCTCGCGGATGCCGCCCTTGACGATGTCCTTCAGGTGGATGACGCCGAGCAGGCGGCCGTCGCGGGCCACGGCAAGCGGCGTGCCACCGGCCTTGGCGATCTCTTCCGCGATCGCCTGGATTTCCCGCGTCGCGGCAGGCGTCACCAGTGGTTTGGTCGCCACCATCACGCCGGTCGGGCCAGCCATCTCGGGCGAGGCGTTGACGTAGGTGAGGATCGACTCCACCGCGCCCTTGCGAATCGCGCTCCCGGCCATGTCGACGCCGCTCATCCGTGACTGTGCGGTGAACGGCACGAAGGTGGCGTTGAGCACCGCCATGTCGCGCTCGCGGATGCCGTACTTCTCCTTGGCGAGAACGACGATCGATCGGCCTTCCGGCGTCTCGTCGGCGAGCGAGGCAAGTTGCGCGGCGTCGGCAAGATCCTGCTCGGTAACGCCGGCGATCGGCCGGAAGGCCGTGGCCTGACGGTTGCCCAGGGTGATCGTGCCGGTCTTGTCGAGCAGCAGCGTGTCGACGTCGCCGGCCGCTTCCACCGCGCGGCCCGACATGGCGAGCACGTTGAACTGGACGAGGCGATCCATGCCGGCGATGCCGATCGCCGAAAGCAGCGCGCCGATCGTCGTCGGGATCAAGGTGACGAACAACGCGACGATGACGACGACGGGAACGGTTCCGCCGGCGTAGGAGACGAAGCTCGGGATCGTCGCGGTGGCGAAGACGAAGATGATCGTCATGCCGGCGAGCAGAATGTTGAGCGCGATCTCGTTCGGCGTCTTCTGGCGCGAGGCGCCTTCGACAAGCGCGATCATGCGATCGATGAAGGTCGAGCCCGCCGCGGCGGTGATGCGGACCCGGATCCAGTCGGACAGCACCTGCGTGCCACCGGTGACGGCCGATCGGTCGCCGCCGGACTCGCGGATCACCGGTGCGGACTCGCCGGTGATGGCGGCTTCGTTGATCGAGGCGATGCCCTCGATGACTTCGCCGTCCGACGGGATGATGTCGCCGGCTTCGACGAGCACGACGTCATCGACCTTGAGCGACGTGCCCGCGACCATCGTGAATTTTGCGCGATCGGAGCCGGAGCCGCTCAGAAGTTTCGCCTGCGCGTCGGTGCGCTGGCGGCGCAGGCTGTCGGCCTGAGCCTTGCCGCGGCCTTCGGCCACCGCTTCCGCGAAGTTGGCGAAGAGCACGGTGAACCACAGCCACAGGATGATCTGCGCGGAGAAGCCGTGGTCGGTATGGCCGATGACGAGGTCGCGCAGGTAGAGGACGGTGGTCAGCGTCGCGACGATCTCGACGACGAACATGACCGGGTTTTTCGCGAGGTCGCGGGGGTCGAGCTTTTTGAAGGCGCCGCCGATGGCTGGCACCAGCAGGGCGGGATTGAAGAGGGATGAGGATTGGCGGGACATGATGGGATGCCTAAGAGTGGAAGGGAATAGTGCGGCGTTCTCCTTCTCCCGCTCGCGGGAGAAGGTGGCCCTCGCGTCAGCGAGGGTCGGATGAGGGCAGGGCCGATTTACTCCGCCCTCATCCGTCACGGCTTCGCCGCGACACCTTCTCCCGCAAGCGGGAGAAGGGGGATTGCCGTCAGCTGCCGGCGAAGGTCTGGCCTGCTGCGGTGGCGAGATGCTCGACGATCGGTCCGAGCGCGAGCGCCGGGAAGAAGGTCAGGCCGCCGACGATGAGGATGACGCCCATCACCAGCCCGACGAACAGCGGTCCGGTTGTCGGGAACGTGCCGGCCGAAGGGGCCAAGGTCTTCTTGGCGGCAAGGCCGCCGGCGATGGCCATGACCGGAACGATGACGAACATACGCCCCACCAGCATGCCGATACCGAGCACCACGTTGTAGAACATCGTGTTGGCGGAAAGGCCGCCGAAGGCCGAGCCGTTGTTCGCCGCCACCGAGGTGAAAGCGTAGAGGATTTCGGAAAAACCGTGCGGCCCCGGATTGCCGGTCGCCGAGACCGCCGAGGAGACGCCGAGCGCCACCGCGGTCCCGCCGAGCATCACCACCGGGAGGCAGAGAATGGCGAGCATCGCCATCTTGACCTCCTTGGCCTCGATCTTCTTGCCGAGGTATTCCGGTGTGCGTCCGACCATCAGGCCGGCCACGAAGATCGCGACGATGACGAAGACGATCATGCCGTAGAGGCCCGATCCGACGCCGCCGATGATGATCTCGCCGAGCTGCATGTTGATGAGCGGGATCATCCCGCCCAGCGCGGTAAAACTGTCGTGCATCGCGTTGACCGCGCCGCAGGAGGCCGCCGTGGTGATCACGGCGAACAATGACGAGGCGAGGACGCCGAACCGGACTTCCTTGCCTTCCATGTTGCCGCCGACGATGCCGAGGCCGTGGAGGATCGGATTGCCCGCGGCTTCCGCCGCATAGGTGACGGCGACGCCGGCGACGAACAAGACGCCCATGATCGAGAGGATCGCCCAGCCCTGGCGCTCATCCTTGACCATGCGGCCGAAGACGTTGGTCAAGGCTGCGCCTATCGCGAAGATGGAGATCATCTGCACGAAGTTCGACAGCGCCGTCGGGTTCTCGAAGGGATGCGCGGCATTGGCGTTGAAGAAACCGCCGCCATTGGTACCGAGCATTTTTATGGCGATCTGGCTGGCGACCGGACCGACGGCGATGGTCTGCTTGGCGCCTTCCAAAGTGGTTGCCTCAACGTAGGCGCCGAGCGTCTGCGGAATGCCCTGCCACACAAGGAACAGGGTGAAGACGATGCAGAGCGGCAGCAGGATGTAGAGCGTGGCGCGGGTCACATCGACCCAGAAGCTGCCGAGCGTGAGCACCGAAGCGCGGGAAAAACCGCGGATGACGGCGATCGCCATCGCGATGCCGGTCGCGGCGGAGAGGAAGTTCTGGTGAGTCAGCCCCAGCATCTGGGTCAGGTACGACAATGTGCTTTCGCCACCGTAAGCCTGCCAGTTGGTGTTGGTGATGAAGCTGGTCGCCGTGTTGAACGACAGGCCTTCTTCGACCGCACCCTGGCCGGCAGGGTTGAACGGCAACAAACCCTGCAGGCGCAGCAGCGCATACAGGATGACGAAGCCGCCGATGTGGAACAGCAGCATCGCGAAAGTATAGCCGAGCCAATGCTGTTCCTGCTTCTCGTCGACACCGGCGACTTTGTAGAAGACGCGTTCGACCGGTCGCAGGACCGGCGTCAGAAAGGTGCGCTCGCCGGTGAAGACGGCGGTCATGTAGGCGCCGAGCGGCTTCACGAGCGCGAGCACGACGGCGCAGTAGAGTATGATTTGGATCCAACCGTTTGCGGTCATGGTCTTGGTCCTAAAACCGCTCGGGGCGGATCAAAGCGTAGGTGAGGTAGACGAGGATGCCGGCGGTCACGATCGCGCCGAGGATGTAGTCGAAGCTCATGGGATGAGGTCTTTCAAAGACGGTCGCAGCCGACCGCATAGGCGGCGGTGACCAGGAAAAACACGGTGCCTGCGGCGATGAAGATGAGATCAAGCATGGGGGCTCTCGCGGGGTGAGGCCCGGCGTTTGACGCCGGGTCGGCCGCAGGGTCATCGACCGATGGCGGCACGCTTGATATCGCCCCCGCGGGCGTAGGTTTTCGAGAGCGGCGCGGCGCCACCGCTATAGGAATGTTGTGGGTGTTTCGCCGTCCGGAACGAAAAACGCCCGGCTGGCGCCGGGCGTTGGGGTTCTCAGAGGGATCTCGGTCAGCGTTGGTTGGCTGCCAATCGTTGCAAAGCGTCCCGTGCGTCGGCTAGCAAGCTTGCGATTTCTACGTCGACGACATTCCAAAGCACATCGATATCGAGCCGGTCGTAGCCGTGCCTCAGTCGGTTTCCCATGCCGCGGATATCCGGCCAAGGCTGCGCAGGCATGAGTGTGCCGGCGCGCTCGCCGAGGCGAGAAGCCGCTTCGCTTATGCGCTCGAGGCACGCTCGACGGCGTCACGAGTCCGGTCATCTCCGGCAAAGCCCGCTCGGCTCAGGCCGCGGGTATACGTTTGAATTCGGTTCGCGTTTTCGACGATGTCGCGACAGCAGTCGGCGGCGTCGTACTTAGAAGGCAACGCGGCGATCCCGATCGATGTTGATCTGGAGGTGCTGTTTTTCGGCAGGCTCCGAAACGAGATCGACGGCTCGGCCGAGGATTTCGGACAGATGGCGTTCCAGGCCGACGAGCCCAAAACCGATGCGGGCTTCCGGGTTCAGAACCGCGGCAAGGTCGATATCGCTGGCCCCGGTCGAGTTGCCGCGCGCCACGGACCCGAACAGCGACAGGTGCTTGAGGCCTGCAGCCCGCAGCGCAACCTCATGGTCGCGCAGAGTCGCGATGATGTGTTCAGCGAGATCAGAGTCCATGAGGACGCCTCAGCGAATACTCAGTCGGGACAATATCATAGCTACCCCGGCAACTCATCCCGGATCGGGGCGTGGTTCAAGATACCGACCAGCGAAACGCCGCCGATCATGTTGCCGATCAGCGTCGGAACCATGAAGCGGGTAAAATATTCGCTGACCGTGATCCCGCCGGTGAAGACGTTGAACGCCGCTTCGACAGAGCCGGCGATGATGTGCGAAAAATGCGCGATCGCGACGACGTAGGTCACGATGAGGATCAGGAACAGCCGCGACGGACCGGCGCCGGGGATCAGCCAGACCATCAGGGCGATCAGCCAGCCCGCCAGCATCGCCTTGATCAGCATCGGCCAGAACGTGTCGTGCAGCGCTTCGGTGGCGATGCCGTGCAACGCTTCGTTGATCTGCGGCTCGAACAGCCAGTCGTGACTGATGAGGTAGGCGAAGAGCAGCGTGCCCAGAATGTTGGCGAGGAACACGACCGCCCACAGCCGGATCATCTGCAGGAACGTCTTGAGGTCCTTGCGGGTGAGGAAGGGGAGGACGGCGGTCAACGTGCTTTCCGTAAACAGCTGCTGGCGTCCGAGCACGACGATCAGAAAGCCGATGGTGTAGCCGAATCCGGCGACCAGGCCGCGCCAGGGCGCATCAGGCAGCGCGCCGCGGATCAGCGCCATCACCAGGAACGAAAAGCCCATCGACAGGCCGGCGCCGAAGCCGGACCACGCCATCGCGGTGACGCTGCGCTTGAGAGCCTTCTCGCCGTCCTCGCGGATGATCTCGTGGATGACGCGAGCTTCCGGGGGCGTCGGTCCTGTCCCAGCGTGGTGCCGCTCGTGATGCTCGAGGTCCGGCTCGTTATGATCGGGGCTGGTCTCGTCGTCGCGTGTCTGGTCTTGCCGATCCATCGTCGTTCTCGCTCGCCTGTTTTCGGAAAAGCGTAAGAGCGACCAATCGTTGCACACGGCTGCCGCGAACGGATGCGGGCTACCGGCCCAGGCCTCAACGGTAGAGGATGCGGCACGCCGGGGCGCGGCGTTCGTCCCAGCCGGCACGTTGCAGCGCCGGCACGTGATGCTCTTCGCTGGGATAGCCGATGCAGAGATAGCCGATGAAGCGCCAGGAGGCCGGGACGTCGAGCGTCGCCGTGATCGCGTCGGGATTGATGATCGAGACCCAGCCAAGCCCGATGCCTTCGAGCCGGGCGGCAAGCCACAGCGTGTGGATGGCGATGGCGACGGAATAGTCCAGTGCCTTCGGCATGGTCAGCCGGCCGAGGCCGTGGCCCTGCTCGCATTCGCTATCGGCGAAAGCGGCGATGTGGACCGGCGCCTTATCGAGCCCGGACAGTTTCAGCCGGGCGTAGAGCGCCTGTCGGGAATCGTCCTGGAGCGCTAGCGCCGCGGCATTGCAGGTCTCGAAGTTCGAGCGGACTTTTAGGCGCAAGGCAGGGTTATCGACGACGACGAAGCGCCACGGCTCGCTCAGGCCGACCGACGGGGCGAGGCAGGCCGCCTTGATCAGCCGCTCGACGGTGCCGGGCGGCAGCGGATCGGTTTTGAAGGCGCGGACGTCGCGTCGCCACGCCAGAAGGTCGAGCAGACCAGCGCGCAGCGTGGCGTCGAAGGTCGGCGGCTTGTCGAGCGTCAGCATGGTCAAACGGGGCGCTTTCGCGAGGAGAGCCTTGAGAGGTCCTGCGTTCTCTCCCGTTTGCCGCGCCAGCGCAAACGGACATTCGGCAGGCGCATCCGAGCCAAAACTTCAAGCCGGATGACACGAGCGGGCCGAGGGGGTACCAAGGCGCCAAGCAAAACCGCCGCTTGGCGGCAGCGGTCCGCGATGCGGATCGCAGAGAAAGCGGTCTGCGACCGCGCAGCCCCAGACCGAACGCCATGTACGATTATCCCAAGAAAATCCTCAACGCGCGCGTCTACGACGTCGCCATCGAGTCGCCGCTCGATCCAATGCCACGGCTGTCCGACCGGCTCGGCGCCGACGTCCGCCTCAAGCGGGAGGACTTGCAGCCGGTCTTCTCCTTCAAGCTTCGCGGCGCCTACAACAAGATCTCCGGCCTCTCGGCGGAGGAGCGGTCCAAAGGCATCATCTGCGCTTCCGCCGGCAACCACGCCCAGGGCGTGGCGCTGGCCGCCAAGCGCCTCGGCATCGAGGCGACGATCGTCATGCCGCGCACCACGCCGAGCATCAAGGTCGATGCCGTCCGCCGCCTCGGCGGCAAGGTGGTGCTGTTCGGCGATGCGTTCGACGAGGCGCTGGGCCACGCGCGGCAGCTTGAGGCCGAGCATGGCTTCACCTTCGTGCCGCCTTACGATGATCCCGACGTCATCGCCGGGCAAGGGACGGTCGGCATGGAAATCCTGCGCCAGCACCCGGATCCCATCGAGGCCATTTTCGTGCCGATTGGTGGCGGCGGTCTCGCGGCCGGCATCGCGGCCTTCGTCAAATACCTGCGGCCTGAAATCAAGGTGATCGGCGTCGAGCCGGTCGACGCCGCCAGTATGGACGCCGCTCTGCGGGCCGGCTCGCGCGTAACCCTCAACCAGGTCGGCCTGTTTGCCGACGGCGTTGCGGTGCGGCAGGTCGGGGAAGAGCCGTTCCGGCTGTGCCAGCTCCATCTCGACGGCGTCATCACCGTGACCACCGACGAGATCTGCGCCGCGGTAAAGGACATTTTTGACGATACCCGCGCGAGCGCGGAGCCTGCCGGCGCCGTCGCGCTGGCCGGCCTGAAGATCTACGCCGAGCGTGCGCAGAAAAGCGGATGCCTCGTCGCGATCCATAGCGGCGCCAATCTCAATTTCGATCGGCTGCGGCATATCGCGGAGCGGGCGGAGCTGGGCGAGCGCCGTGAGGCGCTGCTCGCCGTCACCATCCCGGAACAGGCCGGCAGCTATCGCAGCTTCATCCAGACGCTGGGGCCGCGCCAGATCACCGAGTTCAACTACCGCTATGCGCACGACCGGCTGGCCCACGTCTTCGTCGGCGTGCAACTGGCCGGCGGCGCCGGCGAGAAAGAGGCGCTGATCGGGTCGCTGCGCGACGCGTCCTACGATGTGGTCGACCTCAGCGATGACGAGACAGCCAAGGTCCATATCCGCTACATGGTCGGGGGGCGCGCCGCTGGCTTGACCGACGAGCGGCTGCTGCGCTTCGAGTTTCCGGAACGGCCCGGCGCGCTGCTGCGGTTCCTCGACGGGCTCGCCGCCGGCTGGAACATGACCCTGTTCCACTACCGCAATCCTGGCGCGGATTATGGGCTGGTGCTGACCGGCATCGTGGTCCCGGCCGCGGACCGTGAGCGCTTCACGGCGTGCCTGAACGAACTCGGCTATCCCTATTGGGACGAAAGCGATAATCCCGCTTACAAGATCTTCCTCAATGGCGAGGCGGACAGGAACGCCGGTGCCGACAAGCTGCAGCCGCTGGTCGTCGAACGCGAGTTGATCTAGGCTTGTTGGATGAGCGCGAGCGTCTACGTCTTCGATGCCTACGGCACCCTGTTCGATGTCCATTCCGCGATCGGGCGGTATCGCGACATGATCGGGCCACAGGCCGATCGGCTGTCGGAGATGTGGCGCATCAAGCAGCTGGAATACACCTGGACGCTCTCGCTCATGGGGCGTTTCCGGGATTTTGCCGATGTCACCGCAGCCGCGCTCGATGTGGCGGCGGCCGGGTTCGGCGGCCTCCCCAATGGCCTTCGGCCGAAGTTATTGGCAGCCTACGAAGAGCTCGAAGCTTATCCCGATGTGGCCCCGGCGCTTCAGGCCTTGCGCGCCAAGGGGGCGAAAACCGCGATTCTCTCCAACGGGACCGAAGCCATGCTCGCCAGGGCGACACAGGTGGCCGGCCTGAACGACCTGTTCGATGCGGTCATCTCGATCGACGCGCTAAAACTCTATAAGCCCGCGCCTGCAGTCTACGGCCTCGTCGGCAAAAGGTTCGTGACGACGCCGGCGGAAGTCTCGTTTCAGTCCTCGAACCGCTGGGACATCGCCGGCGCCAAGGCCTTCGGCTTCCACACGACCTGGATCAACCGCACCGGCAAGCCCGACGAATATTTGGATCTCCCGCCGGATCGCATTGTAGCTTCTCTGCACAAGCTTATCTAAACATCGAATTCCGCGGCCCGTCTTTGCAAGCGGAGCGAAGCAGCAAGATTGTAGTTGGTTGCCCTGCGTCGGCCAAGGGCCAATGCGCGGATGCAGCGGCTCCTGGGTTGCTTCGCCTTCGGCTCGCAATGACGGTTTAAAACACGTCGCGCCAACACTGGGCCCCCTCAGCATGTCTTCAGCCCTCGAGACGATCACCAGTTCCGTCCCGACGTCCGCGACCGTCATGACCCTGAAAGGCGAACTGGTAAGCCAGGGCGAGAGGGCGGTCGCGGTCGAGGTTCCGGTCCAGGTCGGCTACGCCGACGTCTCCTTCGCGGTGATGATGCTGACCCCTGCCGATCTCGAAGATTTTGCCTATGGATTCAGTCTTACCGAAGGCATGATCGATACGGCTGCCGATATCCGCAACGTCACGCTCGGACAGGCGGCGGAAGGGCTGACCTGCCGTATCGATCTCGTCGGGCAGAAGTTGCACCAGCATCTCGCACGCCAGCGCGCGATGACCGGGCGCACCGGCTGCGGCGTCTGCGGGATCGACGATCTCGACGCCCTGAAGCGTGCCGCTGCATCGGGCGCTACGGCGCCGACGGTCGAGATCGCCGCGATCGAGCGGGCGCTCTCGGCGCTCGACGACAGGCAGGTCCTGAACGCCGCCACCCGTGCCGTCCACGCGGCCGCCTGGGCGGACGCATCGGGCGCGATCCTTCACATTCGTGAGGACGTCGGCCGGCACAATGCCCTGGACAAGCTGATCGGCGCCTTGCTGCGGGCCGGCGTCGCGCCGCTCAGCGGCTTCATCGTCATCACCAGCCGCTGCTCGTTCGAGATGGTGGAAAAGGCCGTCACCTTCGGCGCACGGACGCTCGTGGCGATCTCGGCGCCGACGTCGCTGGCGATCGAGCGGGCGCGCGCCCTCGACCTTGCCATGATCGCCATCGCCCGCCGCGACACGGTAACGATTTTCAACGGCGCCGAACGCGTGCTGACGTCAACGCCCGCTTTGCAGGTCTAACGACCGAAGCGCGGATTTACGCTTCCGTTACGATCTTGTTCTCTTATCGGGACATAAAAAACTCAAGCGCGACCAGGGATGATGTTCAGGCGGCTCGCTCAGGGAAAACGCTCGGACCGCGGTCGCCCTCCCGTGGCATCGATCGAACACGTGCCAATTCTGAGTGCTCCGCCCAACGATACCAGCGAGACGCGCCGCGCTGCCGAAGTCGATCTCCTTGCCGGCATCGGGCAGGCGACCGATACCAATCTCGTCCTCAACAGAATTCTCCGCGATGCTTTCGGCATCGTGGACGAACTCGCCGCTTTTTCCAGCGCCTTCAACGGCACCGCCGAACTGGCGCGCGCACGGGCCGAGGATTTCGCCCTCTCGGTCACCGACCTTCGCAACAAGAGCGACCTTATCGAAAGCGGCCTCGTCACCGCCGCGGACGCGCTGCACCAGGCGCATGTGCGCTCCTGCTCGGCACTGACAAGCGTCGAAGATCTGACCCTGTCGATCAGCGAGATCGAACGGGTGGTGCGGACCATCGCGTCGATCGCGGCCCAAACCAACCTTCTGGCGCTGAACGCGACGATCGAGGCTGCGCGCGCCGGCTCGGCTGGGGCTGGCTTCCGCGTCGTCGCCAGCGAAGTCAAAGCGCTGTCGCAGCAGACGCAGCGGGCCACCGAAGACATTGTCCAGTCGGTCAAACGGATCCGCGCCCGTGCCCTGTCGAACATGACGGAAGTCCGCGATATCGATCGTGCGATCGACAGCCTCGACGGCGTGTTCAAGGCGGTCCGAACCGCCGTCGTGTCGCAGGTGGAACAGACCCATGATATCGGCATCGGCTCGGAGCAGGTGGCGGCGCTCGCCCAATCGGTCCAGTCGAGCGCCGACCGGATGGAAACGCTCGGCAGCAACGCCAAGGAGATGACGGTCTCGGCCGAAAAGGCCGCCCTGAACGCACGGCAGGCGTTCGCCCGCCTCACCGATCGGGCAGGTATCGTGCTGCGTCAGGCTGGGGCCGACGACGAGGATCGCGCGCCGCGCTGGCCTGTCGTTTTCCACGGCGCGCTCGCGATCGGCGACAAGACCTTCAAGGTCAAGACGATCGATGTCTCGCCCAATGCGATGCAGTTTGAGGCCGATGCCGAACTCACCGCCTGCCTCGGGGACATTGCGCGCGCCACCATCGATACGCTCGGCAGCTTCAAGGTGCGTCTTCTCACGATGACGACCTCGGGGCTCGAAGCGATCTTCGTCGACATGCCCGCCGATGTCGCGGCGCGCGTCACGCAGGAAATCCACCGGCTGCGGGACTTCTATGCGCCCTTCATCGTCCGCGCCCAGGCTGTCGCCGAAGAAGCCACCGGCCTCATCGAGGCAGCGTTGGCGACGGATGCTCTGACCTGCGAGCAGCTTTTCGATACGGACTATCGGCTGGAAGAGGGCACCGACCCGCCGCAATACTGGAACCGTGCGGTCGGCGCCCTCGAGCCATGCCTTCGTCCGTTGCTCGAACGCGAAATGAACACCCATCCGGCGCCGGACTTCTGCATCGCGCAGGATCGCAATGCCTTCAACCCGGTGCACAATCTCTGCTATTCGCTGCCGCAGAAACCCGGCGACGTCGTTTACAACCAGCGCCACGCCCGCGCGCGGCGGATTTTCGACGACCGCGTCGGCCTCTCCGGCTCGCGCATCTGCGGCCGTTTCTCGTGCAAAGTTATGCGCGCGACAATGGGCGGCGGCCTGATCGCCGTTCGCAAGGAATTCGACGCGCCGATCTTCATTCGCGGTCGGCACTGGGGCACGATCCGCATGGCCTACAAGCTCAGCTGATCAGGCGGGCCGCTCCATCCGCGCCTCGATGGCGTAGCCGCGGAAACGGGGGCGCGAGGAGGCTTTCATCTGCAGCTCGTCGCCGAGCGCCGCGACATCGCGTGCGAGAGTCAGGCGCGGCGTCACATGGAACAGCGCCAGCCAGCGGTCGAGCACGCGCTTGAATGCGGGCGGCAGCCCGGCCTGGTCACCGAAGTCCACCACAAGCAGGACGCCGCCGGGTGCCACGGTCTGCGCGGCATGACGCAGGACGTCGTGCCACGGCGGGATCATCGACAGGGCGTAGGAAATGGCCACCCGGTCGAACTGCGGGCGACCGAACAAAGCCTGCGGATCGAAGGTCGTGGCGTCCGCCTGCGCCAGCGTGATGCGCTCGGCGAGGCCGGCGCGGGCGATCGACGCGCGCGCCGTGACCAGCATCTCGTGAGAAATGTCGAGGCCGTAGAAGCGCGCCGCGGGATAGGTCTGCGCCATCTTGATGAGGTTGCGTCCGGTGCCGCAGCCGACCTCCAGGACGCTGCCGCCCGCCGGCGGGTCGAGCGTCGCGATCAGCTCGTCGCGGCCCAGCAGGTAGAATTTTCGGGTCATGTCGTAGATGTGCCGCTGATGGCGGTACATCCGGTCCATCAGGCTCGTCGCGTCGGCCGTGCTCAATGCAGCGGCCCGGCCAGCCGGTAGAGGTGGAAGGCGCCATAGATCGACGAGCGGTCGCGGTCGCCGAGCTCGCGCGATTGCGCTTCGTCATAGCTCCAGCGATCCAGGATGCTGGCGGGGACGCGACCCGGCAGCAGACGCTCGTCGGCCGCGGTGCGGAAGATGACCCGGGCGCCAGGGCGCGCGGTACGGGTGATCTCGCCCCACAGACCCGTCAGATCATGGTCGTTCATCCAATCCTGGGCATCGAGAAGAACCACGCAGTCGACGCTCTGCGCCGGCTGCTCGGCGAGGAATTCCGTCATCGATTGCTGCTGCAGGCTGACGCGGTCGCCGCGCGTGCGCACCGCATCGTAGTTCTTGGCCTGGAGATAGGGGGGCAGGGAGGCATCGCTGCCGCTCGCGTAGCGGCGCCCGAAGGCCTGCCAGGCAAAGTAATTGTCCTTGATGTCGAAGTCGCAGGCGAGCCGCTCGAGCCGCTGACGCAGGACCGCCGCGATGCCGCCCGGCAGGTCCCCGGACAGCTTGCGATATTGCGACGGCGGAATGCCGAGGCCGAACAGCGAGGCCGGCTGGCGCGCGAGCCAGCGCGAAAAGCCCTTGTCGAAAATCGGCGCGATCTTCTTGTCGAAGATTTCGCGCTGTTCGCTCAGAGAGCGTGCGGCAAGCACGGCTTCCGGTTCGCAGCCGTAGAGGCGGCCCAGAAGATGGCCGGAGCCGATAAATTTACCGAGAAGCCCATACCGATAGAAGTTGCGGGAAAAGGCGTCGATGCGTCGCCGGCCATAAGCCCGGCGCGCGTTCCAATAGCCAGCCGATAACGCGTCGAGGTTCGGGCGGATGTGGGTTTGGTAGGCATCGATATTCGTCCTGGCATCGGCCTGACCGAAGAAGGCATGGAAGCTTTGGTAATCCGGCAGATGCTTCAGGCCGCAAAGCTTGAGGCGACCCAGCGCGATATGCGCCCCGTTAAGGTCGACGCCGCTGATCTTCGCGGGATCCGCCGAAAGATAGGACAGAATATTGCAGCTGCCGGAGGCGATCGCGACAATATGATCGTCGGGCTGGATGCGCAGCGCCGCCATGTCCACGATCGGGTCTTCCCAGATTTGCGGGTAGACCAGGCCCCGGAAGGCCAGCGTGAACAGACGCTCGAGAGCGCCCGCCTTGGACAGGGCCTTGCTTTGATGAACGGCCGTATCGAGGCCTTCGATCGTCGCGCGTCTGACGGCCTGCGGCGTCTGCATCGTGGGGAATCCTGGCGAAAGAGATCGAGGCAGGCGTTAGAACAGGGAGGTGACGGTTGCATGACGAATCCTCAAAGCTCGGACCCCGCCCGCTGCATTTCGTCACAATTTTAAGAACGATGGTATGGGACCTTCGCACGGATTTCCGGCAACGCGATCCCGTTGTTTGAACGAACTCCGCGAATCCGATCGCGCGTCGCGCCGACAAGTTCTCGGATTGCAGGAATGTGGTGAGCCCATTTGCGGCTTGCCGGGTTGTCGTTCGTGCCGCTCACGGCTTTGAAACAGGTTTCCTCAGTGAAGTTTTCCGCATTGCCTCCGCGATCGATACCCATGGCGCCGCTCGTCCTTGGTCTCGCGGGCCTCATTCCGTTCTGGGTTCTCGCGATCGCCCTCGCGCAGACCGGCCTTCGTCCCTGGGATAGCGAGGCCCTCGACTCGGCTCTGGTGACCTACGCCGCGGTCATCCTGTCGTTTCTGGGGGGAATTCGCTGGGGGCTTGCTGTGGCACGGAGCGACCGCGAAGATGCGGCGCTCCCCTACATCATCTCGATCGTGCCGTCGCTCGCCGCGTGGGGACTGCTCGTCCTTCCCGAGCCGTTGCGGCTGGCGTGCCTCGGCATTCTCGCGCTGCTTCTTGGCCCGATCGACCGGCGGCTGGTGCCCGCGGGCTACGCGCCGCCCTGGTTCGGCCAGCTGCGGTTGATCTTGAGCTGCGGGGCGGGTCTGGCCCTGTTGTACGCGGCCGTCGGATGGCACGGCAGATAAGTGCCGTCTGGTGACTGTGGAAAGGCATAGGCGTTGCTATATCTTCCTCAATAGCGCTTGCCGCATCAAAGGGATCAGCCATGCTCGCATCGGACGATGACATCCTCCTCCAGGCCCAGGCCTGGAAGGAGGCAGGGCGGTCGGTCGCGATCGCGACGGTGATCGAGACCTGGGGATCGGCGCCGCGTCCCGTCGGCAGCCACCTCGTCATCGATGGCGACGGCCTGTTTCTGGGGTCCGTATCCGGCGGCTGCGTCGAAGGGGATGTCGTGACCGAAGCCATGGATGTGATCGAGGTCGGCGGCTCGCGCACGCTCGAATTCGGCGTCGCCGACGAGACGGCCTGGCGCGCTGGTCTTTCGTGCGGTGGCCGCATCAAGGTCTACGTCGAGAGGCTCGACTGATGCGCGCCTCCGATCTCGCGCTGCTCAACGCGGAACGGGCCGCGCGCCGCGCCGTGGTCCTCGTCACGGACCTCGAGTCCGGCGCACAGCGGGTGGTCCCGGCGGCATCTGCCCCCGCCGATCCGTTGTCCGACCTCATCACCCAGCGCGTTCGTCTCGGCAAGAGCGGCATCGTCCAGGACAACGGCAGGGACTATTTTTTGACGGTTCAGGCGCCGCCCGTGCGGCTGCTGGTGATCGGGGCCGTGCACATCTCGCAAGCGCTCGCCCCGGTCGCGCGCCTCGCCGATCTCGATGTTATCATCATCGATCCGCGCACCGCCTTCGCCACCCCGGAGCGTTTTCCCGACACGACCGTCCTCGCGGAATGGCCGGACGACGTGTTGCCGGGTCTCAAGCTCGATCCCTACACGGCCCTGGCGTTACTGACCCATGATCCCAAGATCGACGACCCGGCGCTGATCGCGGCGCTGCGGGCCGAATGTTTTTATATCGGCGCCCTCGGATCCCGGAAAACGCACGCCAAACGGCTGGACCGGATGCGCGAGCATGGGTTCCATGACGCCGATCTCGCGCGGATCCACGCGCCGATCGGCCTCGACATCGGTGCGGTCAGCCCCGCGGAAATCGCGGTTTCCGTTCTTGCCGAAATCATCGGGGCGTTACGCAAGAAGCCGTTGCGTGCCGAAGTGGAGAAGGCCGCTTGAAATTTGGTCGCCTCGCCGTCGCGGGGAGCGAGGGCGCAATTCTGGCTCATGCCGTCAAACGACCGGGCCTGGCCCTTAAGAAGGGCGAGGTCGTCAGCGCCGATCATATCGCGGCATTGATGGCCGCGGGCGTCGAGGCCGTCATCGCGGCGAAGCTCGAATCCGACGACGTCCATGAGAATATCGCTGCGCAACGATTGGCCGAGCGTCTGGCAGGCGCCAATACCAGCCTGGAACGGCCGTTCACCGGTCGCTGCAATCTGCTCGCCGACGTCGCCGGCCTCGTGCTGATCGACACCGGCGCGATCGATCGCATCAATGCTGTCGACGAAGCGATCACCGTCGCCACGCTCATGCCGTACCGCCCGGTCACCGCGGGTG
>NZ_LMUU01000239.1:55368-64271 GCF_009765775.1 Beijerinckia sp. L45
GGGGTCGTCTCGACCCTGCTGCCAGGCCTGAAGCCATCGGTCGTCGAAAAGACGCTGCGCATTCTCGACGAAAGGCTGGCCCCTGCGGACGCGACCATCGAGTCGGATTACCGCACCAAGCATGAGACTCCGGAGCTCGCCGCCGCGATCAAGGACGCCAGCAAAAACATCGACGCCCTCATCATTTTCGGTGCGTCGGCGATCACCGATCGGCGCGACGTCATCCCGGCCGCGCTGGAAGCGGCTGGTGGAACGGTGCTGCATCTCGGGATGCCCGTCGATCCCGGCAACCTGCTGCTTCTCGGCGATCTCCCTGTGCCGGATCGCGGCTCGATCCCGGTGATCGGCGCGCCGGGCTGCGCCCGCTCGCCGAAGGAAAACGGGTTCGACTTCGTATTGCAGCGCTTGCTCGCTGGACTCCCGGTGACGGGAGCGGATCTCAGGCGGATGGGCGTCGGCGGCCTGCTGAGCGAAATCGTGTCGCGGCCGCAGCCGCGCAATCCGGGCGATGTCTGACGTCGTCGCAATCATCCTGGCCGCGGGCCGGGCGACGCGTTTTGGCGCCGGGCCCGACACAACCAAGGCGCTGGCTTTGTTGCAGGGCAAAGCTTTGGTGTGCTGGGTCACGGAGGCGGCGCTCGCATCGCGGGCGTCAACCGTCATCGTCGTGACCGGCCATGCCAGCGCCGCCGTCGACAGTGCGCTTGCGTCGCTTCCAGTCCATCGGGTG
Organism: Beijerinckia sp. L45; assembly: GCF_009765775.1. Taxonomy (GTDB): domain Bacteria; phylum Pseudomonadota; class Alphaproteobacteria; order Rhizobiales; family Beijerinckiaceae; genus RH-AL1. The sequence goes on from NZ_LMUU01000239.1 coordinate 56,099, forward strand.
AAAAATCCGGCTTATGCCGAGGGCATGGCTGGATCCTTGAAGGCCGGTCTCGAGGCCTTGCCGCAACGTGCGTCCGGCGCCGTCGTGCTGCTCGCCGACATGCCGAAAGTAACGCCTGCCATCATCGATCGTTTGATCTCATCCTATGAATCTGGCGGCTCAAAGGTTGACGCGGTGGTCCCGGTGCGCAACGGCCGTCTCGGCAATCCGGTGCTGCTTGGACGCTCGATCTTCGCGGCCGTCGGCACCCTGTCCGGCGATCAGGGGGCGCGGCGTCTTTTCGACGATCCGCAGCGGATCGTCCTGTCCTGCCCGATCGACGATGAGGCAATCGAGATCGACGTCGACACGCCGGCTGCCCTGGCCGCGCTCGATCGGGCGGGCTGAACGATGGTGGCTCAGGCCGCCGAGACGCTGGCGTTCATCGCGGCATTTTCCTGCGTCCAGACCTCGAGCGACAGCATCGTGTCGATCTCGTCGGCCGGCAGTGGCGCGGAGAAATAGAAGCCCTGCAGTTCGTCGCAGCCGAGCTTCTGCAGGAACTCGACCTGATCCTTCTGTTCGACGCCTTCGGCGGTGACCGTCAGGCCTAGGGCATGGCCGAGGGAGATGATGGAATCGACGATGATCGCGCCTTCGCCGCTGCATTCCATCGACGCGAGGAGGGCCTTGTCGATCTTGATCTTGTCGAAGGCGAACCGGCGCAGATAGATCATGCTGGAATAACCGCTGCCGAAATCATCCAGCCCCATGCGGATGCCCTGCGCGCGCAGGTCCATGATTACGCTCTCGGCCTGATCGGCATCCTGGATCAGAACGCCTTCCGTGAGCTCCAATTCCAGCCGCTGCGGTTCGATCCCGCTTTCGGCAATGATAAGCCGGACCGTCTCGACGAACCCGCGGTTGCGGAACTGGACCGGCGAGACGTTGACCGCCATGCGAAGGCTCGGCCATCGCCGCGAGTCGGTGCAGGCCCGGCGCAGAACCCATTCGCCGAGCGGACCGATGAGGCCGCGGCTTTCGGCGAGCGGCACGAATTCCTCCGGCGAGATCATGCCGAGTCTCGGATGGTGCCACCGCACCAGCGCTTCGACACCGCAGAGGCGCCCCGTCGATCCGCTGATCTGCGGTTGATACAGGATCGTCAAGGCATCGGCCTTGATGGCTTCGCGAAGGTCGTCCTCGATCGTCATGTCCAGATGAAGTTTCTGCTCCATCGTCTTGTCGAAAAAGGCGAAGCGGTTCCGACCTTCATGCTTGGCGCGATACAAGGCGAGGTCAGCGGCGGCCATGAGAACGGAGCGCGCTTCGCCGTCTTGCGGCGACAGCGCCACGCCGATGGACAGCGTCGCGAAGATCTGCATGTCGCCGGTATCGAACGGCGCCAGCATGGCGTCGTGCAGCCGGTGCGCCATCGCGGCGCACTGACTGGCGCTGGTGACCTCGGCCAGCATCAAGGAAAACTCGTCGCCGCCGACGCGCGCCAGACAGTCGCGATCGCGGATGACACGACGGATCCGTTCGGCGATGCCGACGATCAGTTGGTCCCCGGCCTGATGACCATAGGTGTCGTTGATCGTTTTGAAGTGATCGATGTCGATGGCAAAGAGAGCGATCGGCAACTCGAGCGTGCTGCGATCCATCGCTGTTTCGAGCAGAAAGTCGAAGGACAGGCGGTTCGGCAGTTTGGAGAGCGGGTCGAGGCCCGCGCTCTGGACCGCCTCGGCTTCTTTCGCCTGCAGCAGGCGGATGCGATACCGCGCCTGCACCAGGAGGACCGCGAGCAGAAACGTCGACAGCGGGAAGATCGTCAGCAGCGTGCGATAGACCGGATCCTTGGGAATAAAGCTCGCATTCTGGTCGATCCGAAGGATCATGAGGGAGGTGGCAGGACCAAGCGCCGCGATGAGGAGAAGACAGGGGGCGATAATCGCTTTCACCCGAGCGAAGCTTGCGCCTCGCAATTCACTCACCCGCATCTGCGAAACTCTGCCGAGAGAAGACAACAGCGGATCGTCCGCGATTCATTGTATGTACCGCATTTAAATGTTTCCGCCATCGGTTAAGCGGCACAGGCTTAGAGGAGTTTCAGGCCACGGAAGCTGGCGTGACCTTGGCGTCCGATGATCAGATGATCGTGGACAATGATGTTCAGAGCCTTACCGAGGGTCGCGATCTGCATCGTCATGGCGATGTCGGCCGTCGATGGGTTCGGATCGCCCGAAGGGTGATTGTGGACGAGAATGAGGGCGGTGGCGCTCAGTTCGAGGGCGCGCCGCATGATCTCGCGGGGGTAGACCGGCGCATGATCCACCGTGCCGACGCCCTGAACCTCGTCGGCAAGCAGCTGATTCTTCTTGTCCAGGAAGAGAATCCGGAACTCCTCGGTTTCCCGCAGCATCCACACCTAGCCATCATCTATCCTCGATAGCCCCATCTCCAGTATCCTCTAGGGATGGCAAAAGCGCATCTTGTTTCGGTCCTTGAGACCAAGGCGGCGAGGACCGAAACCTCGATCGCATCGTACCGTCTCTTGATGGCTGAGGCACAACGCGACTTCGTCGACCTGAGCGCTGTAATCTCGTTGTACGAGCGTGGACGGGCGCCCGATGCCGTCGCCCAGGAGATGAGTTTCGTCCGCATCTTCAAACGTGGGGAGCTTTTCACGCTTTGTTGCGAGGCATTGCGGTCGAACCCTGGAGGCATGACCATCACTGAGTTCACGAAGTTGTGTCTGGAGGCGAAGGGACTGGATCACTCGAACCTTCATCTTCGGAGGAGCATGTCGAGCAACCTGAGTCAGATCATGTTCGCTCGACGTGACCGTGGGCACATCGCTTCCTTCGGCAAACGTGGCGTTGCACGGTTGTGGGTGCTTCCTTCAAAAACGACCCGCACCTAGGGCATCAGTTAGCGCCGGTTCTGCTCGGCGACCTTTCGACAGTACGCGTCGAACGCAGCCTCTCCAGCTGGCGACCCATGTCTGGCTGCGAACTTCTCGATCCGTTCGACGGTGACGGAGGCGCGATGCATTGCAATGTCGCAGTTAAATGCCTGGATGTGGTCGTCTGGAGCAGCCAATTTGTCCATGTTGATGGTGAACTCAGCCTCCTCGCACGCTGCAAGAATATAACGAAATCCTTTTTCCAGGATCCTTTTATCGCGTCCGGAGCCGATGAGGTCGTCGAGATAAACTGACACGTAGATGCCTTCGGAGATCAGCCGTTCGATTGCCTTCATCAAGGGCGACTGCATGAACACCATGCTCGCAAGTGCCGGTGACTGGATAAAACCGATCGGCAACGCATATGCAGGCCCATCGGTATACGGGCTTTTGACTGAAGACCATTTCGCGTAGGTCCTCGCCTTACGAAAACCGGCACTATGCAACGCCCGAGCAATACGATTGCGGCCGATAGAGTAGAAATAACGCTGCAAATCAATTCTAAAGAAGTATTTATTTTCAATGTGTCTGTGCAAGGCCTCAACATGTCCACCTTTTGCGAAGTGGTAAAAGCTCCTAGGGAATGATACTTCTTTCTCAACAAATCTGAGCAGAGAATGACCCTTGTCAATGCTGTCTTCGTTAGGAACAAAAACGTATTTGTTTTTCCTAAAAAAACTAAATTTGTAGTTCAGCAACTCCGTCATCGCAGTTGACCGCGCTCACGAACGACCAGACCAACCAGACAATCTTTACGATTGCTCCGACTAGCGCGATACATTCGCGAGCGAGGTGTATGCGGTCTGTATACTTTCGCATTACACATCTCCATCACGTACCGCCAGCAAACCATGACCCCATCATTATGGAGCCATCAACTGAGATAGTGAAGCCATTGTGTAGCTTCGCGTATCCGTAAGACATGTCATGCGCGGTGCATTATGCCTCATGCCTAACAGTCCGGTGAGCCATGGCCTAGCGCTAGCGGCCAAGCTTTTATGGTGATCACCGGCGCCTAATACAAGGCCCAAGCATCGTGTTTAAAGATCGATCTTCGTGGATGATGAGAAGCGCGAGACTGATTGACAGCGCAACTTTCGATGTAAATCTGTCTTGGCTGGGCGGGAGATCGAGATGAGTGACGAGACGCTGAACTTTCAAGTGAGATCGTCGTCCAGCGACGAGATCTACAAGATTACCGCGACGTTCGCGCCGAGCCTCAAGATCAGCTGCACCTGTATGGGCGGCAGCATGGGGTCGATCTGCAAACACCGAACGGCCCTTCTGTTGGAGGACGCCTCTTCAGCGATTGACGTGAACGTCGAAGATCTTCGAACCTTGAGTGCGCGTGTAAAAGCAAGTCCGCTTGGATCCGCGATCCAAGAGATGTCCGAGCTTGAGGCGGAGGCTGACAAGATCAAGAAGAAACTCACCGCCCATAAGAGAGTGATAGCTCGGCTTCTGAACGGCGAGGCGCCAGCGAAGGCTGCCTACGCAGCTCGGTATTGATCGAGTGCCAATTCACATTGAACGCATTGTGCCTCGCGGTGGCGAGCGGGAAGAACCGCATCTCACCGACCGTGGTTACGAGTTGGTCGACAGCCGCGTCAGCGGCCAGAAGAACAAGGTGGAGAACTCGACTTTTGTTCGTTCAATCGACGAAGCTGCGTACCTTGTCGAGCAGGGCTACTCGATCAGGATGACCGGGCCGGAAAAGCGACCGTCGCTGGTGTCACCCAACAGCATCCGCATTGTTCGCGACTAACCATGAGATAAACGCAGTTTAAGCCAGAGGGTATTTGGCCGTGCCGACAACCGAAACTCAGCATGCACTGGCAACGAGGCTTCTTCCGCTGGTGCGTGAGGCACGATTTGCCGGAAAAAAGCTGAATTTCAAGGATGTGGCCGTCAAGCTCGGCCGAGATCCGAAGCGAGACATCAGGGTGGTGGCAGCCGCTTGCGACATGCTGGATGGTGCCGCAGCCTGGGCCAAAGTCCCATTACTGGCTCTCACGACCGTCATGAACACTGCGGGCAAGGTAAACCCATCCGCCTTCGACAACGATGAAATTCAACGGCTCTATCGTGACGACATCATACGGAGATCGTGGGATCACAATTTTACGAGCGCTGAGTATGAGGCAATCGCAACTCATCTCTCGCGTCATGCGTCGAGCAGCCGAATATCAATATGGGAATCCCTTTTTGGCCCCAAGGACGCGGCCGACCGAAAAGAAAAAGAAGAAGGGGTCTTTAGGCTTCTGGCCTGGGACCCAGGGACCAACGACGCGATCGACGATCTGGGTTCTGCTCTGCCTCGAAGTTCGATTCGTCAAACGCGACATTTCTTCAGAAGTGAGAGTATCCGTTCGGCCGTTTTAGATCGAGCCCAGGGCCGCTGCGAACATTGCGGACAACTTGGTTTCATGAAAAGCGATGGCGTTCGCTACCTTGAAACGCACCACATCATTCGATTGGCCGACGACGGGCGAGACACGGTCCACAACGTCATTGCATTGTGTCCTGGGGATCACCGGGAGGCGCATTTCGGCGAGCGAGCGGAAACGCTGGAAGAGACTATGGAGGCCAAGGTGAAGGCTGCCAACGCAGTGCTCGACGCTCAGTGATCTGACCCGCCATCGCCGATGGTTTTGGCGCACCTTCGAACGCGCCCGGAAATGATTCGACAGCCGGAGTCAATCATGTTCTTGATACGTTCTCATTTGGGGGTGTGGGAATGGCGATCGAGCGCGTGGGTCAGTTCATCGAGTTCATCGGCGACGACGGCATCCGCAACGTGGTGCGGGTCACGGCCATCCAATGGCTGTGCGACTCCGACGAGATCGCCGACGAGACGTTCATGACCGTGGCGAACAAGACGATCCTCGTACGGGCGCCTCTGACCGAGGTCCGAGATGCGTTGCTGGAGGATCCGAGGCCGATCCGGATGATGCCGCCAAAGCAGCCATAGTGAGGGCGATGTCTTTTGCCAAATAACCAATCTGTTCTGCTCACCAAGCAGACGAGACCGATCGAATTCAATCAGATGATCGACTGGGCCATCAATCGCGATTTCATTGGTCCCACCTGTCAAGTCGTGTCGGTCTCGGGAACAGGGCGCATGACCGGGTACGCGATCGATCACCAAGTGACGACGATCTCGATCGAAGGCACCGACACCGGTAAAATCGAAGTCTGCCTCAACCGTGATGACCGACGGGGTGATGCCACCTGCTACGCTGCTATCGACGATGAAGTGGTTGGAGCTATTTTCGCTGCCGGTGAGAAATGGTAACTCCGCCAGACCGTTCGTGCCGGACTCTCTTGACGATCGTTCTACCGAAGGCTGGAGCAGGAAGTATGCGACGCCGGGCTGCGCCAACCAGATGACCATCATCGGCGACGAGACGGTTCGATTTCAAGACATCTGTTGAGTAACTATGGACCAACGCGGCGGCTACGGCTACAGGCTGTCCCCTGAGATTTCGGAACAAAATGTAAGGCCGTACATGAATCCCGTCGCCGTCTTCTTTGCTTTTTTCGACGCCTTACCAATGCAAATTCGCCAACGATTCATCACGCAGCTGTGTGCGTACTTTTGCCATGTTCTGGTGTCGCCTGCTTCTGCCTTAATGGCAGGGGCGCCAGTAATCCAGCCTTTCCAGCAACCTTCGACACCATTGATCCCAACATACAACGAAGAGCGTCTGAATTTAGAAAATGCTATTTGTAAATCCGCTCGAATCGAAGAGTTTCGAGAGTTTATAAAACTTGTTGGCGTGATGGACTACTTGTTTGATAAATCCCGCGCAGTTGGTCCTTATCAGTTAGCTCTCTTGGCGCAGGAGACCGGCAATACGGCGTTCTCCGACCTCACAGCAAAGCTTCCTCTCGTGGACGCTATGGACGATAAAGCAAGAGGTCAGTGGATTGCACTCCGCGCAACAACCCTGAGCTTTGGAGAGCTTGAAGTATACGAGGCCACTCTTCCTTAGGAAAGCCACTCATATGAAACCACAGATACCATTCATTCAAAGTACGCATTCTCATATTTCTATTTAGGTGTGAATCTTATTTTCGCTGATAGCACAGATATATGGGATGAGCTTTCCGCATCAAGGCTTTCCGGATGCCAGCTCCTATCGTTGACGAATTTCAATCTGGTCTTCGAAACGTAACGTGGCGCACATAATAGATCTTCGGCACTTCTCGATCCTGCCGGATCATTCCGGGCGGAGATTGCCTTAGACCATTCGCTCGGCGGTTTGAACGCATCGGCCGCTCGCAATACACCGTCACCGGATCGGATTTAACGAAGCGTCAACCGGCTAATATGTCCCTAGGTGCAGCAGGTTGAGGGTGTAGTCGGTCGCATACCAAGGTCGCTTGACCAGATCAGTCAGGTCCAGGAATGGATGTCGATAGACGGCAACGAATTCGATAAATACACAATGCGACTGTTCGAGATCCAAAACCCAAGGCTCTACCTCTGCACTGACGAGGAGCAGCTGATCGGCGGTATTGTTCGCCTTCAAGGTACGATCTACCCTCTCGGCGCAGCGATCGAAGGGAAGGTCGAGCAGCGCCGTCCTGATGATGGTCTGCCTAGAGAGAAGTCACTCTACCTGCACACCAATCCGTCGAGCGACGTGCTGTACTCGTACGAGATCGTGCCGCTCGGCCACGTGGATCGAAATCACATGGGCTGGCTCCGCAAACTCGCCGATGTCGATCCGATGCAGCACGGAATCATCGATCAGTTCGCCTGCGGCTACTGGAGTGGGACAAGGTATGCCGAGGCTCAGAACGAGCCGTGGGAATACCGTGCTCTCGCGGTTCGGATCATCGAACGAGTTGGCGGCGCCGCCCGAAGCTGACCGGTACACCTTATCGACTTCAGGCCGGAAAGCGCCGTGGGCTGCGTCATTGTTGCATCCTTAATCAGTCGTATTTCTTCTGACCAACGGTGATGATGATTGCATTTCCATTGTGGTTGTTGGTCAATTTTCCAACTATGGAGATAGACTCGAAGTTCTTACCCTTAATTGCCGCTGATAGTTCCGCAACAGCATGATGCGTTACAAACCCGGCACCGATATCTGCCGCTACAGTGATTCCTGATATATTAGCTAATCCAATGCCCGGCCTATTATCTCTGCGTAGGATCATAGCAGTCTGATCTTTCCAATCTTTCTCAACCCATCCGCCTCCCGCTAATATATCGCTAAT
>NZ_LMUU01000239.1:64340-78580 GCF_009765775.1 Beijerinckia sp. L45
GTCTTGGCAGCTTTAATTTCTCTAAAGCTAAATTTGCTTCAGCGACGCGTTCGTTGGCCCTTGCAATCTCCGCTTTGCTGGCGTTAGCGTCTGCCGAGAGTTGTGCCGCCTCTTTCCCAAGCTCAGCAATCCGCTCGTCTGCTTTAGCGACCGCAAGATTGGATTTGGCAGCATCAGCCTTAGCTGTCTCGGCAACAGATCGAGCCGCCGCTACGTTTTGGTCTGAGACTTTTCCAACCGCGTCTGCAAGTTCGTACCCGACGTATCCGGCAACAAACGCAAAGAAAGCCGTTAGAACACCTGTGATAACGGCTACGATAAGCGAGGCTTTTACAACCCATTCCCAAGCCGCGAACGACCAACCCCACATCATTGAGATAGCCCTCTGGCCTATTATGTTGGCCGCCGCATTTTCGCTCGTGGTCATTGCAGGTGGCGTGATCATAATCAATCAACGATTCTGCTCTCGAAAAACAATCGAGCACGATAGGCAGTCACAGCATCCCAGAAAAAGGGGCACCAGGCAAAGGTCACCAGTCATTTCAAATTCTCCATAAACGCACTCCTTTGCGTCGCGTGCCGGTATCCTTAATCAGGCCGCGCTTCACAGCCGTTTTTAACGTTTGAAAGACGCTGAACACGACTTTGGTTCGGATTACAGCGTCGTTCACGTCGAGCCCTTTCTTGGCGACAACGACGCGCGTCAACTCGCGAGTGCTCATTGCCTCGGTAGAGTTTTGCAGAGCTTCGAGGCAATAACCTCGGATTTCCCCTCTGAGGAAAAGCCGCCTTACGCTCATGTGCGGTAGAAACTCGGCAGATACGATGTCTTGCTTGTGGTGTTCGAGCACGTTTCGCATGCTCGACAGATCCTTCTCCAAGGTGGAGATCTTCCTCTCGAACGAGTTGATCTGCCGTTCAATTTCGTCTCGCTTTTTACGCAACGAGGTCAGCACCTCTTCGTCCGTCATGAGCGACCTCGCTGCCAGTATCCGCCGAATCGCCGTGAAACTGGATGCCGTAAAGTCAGGGCCAGAACTTTGAGGTAACGTTCGGCGTCGCTGACGCGACGATTGTTTTCTCGCCATGCGATTTCGGCTGCGTACAGGTCCGCGTAGTCTCCGGAAATGTGATGGTAGATGCCCTTTTCCGCCCGACGGACCCGAGAGAAAAAGCTTTCAGCCTGATTGGTGCATGCGTCGCCGTCCGAGTAACACTCCTTGTGGTTAATCTGCTTTAGATGAAACGTCTCGCGCAACCGGTCCCATCCAGCTGCTTCATCTGCGTAGACAACAGCGTTATGGTCTACTCGATCGATTATAATCGGAATTGCCAACGTTTCGCGCTTGTTGACTGTCGTCAACGTGAGCCCGCCCCTTTGCCGAATTACGCCGATCACTTTCTGATTCCGACTGGGCTTGAACCGTAGGTCGACCCGATTCTCCTTCCAATTCGATTTCCGCCGGGACTTGCCGATGTAGCAGCCGTCGACCTCCACCTCGCCCGTCAGGATAACGTCAGCCGTCTCCATGACCATTGCCTCTCGGATCTTGTGGGCAATGATAAATGCCGACATCGACTGACAGCCTATATGCTTGGACAGGTCGATCGAGCTGCATCCCTTCGCGTTCACTACGAACTGAGCAATGAGGTACAAAAGCTTGCGACACGACATTTTCCGGCTTGCCAGAATGGTCCCCGACGTGACGCTGAACTGATGCCCGCAGTCGCGGCACCTAAAAATCGGCCGCGTTTTGAAGACCAGTGCATTGAAGCAGCCGCAATGCGGACAAACCGGGGCACCAGCAGTTTCCAACCACCGCATCTGACGAAGAGTCATGTAGGCTTCGGCTTCCGACACGTTTGCGAGAGCGTGCAGATCCAGGTTTTTCGATGCCTTCGATTGAGTGTAATGTTGTCTCACACGGTTGACTCCATCCAATTTGGTGGAGGTCAGCTAAAATAGCTGACAGGTGTGGCGTCAACTCAATACGAGAATGTTGACTAACGATTTCTTCGTTCATAGGCATGGGTCATGTCTCCAGAACATTGTCGAATGGCCAGGGCCGGGCTCGATATTTCCCAGCAAAAACTAGCGGAGGCAGCAGGCGTCTCCCTCTCGACAATCAAGGATTTCGAGAGCGGGAAAAGAAGCCCGATGATGAACAACCTAGTCGCGATGCATAAGGCGCTTGAGTCGTTCGGCGTCATCTTCGTGCAGAATGGCGTCCTTCTTGACCCGCAGCGGCGACATTTTGACGCACCATGATTGCGAATCAGGATACGGCTGGTTGCCGATGCAGCCAAAATCATGTATAGATTTGACTAATGGGAGTGGAAGCGAGGGGTGTCGAACCCCCACTCGGCGAGTCACCAACCTGACGAGTGCGCCTTGCCACTCCCATTAAAGTTGAGAGGCCCTGGCGCGCATACGTCGGGGCCTTTCCTTTTTGGTCAATGCTGCGAGAAACGAACCGAAATTCGTTCCACGAACAATGATATCCCGGTTCGTCTTTCATGCTGGTTCAGCATGCGTCAAAATCAGTCCGGTGAAGAATCGAGTAGTTCCAAACAATGCATATGTACAGCTATAAATTCGACATAAATCGAATTAAATTCGGGGTCAGCTATTTTAGATTACAAAACTCCGGAATCCGGTAATTTTTGTACGGTTTTTGACGAAGGTGTATTTGCTACGGGAAACCGGAACTCCTCATGGTCGATATAGGCCATCGCGGTCCGGCAATAGTCGAGCACCAGCGACGACGAACTGAGCGAGCGGCGCTTCTCGATCGAGGATTGCGCCAGCCGCCGCGCGGCGGCTTCCACGATCTTGATTTCGACGATCGCCGCCTCGCCGAGGCCCGGAATTTCCTCCAGCCGCTCCGGCCGGGCCGCCAGGACATCGGCGAAGGCGCCGAACCGCGCCAGAAGCGCCTTGGCGATCGGTTTGACGTCGCGCCGCGGCATCGCGCGAAACAGGATGAGTTCCAGAAACTCGTAGTCCGTCAGCGCGGCATTGCCGCCTTTGCGGAATCGCTCGCGCAGGCGTTCGCGGTGGCCGAGATAGTGCGGCGCGGCATCCTCACGACCGGGGGTGCCGCTTTCGCTCACGGATGGGCGGCAGGCGCTGTGACCGCGTAAGGTGCCTGATGCAGCCCGGCAGGCGAGAAGGTGAAGACCTCGCAGCCGTCCTTGGTCACGCCGAGACTATGCTCGAACTGCGCCGACAGCGAGCGGTCGCGGGTTACCGCCGTCCAGCCGTCGGAGAGGATTTTGACGTGGGGGCGGCCGAGATTGATCATCGGCTCGATGGTGAACAACATGCCGGCCTTGAGCGGGATGCCTTCACCGCGGCGGCCGTAGTGCAGGATATTCGGCTCGTCGTGAAACAACCGGCCGAGGCCGTGGCCGCAGAAATCGCGGACGACCGAGCAGCGCTCGCCTTCGGCAAATTCCTGGATCGCGGCGCCGATGTCCCCGGTCGTCGCACCCTCGCGGACGACGGCAATGCCCTTCAGCAGGGCCTCGTGTGTGACCTCCACGAGCCGTTGGGCGCGGCGTGAGACGTCGCCGACAAGATACATCCGGCTCGAATCGCCGTGCCAGCCGTCGACGATCAACGTCACGTCGACGTTGACGATGTCGCCATCCTTCAGCGGCTTGCGGTCGGGAAGGCCGTGGCAGACGACATGGTTGAGCGAGGTGCAGACCGACTTGCGATAGCCGCGATAGTCGAGCGTCGCGGGATAGGCGCCGTGTGCCATCGCGAATTCGAAGACCAGCGTATCGATCTCGTCGGTGGTGGTGCCCGGCTTGATATAGGCCGTCAGCATATCGAGCGCCTCGGCGGTCAGCCGGCCGGCCTTGCGCATGCCGGCAAAGGCGTCCTCGCCGTGCAGTTTGATCTGGCCGGTCTTGCGGGTGGGAGCTTCGAGGGCATCGACAAAGGTCATGACAGGTCCTGGCGCGTGGCGGTGGGTGCGCCCTGGCAGCAATTTAATCGCTTCTGGCTGCGTCGCAAGCTTCGTGCGCCTGCTTGTCTTCGCTATTAGACATGAATACGAACGCAGCGAGGGCAAGGTGCATGGCGGCTGACCAAAAACTGCCGCTCACCGCCGTCGCCGCCTTGGGCCGCAACAGTGCGATCGGGCAGGGCAATCGGCTACCCTGGTCGATGCCGGGCGATCTCGCGCATTTCCGTGCCTGCACCATGGGCAAGCCGATGATCATGGGGCGGCTGACGTTCGAGGCGATCGGGCGCGCGCTGCCGGGGCGTGAGAGCATCGTCGTCACCCGTTCCGGCAGTTTCGTCGAACGGCCGGCAGTCTGGCGGGCGGCGACCGCCGAAGACGCGCTGGCGCTGGCGCAGCAGCGGGCGGCCGCGATGGGGGCGGACGAGGTGATCCTGGCGGGCGGCGCGACCCTGTTTGATAGTATGATGCCTATCATCGATCGCCTGCGCCTGACCTTCGTCGATCTGGCCCCGGTTGCCGACACTTTCTTCCCGGCGATCGATCCGGCGATCTGGCGGGAGGACAGTCGTGTCGTCGCGCCTCGCCATCCGAAGGACGAGGCGGCTTGCGTCTTCGTTGACTATGTCAGGCGTGCTTTCTAAGCCTCGGCCGCCCTCATTGTTCTCGGCCTAAGCCTCCTATATGAGACTGACCGAGCGATGATTGCGTCGCCACGGATTTGAGCAAGGACGAGCATGCCCTGGAGCAGTGACGGGGACAACGGGGGATCCTGGAAGCCGGGAAACCCAGGTCCTTGGGGGCAAGGCCCCAGCAAGCCGACTCCACCCGACCTGAACGACTGGATGCGCCGCATTCAAAATTGGCTCGCCCGATATTCGCCGGGCGGCGGTCTGCATGTCGGCGGCATCGCGATCCTTGTCGTGATCGGCGTCGCACTCTGGCTGCTGTCTGGCTGGTACACCGTCGGTCCCAACGAGATCGGCCTCAACAAGGTGTTCGGCGCCTACCGGGGCAAGACGACGCCCGGCCTGAACTACAATTGGCCCTATCCCGTCGGCGCGGTGTCGAAGCTCGGCGTGACCGATCGGAACGCCATCAACATCGGCTTCACCACGCGGCCGGACTTTACCCATACCAATGCCTCGACGCAGGTTGACGTGGCGGAGGAGAGCCTGATGCTCACCGCCGACGAGAACATCGCGGACGTCAAGTTCGTGGTGATCTGGCAGATCGACCCGACCCGGCCCGAGGATTTCGCTTTCAATGTCGCCAATCCGCGCGACACGGTAAAGGCCGTCGCCGAAAGCGCGATGCGCGAAGTCGTCGGCCGCACGCAGATCCAGCGCATCCTCACCGCCGAGCGCAAGAACATCGAGCCGGCCGTGCAGGCGCTGATGCAGGGCGTGCTCAACGACTACAAGGCCGGTGTGCTGATCCTGCAGGTTCAGCTGCAATCGGTCGATCCGCCGGACGAGGTCATCGCCGCTTTCCGTGACGTAACCGCCGCGCAGCAGGACCAGGATCGTCTGCGCAACGTCGCCGAAGCCTACGCCAACAAGGTCGTTCCGGAAGCGCGCGGCAAGGCCGCCGCGATCATTCAGGAGGCCGAAGGCTATCGCGAGCAGACGGTGGCGGAGGCCAAGGGTCAGGCGTCGCGCTTCGATCAGGTCTACGCGCAATATAAGAAGGCGCCCGACGTGACGCGCGAGCGCATGTATCTGGAGACGATGGAGCGCGTGCTCGGCGGGGCCAACAAGGTCATCGTCGACAATCCCGGCGGGCAGGGCGTCGTGCCTTATCTGCCGCTGCCGGATCTCGGCGAAGCGGCTAAAACGACGACGCCGGGAGCGGGCCAGTGAGACAGATCGGCGGCATCGCCCTCATCATCCTCGCGATCGCGGTTCTGATCGTCGGATCGGCGTCGTTCTTTACGGTGCAGCAGACCGAGCAGGCGCTCGTGTTGCGCTTCGGCGAGCCGGTCGCCGGGCGCGGCCTCGTCTCGACGCCGGGGCTGCACTACAAGGTGCCGTTCATCGAGGACGTGGTCTATCTCGACAACCGCATCCTCGACATCGAAACGCCGGACCAGGAGGTGCTCGCCTCCGACAATACCCGCGTGCAGGTCGACGCCTTCATGCGCTACAAAATCCTGGATCCGCTGCGTTTTTATCAGACGGTGGGTACGCTCGATCGCGGCAACAACCAGCTCGGCTTTGTGCTGAACTCCGCGATCCGGCGAGTGCTCGGCGAAGCGGATCTCACCCAGATCGTCAGCAGCGATCGCGGCGCCTTGATGGAAAAAATCCGGGACCAGGTGAACAACGAGTCCGGGCGTCTTGGCGTCCGCGCCGTCGACGTCCGTATCCGTCGCGCCGACCTGCCCAAGCAGATTTCCGAGCAGGTCTTCAACCGGATGATCACGGAACGCGCCCGCGAAGCTTCGGAGTATCGCGCCAAGGGATCGGAGCAGGCGCAAAAAATCCGCGCCAAGGCGGATCGCGACATCGTCGTGCTGCTCGGCGAAGCGCAGCAGCAGGCCGATCAGGCGCGCGGGCAGGGCGACGCCATGCGCAACCAGATCTTCGCCGACGCCTACACCAAAGACCCGGACTTCTTCGCCTTCTACCGCTCGATGATCGCCTACGACACCGCGCTGAAAGGTCCCGATACGCGGATGGTGATCAGTCCGGTGAGCGATTTCTTCCGCTATTTCAAGTCGCCGGCCGGTAAGGCGCCGGCGTCGGCCCCCGCGGCGGAAAAGCCGCTAACTTAAATCCTCGGCGAGGACGACGAATCGCTTTCGCCGTGGCATATCGCTTGCTCGCAACCGAATCGTGTGCGCGGATAGCACGTGGGCGATGGTAGATATGATGGGGGCAATATGAAGCGAAGCGATCTCACCGAGAAGATCCTCGACATCAAGCGTGACAACGGCTGGACCTGGAAGCACATCGTCGCCGAAATCGGCGGCATGTCCGAGGTCCTCATCGTCGGCGCCTGTCTCGGCCAGATGAAGCTGACCAAGCCGCAGTGCGAAAAGGCCGGCGAGCTGTTCGGTCTCAGCGAATCGGAGAAGCGTCTGCTCAACGAAGCGCCGATGCGTGGCACCATGCCGATGCCGCCGACCGACCCGCTGATCTACCGCTTCTACGAGCTGGTAATGATCAACGGGCCGGCCTGGAAGGAGCTGATCCAGGAAGAGTTCGGCGACGGCATCATGTCGGCGATCGACTTCGACCTGGATATGGTCCGTCTGCCGGATCCAAAGGGCGACCGCGTCAAAATGACGATGTCGGGCAAGTTCCTGCCGTTCAAATATTATGGCGCCACGGGCAACAACCAGGCCCTGGGCTACAAGGAAGAATAGCGATCATCATACTATGGCGGCGACCCGAGGCTCTTGCCTCGGTCGCCGCACTGCGGCACGGATAATTGACTTGTCCGGTGGCGCGGGATGACATGATCGTCGTGATATGTGACGTGCGTCCGAGAGGCCTTCGGACCGCGCGTGTGGTTGCTCGGCGACATGCGCCGGAGACAATGGTGGCGGGAGATTGCTTGATGGGTTCTGGCCCACGCTTCGGAACGGCCCGTCTTGCTCTGGCGCCACGGGGGTGTGGTAAGGCTTTCTTGTCGGCGCTCGCCCTCGCCATGGTCCTCGGTCTACCGGCTGCCCCATCGTTCGCGCGGGGTCCGGACTCCCTTGCGGATGAAGCGGCAGCCGTCAGCGATGCCGTCGTGAACATCTCGGCGACGCAGGCGATCGAAGAAAAGCATGGCGCCGGCGTGGTTCCGCAGCTGCAGGAAGGCACGCCCTTCGACGATCTGTTCGAGGAATTCTTCAAGAAGCGTCAGCAGCAGGGCGGCGGGGCGCCGAAGCCGCGGGAGCGTCGCTCGAATTCGCTCGGCTCGGGTTTCGTCATCGACCCGTCCGGCATCGTGATCACCAACAATCACGTCATCGCCGATTCGAACGAAGTCACCGTCATTTTCACCGACGGGCAGAAGCTGCGCGCCGAAGTCATCGGCAAGGACACCAAGGTCGACGTCGCCGTCCTGCGCGTAAAACCCTTGAAGCCGTTGAAGGCGGTGAAATTCGGCGACAGCGAAAAGATGCGGGTCGGCGACTGGGTGATGGCCGTTGGCAATCCCTTCGGCCTCGGCGGCACGGTCACCGCCGGCATCGTGTCGGCCCGGCATCGCAACATCGATTCCGGTCCTTACGACAATTACATTCAGACCGACGCGGCCATCAACAAGGGCAACTCGGGCGGCCCTTTGTTCAACATGGAGGGCGACGTCATCGGCATCAACACGGCGATTCTGTCGCCATCGGGCGGTTCGATCGGCATCGGCTTCGCGACGCCGGCGTCCACGGTCCAGCCGGTCATCGAGCAGCTGCAAAAGTTCGGCGAGACCCGCCGGGGCTGGCTCGGGGTGCGTATTCAGAACGTCGATGACAGCGTCGCGGCGAGCCTCGATCTCGGCAGCGTACGCGGGGCGCTTGTCGCCGGCACCGATGTCAAAGGCCCTGCCGCTGCGGCTGGCCTTGAGGTCGGCGACGTGATCGTCAGGTTCGACGGCAAGGATATCAAGGAATCCCGCGATCTGCCCAAGATCGTCGCGCAGGCTCCTGTCGGCAAGGACGTCGAAGTCGTCGTCGTACGCAAAGGCAAGGAGCTGACCAAGGCGGTGACGCTTGGACGCCTGGAAGACGGCGAGGTGCATGCTGCCGCTGTCGCGCCCAAGCCGGTCGACGTTCCCAAGGCGCCTGGCGAGCCGGCGGCGCAAACCGCTATGGGCATGACGTTCATGGGCCTGACCAATGCGTCGCGGCAAAAATACACGATTGCCGAAAGCATCGCGTCCGGCGTCGTGATCACCGGAATCGAGCCGAGTTCGCCCGCTGCTGACAAGCGGCTTCAGCCCGGCGAGGTTCTGGTCGAGATCAACCAGGAACCGGTCAAGCAGCCGTCCGATGCCGCCAAGCGCATCGAGGCGCTGAAGACCGACGGCAAGAAGTCGGCGCTGCTTCTGGTCGCCAATGCGCAAGGCGAAGTTCGCTTCGTGGCGCTGCCGATCTACTGATTGCGGCAGATTGCGACGGCGTGCCGACGCGCGTCGGCCTTCTTGCGCGCCTGCAACATGGCCCGATCTTAACCTTGCGCGCAGATCGGCCTCTCGGCCGACGTGCTTTCGTCACATGCGGGCGGTAGACACCATCTCCCGGAGTCATGGCGGCCAGGTGCAATCGCCCAAAACGGCCACTGCCTAAGTCCTTGACAAAACGCCGCCAACTTCTCTATCTCCCCACCTGCGGCTGGCACTCACTTCCTTAGAGTGCTAACGCAGCCCGCCTACCGCGAACCGGACATGCTCCGTGCGTTCGCAACGGTGGCCACACAGGAGATAGCTCTATGAAGTTCACCCCTCTGCATGATCGCGTCGTGGTCAAGCGCCTCGAAGGCGAAGAGAAGACCAAGGGCGGCATCATCATTCCCGACAATGCCAAAGAGAAGCCCCAGGAAGGCGAAATCGTCGCCGTCGGCCCCGGTGGCCGCGACGAAGCTGGCAAGCTGACGCCCCTCGACGTCAAGACCGGCGACAAGGTTCTGTTCGGCAAGTGGTCGGGCACCGAAGTCAAGATCGATGGTCAGGATCTCCTCATCATGAAGGAGAGCGACATCATGGGGATCGTCGGCTGAGCCTCGCTCGCCGCCTTCCTCTTTTTCCAATCTAGGAGCTAAAATTCCATGGCAGCCAAAGACGTCCGCTTTTCGTCAGACGCCCGCGATCGCATGTTGCGCGGTGTCGACATCCTTGCCAATGCGGTCAAGGTAACCCTCGGTCCCAAGGGCCGTAACGTCGTGATCGAGAAGAGCTTCGGCGCTCCCCGCATCACCAAGGACGGTGTCACCGTCGCGAAGGAAATCGAGCTTTCCGACAAGTTCGAGAATCTCGGCGCTCAGCTGATCCGCGAAGTCGCGTCGAAGCAGAACGACGTCGCCGGTGACGGCACCACGACGGCCACGATCCTCGCCGCTTCGATCGTCCGCGAAGGCACCAAGGCCGTCGCCGCCGGTTTGAACCCGATGGATCTGAAGCGCGGCGTCGACAAGGCTGTCGAAGCGATCGTCGCTCACCTCAAGGCCAACTCGAAGAAGGTCACCTCCAACGAGGAGATCGCGCAGGTCGGCACCATCTCGGCGAATGGCGATGCCGATGTCGGCACGATGATCTCGACGGCGATGCAGAAGGTCGGCAACGAGGGTGTCATCACCGTCGAAGAGGCCAAGACCGCCGAGACCGAACTCGATGTCGTTGAAGGCATGCAGTTCGACCGTGGCTATCTCTCGCCCTACTTCATCACCAATCCCGAGAAGATGGTCGTCGAACTCGAGGATCCCTACATCCTCATCCACGAGAAGAAGCTGTCCTCGCTTCAGGCGATGCTGCCGGTTCTCGAAGCCGTCGTGCAGACCGGCAAGCCGCTCCTCATCGTTGCTGAAGACGTCGAAGGCGAGGCTCTGGCCACGCTCGTCGTCAACAAGCTGCGTGGCGGTCTGAAGGTCGCTGCCGTCAAGGCTCCGGGCTTCGGCGATCGTCGCAAGGCGATGCTCGAAGACATCGCGATCCTGACCGCTGGTCAGATGATCTCGGAAGACCTCGGCATCAAGCTCGAGAACGTTGCCCTTCCGATGCTCGGCCGCGCCAAGCGCATCCGCATCGACAAGGAAAACACCACCATCATCGCCGGCGCCGGCGCCAAGGCCGACATCGAAGGCCGCATCTCGCAGATCAAGGCTCAGATCGCCGAGACGACGTCCGATTACGACCGTGAGAAGCTCCAGGAGCGTCTCGCTAAGCTTGCTGGCGGTGTCGCGGTCATCCGCGTCGGCGGCGCGAGCGAAGTCGAAGTGAAGGAAAAGAAGGACCGCGTCGACGACGCCCTCAACGCAACCCGCGCTGCGGTCGAAGAAGGCGTGTCGCCCGGCGGCGGCGTGGCTTTGCTGCGCGCCATCAAGGCTCTCGACGGTCTCGCCGTTGACCATCCCGATCAGAAGACCGGCATCGACATCGTCCGCAAGGCGATCCAGACCCCGGCCCGTCAGATCGTCGACAACTCCGGTGCCGATGGCGCCGTGGTCGTAGGCAAGCTCCTCGAGAACGACAGTTATAGCTACGGCTATAACGCGCAGACCGGCGAGTACGTCGACATGGTGGCTTTGGGCATCATCGATCCGACCAAGGTCGTCCGTACCGCTCTTCAGGACGCGGCTTCGATCGCTGGCCTGCTGATCACCACGGAAGCCATCATCGTCGAGTCCCCCAAGAAGGACGCGCCTTTGATGGGCGGCGGCGGCGGCGGCATGGGCGGCATGGGCGGCATGGACTTCTAGTCCAGCCTTCATGAGCCGGGCTTCGGCCCGGCTGACGCTTTATCCGATGATAAATAAGGGCGTTCCGAAACTTTCGGAGCGCCCTTTCCGTACCCAAGGTACCAAACCTAGGGATTACGAACATGTCCGATGCTTTCGCCACACCCGAGTCCGAGTCCGCCGGGGACCGACAGGAGCATCAGGCGGCCCAGGCGACTTTCCGCCGGACCGCGACGAGAGCCGATCTGCTCGATGCGATCTATGCGCGCTGTCCGGCTTTGTCGCGCTCTCAGTCGCGCGAAATCTTTGAAATGGCGCTTGAAGAGGTTTCGCAGTCTCTTGTGCGCGGCGAGCCCGTCAAGCTGCGGTCCTTCGGCTTGTTTTCGGTCCGGGAAAAGCGTGAGCGCATTGGTCGCAATCCGCGCACTGGCATCGAAGTGCCGATCAAGCCCCGCCGCGTTCTGACCTTTCGTCCGTCCCCCGTGCTGTTCGCTTTGGTCAACGGCCAAGTTCCGGCCAAGGACGAAACCGCCTTGGAAGACTAGACGGCAGCGGACAGGACGCCAGTATGGGGCTCAATCAAACCGTGTGAGCCCGAATTGCCCTTAATGCGGCGCAATTTCTCTGTGCTAGTGTGGCGTCTTGGTCATGGATCGCCCGCATGAAGCTTCTCGGAATATTGGTTGCGGTTTTCGCCGCGGTAGCTCTCGCCGCGGGTGTGTTCACCCATGACACCGGAATGTACCTGATCGCGGCGTTCGGCATCGTCTGTGCCTACGCCACCGTGAAGGCCGCATCGATATCGAGTTATCTTCGGATCTTTTCGGCGATTTTTTCGATCGAGTTCGTCCTGTTCGGCGCCGTGGTTCTGATTACGACCCTTGGGCTCTGGCCGCCGGCCCTGGCGGACTATTCGATGCCCTCGACCGTCGCACTGACGATGGCGTTCTTTTCCATCCTCGTTTACGCGGTCTCGTTCAGCCCGACCGTTCGTCGGATGATGGCGATCGCCGATCGCTATTTTGAGGCGCGCGAGGCGAGCACGGCGCGGATCTGGCCTTTCCCGACATTCCGGGCGCAGGAGCGAACCATCGCCATCGCGATGATCGTTTTTTTGGTGCTGATCAACCAGTTCCAGGTTGTCATCGCGCTGCGCATCTCGTTCATTTCGCGCGACTTCATGAACGCGCTCAACGCCAAGGATGCGGCCGCTTTCTGGTTTCAGCTGCTGGTCCTCTATCCCGCCTTCGCCTTCCCCTACATCGCCTCTCTCGTCGTCGAATTCGTCGTGACCTCGACGCTGGTCATGCGCTGGCGCGAATGGCTCACCGCCTTCTATTCGCGCCGTTGGCTGGACAACCACGCGCATTACCAGATGGGTCTCGTCGGCCAGCTCGCCGACAATCCCGACCAGCGCATTTCCGAAGACATCTACCGCTACATCAGCGGCGGCCAGACCGAAGGCCTGGGAATCTACACCGTCTCCATCTTGCTGATCTCGAAGTTCAGCTCGCTCGTCTCCTTCGCGATCCTGCTCTGGGTTTTGTCGACCGGCTTCACGATTCCCTACACGACGATCGCGATCCCGGGCTTCCTGTTCTGGGTGGCTCTCGCCTATGCCGGTCTCGGCACGCTGCTGACCCACCTGATCGGGCGTCCGCTGCGAAAGCTGTCGTTCACCCGGCAACGCTACGAGGCTGATTTCCGCTTCTCGCTGGCGCGTCTGCGGGAGTACAGCGAGCAGGTGGCGCTTCTGCAGGGCGAGGGCACCGAGAAATCCTCGCTGCGCGGCCGGTTCGGCGCGATCGTTACGAACTATTATCAGATCGTCTCGACCCGTAAGAAGATGATGTCCTTCACCCAGACCTACAGTCAGGTCAGCCCCTTCATCCCCTATATCGTCGCGGCGCCGTTCTATTTTCTCGGCAAGATCACCTTCGGCGTTCTCAGCCAGGTCGCGCGCGCCTTCGGCGAGGTCAACGACGCCCTGACCTTCTTCGTCAACGCCTATGTCTCGCTGGCGGAGTTTCAGTCGGTCGTGGATCGTCTCACGTCGTTCGACGCGGCAATCGATCGGGCGACGCAACTGTCGCATGCAGGCCCATCGGGTCAGCAGCTCGGCGGAACGGCAGCGCCCGCATTCGCCCTGTCGAACCTCTCGCTGCGCTTGCCCGACGGCCGGGAGGTCTTGAACAACGTCAACCTCACCTTCGCTGCCAACGAGAACGTGCTGGTGACCGGCGCTTCGGGCACCGGAAAATCGACGCTGTTCCGTGCCATCGCAGGAATTTGGCCCTATGGAACCGGAACGGTCGGCCTGCCGCCCAATGCAAGGCTGATGGTGCTGCCGCAAAAACCCTACATCCCGATCGGCTCGCTGCGGATGGCCGTGACCTATCCATCGGTCGCCTCGACCTATACGGACGAGGAGATCCAGGATGTGCTGCGCTGCGTGCAGCTTGGCGCCTTGGCGGAAAAGCTCGACTTCGAGGAAAACTGGTCGCAGAGCCTGTCAGGCGGCGAGCAACAGCGGCTCTCGATCGCGCGCGCGCTTCTCGCGAAGCCGCAATGGTTGCTGCTCGACGAGGCAACCGCAGCCATGGACGTCAAGCTCGAGACCGCGATCTACGAGGCGCTGGCGACTCGGCTGCCGGGAACGACGTTGATTTCGATCGCCCACCGCGCGTCGCTGGCCGATCATCACGCCCGTCAGATCGACATGCATCAGCTGGGAACAGGCAAGCTGGCGACCCTGGAGAATGTCGCGGCCGAGTAAACTCGCGCCGCCGCGGCTAGGGCGCCAGCTTGAGGGCGCCCGCCACTTCGCGCCACTCGCGTACGGTCAGGCCGCTGGTGGCCTGGTCGACGGTCTCGCCCGCAATCA
>NZ_LMUU01000240.1 GCF_009765775.1 Beijerinckia sp. L45
CCCATGGCTTGCTTGCCCATGGCAGATTGGTAGGTGTTACGAGGAGACTAAAAGACGTCAGCGAAGTAGCGAAGGACTATAAATTGAGACACGTACCTGGTTGTGGTCGGGGAAGGGAATGATACTGGCACAAATACCGAGGATCATACTGGGATGAATCTCGCAATGCGTCCAGGTATGCGTGTTCGCCATGGTGTGCGCGACCTTGGTGGCAGTCATGTCGACCTCCTCCTCGGCCTGCTGAGCAGCGCGCTCCTCCGGCGTCATCCGCGAGTTCTCCAGGTC
>NZ_LMUU01000241.1 GCF_009765775.1 Beijerinckia sp. L45
CACACCGACCATTTTGGGAAGAAACGCTTGGACTTGGCCGGTCCCCTTTTGGCTGGTCTTTTCCGCGTGCTCTTTACACGTGTCACTCGTGACCTGCAACGCTACATGCAGCGATGTGTGGAGACAAACAAGGAGCCCAATCTCCGCATTGGCCTCAAGGCCGCAACCCTTACCGGTGGCTTGAAATATGCCTTGGCGACGGGTAACTGGGGTGAGCAGAAGAAGGCTGCCAGCTCCAAGGCTGGTGTGTCTCAAGTGCTGAGTCGCTACACATTCGCTTCAAGTTTATCCCATCTCCGTCGCACAAACGCCCCAATTGGTCGTGACGGCAAGATTGCAAAGCCTCGTCAACTACACAATACCCATTG
>NZ_LMUU01000242.1 GCF_009765775.1 Beijerinckia sp. L45
GCTGCGTTCTTCATCGATGCGAGAGCCAAGAGATCCGTTGCTGAAAGTTGTATGATTTTTATTTTTCTCAATACATTCTATAGACATACGACGGGTGTGATGTGAAAAACATAGATCCTCTTCCGAGGACCTACAATGGGTGCACAGGTGTGTGTATGAGAGAGAAAGGTCGACGACAAGCAAAGACGTGCACATGCCCAAGAAGCTCAGGCCAGCGACTGTCCTCACTCACCATCTTCCCCCCTCAGAATTCGATAATGATCCCTCCGCTGGTTCTGTGCT
>NZ_LMUU01000026.1 GCF_009765775.1 Beijerinckia sp. L45
GCCAAGGCGCATGTCACGCTCTATCGCTTCACCGATCGCGCGCTTGTCGATCAGATCGTCAACGACTGGTTCGGCGTCGCGATCAACGGCTACAACCTCGACACGGTCGCCGACCGCAGCACCAAGGTGTTCGAGGGCACGCTCGCCATCGCCGCCGTGCCGAACAAGCAGGTGACGACGACGATCCCGATCGATCAGTTGATCAAGACTCTGCAGCCCGGCGTCTACGTCGCCCTCGCCACGCCGGACGGCGACAAGCCGGACCAGGACGTGGAGCGCGCGACGCAATGGTTCAGCGTCTCCGACATCGGCTTGGTCACGGTGAAGACCGCCGAAGGGCTTCTCGTCAGCGCCCGGTCGCTGCAGACCGCCAAGCCGGTGGCCGGCGTCGACCTCAAGCTGATCGCGCAGAGCAACGAGATTCTCGGCACCTACAAGACCGATCGCGAAGGCCGCTTCATGATCCCCGGCGGCTTGCTGCGCGGCGAGCATGGCGATACGCCCAAAATCGTCGCGGCCGTCACGCCCGCCGGCGACTTCACGTGGTTGCAACTCGACGCGCCGGCGCTCGATCTCAGCGACCTCGACATCAAGGGGCGCGCGCCGCCCGAAACCAACGACGCCTTTCTGTGGACCGATCGTGGCGTCTATCGCCCCGGCGAAACCATTCATCTCGGCGCGCTGCTGCGCGACCGCGCCACGAAGCCGGTCACCGGCGTCCCGATGACGCTGCACATCGTGCGTCCCGACGGCATCGAGGTCGAGAAACGCGTTATCGATCTGGCCAGCGCGAGCGGTGGCACGCTCGACTTTCACGTGCCCGACAATGCTTACAGCGGCACCTGGCGCCTGTGGGCCAGCGCCGGCGACAAGAAGGAAATCGGCACCACCTCGGTCTCGGTTCAGGATTTCGTCCCGCCGCGACTCGAGGCGAAGCTTTCCGTGCCCGCCGGCACCGCATCGATCGATGCCGCCATCGAAGCCACGGTCGCCGCCGACTATTTTTACGGCAGCCCCGGCAGCGATCTGACCGGCCAGGTCGAAGCGACGCTGCAAGCCGCCGCGCATCCGTTCAAAGGGTTCGAGGATTTCAGTTTCGGCCTCGTCCAGGAGCCGTTCCTTCAGAAAGCGCTGACGGCACAGGATTTCACCACCGACGACAAAGGCAAGGCCGCCGTCGTCTTTCCCGCCGAGGACACGCCCGACACGACCAGCCCGCTCGAAGTTGTGCTGCACGCCACCGTCAATGACGTCGACGGGCGCCCGGCGCAGGTCGATCTGACCAAGGTCCTGCATACCGCCGACCGGTTCATCGGCCTCGACGCCAAGTTTGGCGAAGGCCTCGCCGATGGCGCGGACGCCGGCTTCGATGTCGTCATGCTCGACGGCGACGGCAAGCCGATCGCGTCCCAGACGATCAAGTGGGACCTTGTCCTGGAAGACTATCAGTACAGCTACTTCTACCGCGACGGCCGATGGCAGTCGAAGGAGACGATCATCGACGCCCGGGTCAACGGCAGCGATCTGGCGCTCGACGCCAATGGACGTGGCACGATCTCGGCGCCGGTGAAAAGCGGGCGCTGGCGGCTCGAGGCCTACGACGCCTCCGGCAAGACCGCGACGAGCCTGCGCTTCGGCGCCGGCTGGTGGTCGGCCGGCCAGTCCGACAACCGCAAGCCCGAGGTCATGGCGGTCACGGTCGATGCCAATGCGCCGGCCGGCAAAGTGCGGGCGATGGTCGAGCCGTCGTTCGCCGGCCGCGTCCTGGTGATGCTCGACGGTGCGGGCCTGCATGGCATCCAGGAAAAGGAAATGCCGAAGGGCGGCGGCGCGGTCGAGTTCGACGCCGCCGACGTGCCGCCAAGTGGCGCCTACGTGCTTGCCGTGGCGATTTCGCCGGCGGGTGCCGTGCTGCCCCGCCTGCCTGTCCGCGCCGTCGGCCTCGCCTGGGTGCCAGGAGCGACGGCGGCCCACAAGCTCGAGGTGGCGCTGAAGGCGCCCGACACCGTGCATCCGAAAGCCAAGTTCGACGTCGACGTCAGCGTCACCGGCGGATCGGGCGAGGACACCTATGTGACGCTGGCCGCGGTCGACGAAGCGGTCCTGCGCATGACCGATTTCGCGACGCCCGACCCGGCCGAATTTTATCTCGGCCGCCGCGAGCCCGGCTTCGAACTGCGCGACATCTACGGCAGCCTGATCGATCCGTCGGGCCAGCCGGGCCAGTTGACGCAAGGTGGCGACGGCAACGCCAACCTCAAGGCCGGCGGCCTCGACGTGAAGACGTTCAAGACCGTGGCGCTGTTCCAGGGGCCGGTAAAGCTTGACGCACAGGGCCATGCGACGCTGAGCGTCGACGTGCCTGAGTTCAGCGGCCGGCTGCGGCTGATGGCGGTGGCCTGGACCGGCGATCGTTTCGGCCACGCGGACCGCCCCGTCACGGTGCGGCCGCCGCTCCTCGCCGAGCTCACCTTGCCGCGCTTTCTTGCACCCGGCGACAAGGCTACCGCACGGCTGATGCTGACCGATCTCGAAGCGCCCGAGCAGAGCTACGCCATCGCGATCAAGACGGAAGGCGCCGTAAGCCTCGACAAGGCCGACGCCCTGTTCAAGGACGTGAAGCGCGACAAGCGGCGCTACGTCGATCGCGTGCTGACCGCATCAGCGGTGCCGGGCGTCGGTCGGATCCACATGACGGCGACGGGTGAGGACGGCAGTGTCACGGAGCGGGATTTCGAGATCGCGGTGCGGACGCCGAACGCCTACGCGACCAACCGCCAGATCATCACCCTGGCGCCCGGCCAGCATCTCGTCGCCGACGACGCGCTCGGCCAAGAGCTCGTGCCCGGAACCGGGACGCTGGCGATCACCGCATCGAACGTCCCGGCCTTCGACGTCCCGGGCCTGTTGGCGGCATTGCGCAGCTATCCCTATGGCTGCGCCGAGCAGACGATCAGCCGCGCCTTTCCAGAACTCTTCGTCAGCAAGCTCGGCGGCAAGCTGGCGGTCCCCGTCGCGGATACGGTAACGGGCCAGGGCGCAATCCAGCGGCTGTTCTCCTTGCAGAGCAGCGACGGGTCGTTCGGCTACTGGTCGGCGTTCGATACGGGCAATCTTTGGCTGACCGCCTATGCCGTCGACTTTCTTCAGCACGCGCGGGCCCAGGGGCTTTCGGTCCCGGAGTCGATGGAAACCCGTGCGGTCACCTGGCTGGTCGGACGTTTCGCCACGGTGGACACGAGTCCACAGGAGGCAGCGGGAGCGGCGTATAGCGCGATCGTCCTGGCCCGCGCCAGCAAGCTCGACCTGTCGCAACTGCGCTATGTCGCGTCGCGCTTGAACGGGCACCTGCCGAGCGACATCGCCCGCTTCCAGCTGGCTGCGGCCTTGCATCACGTCGGCGAGCGCGACCTTGCGACCGGTCTCATCGAGGCGGCCGCGATTACGCGCGACCCAAAAATCTATCTGAACGATTACGGCAGCAAGCTGCGCGACCAGGCGATGGCGCTGTCGCTGTCGGCGGAAGAGAAGCTGGTGCCGGATAAGGCCCTGTTCTCCCGCGCGACCGATCTGGCCCGCAACGCCAGCGGCACCGGCTGGCTGAGCACGCAGGAGCAGGCCTGGCTGTTGCGCAGCGCTTTCGATCTCCACACCACCGCGCCCTTGCGCGTCGACCTCGACGGCAAGACGACGACGGGAACGGAAACGAGCCTCACCGCATCGATCCCGCTCGGCAAAGGACGCAAGAGCGACCTGACCAATCACGGCAAGGATCCGGTCTATGTGTCGCTGGCCTCGACCGGTATTCCCTCGGGCGTGCAGCCCGCGGAGGCGATGGGCTTCACGATCACGCGCAGCTATTTCGCCCTCGATGGCGCGCCGGCCAACCTCGCCGATGTGCACCAGAACGACGAACTCGTCATCGTCGTCGAAGGGACGATGGCGGATGCGGTCGAGCGCAAGGTGCTGGCCGTCGACATGCTGCCGGCAGGTCTCGAGCCGGAAACCATCGGCCTGTCGGGCGACCGCGATACCGGACAATTCGCCTGGCTGAAAGATGTGACCGACCCCACATTCACGGCGCTGCGCGACGACCGCTATCTCGCCGGCATCGATCTGTCCGGCGAAAAAGCCCGGTTCAAGTTCGCCTACGTCGTGCGCGCGGTGACGCCGGGCAGCTATGCCCGGCCGGGTCCGCAGATCGAGGACATGTACGCGCCCGCCTATCACGCGCGGGGTGATGCTGGCACGCTCGAGGTTCTGGCGGCGCGCAAGGTGGCGGATGCGACGGCGCCGGCAAAGCCCGGCAAGACGACCAAGCCGGTCAAGACGCCAAAGCCATGACATGGCGGCGCCAGCTCGGCATCGGCGCCCTCGCCGCGGCGGTCCTCGTCGGCGGCCTGGCGACCGCGGACCGGCTGCTGCCGCCGGATTTGTCGCGGCTGACGCCCTCGCGGCTCGTCGTGGCACGCGACGGGTCGATGCTGCGCGCTTTCATGACGCCTGATGCGCAATGGCGGCTGGCGGTCACCGCAGCCGACGTCTCGCCGGCCTACATCCACCTGCTTCTCGACGTCGAGGACAAGCGGTTCTTCGCGCACCCCGGTTGCGACCCGCTGGCCCTGCTCCGCGCCGCCGGTCAGCTCCTGACCCACGGGCGCGTCGTGTCCGGTGGGTCGACCTTGACCATGCAGGTCGCACGGCTGCTGGAGCCGCGGCCGCGCACTTTTACGGCAAAGCTGGTCCAGATTGCCCGCGCGATGCAGCTCGAAGCGCGGATGAGCAAGGCGCAGATCCTCGACGCCTACCTCACGTTGGCACCGATGGGCGGCAATTTGCAGGGCGTGCGCGCCGGCAGCCTCGCCTGGTTCGGCAAGGAGCCGGCGCAGCTCTCCGAGGCCGATGCGGGACTGCTGGTCGCCCTGCCGCAGTCGCCGCGAACCAGCCGCCCCGACGCCCCGCACAGTCGGGCTGCGGCGGCCCGGGCGAAGGTCCTGGGCAAGGGCGCGCGGGACGGGCTGCTGACCCAAGCGGGCTTCGACGCCGCCGCTCTCGCCCCATTGCCCGGATGGCGGCTGCCCCTGCCGATCCTCGCCCCGCATCTCGCCGAACGTCTTGCCGCAGGCGGCGCGGCGTCCGCGATTGTCACGACGATCGATACGCCGATCCAGCGCGCCGTGCAGCAGACCCTTCATCAGACGCTCGACGAGATCCCGCGTCCGGTGAATGTGGCGGCGCTCGTCGCGGATTGGCGCACCGGCGAGATCCTCGCCGAGGTGGGCAGCGGCGACTATTTCGATGCGACCCGCAAAGGCGCGATCGACATGACCCAGGCGGTCCGCTCGCCGGGATCGACCCTAAAGCCCTTCATCTACGGCATGGCCTTCGACGGGCTGCTGGCCCATCCCGCCAGTCTCGTGCGCGACGAGCCGACCCGTTTCGACGACTATGCCCCGCACAATTTCGACGGCGGCTTCAACGGCGACGTCACGATCCGCCATGCGCTGCAGGCGTCGCTGAACCTGCCCGCCGTCATCGTCCTGCAGCGGCTTGGGCCTGTCGTTTTCGCCGACCGGTTCAAGCAGGTCGGGCTGCCGCTCGCCTTCAACACCGAAACCGTGGCCCCGAGCCTGCCGATGGCGCTGGGCGGTGTCGGCATGACGTTGCATGGACTTGTTCAGGCCTATACGGCGCTGGCGGACGGCGGTGTGGTCAAGCCCTTGATCGCGCAGCCAAGAGCCGAACGCCGCGATGTCCGGGACGATCCGAGCCTGATGACGCGGGCCGGTGCGGATGCGGTGGTGGACATTCTGTCCGACATGCCGCCGCCGAAAGGCTCGGCGCGCCACGCCACGACGATCGCCTACAAGACCGGCACCTCGTATCGGTTCCGCGACGGATGGGCCTTGGGCTTCGACGGCAGCAGGGTGATCGGCGTCTGGATGGGCCGCGCGGATGGGGGCACCTGCAGCGGTTGTGTCGGCGTCGCCTCGGCGGGCATTCTGTTCCGTCTGTTCGACCTGCTGCCGCCGGACCCTCTGCCCCGCCGGATGCAGGCGCCGATCTTCGCGGGCCCGGCGCCCGCCTCGCTGGTCCGTCTGACCAATATGGCGGCGACGCCGGTCGCGGGGGCACCGCATATCACCTTCCCGCTTCCAGGGTCGCGCCTGCTGGTCGATGTGCTGGAGCCTGATAGCGCGATCAAGCTTGCCGTCGATGGCGGGCGTCGCCCCTATCGCTGGCTGGTCGATGGAAGGCCCGTCACAAGCCGCCCCTTCGCCCATGAGGCCGTGTGGCATCCCGTGGAAGACGGTTTCTCGACGGTGACCGTCGTCGACGCGGCCGGCCAAAGCGACGAGGTCAAGGTACGGATCGAGACGCGAGCGCCACTGGAATAGCCGCGCCACGCCCCCGGCCTGTCAGCCGCCGGGAAGCATCCGCTGCAGCTCTGGTTCGCGATCCCAGAACTGATGCTTCAGCGCGCCGATAATGTGCAGCGCCAGGAGCGCGTAGAGCGCATAGGCCGCATAAGCGTGAGCGGCGAAGAAGACGCTGTGCAGGACTTCCTTGTGGTGGGGTTCGACATTCTCGATCCACCCGATGCGCGGCCATGGGATCACACCGTAGAGCAGGATCGGGTGGGTGGCAGCGCCCTTCCACGCAGAATCGTGCATCCATCCGGAAACCGGAAGGGCCAGGATGACGAGATAAAGCGCGCCATGCGCGGCATGGGCGGCGAAACGCTCCCATGGGGCGTAGGTTTTCGGCATGGCCGGCGGCTTGTGCGACAGGCGCCAAAGGATGCGCAGGATCACCAGGCCAAGGACGGTGATGCCGATCGATTTATGCAGATCGATGACCGGACGAACATAGCCATCCGGAATATAATCCGCGGACAGTCCGAGCGCGACGTTCACGATCAGCAAAATCGCCACGATCCAATGCAGGATCATGGCAATGCCTGTATAGCGCGCACTCAGCGCACGCGGCATCGCTTCGGACATCGATCTGGCTCCAAGGTTGGTCTCAAACCAATCAATTTACTGCGACATGACAGCCCGGTGCTCGCCACGCTACCGGCTAGATGCCATATGACACACAATAAAATCGTGCAACGCGCCGTATATACAGATGTGGCGCAAATGTCTCGGCTGGGCGGCGCGCTCGCATGTTCGTGATCCTCGCCGGTTAAACACGTGGCTATGGTCTCGGCGCTTGCCTGCTGTGGCCCTTTCAAGGATTTGGTTCTGCAGTCCTCCGGAAATCTCAACGCCGCCCTGATTCAAGCCTCGCCGCGTCTTCGGCCGGTCTCCACGCCCTGGCCCAGCCTGGTGATTCACGGCGCCGTCGTGGCGCTCTGGTTCCTGCTCCTGGCGCGCTCGGTCATGGTCGACAGCGTGTTCGCGTGGTCGGTCGGGCTCGTCTACATCGCCTATGACACCGCCCTGATCGGGTTCGTGTTCGTTCAGACGCTCGCTCTGCTGAGACCCAAGAGTGTGCCGACCGGGATCTTGGCGCGTCCGACCCTCGGGGTGCTCGTGGCCGCTCACAACGAGGCGAGCGTTCTGCCGATCACGCTCCGCGCCTTGTTCGCGCAGAGCGAGGCCGCCGACCTCATCGTCGTCGCCGACGACGGTTCGCAGGATGAAACCGCGACGCTTCTGGCGCAGGAGTTCGGGTTGCAGCAGCCGTCGATGGGCGCGATGAGCGCGCCAAGTTCGCGCCATCCGACGCTGCGCTGGATGCGGCTCCCGCATGGTGGCAAAGCGCGGGCGTTGAACGCTGCCATCGCGATGGTGGAGACCGAACTGGTCCTGACCGTCGACGGCGACACGCTGCTCGATCCCGAAGCGACCCGCGCGATGCGCGACGCCTTTGCCGCCGATCCGGCGCTCGTGGCAGCGACCGGCGTGCTCACCCCGATCTGCAGCGGCACCTTGAGCGGCCGCTTCTACCAGTGGTTCCAGACCTACGAATACATCCGCAACTTCCTCTCTCGCTACGCCTGGGGCCGAATGGACGCGCTGCTGCTGATTTCCGGCGCCTTCGCCGGATTCCGCCGCTTGCCCGTCCTCGAGGTCGGCGGGTTCGACCCCGCCTGTCTGGTCGAGGACTACGAGTTGATCCATCGCCTTCGCCGGTACGGCGTGCTGGAGGGCCTGGGATGGACGACAGGCGTGGTCGGCGCGGCCAAGGCGATCACCGACGCCCCGAGCACCACGGCGGCCTTCCTGCGCCAGCGCCGCCGCTGGTTCTGCGGCTTCCTGCAGACGCAGTACTGGTACCGCGACATGGTCGGCAATCCGCGCTACGGGCGGCTGGGCCTGATGATGCTGCCGGTCAAGGCGTTGGACACGCTGCAGCCGATCTACGGCCTGCTCGCCTTCGCCCTGCTTGTTTTCTACCTCGTCACCGGCCGGCTTTCGCTGGCGGCTCCGGTCGGCGTCGTGATCCTGGCAAAGATCGCCATCGACTTCGCCTTTCACCTCTGGTCGATCCACCTGTACCGCCGCTGGGTCGACCCAGACACCTCGGCGCGCCTCGACCGCGCCATCCTTGCCTCGCTCGCGGAGCCCTTTACCTTCCAGATCCTCCGCCACACGGGCGCGGCCCTGGGTTGGGTCTACTTTCTCACCGGGCAGAGCACATGGGGCAAGAAGAGCCGGCTCGGACTTGTCGACCCCCGGGAGGCGATGGACGGCAAGGCGTGACGGGGCCCGTCTACTGCAGAAGATAATCCACGGGTAGCAAAGAGGCTGGCAGGTTTGTCTCGCCCAACGCGGCGAGCAGATCCCGTTCGACGGTTCGGACCAGGGCCGTCAACGGCAGATCATTGGCGTCGAGGCCGAACGGTTCTTCGAGTTCGTCTCCAAGCGCGTCCAGGCCGAAGAACGTGTAGCTGACGATCGCAGTGAGCAGAGGTGTAGCCCATCCCAGCAGGCCAGCAAGGCCGAACGGCAGCAGCAGGCAAAACAGGTAGGCCGTGCGATGTAGCAGCAGCGTGTAGGCGAACGGCAAAGGCGTCGTGTTGATGCGTTCGCAGGCCGCTTGCACGCCGGACAGACTGACCAGCCGCGCTTCGAGCAGCGTGTAGCGCCATTCGCTGACGATCCCGCGCTCGACCAGCTTCGAACATTCAGCGCCGACGATCCCGAGAATCGCGTCCGGCACGTTCGGTGCCGACGGCGCGATGGCAGACACGGCCATCCACTGGTTTGAGGCCGCACGTTCGTCCTCGCCGCGCAGACGCGCTGCAAGGGCATGGGTGTAGCCACAGAGCGCGCGCAGGATGGTCTCGCGCGCCGGATCGCTGGCAAAGACGGCGGTCTCGCGCGCCAGGCATCGGATGTCGACGACCAATTGGCCCCACTGCTTGCGGCCTTCCCACCAGCGATCGTAGCAGGCGTTGTTGCGAAAACTCATGAAAATGGAGAGCGAGAGGCCGACCAAGGTGAACGGCGTCGCACTGAGCTGCGAGAATACCTCGGGATGGCGCATCGCCAGCGCACTGACCGCGACAGCGAACAGCGTCATCGCGATCATCTTCACGGCAATGCGCTTGGCGATCGATCCCTTCAGCGTGAAGAGCACGTCCCACAGGGTCGGTTTGGCACGAAGGATCATCGGGGGACCGCCATAGCGTCGCTTTCGGAGAGGACGGGGACATCATCATCCGCGCAAACGGCATGCGTCATCATGATGGAGTATCAGCGTCGCAACCGCACGACGTTGGCGCTTGCCTCAAGCTCGGCAAACGGTTCGAGCTTGCCACCGAGGGCGCGGTCGATGGCCAGAAGCAAACGATCGAACTGGAAAGGCTTGGCGATGATGCGCTCCTCTCCGACGGACCGGATGACATCGAGGTCTGCATAGCCGGTCACGAAGAGGATCGGCAAGCCAGGACGACGGATCGACGCCTCGCGCGCCACTTCGGCGCCGTTCATCCCCGGCATCGCGAAATCGACAAGCAGCAGGTCGACCTGCTCGGTGCGGTCCAACGCCTCCAGCCCCGCGCCGCCGCTGCCCGCCTCGACGACCGCGTAACCGGCTTCGCGCAACATCGCGGCCGTGACCTCGCGCACGCCGCCGTCATCATCGACGAGAAGAATGGTGGCGCCCGCGAAGGTCACGCCATCGCGATCGTATGGCGCCGGTGCCTGATCGGAAATCAGATCCCGTGTCGCCCGGGGCAGGAATACCCAGACGGTCGTCCCCTCGCCCACCTTGCTGTCGATCCGGACGCCGCCGCCCGATTGCTTCGCAAACCCCAGGACCTGGCTGAGACCGAGGCCGGTGCCATGGCCGATATCCTTGGTGGTGAAGAAGGGCTCGAACGCCTTGGCGCGGACCTCGTCGGTCATCCCGAAGCCGTTGTCGCGCACGGCGACGGCGACGTAGTCTCCTGGTTCTGGTTCCTCGGGGCTCCGCGGCCTCTCGCGCAAGACGACATTGCTGGTCTCGACGGTGACGCTGCCGCCGACCGCCATCGCATCGCGCGCGTTGATCGCGAGATTGAGGATGACGAGCTCGATCTGGGTCGGATCGACCAGCGCCGGCCAAAGCTGAGGTGACAGGACCGTCTCGATACGGACGGCGCCTCCCATCGTGCTCTGCAGCAGATCCCGAAGGCCGTCAACCGAAGCATTCAGATCGATCGGCTTCGGTTCGAGTCTCTGGCGACGCGAGAACGCCAGCAGCTGCGCCGTAAGCTTCGCGCCGCGCTCGGCTGCGCTTTCCATGAAACCAAGGCGGCGCAACAGCTTCTGTTCCATCGGCGTGCCGACGACACCACGCTGAATGAAAGCCAGATTTCCTAATATGACGGTCAGCAGATTATTGAAGTCGTGCGCGACCCCGCTCGTCAATTGGCCGACGGCCTCAAGGCGCTGCATCTGCCGCAAGGTCTCGGCCACGCGCTCGCGCTCCTCGAACTGGCTGACGAGTTGCCGATTGCTGGCCGCAAGTTCTTCCGTCCTCTCCGCGACGCGTTCCTCCAGCGTCTCATTGAGATGCCGGAGCTCGGCCTCGGCCTGACGCAGCGCCGCTTCGGCCTGGCGCCGATCGGCGAGTTCGCTCGTCGCCTGATCGAGAAGTGCCGCCGACCGCTTCGCCTCGCTCGCCAGGGACTCGTAAAGTGCCACGTTGCGCAAGGCGACGCTCGCCGTGCGGGCTAGCTGCTCGACCGCCTTGACCGATGCAGGCTCGGGGGTTCCGGTCTTGGCCCAATAGATTCCAAGCGCCGCGGAAGGTCTGTCGAAGCCGACGGGCGTCATGACAAGACTCTTGACGAAACTGTCGCGATAGAGGTCCTGCGGGATCCGCTCGTCGGCCGTGATGTCTGCTATGACCGCCGTCCGCCCATGGGTCATCGCCCACCCGGAGATGCAGCTGTCCATCGGAAAGCTTTGGCCGGTCCATAGCGGGCCGACGGCGTCCCCGGCGACGTAGCGGCAGGTTTCGCCGTCTCGGAGAATGACGGCGACGCCATCGGCGCGGCAGAGTGCCCGCGCGCAGCGACGCAGGACATCGACGACATGGGTCTCGCTTTGCGCCGAGGCGAGCTCTTCGGTCGCGCGCGACAGCGCGTCGGAGCGCGTCTGCTCGGCTTCGAGACGCTGCGCGAGGGTTTGGGCGTCATCGCTTGGGTCTGGCATCGGAGGCCCTCGAGCTTTAGGGGCGGAGCCTGAGCCGCGATGGTGGAGCTTTTATGGCCAAGCTAATCGCTACGATCCATATCACGCGCGCCGGCCGTTTTGAACCGCGGCCTCGGTCTCTCGCTCGACGCACGCGGCATCCAGCGCCGCGGAGAGACGCAGCGTTTCTTGAACGACCGCCATATGGGTGAAGGCCTGCGGGAAATTACCGAGGAAGGCGCCGCTTGCGACGTCGAATTCCTCGGCGAAGAGCCCGAGATCATTGGCGCGCGCGAGACCCCTGTCGAGCAGCGCGCGCGCCTCGTCCAGACGGCCCGTGAGCACGCGGTTGCCCACAGCCCAGTAGGTGCACGCCGCGAACGCGCCTTCCTGCCCGGGAAGACCGTCGTCGCGGCGGTATCGATAGTAGAGGTCGTTGCCGAGCCCGAGGTCCCGGTCAATGGCATCGGACGTTGCCCGCATCCGTGGGTCATCGGCCTTGATCACCTGCATCAGGGGCAGTCGGAGCACGGCGGCGTCCATATCGTCCGCCCCGTAGGACATGGTGTAGGCCCCTATGTCCGCGTTCCATCCCCTGCTCAGCAGATCGGCCATGACGGCGTCGCGGCTGGTGGCCCAGCGCTCCGGGGCCGGCATCCCGATGCGCGACGCGAGTTGAACGGCGCGGTCGAGGGCAACCCAGCACATCGCCTTGCTATGCACCTGATGTGTCGGATCGCCGCGGATCTCCCAGATGCCGTGATCCGGCTTCTGCCAGCACTCGATGACCGTGTCCGCCAAGCGCGTGATGACGGCAGGCAAGTCTTTTTGTAGCGACGGACAGAGCTTGTCGATGCCGCAGCTCGACAGGAACAGGTTCAAGGCAGCGAGCAACTCACCGTAGATTTCGAACTGATCCTGCGTGTAGGCCAGATTGCCCGCCACCACGGGCTGCGATCCCCGCCAGCCCGCGAGATGGTCGAGGCATCGCTCTTCAGGAAGGTCGCCGTCGACGCCATACATGATGCGCAGCGGTTGTCCGGCATGGTCGGCCTCATGCAGAAACCGCAAAAACTCCGCCGCCTCCCGATCGAAGCCGAGATTGATGAAGGCCCCTGCGGTAAACGACGCGTCCCGCGTCCAGACGAACCGGTAGTCCCAGTTGCGCCCTCCGCCGATGGTCTCGGGCAGGCTGGTGGTCGGCGCCGCGACAAGCGCTCCGGTCGGGGCGTAGGTGAGAAGCTTGAGGCAAAGGGCGCTGCGCAGCACCAGGTCGGCATGAATGCCTTCGTAGGTGCAGCAGGCGGCCCATGCCGTCCAATAGGTTGCGGTCTCGTCGAGCAGGTGTGCGACGAGATGCTCGACATCCCCGGTCGGCGCCTCGCCATAACCGAGCACGAGGCAGACGGTCTCGCCGTGGCGCAGTGTGGCATCGACGCGGAGGTCGTGAGGCTGCTCGCGGAATGGATGCGACGTCGTCACGAACATCCCGTGCTGGGGAAAGACAGCCGTTGCCCCCACGACTT
Source organism: Beijerinckia sp. L45 (assembly GCF_009765775.1). Classification (GTDB taxonomy): domain Bacteria; phylum Pseudomonadota; class Alphaproteobacteria; order Rhizobiales; family Beijerinckiaceae; genus RH-AL1. Next base: position 13,160 of record NZ_LMUU01000026.1, read on the forward strand.
CGGGATCTTCGGGGGCCAGCGCCCAATCGAAGCGCGGTGCGATGCCAAGCCGCACCGGGACGGTTCCCGAAATGCAGCGGATGTGCCGAACCAACCACCCCTTCGCCTCGCTGTCTGCGCCGACCGGTCCAAGGTCTGGCTTGGTACGCACCGGCATGAAATCCGTGACCAGGACGCGGCCGCCATCCGCGACGAGCGTGGTTTCCAGGATGTTGGTATTGGGGCGATAGCGCCGCGTTGCCTCGGCGGGGCGCGCTGCGGCAAGGCTCACGGTGCAGCCGCCGCCCTGATCCGCGTCGAGAAGAGCAAAAAAGTTCGGCGTGCAGTCGAACTTCGGGAGGCAAAGCCAGTCGATGCTGGCATCGCGTGATACCAGAGCGCAGCCCCGCATGTCGCCGATGAAGCCATAATCCTCGATGGGGCGGTAAGCGGGCGATGCTTGAGGCGACGCAGACGCGATATCAGGAAAAGCACGAGAAGAGGTCATTCCGGCGTCCGTGGGAGCCGGACTGCCCGGGTGGGTCGAGCCGCAAGCTACCGTCGAGGGCCAAATGATCGGCGACGCGGTTTGTTGCGTCGCATCATCGCTTTTGGAGCCGAGGCGGCTCGCCTATCATGATATCACGCGGCCCTCGAACAGACCATCTGTCTGCTCCCTTGCCGCGCAGGCTCAGTGCACGCCGATCCCGACGAGGTGCCCGAGGTCCTTGAAGAAGATGCGCACCTGCGCCATCGGCTTGGAGCGGGTCAGCTCCTTGTTCATGTAGGACTGCCAAGTCATCTCCTGGACATCCTTGTCGCGGCAGATCGACACGAACTTCTCGCGGCGTTTGTCGCTGGAATACCAAAAGTACTGCATGATCCCGAGCACGAGAAACACGCGCCCGTGCGCTTTCATGAATTTCTTGCGCGCCTGGGCCAGCGCCTTGCCATTGGCCGTGTCGAGAGCCTGTTCGATGGCCTCGCTGGCGAAGCGGGCGCAGGCCATGGCGTAGTAGATCCCCTCCCCCGAGGCCGGAGCGACCACGCCGGCGGCATCCCCGACGAGGACGACGTCGCGGCCGTTGTCCCAGCGTTTCAGCGGCTTCACCGGGATCGGCGCGCCCTCGTGGCGGATCGTGTCGAGGCTTGCGAGATCGCCCCGCTTGCGCAGGGCGCCGACGGCGTTGCGCAGGCTGAAGCCCTTGTGCGCGCTGCCGGTGCCGATGCTCATCGTCGCGCCATGCGGAAACACCCAGGAGTAGAAGTCCGGAGACATGCTGCCGTCGTAATAGACGTCGCAGCGGGTGCCGCAGTAGGCCTCCTTGGTTTGTGCCGGGGCTTCGACGATTTCGTGGTAGGCAAAAACGAATTTCGTCTTCTTCGCATTGCGTACGGCCTGACGACCGACAGCCGAGTTGGCGCCATCGGCCCCGACCACCATGCGGGCACGCACCGCGACGTCGCCACCGTCCTTGCCCATGTAATGGACGATCGCGACTCCCCGCTCGTCGCGTTCCAGCACCGAGAACGTCCCGGTGCGCCGTTGCGCACCGCTGCGCGCCGCCCGCGCCCGCAAGAATTCGTCGAAAGCGTCGCGATCGACCATGCCGACAAAGCCATTATCGATGGGCATGTCGACGGCGACACCTTTGGGCGAGATCATCCGAGCGGAGGTGATCTTCGCGCAGAGCAGACTGTCGGGAATGTTAAAATCGCGGATAAGGCGCGGCGGGATCGCGCCGCCGCAGGGTTTGATGCGCCCGGCCCTGTCGAGCAGCATCACCGAACGGCCGCGCCGCGCCAGATCGTTCGCCACGGTCGCGCCGGCCGGGCCGCCACCGACCACGACGACATCGAATGTTTCGAGAGCGCTCATCATCGTCCTCCTCGGACAGGGCGGATCACGGTGCGAAAACCTGAACGGCGAAGGCGCTGGCCAGCATGCCGAGCACGTAGAGCGGCACGCCGAACCCGCTGTACCAGATCGCTTTATCGGTCGGCGCCTTGAGGAAACGAGCCATCAAGATGGCTTGCCCTGCCAGCAGGAGCCCGACGATAGCGGCGTGGATGGGTCGGCCCCAAACCAACAGCAGCGTTACGACCACAACCTGCGGCAGCGCCATGGCAAAACAGGCAACCCGTGCTGCACCGGACGTCCCGAGCAGCACCGGCAGCGAGTTGATGCCCATCTGGCGGTCGCCATCGACCGACTTGAAATCGTTCAGCGTCATGATGCCATGGGCGCCGGCGCTGTAGAGCCCGGCCAGGACCAGCGACGGCACCGGCGGCAGAGCGCCGCCCAGCATCACGGCCGCGCCGGTGATCCAGGCGAGGCCCTCGTAGGAGACCGCACAGGCGGTGTTGCCCCACCAACCATTCTGCTTCAGCCGCAAGGGCGGCGCACTATAGGCCCAGGCGAGCGCCAGTCCGATCGCCGCCGCGATAAACACCCATTGGCCCAAGGCATAGGCCACCGCCAACGACACCAGCGTCCAGACGCAGGCGATATAGAATCCCCAGGAGCCGGGGATGCGGCCGGAAGGAATGGGCCGGTTCGGCTCGTTGATCGCATCGACCTCGCGATCGTACCAGTCGTTCGCGGCCTGGCTTGTGGCGCAGACCAGCGGGCCGGCGAGCAGAATGCCGGTCGTCGCGACGGGCCAGTGGTTTTGCAGCGACACGCCCGACGAGATGAGCCCGCAGCCGAACGCCCACATCGGCGGGAACCAGGTGATCGGCTTGAAAAGTTCGAGGACGGCAGCGGGCGCGGGGTGAGCCATGCTACGCCGCCAGTTCCATCGACACGCCTTCGAGCCGGTCTTCGAGTTCGTCGCCAGCCTGGCGCAACGCGGCGAGCGTCTCGGCATCGGGCGCCCAGTATTTCCGCTCGTGCGCCTCGATCAGCCGGTCCGCAACCTTCGCCGCGGCCGTTGGATTGAGGGACGCCAAACGTTCGCGCATCACCGGATCCAGCACGTATGTTTCGGTGATCTGCTGATACACCCAGGGCGCGACCTCGCCCGTCGTCGCCGACCAGCCCATCGTATTGGTGACGTGGCTTTCGATCTGCCGCACGCCTTCGTAGCCGTGCTTCAGCATGCCTTCGTACCATTTTGGATTGAGAATCCGTGTGCGGGTTTCCAGCGCGACCTGTTCGCTCAGGGTGCGCACCGCGCCTTCGCCGCGCGTCTGGTCGCCGATATAGACCGGCGCGGTTTCCCCGCCCTTGGCGCGGCGCACGGCGCGGCTGATGCCGCCGAGCGTATCGAAATAATTGTCGACCGAGGTGATGCCGAGTTCGACCGAGTCGAGGTTCTGATAGGCGAGCTGCACATCGGCCAACACGCTCTGCAACAGCGCCTTGTGCTGCACCGGCGCACCGCTGCGGCCATAGGCGAACCCCTTGCGTCGCGTATATGTTTCGGCGAGATCGTCCTCGTCGTCCCAGCGCCCGCTCTCGAGCAGATTGTTGACGTTGGCGCCGTAGGCGCCGTCGGCGTTGCCGAACACGCGCAGCGACGCGGTCTCGAGGTCGCAGCCATGCTGCGCCTGATAGGCCAGGGCGTGCTTGCGAATGAAATTCTGCTCGAGCGGTTCGTCGGCGCTGGCGGCAAAGAAACTGGCTTCGGCGAGAAGCTTGATCTGCAGCGGCAGCAGATCGCGGAAAATGCCGGACATGGTGACGATGACGTCGATACGGGGACGGCCGAGTTCGGCCAACGGGATGAGCGCGGCGCCGGCGATGCGGCCGTAGCTGTCGAAGCGCGGCACCGCGCCGATGAGGGCGAGCGCCTGGGCCAGCGGTGCGCCCTCGGTCTTGAGGTTGTCAGTGCCCCAGAGCACGAGCGCCACGCTTTCGGGAAACGCGTTGCCATCCGCCATGTGACGCGTGATCAGCCGCTCGGCTTGGCGGGCGCCATCCTGCACGGCGAAGGCACTAGGGATCTTGAAGGGATCGAACCCATGCAGGTTGCGTCCTGTCGGGAGAATTGTCGGCGTGCGCAAAAGATCGCCACCCGGCGCCGGGCGGATGAACCGCGCATCCAGCGCGCGGAGAATCGCAGGGATTTCGTGGTCCTCGGCCAGCAAGGCGTCGATTGCCGCAAGGGCGCGGAAGGCTGCGAGCGTCGAATCATCTGATATCAAACCACCCGCGGCCGCCGCCGCTTCCGGCGTCGCACCGCGGACCAAGGCGTCCATCGCGGCGCGGGGCACCCGCATGCCGTGCGAGGCCTCCGCCACCGCCATCAGCTGCTCGGCGCGCTCGTCGAGCGACAGCGGCTCACCGACGGTGTGAAGACCGTGGGGGATCAGCGTATATTCGAGTTCGAGAACGGCGTTGATCAACGACGCGATCCGCGCCTCCGCCTCCGCGCCCCAGGCGGGCTCGGCTGTCGCCAGTTCAAGCGCGGCGGCCTGCACCTGGATCATGACGGCGATTTCGGCGCGCTGCACGATGTTTTCGGGCCCGAAGCCGCGGAACTGCTCGATCGACGCCTTGAGGTCGACGAGACCGCGATACAGGCCCGCGTGGGCGACCGGCGGCGTGAGATAGCTGATGAGCGTCGCCGCGGCGCGACGCTTGGCGATCGCCCCTTCCGACGGGTTGTTCGCAGCATAAAGATAGAGATTCGGCAGGTCGCCGATCAGCCGGTCCGGCCAGCAGGCGCCGGAGAGTCCTGCCTGCTTGCCCGGCATGAATTCAAGCGCCCCATGGGTGCCGAAATGCAGCACCGCATGGGCGGAAAAATCCTCGCGAAGCCAGCGATAGAAGGCGGAAAACGCATGCGTCGGGGCAAACCCTTTTTCGAACAGCAGGCGAATCGGATCGCCCTCGTAGCCGAAGGCGGGCTGGATGCCGACGAAGACGTTGCCGAAACGCTCGCCGAGCACGAACAGCGAAGCGCCGTCGCTCTGCTGGCGTCCGGGGGCCGCGCCCCACTGCGCCTCGATCTCGCGAAGATAACGCTCGCGCCGGACATGATCGTCGACGGGGATCGCTGCATGAACGTTGGCCATCGCACCATGGCGCGCGGCGTTGCCGATCACGACGCGCTGCCGGAGGTCGTCGACATCGCGCGGCAGGTCGATGGTATAACCCTCGCGTTGCATCGCGGCGAGCGTGCGGTACAGCGACTCGAAGACGGAGAGATAGGCGGCCGTGCCGGTGTTGCCGGCGTTCGGCGGGAAATTGAACAGCACCACGGCGACCTTGCGCTCGGCGCGCGTTGAGCGCCGCAAGGTCACGAGCTTGAGCACCCGTGCCGCAAGCATGTCCGCCCGCTCGCTGCACACGTGCATGCCGCGCGCGCCGTCCTCGCTCGGAAAGATGCAGCGGCGTTCGCAACCGGTGCAGCTCTTGCCGTTGGCGTCCGACCGCCCGCCGAAGGTGATCGGACCCGTGGCGCCGTCGAGCTCGGGGATCGCCACCATGATGGTGTTCTCGACGGGCAGCAGACCGCGATCCGAAGCGCCCCATTGCTCCAGGGTCTGGAACTCCGAGGGGTGCGCCGCGACATAGGGAATGTCGAGCGTCGCCAGCATGTCCTGGGCGGCCTGCGAGTCGTTGTAGGCGGGGCCGCCGACGAGCGAGAACCCCGACAGCGACACCATCGCGTCGATGACCGGACGGCCGTCCTTGATGAGAAATTTTTCGATCGCCGGACGGGCATCGAGGCCGCTGGCGAACACCGGGATGACCCGCAGGCCCCGCGCCTCGAAGCTGGCGATGACGCCATCGTAATGCGCGCTGTTGCCGGCCAGAAGATAGGAGCGGAGCACGAGAAGCCCGACGGTTCCCGTCGCGTCGGCGAGAGTCGGTAGCAGCGATGTGCGATCCGCAATCCGGCCTTGGAGGCGCGGGTGATAGACGCCGACGTCGGGGTAATCGATCGGCGGCGCCGGCTTGACGGCTTGCCGCAACGCCAACCGGTCGCCGCTGGCGTAGCGGCTGACGAGCAGACGGACCATGTTGCCGAGGTTTTCGTCGGAGCCCCCGAGCCAATATTGCAGCGTCAGGAAATAGGCGCGGACGTCCTGTGCCGAGCCAGGGATCAGGCGCAGAATCTTGGGGAGCCGGCGCACCATCGCCATCTGCGCCGCGCCGCCGGTCTTCGACTTGTCGCCCCGCAGTTTCTTCAGGAACTCGAGGGCGCCGCCTTTCTTCGTGCCGTCCATCGAGAAGCGCCCGATGCGCGTCAGACGCATGACCTCTTTGGCCGACATCGCGCAGACCATCGTATCGCAGGCGGTCCGCCGGGCTTCCAGCTGCGGCAGGATCGGAAGGAAATGGTCCTCCATGAACAGCATGCCGCAGACCACGATGTCGGCGGTCGAAATGTCGGCGCGGCAGCGATCGAGCGTCCTGGGGTCGGCGCTCCAGTCCGATGCCGCATGCAGGCGAAGCGTCAGGCCCGGCAGCTCGCGACGCAACGCAACGGTCGCGCGATCGAGCGCCCCTGCGAAATGCGTATCCATCGAAACGATGACGATGCTGATCGGTGTCTCATTGATCGCCGACTTGGTCTTCAACATCGCCGGATGTCTCTTCTTTATGGGGGAAGTGCCCCTGCGCTTGGCCGCTTCGCGGACTGCTCAACAATGAGGCTACGCAGGCTCCCAAAAAGTGTCAACAAAAATTGACGTCCGCATTATGCGACATACGGCGCGGAGCTTTTGGCGGCACCGCTAGGCGTGGGTCCGCAACAGCGCTTCGATCTTTGCCGCCAGCGCCGCTGTCGTAAAAGGCTTGCCCAGAAAGTTGACGCCTTCGTCCAGCTTGCCTTGATGGATGATGGCGTTCTTCGTGTACCCGGTCGTGAACAGCACCGGCAGAGCTGGGCGCAACACAACGGCCCGTTCGGCGAGTTCGCGGCCGTTCATCGTGCCGCCCAGCACGACATCGGTGAAGAGCAGCGCGATCTCCGCATGCGCCTCGACCTGGCGCAGCCCTTCCGCACCGCTCGAGGCTTCGAGCACCTTGTAGCCGCTTTCACGCAAGGCGGCAGAGCTGAAGCGGCGCACCAGGTCATCGTCCTCGACGATGAGGATCGTCGTATCGACCGGCTGCAATGCCGGTCCTTCGACGACAGCCTCGACCGCCGCGACATCGACGGGCCGTCGCCCGGTAAAGCGTGGCAGGTAGAGTTTGATCGAGGTGCCGTGGCCGATCTCGGAATAGATCGACGTGTGCCCGCCCGATTGCTTGGTGAAGCCATAGACTTGGCTGAGGCCGAGCCCTGTGCCCTTGCCGACGGGCTTCGTCGTGTAGAACGGATCGAACGCCCGGGCGACGGTCTCCAGGCTCATGCCGGTGCCGCTATCGGTGACAGAAACCATGACATATGCACCTGCCACGAGATCGGCGTGGCGCGCGACATAGCCGGGATCGAGCGTGGCGTTGGCCGTCTCGATGGTCAGCTTGCCGCCGTCCGGCATCGCATCGAGCGCGTTGACCGAGAGATTGATCAGGGCATTTTCGAGCTGGTTGGGATCGGCGAAGGTGGTCCAGAGTCCCGCGGCCAGCACCACCTCGACCGCCACCGTTTCGCCGAGCGACCGCTCCATCATGTTCGACATGCCGGCGATCAGCGCATTGGCATCGATCGGCTTGGGATCGAGAGGATGCTGCCGCGAAAAGGCGAGAAGCCGCGCCGTCAAGGCCGCGGCGCGCGTTGCGCCGTCGACGGCGTTGCGGACCAGCGCCTGATGCCGTGGATCGGCGTCCCTCATCCGGCGCGACAGCAGATCGAGACTGCCGATGACGATCGTCAGCAGGTTGTTGAAGTCGTGCGCGACACCGCCGGTCAGACGCCCGATGGCCTCCATTTTCTGCGCCTGCCGCAACTGTTCTTCGACCCTCTGGCGCTCGGTCATCTCGCCCTGCAGGAGCGCCGCCGTCTCGCGCCAGCTTCGGGTCGCCTTCTCCTCCAGCACCGAGTGCCGCATCGCGATGCCGGAGACGCCGAGCAGCGCCAGGGAGGAGAGAAAGGCAACGAGGCCGTAGCCCATGATGTTGCGCCACCACGGAGCCAGCGCCGCATTCCAGGTGACGCCGAAGCCGATGACGACAGGGTAGCTTCCGATCTTTTCGTAGCCGAAGATCCGCTTGGTTCCGTCGAGGACGGACGGCGTCAGCAGCAGACCGTTGCTCGGATTTTCCAGCGCCTGACGGAACAGGCTGTTCGACGGCAGCCGGGTCATGCTGTTGCGCGGCTCGCTCGCCAATACGCTGCCGTCATCCCGCGTCAGGATCACGAGGTGATCGTACTCCTGCTCGATCTCGCGATAAAAATCCTCGAAATAGGCGCGCCGAACCGAGATCGTGACGATGCCGCCGAACGTCCCCGGCTCCCGCGACCACAGACGCTGCGCGATGTTGAAGACGGGTTCGCCGGATTGCCGTCCGATGACAGCGTGCGACACGAATGGCAACGCTTGCTCGTGCGCCTTCAGGGCCTGAAAATAATCGAGATCGGCAAGATTGATCGTCGGATCGACGGGATAGGCCCGACTGCTCACCGTGGCATGGCCCTCGGCGTCGGTGATGGTGATCGTCGAGACCTGCCGGGTGTCGCGCGCCAGTTGCGCCAAGAGCTGATGCATGTCGAAGATATCGGCCGGATCCGACCAGTCGAGGCTGTGGAGCCGCTCGTTGATGTGATTGATCATCAACTGGTGCATCTCGAACACCTTGAGCGCGTGTTCATGCAGGATGCGGGTGGTGCGTTCGACGCGGGTCTCGGCCTCGCGGACGACATCGTGCCGATTCTGCCAGGCCGCCAGGCCGAAGAGCAGCAGCGGCAGAACGATCGACATGGCAAGCAGTGCGATCGTCGGA
>NZ_LMUU01000243.1:0-1499 GCF_009765775.1 Beijerinckia sp. L45
ATCGCCGTAAGATCCGCGTCGGCATGACAGCCGCGGGAGACTTGCTATGATGGCATCCTCCACAATCGAGAGACCTTCCCTATGGCGCATGATGTCACGCAAGCCGTTTCAGCTCTCTGGGATCATCAAGCCAAGACCAAGGGGCAGACGACCGAAGCTCTGTTCGCGGCGGATTCGAAGCGCTTCGACGCGTTCCATGCCGTTCTCGGCGACCTGATCTACGATTACTCCAAGCAGCGCGTGTCGACGGAAACGATGGACCTGCTGTTCGCCCTGGTGCGCGCGGCAAAATTCGAGGAGCGCCGTGCGGCCTTCTTCGCCGGCGAGCCGATCAACGTCACCGAGCACCGCGCCGTGATGCATATGGCGTTGCGGATGATGACGCCGGGCAAGGCAATGCTGGCGCAGGGCAAGAACGTGATGCCCGAGGTGATCGCCGAGCGCGACAAGATGGGAACGTTCGCGGAGGCCATCCGCGGCGGCACGATCAAGGCCGCCAACGGCGAACGCTTCACCGACATCGTCAACATCGGCATCGGCGGTTCGGACCTCGGCCCGGCGATGGCCGCGCGGGCTCTCGCCCCGTTCGTCGCCGACCATCTGACGCTGCACTACGTCGCCAACGTCGACGGCGCCAACCTCGGCGACACGCTGCTGAAGGTGAACCTGGCGACGACGTTGTTCATCGTTTGCTCGAAAACCTTCACCACGCTCGAGACGATGACCAACGCGCAGACCGCGCGCAAGGCGGTGGCCGCGGCGCTCGGCGAAGCCGCGGTCGCCGATCATTTCTGCGCGGTGTCGACACAGCTCGACAAGATCGCCGCTTTCGGCATCAAGCCCGATCGCGTCTTCGGCTTCTGGGACTGGGTCGGCGGCCGCTATTCCATCTGGTCGGTCATCGGCCTGTCGGTGGCGATCGGCATCGGCCGCGCGGCGTTCGAGCAGTTCTGGCATGGCGGCCAGGACATCGACGACCATTTCGTTTCGGCGCCGCTGGAGCAGAACATCCCGGTTCTGATGGCGCTGGTCGGGATCTGGAACCACGATTTTCTCAAGCTCTCCACGCTGGCGGTCATCCCTTACGACGAGCGCCTGGGGCGTTTCCCCGCCTATCTCCAGCAGCTCGAAATGGAATCCAACGGCAAGTCGGTGACGCTCGACGGCGCACCGGTGACGATGGCGACGTCGCCGATCGTCTTCGGCGAACCCGGCACCAACGGTCAGCACGCCTTCTTCCAGATGCTGCATCAGGGCACCGAACCGGTCCCGATCGACTTTCTGCTGGCCGCGACTCCGACGCGCGCCGATCCGCACCACCATCATCTTCTCGCCGCCAACTGCTTCGCCCAGGGCGAAGCGCTGATGCGGGGGCGCTCGCTGGAGGCGGTGAAGGAAGCCCTCGCCAAGCAGGGGCTCGACGATGCCGCGATCGAAAAACTGGCGCCGGCAAAGGTGTTTTCCGGCAACCGGCCGACCTCGACCTTCCTCTACAAGAG
>NZ_LMUU01000243.1:1516-15223 GCF_009765775.1 Beijerinckia sp. L45
ATCTGGAACATCGATTCCTTCGACCAGTGGGGCGTCGAACTCGGCAAGGAACTGGCGAGCCGGCTGGTGCCGATCGTTTCCGATGCCGCGGCCTCGACGAGAGAACTGGATTCATCGACGGCGGGGCTGATTGCGGGTTTGCGGGCGATGGAGCGGGGGTAACAGTCCGGTCGTACCGTTTCCGGAAGCATCCGCCATCTGCAGCGCGGTGCGTTTTGGGCGTTTCTGGAAACCGCACGTTCGTTACTGGCCATGTCAAAGCACTGGCGTGCCCGCGGGCGCGTCCAGTGGGAAATACGTTAGTGCCTCATCCCGGCATCGAAAACACGCATGCAGCCAGGGCTCAACTGGTCGTGTTTGGCCGCCATGCATGCGGTGATTTCCGCGCGATTTGGCACATATTTCCAGCATAATCGCATCGCGTCACCTCGGCAGGCTCGGCGTTGTTGCGCAAGATCGCTCTGCGCCGACGATGGCGTGACGACACAGAGCGCGGTGAGGGCTGCAAGAATGATCATTATACGCACGCTGTCGCTCCCATGAGACGTCGTGCAATCCAATATTGACGATACCACCAGATTAGCCTTGAACCGTCGCTGCCGCCAGTTGTAAAGCTTTGAAACCATGAGGTTATGGGGTTTGAGGCCAAGGCTATGCGAATAATTGCGGGTGTATTGAGTGCGCTTGTGTTGACGACAAGCTTTATGGCGGGGACAGCCGACGCGCTGCCGATCCAGCAAGATTTTCGTGATCCCGCGGCGATCATTCTTGTCGCGCAAGGGTGCGGGCCGGGTCGGTGGCGCGGGCCGTGGGGGCATTGCCGGGACACGCCCTATCGCGGACCGCTACCAAGCGGTGGCTATGCCTGCGGCCCCGGCTCATGGCGCGGCCCGTGGGGGCATTGCCGCAACACGCCCTACCACGGCAGGCTGCCGGGCGGCGGCTGGAAATAGATCAGACCCTTCGCGCGGCGCCGACGAAGCGCCGTGCCCGGCTCTGCAGCGCTTTCCGCTTTGGCGGACTCACCAAAGCGAGCAGAAACCGCTCTCTTCTCAAAAAGTAAGAGCATTGCCTCGATCACAAAAGTCTGCGGCTTTCGTGGAAAATGCGCTAACCGCCGGCCTTGTATCGTCGCGCCACCCGCCACTGCCACAGGCAGACGAGCGGCGTCACCACGAGTTCCATGCAGAGCCCGAAGATCATGCCGCCGCCGGGCACGCCCATGGCGATCAGCCCGATGAGCCGCATCAGGCCGCCGAGAAAGACGATGGCCGTCATCAGGCGGATGCGGGGCCCGCGGTGCTCGATCTGCGGAATGCACTCCCAGAAGGCGAGGCCGATGCCGAGCAGCAGGCCGGAAAGGTAGCGGATGTGGCTATCGATCGAGAGGCTGGCCACGGGGTCGCCGGTCATCGTCGAGCCGAGTAGGCCGCCCAGCATGCCGGCACCGACCGGGACGAAGCCAGCCAGCGCGATGGTAATCTGCAGCAGGCGACGCTCGAGACCGGCGGACAAAGCATTCAAAACCGAAGCACCTTCACCTGCGTGACATGACGCAAGGCTAGCACGCGCTTGAGAACCGCGTCCGGCACGATGCCGTCGACCTCCGCTAAGGCGACAGAGTTGCCCCCAGCGGAGTCCCGCCCGAGCGCGAAGGTCGCGATGTTGATTCCGGCGTCGCCAAGCAGGCTGGCGAAGCCGCCGACGAAGCCGGGGCGGTCCTGATTGGCGACATAGACCATCTGCGGGCCGAAGGGCGCATCGACCTTGATCGCATCGAGCGCGACGAGCCGCGGGCGACCGCCCTGGAACACCGTGCCGGCGAGGACCCGGGTGCCGCAGCCGCCACGCACCTCGAGGGTGATCAGCGAATCGTAGTCCGCATCGGCGCCGCCGAGAATTTCGTCGATGACGATGCCGCGTGCGCGCGCGACGCCGGGCGCCGAGACGACATTCACCTCCGTCAGCATCGGGCGCAGCAGGCCGGCGATCAGCGCTGCCGTCAGAGCCTTGGTGTTGAGCGCGGCCAGCTCGCCCTGATAGGTGATGGCGATACGCTCGATGCTGCTCTCTGCCAGTTGGCCGGCAAACGACCCGAGGTTTCCCGCCAGCGCGATGAAGGGCCGCAGCTTCGGCGCCTCCTCGGCGCTGATCGAGGGCACGTTGATCGCGTTGGAAATCGCGCCGCGCAGCAGAAAATCCGACATCTGCTCGGCGATCTGCAGCGCCACGTTCTCCTGTGCCTCGAGCGTCGAGGCGCCGAGATGCGGGGTGCAGACGACGTTGGGATGCGTGGTGAGCGGATTGCCCTCAGGGGGCTCCGCAGTGAACACGTCGAGCGCGGCGCCGGCGACATGGCCGCTATCGAGGCCGGCGAGCAGCGCTTGCTCGTTGATCAGGCCGCCGCGGGCGCAGTTGATGATGCGCACGCCGGGTTTGGTTTTTACGAGATTCTGTGCGGACAGAATGTCGCGCGTCTGCGCCGTCAGCGGCGTGTGCAAAGTGATGATGTCGGCGCGGGCGAGGAGGGCGTCGAGCTCGACTTTTTCGATGCCGAGCGCCACCGCGCGTTCCGGCGACAGGAAAGGGTCGAAGGCGATGACCCGCATGCGCAGGCCGATCGCGCGGTCGCAGACGATGGATCCGATGGTTCCACACCCAACCACGCCGAGACATTTGCCGGTTAGTTCGACGCCGAGAAATCGGTTCTTCTCCCAACCACCTGCGCGGGTCGAGGCGTCGGCGGCGGGGATCTGGCGTGCCAGCGCCAGCATCAGCGCGATCGTGTGTTCGGCTGTCGTGATGGAATTGCCGAAGGGCGTGTTCATCACGATCACGCCGCGCGTGGTGGCGGCGGCGACGTCGACGTTGTCGACCCCGATCCCAGCGCGACCGACCACCTTGAGTCGGGTGGTCAGGCCGAGCAGCTTGCTCGTGACCTTGGTGGCGGAGCGGATGGCGAGGCCGTCGTAGTCGCCGATCGCCGCGGCGAGCGCGTCCCTGTCCTTGCCGAGTTCCGGGCGGAAGTCGACATCGACGCCGCGATCGCCGAACAGGGCCACCGCGGCAGGCGAGAGGGCATCGGAGATGAGGACGCGGGGTGCCATGATCCAGCCTGGGACTCCCCTCCCCCTTGCGGGGAGGGGTTAGGGGTGGGGGTCAGGACGTACGTTTATCACGACGCGTAGCGTGATCTGGAGGCTTTTCTCGCGGCCGAGAAGGAACCGGGCCCTCCACTCCAGACCCCTCCCCGCAAGGGGGAGGAAATCGGGCGTCGGACCAGCTCGTGGCGGTGTTCTTAAGCCGCCATCGCCACCGCGCCGCGCACGGCGTGGAAGGCCCAGTCGAGCCACAGCGTCAGGGCCGCGACGTCGGACGTCTCGACGGTGGCGCCGCACCAGACCCGCAGGCCGGGAGGGGCGTCGCGATAGGCGCCGATGTCGAAGGCGATACCCTCGCGCTCGAGCAACTTGACGAAGGACTTGATGAACGCCGCCTGGCTCTGCTTCGAGCCGGCCGCGAACTCGCGGTCGACGATCGACAGGCAGACGCCGGTATTCGAGCGGGTCGCCGGATCCTTGGCCAAAAAGTCGACCCACGGGGTTTTCGCGACCCAGTCGGTCAGCACCTTGGCGTTGGCGTCGACGCGGGCGTGCAGCGCCGGCAGGCCGCCGAGACCTTTGGCCCAGCTCAGGGCGTCGAGGTAATCCTCCACGCAGAGCATAGACGGCGTGTTGATCGTCTCCCCTTCGAACAGGCTCGCGATCAGCTTGCCGTTCTCCGTCATGCGGAAGATTTTTGGCAGCGCGCGGTCGGGCTTGTAGGTTTCGAGCCGCTCGACGGCGCGGGGGCCGAGGATCAGCATGCCATGCGCGGCCTCGCCGCCCATCACCTTCTGCCAGGAGAAGGTGACGACATCGAGCTTGTCCCACGCCAAAGGCTGCGCGAAGGCGGCCGAGGTGGCGTCGCAGATGGTCAGGCCGGCGCGATTGGCCGGGATGAAGTCACCGTTCGGCACCTTCACGCCGGCGGCGGTGCCGTTCCAGGTGAAGATGACATCGTTGTCGAAATTGATCGCCGAGAGGTCGGGCAACTCGCCGTAGGGCGCCACGATGGTGCGGCCCGGCAGCTTCAGCTCTTCGAGCGTGTCGGTGACCCACTCCTTGCCGAAAGCTTCCCAGGCCAGCACTTCGACGTCGCGCGGGCCGAGCAGCGACCACATGGCCATCTCGACGGCGCCGGTATCCGACGCCGGGACGATGGCGATGCGATAGTCCTTCGGGACATCAAGCACTTCACGGGTGAGGTCGATGGCGCGCTTGAGCTTGCCTTTGCTGAGACCCGAGCGGTGCGAGCGGCCGAGGGCGGCCTGTTCCAGCGCTTGCAGGGACCAGCCCGGCCGCTTGGAGCAGGGGCCGGACGAAAAACGCGGATTGACCGGCCGCGCGCCGGGCTTTTGCATGTTCATATCTCTAGTCCATCCTTACAGATGAGCGCCTCCCGTTGGGGGGAGGTGTCCCGCCGATGAGGATGCCGGCGTTTTAGAGATTGGTCAAGCGGCGTCCCATGGCTCACTCATCAATCATGTAGCGCACGCCGGCGCGGATCTCGTTGGAGGATAGCGTTCCGCTCACACCCGGAATCTTGCCGAGATTGAGATAGCGATAGCCGATATCCAGCTTGGTGTGGTCGTAGATGTCGACCGCGAAGCCGGCCATCAGCGCATAGGCGAAGCTGTAGTAGGTGCCGCTGGCCGCACGGTCGTAATTCGGGGCGAAGGTCGTACCGAAGAACGCGTCCGTGTAGGTGATGTGATAGGCGGCGTTATTGGCCTGGGTGTAGGTCGCCGATGTCGAATAGTGCCCGAAGGCCAGTCCCGCGCCCGCGCCCACGTAGGGAGTCACGCCGTACCACGTACCGAGGTCGATATAGGCATTCAGCAAGACGTCGTAGCTGCTGAGCTTGCCGGTTTCGTTGGCGGTACAGCCGCCGCTCGCATAAGTCGGATTGTTGACGAGGAGGCCGGTCGCGGGGTCGGTCGGGTAGCTTACGGCAGTGGGGCAGAAAATTTTACCGCCGCCGGCCGTTGCGCTTGTTGAAATCGGTTTATGGAAATCGGCGATGAGGTCGGTTCGGAACCACTTGTTCAACTGGTAGCCGCCGCCAAGCGATGCATCATAACCGAGCGCCGATCCGTTGCCGAAAAGCGCGGTCGGAGCATTGGGTAGGGGCGAGGCGATGTTCGTGGGGAGGTTGGGTGCCGAGATCTGCATGGACGGCAATCGTGTCGCGCCGAGATCCCCACGGATATACCAGCCGCTGCCGAACTCGACCTTGTCCTCGGGAAACTGTTGCGAGCCGATGTAGGGCGCGTCGAGATCGGCGGCACGCGCGAGGCTCGGTGCGAGAGCGGGGCTCAGCAGGCCGAGCGTCAGGACGCTGAGGACGAAGTTTCGCTGCGACATGGGACCTTCCCGAAAGGCGCGACTCGGGGATGACCCCGAATTGCCGATAAGGAAGTGTCAACGATAAAGTTTAAGCGCCTCTTAACCACGATCGTATTTCGACGATTGTTGTTGTTGCCAAAACAAAAGGCGCCCACGTTGTCGTGGGCGCCTTGGTTCGACTGGTAAAGAACCGGTAAGAACTGTGGGATCAGTACTTGCGCACGATCGGATACTGGGCCGGCGGCGGCGGTGCGACATCGAAGCTGTAGCGGACGCCAAGCTTGATATCCTGCGAGGCCAGCTTGTAGTGCTGCACCTCGTTCGGGCAGGTGCCCTGGTCCTGGCAGACGATCGCGTTGGAGCTGACGTTGCCCATGTTGAGGTAGCGATAGCCGAGCTCGATCTTGGTGCTCGGCGTCACATTGAAGGCGACGCCGGTCATCAGCGCCCAGGCGAAGTTCGTCTGGCTCTTGGACTGGGAATAGCCGAAGCCGCCGGTCTGGCCCTGATCGACGATGCTCGACACCTTGACGTTGGCGACGCCGACGCCGGCGCCGATGTAAGGGGTCAGGCAGTACCAGGTGCCGAGATCGACGTAGCCGTTGACGAGGCCGGCGATGGTGCGGATCGAACCATTGTAGGTGTCGTTGAGGCGCGAGCCGTCCTGGGGCGTGTTGAAGAAGCCCTGGTTGTAGCTCTCGATGGCGCTGAAGTGCGCGCCGGTGCGGTACTCGCCGGTGACGTCGGCGCGAAAATAGTTGTTGAACTTGTAGCCGACGCCGAGGTCGATGAAGCCGGAGTCGTCGAGGTTATGCTGCTCGTAGCGCACGTCCGGCACGAACTCGTCGAAGGTCGAGGCGCGGGTGCGCAGGTCGCTGATGCCGATGCCGACATCGCCGCGGAGATAGAAGGCGCCGGAAAATTCGACCGGCACGTAGGCCGGTTCGACGGGCGGCGGTGGCGGCAGGAAAAGATCGGCCGCGTGCGCGGTCGACATCGCGGCAAGGCTCGCGATGCCAGCAATACAGAGAGCCTTGAAGCTGCCCATGGTGAAACGTCCCTTGTTCCGTTCCGGGCCACGCAGAGCGCCCGAAGCATCCAATGAAGGACAATCTGGCATCAACAGTTTAAAAGGACCTTAACCCTAGGATTTAACCTTAAGATTGCAACAGACGGCGTACGAATAAAGACTTTGGTAAGGAGTTGTTTCGTTTTGGGGCAGGTTTGGGCCTTGGGATCTTGCAAGCCGAGCCCTGAATCAGCCGTCGGCCTCCCTCCCCCTTGTGGGGAGGGGCAGGGGGGGGGCCCGGTGTTCTTCAATCCTCAGGAAGAGACGTCGATGCGGAGCGTTTCAACAGATCCGCAACGAACGGCGTGACCTCCACCCCCAGCCCCTCCCCACAAGGAGGAGGGGAGTCACGCCGCCGCCAGCGCCTCGCAGACGTCGTCGACCACCGATTCCACCAGCGCGAAATCGTCACCCTCGCCCATCACCCGCACCACCGGTTCGGTGCCCGAGAGCCGGATCACCAGCCGCCCGCCGCTGCCGAGCCGCACCCGCCCTTCGGCCACCACGCTGGCGATCTTCTCTTCCGGCAGGGCCCGGCCGCTCTCGAAGCGTACGTTTTTGAGCACCTGCGGCACGGGGTCGAAGCGATGGCACACTTCGCTCACCGGCCGGCCGCGCTTCTTCACCAGCGCCATCACCTGCAGCGCCGCCACCAGCCCGTCGCCGGTGGTGACGTAATCCGAGAGAATAATGTGGCCGCTCTGCTCGCCGCCGAGGTTGTAGCCGTGCTGGCGCATGTATTCGAGCACGTAGCGGTCGCCGACCGCCGTGCGCGCGAGCGACAGCCCGATCGACCCGAGGTAGCGCTCGAGCCCCAAATTCGACATCAGCGTCGCGACGATGCCGGGCTGCGACAGCTTGCCCTCTTCGTTCCAGTATTGTGCCACAGCGGCCATCAGCTGGTCGCCATCGACCACCGTGCCTTTTTCGTCGACGATCAGCACCCGGTCGGCGTCACCGTCCAGCGCGATGCCGATATCGGCGCGCATCTCGCGCACCTTTTTCACCAAAGCGTCCGGCGCCGTCGAGCCGACGCGGCGGTTGATGTTGAACCCGTCCGGCTCGACGCCGATCGCGAACACTTCCGCCCCGAGCTCCCACAGGGTTTCCGGCGCCACCTTGTAGGCCGCGCCATTGGCGCAATCCACCACGATGCGCAACCCGTCGAGGGTGAGGTTGCGCGGCAAGGTGTGCTTGGCGAATTCGATGTAGCGCGCCCGCACGTCGTCGACGCGCTTGGCGCGCCCAAGATTTTCCGGCTTCGCCAGCTTGAGCGGCAGGGCCTGGTCCATCAGGCCCTCGATTTTGAGCTCGATCTCGTCGGAGAGCTTGAACCCGTCCGGCCCGAACAGCTTGATGCCGTTGTCCTCGTACGGGTTGTGCGAGGCCGAGATCATGATGCCGACGTCCGCGCGCATCGAGCGGGTGAGCATGGCGACGGCCGGCGTCGGCATCGGGCCGAGCAGCAGCACGTCCATGCCGACGGAGGTGAAGCCGGCCTGCATCGCCGATTCGATCATGTAGCCGGAGAGCCGCGTGTCCTTGCCGATGACCACGCGATGGCGGTGCTCGCCGCGCTGGAACAGAATGCCGGTCGCCTGCGCCACCTTCATCGCCAGCTCCGGGGTGATCACCCCATTCGCCCTGCCGCGTATGCCGTCCGTGCCGAAGTGTTTGCGTGTCATGGGGGTGTGGGGACTCTGGGGTTGGGCGCGGGGCGTCGTCGTATAAGAATGCGTATATAGCGGAAATATCGATGTGTTGAAATGAACCGGTTTTCGTAGTGTTAACGCGTCATGTCTTCCCCATCGCGGGAGACGGAAAACCCGTCATGGCTGGGCGGTGCGCCCCGGATGCCCGGAACGAATTGGGCATGACAGGCCTCCTTTCTATTCAGAAGCAAGAGGCCGGGGTGAAGGAGCGCTAGGCCGCGATATCGCGGTCCGACAGCTCGGTCTAAGCTGACGCGTCTCCCTGTTCGGAATCAGCGGCAATGCGGATCATCGTCCTCGGCGGCTCGGGCTTGATCGGCTCGCATATCGTTGCGCGGCTGCTGACCGAGGGCCATCAGGTAATGGGCGTGGCGCGGG
The DNA here is from genome assembly GCF_009765775.1 of Beijerinckia sp. L45. GTDB lineage: Bacteria > Pseudomonadota > Alphaproteobacteria > Rhizobiales > Beijerinckiaceae > RH-AL1. The sequence goes on from NZ_LMUU01000243.1 coordinate 10,123, forward strand.
ATGTCGTAGCGGCAGAACGGCGCTGCCCGGAGGCAGCCTGGGCGCGGGCCGATCTTGCGGCTACGCCGGTTGCGGCGTGGGTCGCGCTCTTGCGGGGCGTCGATGCCGTGGTGAACTGCGCCGGGGCGCTGCAGGACAGCCCGCATGACGATCTGCGCGGCGTCCATGTCGAAGGCGTCGCGCGGCTGATCGCGGCGTGCGGGCCGGCCGGCGTTGCGCGCTTCGTTCACATCTCGGCGGCCGGTGTCGCAGCCGACGGGCGCACCCCTTTCAGCCGCACCAAGGCCGAATCCGAGGCAACGATCCGCGCCAGCGATCTCGCCTGGATCATCCTGCGGCCGGGCCTGGTTCTGGCGCCCGCCGCCTTCGGCGGCACCGCGCTGCTGCGCGGGCTCGCGGCGATGCCGCTGGTGCCTGTGCTGTTTTCCGAGAGTCGGGTGCAGCTGATCGGCGTGGACGACGTCGCCGCCGCGGTGTTGCGTGCGCTGGCCGTGGACGCGCGGGTCCGCGTCAGCATCGACCTCGTACATGCCGAGATGTTCAGCCTTGCGGGCTTGGTGCGCGCGCTGCGCGGCTGGCTCGGTTTTAGGCCCGCGCGAGAGGTTTGGATACCAACGAGTGCCGCAGCCGTGGCGGCGCGGCTGGCCGATATGTTGGCGCTGCTCGGCTGGCGCAGCCCGATGCGCTCAACGACGCTCGATCAGCTGCGCGGCGGCATTTCCGGCGATGCCACTATGACCGCGCGATTGCTGGGGCGCGAGCCGCGGTCGTTGCATGCAATCCTTGTCGACGCGCCGGCCGGGGTGCAGGAGCGCTGGTTCGCCAAAAGCTATTTTCTGAAACCGCTCATGCTGACGGTGCTATTCGTGTTCTGGCTGCTGTCGGGCCTGATTGGGTTGACGTTCGGCCGCGCCGCCGCCGTGGCGGTGCTCGTCGGCGTCGATCCGCATCTCGCGCTTGGCGCGGTGGTCGGCGGTTCGCTGGTCGATATCGTCCTGGCGTTGGCGGTTGCGCACCGGCGTCTCGCGCCGCGTGCGCTGCAAGGCATGCTGGTGGTCTCCGCGGTCTATCTCGTCGGCGGCAGCATATTGCGCCCGGACCTGTGGCTCGATCCGCTCGGGTCGTTCCTGAAAACGGTGCCCGCGGCGCTGCTTGCGGCTTGCGCGCTGGCGCTGATGGACGAGCGCTGATGGACCTCTATACCTTGCTGAAGGTCGTGCATGTGATTGGCGCGATGGTGCTGTTCGGCACCGGCGTCGGTATCGCTTTCTTCATGCTGATGTCGCATCGCTCGGGCGACGTTCGCGTCATTGCCCATGTGGCTGGAATTGTCGTGATCGCCGATACGATCTTTACCGCGAACGCCGCGGTCCTTCAGCCGATCACCGGCGCCTGGCTGGCGCATCTCGCCGGCCTGCCGATGAAGCGCGGCTGGATCGGATTGAGCCTGATCCTCTATGCCGGCGTCGGCCTGTGCTGGCTGCCGGTCGTTTGGATCCAACTGCGGATGCGCGATCTTGCGCGAGAGGCCATGCGGACCGGGGCGCCCCTGCCGCTAGCCTATGTGCGTCTGTTTCGTATCTGGGTCGCGCTTGGGGTGCCGGCGTTCGCGGCGATGCTCGCGATCCTGGCGTTAATGGTGGTGAAGCCGGGGTTTTGATCCTTCGCCGATTGGCGATTTGGGGGCAGCTCGGACGCACCCCTTGCCACCAATCGCTTGGCCGATCCTCGCTCTCGGGATTGCGGGGAAGGACGCCGCGCAGCGGAGCCAGCTCCGCAAGGCCGGGCATGACGGCGGTCGGAAACGCTGGCACACTCAACCCTCATTCCTCCGATCGCGTGCGCAAAATGCCCCGCCGTCCCCTCAACCTTCCCGCCCCCTACCTCCGCCGCGTCTGGCTCGACCCGGCGCGCATCCCGCCGGGCGGGCGCGAAAAATATCCGTTCGGGCTACCGCTGTTTCCCGACGATTTCGAAATCGCCTTCGAAAAACCGATTACCATTCTGGTCGGCGAGAACGGGTCGGGGAAATCGACGTTTCTGGAAGCCTTGGCGGTGCTGGTCGGATTCGACGAGGCGGGCGGGGCGGCGGGGTATCGGCCGGTCGATCATAGCGACGCCGTGGAAGCGACCGGCGGGCAGCTCGCCCAAGCGCTGCGCGCGAGCTGGCTGCCCCGCATGAACACGGGCTGGTTTTTCAAAGCCGAAACCTTCTTTTCCGTGGCGCGCTATCTCGACCAGGCGGCCGCCGGCGCCGGGCCGCCGCCGGATTTCCTCTCGCACTCGCATGGCGAGGGATTTCTGCGCTTCTTCGAGGAGCGCTGCCGGCGCCAGGGCATCTACATTTTCGACGAACCGGAATCCGCGCTGTCGCCGTCGCGCCAGGTGGCGTTCCTCAAATTGCTGGGGCGGATGGAGCGGTCGGGCATCGCCCAGGTGATCCTGGCCACCCACGCAACGATCCTGATGGCCTATCCCGGCGCGACCTTGCTGGAGGTTTCGGCCCGCGGGTTTCAGCCGACGACGCTGGAGGACACCAGCCACTATAAGCTGATGCGCGCGTTTTCGCATGATGCGCACGGGTTCGTCGCGCGGGTGCTGCGCGATGAGGCGGAGGCGCCGTAACTACGACCGGGATTCTGGCAATGAAAGCGAGCTGCTTGAGGGATGATAATCCTGGGGGAGCATGAACACCCAAGCAGCTCTGGCCGCCGTGCGAGTTCTGGAGAACCGGGCGCAGCAGTTGAGTGGGATATTATCCCACAAGTGCGCGCGCGTCTACAAACCCGGGGTAGCGCGCCCGGCATGGTTGCGACTGCGGATCCGCCAGTCGTTTGCCGATCCTGCCGCTGGCCGTCGCCGAAATCGGATGCGCGGACCTCTGCCAGCAGGATCGCGTGCGGATCGGACATATTTCGCCAAAATCTGCCCGCTTTCCCCGGCTTTATGCTAGCGCTTGGCCGCTCTCGCCACGGGACTTTGTTCGGATGTTGTTTACGCGCCCCCTTGCCCTTGCCGCGCTCCTCCTGCCGCTCGCCGCCGGGCCGGTTTTTGCGCAGCAGGATTATGATCGGCCGCCGGCCGGTTATCAGGACGACCCCTCGGGCGGGGCCGGCTACCGCTACGGCGGGCCTAACAGCCCCTCGGGCGGCGGCGCGGATCTCGGCGATCCCGGCGCGGTGTCGGTGCGCGTCGGCAAGCTGGAGAGCCGCATCCGCGAGATGACCGGGCAGATCGAGGAGCTGCAGAACGCCAACCGCCGGCTCGTCGATCAGGTCACGAAATTCCAGGCCGATGTCGATTTTCGCCTGCAGGGCAAGGGTGGCGGCGCGCCGAGCAAGCACAGCGATGCGTCGGGCCTGAGCGGGGCGCCGATGGACGCCGACCCCGTGACGCCGCCGGCGAAACTCGCCGACAGCAAGGCGTTGCGTCGCGGCGACGCCTTCGATCCCGACGCCGCTCCGACGGCGCCCGGCGCGCCGAAGCCGATCGGTGCGGTGGCGGCGACGACGCCCGATGCCGGCGATGCGCCGATCGATCTTTCGGGCGGCCGCAACGTCGGGACGGGCTCGAGCAGCGCCATCGCGCCGACCCTGCAGCTGCCCTCCGCAACGACGCCGAAAAGCGCCGGCGGCACGGTGACGCCGAACGGCACCGTCATCGCCAGCATCGCCCCGAACTCGCCGAAGGAAGAGTTCGACGTCGCGCTCGGCTACTACAAGGACAAGCAGTATGAGGCGGCCGAAAAAGGCTTCACCGCGTTCATGACCAAGAATCCGAAGAGCAAGCTGAACGCCGACGCCACCTATTACCTCGGCGAGACCTATGCGCAGCGCGGCCGGCAGCGCGAGGCAGCCGAGCAGTATCTCAAAATCTCCACCGACTATGCGCAGTCGGCGCGGGCCCCCGAGGCGATGCTGCGGCTCGGCGTATCGCTGAAGGCTCTCGGCGCCAAGGAGCAGGCGTGTTCCGCCTTCACCGAGATCGGACGCAAGTATCCGGCGGCCCCGGCCTACGTGAAGACCGGCGCCGAGCGCGAGGCGAAGCGCGCGCAGTGTTGAGGTGAGGCATGGATGACGGCGAGCGCGTTTTCGCCGGCCTCGAAGATACGCCCTTGTTGCTCGCCGTCTCGGGCGGTCCGGATTCTCTGGCCCTGATGCATCTCGCCGCGCGATGGGGCGGCGCGCCTTTGCATGTCGCCACCGTCGACCACGGTCTGCGCGCAAATTCTGCCGCAGAGGCGGAAGGCGTTGCGATGGTGGCCAAAAGCCTCGGTCTCCCTCATGCGATCCTGCCGTGGCTGGGGCCAAAACCGCGCACCCGCATCCAGGAACGCGCCCGCGGTGCCCGCTATGCGCTGCTCGTCGCGCATGCCGAAAGGATCGGGGCAAAGCATATCCTCACCGCGCATCATGCCGACGACCAGGCGGAGACGGTGCTGTTCCGGCTCGGGCGCGGCAGCGGCATCGCCGGCTTGGCCGGCATGCGCCGTGAGACCCGACTGGCGCGGGGCCTCACCCTGGTGCGCCCGCTGCTGGGCCACACCAAGGCCGATCTGATCGCGATCTGCGTGGCGGCGGGCCAGGCCTTCGTCGACGATCCCTCCAACCATGATCCGGCCTACGCCCGGGGAACGCTGCGCGCCCAGGCGCCCGCCGCCCAAAAGCTCGGGCTCGATACGCTTGCCCTGACCCGCCTTGCCACGCGGATGGCGCGGGCCGACGAGGCGCTGGAGGCGGAAGCGCAGCGCTGTCTCGGTCTGCTCACCGTCACCAGCGACGCGACCGGCTTCGCGGCACCGCTCGCGCCGCTGGCGGAGGCCAAGCCCGAAATTCTCATCCGGGTGCTGCGCCATGCCATCGCCAGCGTCGCGCCGGCGGCCAAGACGCCGCGTCTCGACCGCCTGGAAACCTTGGGCGCGGCCATCGCCGCCGCCCTGCGTGCGCAGAAAGCCTATCGCGGAACGTTGAGCGGCACCCGCGTCACGCTGGAGCGCGACACTATGCTCACCATCGTCCCCGAGGCGGCCCGCCGCCGGGGGCGACCCGCGGTAGAGGCGTAAGGCAAGCCGCTGCCGTCATTAAGGCCGATTCCGCGACGA
>NZ_LMUU01000243.1:15287-17053 GCF_009765775.1 Beijerinckia sp. L45
AGTCTTGCCACGCTCGTGTCCTTGTGTTGCGTCGCCGCGCCGGCCTTTTTCTCCTTCGGGTCCTGGCTCAAGAGCCAATCCCTTCTGGATCGCAGATGAACCCCAATTTTCGCAATTTCGCTCTCTGGGTGATCATATTTCTTCTTGTGGTCGCCCTGGTCATGCTGTTCCAGAATCCCGGACAACGGCCGACGGCGCAGGAAATCACGTTCAGCCAGCTTCTCACCGAGGTGGACCAGGGCCGCGTGCGTGAGGTGACGATCGCCGGCTCCGAAGTGACCGGCCACTTCACTGACAACCGCGCCTTCGCCACCTACGCGCCGAACGATCCGACGCTGGTGCCGAAGCTCGTAGCCAAGAACGTCAGCGTCGCCGCCAAGCCGCCGTCCGACGGCAACAGCTGGCTGGTGACCCTGCTGGTCAACGGCCTGCCGCTTCTCGCTTTCTTGGGCATGTGGATCTTCGTCTCCCGGCAGATGCAGGGGGCCGGCGGCAAGGCCATGGGTTTCGGCAAGTCGAAGGCCAAACTGCTCACCGAGGCGCATGGCCGCGTGACGTTCGAGGACGTCGCCGGCGTCGACGAGGCCAAGGAAGACCTGCAGGAGATCGTCGAATTCCTGCGCGACCCGCAGAAATTCCAGCGGCTGGGCGGGCGGATTCCGCGCGGCGTGCTGCTTGTCGGGCCTCCCGGTACCGGTAAGACGCTGCTTGCCCGCGCCATCGCCGGTGAAGCCAACGTGCCGTTCTTCACCATCTCCGGTTCGGACTTCGTGGAAATGTTCGTCGGCGTCGGCGCCAGCCGCGTCCGCGACATGTTCGAGCAGGCCAAGAAGAACGCGCCCTGCATCATCTTCATCGACGAAATCGACGCCGTCGGTCGCCATCGCGGCGCCGGCCTCGGCGGCGGCAACGACGAGCGCGAGCAGACCCTGAACCAGTTGCTCGTCGAGATGGACGGCTTCGAGGCCAACGAGGGGATCATCCTCATCGCCGCGACCAACCGTCCCGACGTGCTCGATCCCGCGCTGCTGCGTCCGGGCCGCTTCGATCGTCAGATCACCGTGCCCAACCCCGACGTCATCGGCCGCGAGCGCATCCTCAAGGTGCACGTCCGCAAGGTGCCGCTGTCGCCCGACGTCGACTTGAAGGTCGTCGCCCGTGGGACGCCCGGCTTCTCCGGTGCCGATCTGATGAACCTCGTCAACGAGTCGGCGCTGATGGCGGCGCGGCGCGGCAAGCGCATCGTCACGATGAGCGAGTTCGAGGACGCCAAGGACAAGATCATGATGGGCGCCGAGCGCCGCACCCTGGTCATGACCGAGCAGGAAAAGATGCTGACCGCCTATCATGAGGGCGGTCATGCCCTGGTGGCGCTGAACGTCGCCGCGACCGATCCCGTCCACAAGGCGACGATCATTCCGCGTGGTCGGGCTCTCGGCATGGTCATGCAGCTGCCGGAGCGCGACAAGCTCTCCATGAGCTACGAGCAGATGACCTCGCGCCTCGCCGTCCTGATGGGCGGCCGGGTGTCGGAAGAGATCATCTTCGGCAAGGAGAAGGTCACGTCAGGCGCCCAGTCCGACATCCAGCAGGCGACGAAACTGGCCCGCGCGATGGTGACTCAATGGGGCTTCTCCGATGCGCTCGGCACCGTGATGTACGGCGACAACCAGGAAGAGGTCTTCCTCGGCTACTCCATGGGCAAGACCAACACCTTGTCCGAAGAGACCGCGCGCAAGATCGATTCCGAGGTCCGCCGCCTGGTC
>NZ_LMUU01000244.1:0-6406 GCF_009765775.1 Beijerinckia sp. L45
CGTAGAACGTCCGGGGCTTCAGGCGCGGCAGCATCGACATCTGGGCGCGGGACTCGATTTGGAAGGTGCCGAGCGTGTCGGCCTTGCGGATCATCGCGTAGGTGCGCGGGTCCTCTGCCGGAACTGTAGCGAGATCGAGCTCGATGCCCTTATGGTCGGCGAGGAGATCGAAACCCCTCTTCATGCACGACAGCATGCCGAGCGCCAGGCAATCGACCTTCATGAACTTGAGGATGTCGATGTCGTCCTTGTCCCACTCGATCACCTGGCGGTCGACCATCGCGGCGGGTTCGATCGGCACGAGCTCGTCGAGGCGGTCGCGGGTGAGGACGAAGCCGCCGGGGTGTTGCGACAGGTGGCGTGGCGCGCCCATCAGCTCGCGCGCGAGGTCGAGGGCAAGCCTGAGCCGGCGATCGCTGAGGTTGAGGTTCAGCGCCTCGACGTGCTTCTCCTCGACGCCCTCCTCCGACCAGCCCCAGATCTGCGACGACAGCATCTTGATGAGGTCCTCGGTCAGGCCGAGCGCCTTGCCGACATCGCGCAGGGCACCCTTGGAGCGGTAACGGATGACGGTGGAGCAGAGCGCGGCGTGGTCGCGCCCGTAGGTCTCGAAGACCCACTGCATGACGATCTCGCGCCGCTCGTGCTCGAAGTCGACGTCGATGTCGGGCGGCTCGCGCCGCTCCTCGCTGACGAAGCGTTCGAACAGCAGGTCGTTGCGTTCGGGGTCGATGCTGGTGACGCCGAGAACGTAGCAGACGGCGGAGTTCGCGGCGGATCCGCGGCCCTGGCAGAGGATCCCCTTCGATCGCGCGAAGCGGACGATGGCGTTCACGGTCAGGAAGTACGGCGCGTATTCGAGCTTCTCGATGAGCTGGAGCTCGTGCTCGAGCGATACCCCGAAGGGGCAGGCAGGCGAAGGGCGCCGATCGGGAGATCGAAGATCACCTCGCCGCCATGGGCGCAGGGCACGATGGTGGCGTCTCCCGGGCGATGGCGCGCCGTGGCGTGAGCCGCGCCCCAGCAATCGGCAACCGCGACGCGCGCCGCGATGCCGACGGAAGAGAAGCGTTGGACCATGCCGGCCAGCATCGTCTCCTCGCCACCGTGCAGATGGTCCGCACCGCTGGTGTCGATGACGAGCCCGTCCGGCGGGTCGGCAGCGGCGATCGGCGCGTAGCGCTGAAGTGCCCATATGGCGAGCCGCTCGAGCGCCTCTGCGTCGGCCAAAGGCTCGGCGTCCATCATGACGAGGTCCGCCACGAGCGCCTGGGCCTTCGTCGCCGGCATGCCGACGCGCAGTCCCACGCGGCGCGCGGCGACGTCGGCCGCGGTCACGACGCGGCGGCGGCCATCGTGCCCGACGAGAACGAGCGGCACGTCACGAGACGGCGCGGCGGCGGCGAGCGTCCTCCTCACCCGGTCGGTGGGCCAGGTCGGCAGGAAGAGAGAGACGACCCTGGGCATTACACGCATCAACCTCGAAGTCGGCGCTCTCGCCGGCACGGCATCGGATCAGTTCTAGGAGCCAGCGCGAACGGCCGACGCCCAGAACGGGGAGTGGCGCGGAGGGAAGCACCGAGACCCGCCATCGCGTCACCGACGCCGTCGGTTGGCCGAAGTCGGCGGCCTCCGTCTGCCGCCGCCACCGCCTGATCGCGATGCCGACCGAGCCGCTACCCTCGGCCGCGAGCTGGAGGCGGCGCGATGCTGTCATCGAGAGCCGGGCGACCTCCGCCACGACGGCGCCGAGGCTGCCGTGGCGCAGGCCTTCCTCGAAGCAGGCCAGGACCGTCTTCTCGTCGCCGGCCTCGACGAAGATCACCCGGCCCGGCGGCAGGCCAACCTGGGCGAGCGCCGGGCCGAAGAGGTCGGGGCGGGTGACGCACCACAGCACCTTGCCCTTGCTGCGCGCGGCGATGCCGGCAGCGAACAGCGCCGCGGCTGCGCCGTCGATGGCGCCGTTGCCGCCGCCAGCCACCTCGTGAAGCGCGCCGAGGGCAAGGCCGCTGCCTGGTAGGACGTGGTCGATGACCTCGACGCCGAACGGCAGTACGGCCCTTTCGCGGCCCCGCCCGCCGTCGAGCCGCTCAATGCGGGCACGGAGATCCGCGATAACCGGACGAGAGACGGCGATGTTGTGCATGGAGATTGGCCCGGACGCATGGTTCCCGCGATGCTAGCTAACTGAATGTTCCTTATTTGTTCTTAACGCGGTTGATGAGTCAATGTGCCGCGTGCGGTTGTTTCGATCGGCTCGACACTGCCATCGCCTCGCGAACGAATGCTTGCAGGACGAAGGATGTGACCATTAGCGTCAGCTTCGAAAACCGGCACATGGCCGACCCTTGAAGGAGGACATGTGCCCAGGCTCTCGATCCTCCACCGCACGACCTATCGCTATGGGCGTCCCGTCGAACTGCTGCCGCACCGTCTGCTGATCCGCCCGCGCGAAAGTCAGGATCTCCAGGTGATCGCGTTCGACCTCCGGTGCTCGCCCGACGCCACGGTCACGTGGGGACAGGACGTCTACGGGAACGCCGTCGTGGCGGCCGACTTCGCGACGCCAACGTCGGTCCTCGACATCGTCGTCACCAGCGTCGTCGAACATTCCGCACCCGAGTGGCCGACCTTCCGGATTGCGCCCTACGCGCACGCCTTCCCGTTCGCCTACACGGCGGACGACGTCGTCGACCTTGGGGCGCTGCTCGCCACCGGCTCGCGTGACGATGGCGTCGAGGCCTGGGCGCGCGGCTTCGTGGCGGGACCGCGGACCGACACGCTGTCGCTTCTGAAGGACATCAACGCCGGGATGCTCGACGCCATCGCCTACCGCATCCGCGACGAGGAGGGCACGCAGTCCGCGGTCGAGACGCTCGCGCTCCGCAGCGGATCGTGCCGCGACATCGCCGCGCTCTTCATCGCCGCCGTGCGCCATCTCGGCTTCGGGGCGCGGGCCGTCTCGGGCTATCTAGCCGACCCTTCGATGCAGGACGGTGACGGCGGTTCGACCCACGCCTGGGCCGAGGTGTTCCTGCCGGAGGCGGGCTGGATCGCGTTCGACCCAACGCACCGCCGCGTCGGCGCTGGCCATCTCATCCCCGTCGCCATCGCCCGCACTAATACGCAGATCATGCCGATCACCGGCGGCTTCGTGGGCGACGTCGCCGACTTCCTGTCCATGGACGTGCAAGTCGTGGTCTCCGACGCATGACGGTTACCGCTCCGTCAGGCAGGGCGTCGAGCGATAGAGTGCTACCGCGGCCTCGGCCCTCGATCGCGCGGGGTGATTCACGTCCGGGAAAACTCCGCAGTCGAGCGGCGGCTTCACCAAGACGCGGAGCCGTCCGTCAGCGCTCGACGCCGGCCCACGAGGGAGGGGCTTGGTCCTGCTGGACCCTGAGCCGTCGCCATTCCATCCCGGCGAAGACTGCTTGCGGATCGGCTTCGCCCTCTATTGGGAGCGACGCGTTCGCCTCGGCCGCGAAGCGACCCGCGAGCGCGGGGTCCGAATGCCACGCCTCGGCCCACCACTGCGTGATCGCGTCGCGCGAGCGGGCCAGGGCCGCCGCGGTCGGCAGCCGGTCGCGCTTCTCGTGCTGGTTGACCCTGCGCGATGCTGGCAGCAGGTTCCAAAGGTCGTTGCAGGGCCACGCCGACCATGGCAGCGCATGGTCGACGTCGAGAGTCCCGGGCTGGAGATCGACGCCGGACCAGACGCAGGCGATGGGCTTGCCGTCGGCGGCGATCCGGTTCGCAACCATCCGCGCGAGAGCCGTGTCCCGCGACGGCTCGGACCAAGCGATGCGGGCCTCGACCACGCCCGGCGCGAGATCGAGACCCATCCTTACGGCGTACCCGCGCGTTAACCGCACCCATTCGGCGACGAGGACGGGCTCGATCCAGACGCCATGGCGCTGCATCGTGCGCCACAGCGGTCCGGGCATCGAGAGGCCGCCCCACGACCAGAGCATCGCGGGTGTGATGCTCAGCGCGGCGTCCGGGCGCTGCGCGCGTGTCGCGACAGCCTCGAAGAGCTGCATCGCTGCGTTCGGCATCCTCGTGTACCGCACCGGCATGTCAACGATCGTGCGGCGCGCCTCGACGAGCGCGGCATGGACGGCGATCGCCCGCTCCCCAACGAAGGTCGCGCCGATGCGCAGGTCCTGCGCCCTCACATCGAACTCGATCAAGGCCCTGAAGCCGGCCTTCGCGAACCCGAGACCGGCGGGACCGGCGTTTCCCGGCGCCTGCGGAAGACCGGCCGCGACGAGCGGCAGATAGGCGCGGATCCAGTTCAGGGCGACGAGGCCGAGCGGGACCGAGACGCGATCGTCGGTGTCGGGCGCCGGCCTCGATAGCGACGACGAGACGTCCGCGACTTTGGCGACCGCTCGCAGCAGCCCGAGCTTGTAGGTCGAGCTCTTGTCGTCGTTGAGGATCACCCCACGGATCATCGGCAGGCCGGCGCTGCCATCGTCTGGGACCCTCAGGCAGACGCTCGTCCAGGACACGTCCGCACGGCCTCCGGCATCCGGCGAGGCGGCGACCCTGACGACGGCGAGGCCGTGGTCGCGGGCGTAGGCCTCGATCTCGCCGAGCGGCGCGGGAAACATGGCGCGGCCGGCTTCGGAGGGGCCTTGTCGAAGCGAGAGCATCAATAGGCCGCCCGGCCGTAGAAGGGTAACCAGCTTCCGGAACGCGCGCGGCCTGTCGCGTGCTGGAAGGTGCATCCAGACGGCGCCGAGAAGCACCAGGTCGAAGGCCAAGCCCAGCCGATGCACGTTCGAAAGGTCGGGCAGCCGATCGTCTATCCACCTCGCCTCGCCATGGCGGCGAGCCCCTTCGCGACGCATCCCCGCGGCGGGCTCGGCCGCGACCACCGCGAACCCGCGGGCGGCGAGCCACGCCGCGTCGCGCCCCGAGCCCGCACCGACGTCAAGCGCCAGCCCGGTCCGAGCGGAAGGAGATCGCCCATGGACGACCAGACGCTATCGGCGGTCAGCGCCTCGTAGCGCGCACAAACCTCCTCGGCGTGGCGGTCGTAGAAGGCGATGGTTTCGTCGGTCATCGGTTCCTTGGGCGGCGGACATAGCCCCATCCGTCGATCGCCGTCCCGGACGATACGACAGGAATCCGAATGGTGTCGCGGGCCCGTCGCGTTCCACCGGCCCCCGATCCGTCGTTATGCGATGTGGCGGATAGCTGCTTCCGGCCAGAACGGTTCCGATGCAATCGTTTCGCCCTGCCAACCGCCACTGTTCGGCCTCCAGGTTCCGCGGTGCGACGTCCGTGAGATCCGCGACGAACAAGCGGCAACCCACGTTTCCGACGCCGCCCGTAGCGTCGACCCGTTCGAGATCGATCCCGATCTCGAGAATGCCCAGCCCGAGCTCCAGAGCAAGCACGGCATGGGATGCCTCGTGGTGGGCTATCACCTCACGGTCGCTGATCGGGTTGTCGAGCAAGTCGGTCTCCAAGAGTTCAAAGCTTAGCCAGCATGCATCAGATAGGCTTCCAGCCACAGATGGACACACTCGAACTCCGCCTTAACAATCCGTCGGCATCGTCGGCCTATGCCCAAGCCGCCGCCCCGTCCTACGCCACAGACCAGGAAATCAAACGACGTCGCCGCTGAGCGGATCGCCGGCCGGGCACTTGTCGGGAAACCGATCGACCCGCGCCAGTCCGGTCTTTTCGACAGGCCGCTGCCGAAGTGGATCAAGCCGTGTCTGCCCACGCTCGTCGACAAGCCGCCGGTCGGCGATGACTGGATCCACGAGATCAAGTGGGACGGCTACCGCGTCTCTGCCTACGTAGCTGACGGCAAGGTGACCATTCGCACGCGCAACGGTCACGATTGGACCAGCCGCTTTCCGAACATCGTCGCCGCGCTGCTGAAGCTAAACGTGCGCTCCGCCGTCATCGACGGCGAGGCGGTCGTGCTTGACGACATGGGCCGTTCGAACTTCTCGGAGCTGCAGGCCGACCTCACGCGCCATGGATCGGAGGCCGCGGTGATGTACACGTTCGACCTCCTGTTCCTCGACGGCGAGGATCTGCGGACGAAGCCCCTCGGCGATCGCCGAGAGGCACTAGGCTTCCTCATGCGGCCGTCGAGCGCCGTGATGCTAAGCGACGAATACACCGGCTCCGGCGCCGATCTGTTCCGCGTCGCCTGCGAGCACGAGCTCGAGGGCATCGTGTCGAAGCGGCTCGACGCACCCTACCGCTCCGGCCGGTCGAAGACCTGGCTCAAGACGAAGAGCATCCTGACCGAGGCGTTCGTGGTCGTCGGATACCAACCGACCTCAGGGGCCGTCCGCGGCGCGTTGGCAAACCTGAAGTTGGCGCGGCTCGATGGCGGCCGGCTGGTCTCCGTCGGCAACGTCGGGACGGGCTTCAG
>NZ_LMUU01000244.1:6510-10402 GCF_009765775.1 Beijerinckia sp. L45
TGTGGATTGATCCGAGCTTGCGTCTTGAACTCCCTCAGGAAGCATAGGCTTGGACCGGATCATCGGCGAGAAGGTGCAGGAACCGCGTGCTGGCGAGTGTCGCGATGCTTTCTGCGTCCATGTGGGTTTCTACCTTGCCTCCGGCCTTGATGCGTTTGGTGGCGATCGCCAGGATGATCTTTGCAAGCTTGATCTGCGCCGCCGCATCAATGATGTAGACGCCTCCCACCGCGATTACCGCCTGCGTGTAGGCGTTGGTCAAGATCGCTGCCTGTGCCGGGTCGAATGAACTCTTCTCGAATACGCTGGTCAGCATAGAAGCGATCTCGGAGGCGGCCGACCGAGATGGCAGACACAATCTTTGGCTACGCTAGCAAGGACCGGACCTCTGATCGGACAACTTCCTATAGAGCGCACGCCGCGCTTCTGCCTGAACGCAGATGCCGCACTCGCCATCGCAGGGTAGCCAGCGTACCCTCTTGCGAAAGGCCTGAACAACAACTGGACTTAGCCATGGTGACGATCGATCACCTTCGCGATGCGTGGACCTACGCACTTATCGAAATCGATGCCGCGATAGCGCATCTTGAGTCAGATCTGGACCAAGGAGCTTGCGATAATCTTTCCAGGGCCGCCGGGGCATGGCTGACCAAGCTGCGCCGTGATCGGGATGAGTATAACGCGTTGCTGAACGACCATCCCCCGCCCCTATGAAATGCCGGAACGGACGGAAAGGCGCCCTGTCATCAGCCCAGAGCGCCCGTTCCACCAGCTTGCGCCACGACGCTGATCGACGCGACGATCTCGTGCGTAATCGCAGCTTGGGGGGAGCCTTAAGTGGCCGAGAGCCCAAGCTGGACGATGATCGCTTGCAGCCCTGTTTCCTCCACGAGCGCAGTTGCTTCGTATGCCTCCGTTGAGGGCCGTCTTGCGGGACACGGGTCTTCGCGCTGAGAACAGCGCTTATGGACAGTCATACGATCAGTGCTCCGAGGCGGCTTGAGGTTGTCGAGATGGGCCGGCGCCGCCGCTGGTCGGATGATGAGAAGCTTCGGATCGTCCTCGAAAGTCTTTCGGGCCCGCGCCTTGTTTCGGTGACGGCTCGACGTCACTGGATCTCGCGATCCTTGTTGGTGATATGGCGTCGCGTTTTCCTCGCGGAGCAGCGACAAGCTGGGTCGGTGCCGGGGTTTGTTCCGGCCATGATAGTGCCGGAGCCGACGCACGCGTCCTCGCTACAAGCGAAGCCCTATTCAGAGCCTGCTCGATCGTGCGAAGGGCGGATCGAGATCGTGTTCGTAAGCGGGCGGCGGGTCGTCATTGATCCTAATGTCGACCCAGAAGCATTGGCGCGCGTCATCAACGTCGTTGATCGGCGATGATCCCCGTCCCGTCGGGTGTGCGTGTCTGGCTGGCGGTCGGTGCCACCGATATGCGGCGCGGCATGAACGGCTTGTCGCTGCAGGTCCAGGAAGCTCTGCGGCGCGACCCGCATGGCGGCGATCTCTACGTTTTCCGTGGACGTCGCGGGGATCTGATCAAGGTCCTCTGGAGCGACGCGCATGGTGTCTCGCTCTACGCCAAGCGGCTGGAGCGCGGGCGGTTCATTTGGCCCTCGCCAGCCGATGGCGTCGTCATGATCACGCCGGCGCAGCTCGCCTACTTGCTGGAAGGCATAGACTGACGCCATCCGCGGCATACATGGCGGCCGACGACAGTCGGATGAAGATGATGGCATCGCAGGTGGCATCTCACTTGTGGATACCTGGGATAACGGCATCGCGGAACCGGTGATCCGTGATTCAATGCTGTCATGACGCCACCGGATGACAGCGAGCCGGATGATTTCGAGAGCCTGAAGCGGCTCCTCGTCATCGAGCGCGCTGCGCGATTGGTGGCGGAGCAAGACGCCGTGCGGGCCAGGGCGGATGCGGCGTTCGCCAAAGCCCAGGTGTCCGGCGCCGAGGCGGTGATCGCCCATTTGAAGCTCGCCATCGAGAAGATGCGACGTGAGCTTTTTGGCAGCCGGTCCGAGCGTGGGCACAAGCTCCTCGATCAGATGGAGTTCGAACTCGAAGACCTCGAAGCGACGGCGGCACAAGACGAGGTGGCCGCCACGCGGGCCGACATCTCTCTGGTCTCGGTGCATCGGCGGCGTTCGGGACGACGGCCGTTTCCCGATCATCTGCCGCGGGAACGCGTCGTCATTCCCGGCCCGAGTTCATGCCTGTGCTGCGGATCGTCCCGCCTCGCCAAGCTCGGCGAGGATATCACCGAGACGCTGGAGGTCGTGCCGCGCCAGTGGAAGGTGATCCAGCACATTCGCGAGAAGTTTACCTGCCGCGTCTGCGAGACGATCAGCCAAACGCCCGCGCCATTCCATGTCATCCCGCGCGGTCATGCTGGGCCAAGCCTGCTGGCGATGATCCTCTATGCGAAGTTCGCGCTACACCAGCCGCTCAACCGTCAGAGCGAGACCTACGCCCGTGAAGGCATCGACCTACCATTGCCGACCCTTGCCGACCACGTCGGCGCCTGTGCCGCCGTGCTGGCGCCACTGGCCGAACTCATCCGCGCCCACGTGATGGCGGCGGACCGCATCCATGGCGATGACACGCCAGTGGCGCTGTTAGCCAAGGGGAGGACGATCCAGGCTAGACTGTGGGCCTATGTCCGCGACGATCGTCCATTCGGCGGTGCCGATCCGCCGGCCGCGTTCTATGCCTTCTCGCGCGATCGAAAGGGCGAACATCCCGCGCGCCATCTCGCGGGCTATGCCGGGATCCTGCAAGCCGATGCTTATGCCGGGTTTAATGCGCTCTACAAGGCCGAGCGCCGGCTGGGCCCGATCATCGAGGCTGCCTGCTGGAGTCACGCCCGGCGCAAGTTCTTCGTCCTCGCCGACATCATGAGCAAGGTCCGCTCGCGTAAGCCAGTTATTGTCGCGCCGCTAGCGCTCGAAGCCATTCGCCGGTTTGATGCCATCTTCGAGGTAGAGCGATCTCTCAGTGGTTTGCCACCCGACTTTCGACGGGAGGGACGTCGAATGAACGTCACGCCGCTTGTCGAGGGCCTGGAGCGCTGGATGCGTGCTGAGCGGTGCAAGTTGTCCCGCCATTCCGATGTCGCCAAGGCGATGGACTACATGCTGACGCGCTGGCCGGCGTTCACCGTATTTCTAGAAGACGGGAGGATCTGCCTGTCCAACAACGCGGCCGAACGTGCGCTACGCGGCATCGCCCTCGGCCGCAAGGCCTGGCTGTTCGCTGGTTCGGAGCGCGGCGGCGATCGCGCGGCGCTCATCTACACATTGATCCAGACAGCGAAGCTCAACAACGTCGATCCCCAAGCCTGGCTCGCCGACGTTCTGGCCCGCATCGCCGATCAGCCCGCTCGCCGCCTCGTCGACCTATTGCCGTGGAACTGGCGTCGGCTTCCAGACAACCAGGTCGCGGTCGCAGCCTGATCTCGAGAGTCGACAACCCGATAGCCTGCGGTCTAGGCCGGATGCTTACGTTGCTGCCAAAACGCTGAACCACGTGGCGACCCTCTGGCCCTTCTCGCGCCAGTCAGTAAGCTGCCGTTCGACATGCAACAGGTACACAGCCACCTCGCAGAGGTGGAGGGTGGAGACACCCTTCTTCCAATACTGATAGGTGCCAGCTAGCTCCTTGCTGACCCGGCCGACGACGCCGGCCTCTTCCAGAGCCTCGCGCTCGGCGGCCTTATGATCCTTGAAGCCTCTCATGGGCCAACCCTTGGGGATGGTCCAACGCCGCGAGCCGCGGGACGTAATGAGGAGGACACGCATCTCACCATCGTCAAGGCGTAGGGGCAGTGCTCCCACCTGATGGTGCGTTTTCGCTTTTTTGGTGAGCTTGGTGATCGCGAC
>NZ_LMUU01000244.1:10412-10722 GCF_009765775.1 Beijerinckia sp. L45
GCGCGCGACGCTGGACGCCGAAGCCGAGCGGCTGAAGCTGGACCGCGCCAGCGTGTCGCCGGTCAACCTCTAGGTTCATTGTGAGACGTCGTGTGTAATCTTTACTCCATCACGCGCAGCCAGGACGCCATGCGCCGGCTCTTCGCGATCGACCGCGACCTGACGGGCAACCTGCCGCCGATGCCGGGCGTCTTCCCCGACTACCCGGCGCCGGTCGTGCGCAGGGGAGACGATGGCGAACGCGAGCTGACAATGATGCGGTGGGGCATGCCCGGGCCGCCGCAGTTCGGCGGCGCTCCGATCACGAACA
>NZ_LMUU01000244.1:10732-11137 GCF_009765775.1 Beijerinckia sp. L45
ACTCTTCGCGATCGACCGCGACCTGACGGGCAACCTGCCGCCGATGCCGGGCGTCTTCACCGACTACCCGGCGCCGATCGTGCGCAGGGGAGACGACGGCGAACGCGAGCTGACGATGATGCGGTGGGGCATGCCCGGGCCGCCGCAGTTCGGCGGCGCTCCGATCACGAACATCCGGAACACGACAAGCCCACATTGGCGCCGCTGGCTGAGGCCCGAAAGCCGCTGCCTGGTGCCATTCACGTCATTCTGCGAGTACGCCGACACGAAGCCGAAGAAGACGGCCACGTGGTTCGCCCTGGACGACAGCCGGCCGCTCTGCGCCTTCGCGGGAATCTGGACGACCTGGAACGGCGTCCGCGGCACGAAGGCAAAGCCGGTCGAAGGCGAACACCATCTCTATGG
>NZ_LMUU01000244.1:11147-32935 GCF_009765775.1 Beijerinckia sp. L45
AAAGCCGAAGAAGACGGCCACTTGGTTTGCCCTGGATGACAGCCGGCCGCTCTGCGGCTTCGCGGGGATCTGGACGACCTGGCACGGCGTCCGCGGCACGAAGGCAAAGCCGGTCGAAGGCGAGCACCATCTCTATGGTTTTCTGACAACCGATCCGAACGGAGTCGTCGGCCCGATCCATCCCAAAGCGATGCCGGTGCTGCTGTCGACGGCCGAGGAAAGGGACGTCTGGTTGCGAGCGCCTTGGTCCGAGGCATCCATGCTGCAGCGGCCCCTCCCCGATCCAATGATGAGGATCGTTGCTACAGGCCCGAAGGAGGACTGGCACGATAGCCTATCCCGCGAGCCGCCAGTCGCGCCGCCGTTGCAGATCGGCCTACTGTAGGGCGAACCCAGATGAACCGTTACGGCTTCAGTCACGAACGGGTGTTCGTCGACGTCGCGTCCCATCGCCGAACAGGTATCTGACAACTGCCTCTCGAAGGCCCTCGTCTTCTCCCCGCACTCTGAGATCTTCGAGGTGTCGGGTCGTCTCCGCGATGCGTTTGGCGAAGGTGATCTTCGCGAAGGCGCTCGCTCGCGTCTTTGTCACCCGATGAAACCAAGTCCTTCGATCGGGCGGAGTCCTGGAAACCGATCTGCCGAAGGATCCGATAAGAACTTGCAGGCCGGCCCTGAAAGGGGACGCGGCACCAGCGTCGGCATCAACCGCCGTGAACGTCGGATGCGATGCGCCGCATGAAGGGAAAGGGGCGCCCGATGAGCACCCCTTCCGAAAGTCCGCGGACAGACTATCGATCTGCGCTAGTAATCGTAACCGTAGCCGTAGCCGCCACCGTAGACCCCGTTGCCGTAGCCGTATGCAGGATACCCATAGGCAGGATAGCCGTAGCCTCCGCCGTATCCATATCCGTCCCCGTAGCCATAACCGCCGTAGTAGCCACCGGCGATCGCGCCGGCCGCCAATCCTAGACCAAGGCCTGCGGCCCCGTAGCCCAGGCCGCGGCCATAACCACGACCGCCGTAGCCCCGACCATAACCGCCGCCGAAGCCACGTCCGCCGCCGAAACCATGACCCCCGCCATGGAAGCCGCCGCCGCCAAACCCTCTCGCCTGAGCAGCCGACGAATAGGCAAGGATCGCCATGCCCATCGCGGCCGACGCAACCGCCATCATCTTCATATTCCGCTTCATCTTAGCTCCTTTAGTTGGGGGTCGAACGAACGGGAAGACCTCAACGTTCCCGCATGGTCGGCATGCCGCACCCGACCATCTACCGCCCAAAGGCGCCGCTTTTCCTCGGTGTCAGATATCAGGTCGACCATCGCCCGCGAGGTCACCGCCGAGGGCGCCAGCACGAAGCAGCCGCCCTCCAAGGCGTAGGTCTGCGTCGCGGCGAGACTAACGTCCGCGCCGAGCGAATAGGCAACATCCTTGTAAGGTGAGAAGCCCGGCCGCACGACGATGTGGAACTGCTTGTCCTGGCTGTACATCGCCAACTTCGTTAGCGGCTGCAGATGCTCCTAGCAGACAAGGACGCCTATCCGTCCGAGAGTCGTCCCGGCGACGACGAGATCGCTCCCGTCGGCTTCGCTAAAGACATAGTTGACGGGATCACCGCCGTGCAGTCCCATTATAACCGTCCAAGGTCGCGATCATGGCCCTGAGGGTCGCGCGCAGGCTCACGGGGTCGCCATCCGTCATGTCGAGCCGTGCCACGACCTGCCGTTGCATCGAAACGGCGGCGGCGCGCAACGTCCTTCCCTGAGCGGTCAGCGTGACCTCGACTTCGCGCTCGTTATCGAGCCGGCGCCTACGCTTAACGAATCCGAGCTCTTCCAATCGCTTGAGTACCGGCGTCATGGCGCCGGACTCCACGCCCAGACGCTGGCCGATGTCCAGCACCCTCAGTCCGTCTCCGGTCCACAGGACCAACATGACGAGGTATTGCAGATATGTAAGGCCGAGGCCTGCGAGAAGAGGCCGGTTGACCTTCGTGAGTGCGCGCGAAGCGGCGGAAAGAGCAAAGCAGAATTGGTTGTCCAGGATGAGCGGGTCGCGAGTGCCGCCACCTCGTCCATCGGATATCGGCGCTATGCCGTCGCCGGAACCGGTGGGTCCTTATCGAGACCAATCATCGTGCAGTCCTGGCCCAGCGGCGGATGTGACGAAGCCTGCCAGCGTTCCACGATCGCGGTACGGGCTCACAACCCACTACCGTACCGGCATTACATGCTCTTAACCATGTTCGTGCAAAAGTGCACCGGTGCGGACGGAAGGATCGTCGTCGCATCAGTGCGGGGCCTCACGATGTTTTCCAACCTGCGCTTGAACACGAAGCTGGCCTTCGGCTTTGGTACCGTCCTTATCGTAAGCGCGGCAAGCTCCATCCTCGTCTTTGGACAAACGCGCATGCTCGCAGAGATCGAGCGGCTGAACGACGTCTCCGGCAACGCGATCAACCTGTTCGATCGGGCCGCGACCGACCTGATCAGCGCACGATCGGACGTACGGAAGTTCGTGCTGACCGGAGCCGACCTCGACAAGCGGCACATCGCCAACGACGTCTCCGCATACCGGGCAAGGCTTGCGGACCTGAAGGCGGTTCTGGCAAAGGACGCGCCGCAGTTCTCGGGCGAGGCGGAAACCTACGAACGTAAGGTCGAAGTTTACCTGGAGAAGGGGTTGGACGGGGAGGTCAGGCTCGCATCCGACCCGACCACGAGGCCACGTGCGGTGGACATGGTCGCGTCGTCGGCACTGGCCCCCTTTACGAACCCCGTCGAAGAGGCCTTCGCGTCCCTGCGCGGCAAGCTATCCTCCTGGTCGGACGAATCCGGCAGGGCGGGCAACGCCGCGATGGCGCGCACCGAGTGGGTCGTCGGCATCTGCGGAAGCCTCTCGATGCTCCTCGGGATCGCGATGGCCTATCTGATCGGCCGTGCAGTGGGACGTCCGCTGAATGCCATGACGGCGGCCATGCGGGCACTGGCCAGGGGCGAACTTGATACCGAGGTGCCCTCCCGTGGCCAGACCGACGAGATCGGCGAGATGAGCCAGGCCGTCCAGGTCTTCAAGGACGCCGGCATCGAGAAGCTCCGTCTCGAGGCGGACGCGACACAGGCCAGACGCAAGGCGGAAGACGAGCGGTATCGTGCCGAGGCGGATCGCGCCTTGGCCGCACAGCAGCAGGCGCAGGTCGTGGACGGCATAGCCGGCGCCTTGGCCAAGCTCGCCTCCGGTGATCTCGTGCAACGGCTCGACCAGCCGTACGCACCGGAATACGAAAGCCTTCGCGCCGACTTCAACGCGGCCGTGCTGCAGCTTCAGGATACGATGCGGGACGTGACCGAGAGCACCGGCACGATCCGGTCGGGAACGGGCGAGATCTCCACCGCGTCCGACGACCTGTCGCGCCGGACGGAGCAGCAGGCTGCGAGCCTCGAGGAAACGGCGGCGGCCCTGGCCGAGATCACATCCTCGGTCAAGAAGACGGCGGACGGCACCGCGCACGCCCGCCGGGTCGTCGGGACGGCTCGGACCGAGGCCGCGCATTCCACAGACGTCATCGCGCGCACCGTGCGGGCGATGGGAAGCATCGAGCAGTCCTCACGCCAGATCAGCCAGATCATCGGCGTGATCGACGAGATCGCGTTCCAGACAAACCTCCTCGCGCTGAACGCAGGCGTCGAAGCGGCCCGCGCGGGCGATGCGGGGCGCGGGTTCGCAGTCGTGGCCAGCGAGGTCCGCGGCCTCGCTCAGCGCTCAGCCGAGGCGGCCAAGGAGATTAAAACGCTCATCCTCGCCTCGAGCCAGGAGGTCGAGGCGGGCGTAAACCTCGTCGATGAAACCGGCAAAGCCCTCGGGCGGATCGTGAGCCAAGTCGCCGAGATCGACATCATCGTCAATGAGATCGCCGGTTCCACCGAGGAACAGGCCGCCGCCCTCGTCGAGGTCAACACGGCGATCAACCAGATGGATCAGGTCACGCAGCAGAACGCGGCCATGGTCGAGGAGGCGACGGCGGCCACCCACAGCCTCGCACAGGAAAGCGAAGGGCTCGCCCGACTGATCGGACGCTTCAAGGTCGGGGGCAAGCCCATGGCGTCGGTATCGCCGACGCGAACGACGACGTCGGCGAGCCGTCCGTCACCCAGGACCAAGGTGGGCAGGGGCTCGGTCGTTGCGTTGCGTTCGCGGACGGCCGAGGCCATCGACAGCTGGGAGGAGTTCTAAGCCTCGTCCAGCGGCTCGCGTCCCATCGGATCGTCAAGCGCTGTCGGTTCGCCAGATCGATCGCACGTCAGGCGCCGAAGGACGCCAGCCTTGGATTTCGCGGAAGTCCCGCGGAGGACATATCCGTCCCGGGGTGCCTCTCCGCTCGGGATGTCGGCGTCCTCGGCGGTCAAGCGGCGCCACGAACGCCAGGCACCGCTCATGGCACATGTCGAAATGCCAACGATGCCGAGCCAGGCGCGCGTGCTCGGGCAGGTACACGGATCCTGTAAAACTGTACTCAATCTTTAAAGTCTTATTTCGGCTCCCGATGCCACTGTTTCGTCATGGAAACTCGCAGCGGAACACGAGCGGACCGGATCGCTGTTTCACGGCGAAGGCTCGGCCAGTGGCTCCTCGGGATTACGCAATCGGGACGGTGGCTTGGCCTTGTCAACGTCTTGTGCGTCGTGGGGCTCTGCGCCGTATCGAGCGCCCTGCTCCTAGACCTGCGCGACGACGCGGCTCGACAGGCCGACATCACCTCCCGCAGCCTCATCCAGCTGCTGGGGCGCGACATCGCGCGTAACATCGGTCTCTTCGACTTGGCGCTTCGCGACGTTGTGGATGGAATACAGCAGCCGGACATAGCCGCGCTCGGGCCAAGCGTGCGGCAAAAGGTGCTCTTCAGCCGGACTTCAGGTGCCGAGGGCTTCGGCATGATCGTCGTGCTGGACGAAAAGGGTGATGCCATCGCCAGTTCGCAAGCTCCCCTGATGTCGTTCAACGAAGCGGATAGCGAATGCTTCCGGTACTTCCAGAGCCGTTCGGACGATAGTCTCCACATCAGTCCCCCGATGATCTCGCCGAACAGCGGGAAACCCGTCGTCGTTCTCAGCAGGAGGCTTTCCGCCCCGGACGGATCGTTCGCGGGCGTGGTCGCTGGCGCGATCCTGCTCGACTACTTCCGCGGCCTCTTCACGGCCGTAGGCGCAGATCGTGCGGGAACGGTCACACTCTATGGGCCAAATGGCCTGATCGTCATGCGCGAACCCTTCAGCGCCGAGGCGATCGGCACCAGCGTGGCCGAGACGCCCAGCTATCGGAAGATGACGGGCGAGAGGAGCGGCAGCTTCCGCGGCCCGGCGATGGTCGGGGCTGGAGACCGGTACTTCGTGTTCGCGCAGGTCGGCGACCTTCCCCTGAAGCTGAGCGTCGGGCTGTCACCCGACGAGGTCTTCTCGGCATGGCGATGGAAGGCGATCAGTCTTGGCGGGATCGTCCTCTGCCTCTGCGGAGTCACGATGATCCTATCCTGGCTGTTGCGAAGGGAGCTCGGGCGCAGAGACCTAGCAGAACGGGCGACCGCGGCCGTCAACGCCGAACTGGAGAAACTCGCGACGACCGACGCCCTCACCGGACTGTTCAACCGTCGAAGGTTCGACGAGGTGCTGGCGCGCGAGGTCCGTCGCGCCCTACGGACCGGACGGCCCCTGTCCCTTCTTCTGCTCGATGCGGATTGCTTCAAGGGCTTCAACGATCGATATGGCCATCAGAAGGGTGACGAGGCGCTCAGGGTGATCGCTCGCGCGATCGCGGCGGGAAGCGATCCCACGGGCGACATCGCATGCCGGATCGGCGGCGAGGAGTTCGCGGTCATCTTCCCGGACACGGAGCTGGCCAGCGCCGAGTTCGTGGCGAACCGGATCAGGGCGGCGGTCGCCGGCTTCCGGCTTGACCACGAGGCAAACGCGCATGGCATCCTGACCGTCAGCGGCGGCGTCGCTCAGATGCCGTTCCGAGGGATCGCTGACGACAAGGGCATCGTCGCGGCCGCCGATACGGCGCTCTACGGGGCCAAGCGGGGCGGTAGAAACCGAATCGTGGTATCCGGCTGGGCCATGCCGCCACACATCCGCATCGCGTCCCGATGACGTCGCTGAAGGGTTTCGAGCGGCCTCTTACAAGCTGACCCCAGCACGTGATACGTGATCGATGACGAGCCGAGGGCAGTGCATCGCTCGACAGATGGCGCGGGCGCGCTCCCGTCTGCCGGGTATCGAGTCCGACGTCTGACTTGATCCACCTCAAGTCCGTTCCGCACATAGACCCTACCTTCGGTGCTTCGTTCAGGTAGCACCAAATGAGTTTCAGGATGGTCTCATCATGGACGCTAGTCGCCTTGGCTATTCTCACGACGCTCGACAGTCCCGCCGCCGCATCGAAGTACGAAGAAGGACGCGGGTTTCGGATCGCCGAAGAGAATTGTGCGCGGCGCCACGCCGCGGGTCTCGTCCGCGACTCGCCTGTCCGAGCAGCGCCGCCGTTCCGCACGCTGGGGCGGCTCATTCGATGAAAGACTTGGCCGACAAGCTGCAGAACGGCAAACTCGGGGACCATCCCGTGATGCCGCACTGGCCCATCGATCCCGCGGACGTGAATGATCTCGAAGCGGCGTCGCGACGGCGTCAGACCACCTCGTGCAAGGCTTTGCCCGCGCTCTCGAACATCGTGACGTTGGCGATGGTCGTTTCCGCGATCGCCGCCAGAGCCTCCGTGGTGAAGAAGCCCTGATGGCCCGTGACGAGCACGTTGGGAAACGTGACGAGACGTTCGAAGACGTCGTCCTGGATGACGTGGTCCGAGAGATCTTCGAAGAAGAGGGTTTCCTCCTCCTCGTAGACGTCGAGCCCGAGGTGACCGATCGAACCATCCTTGAGCGCCTCGATGACGGCTCCGGTTTCGACGATGGCGCCCCGGCTCGTGTTGATCAGCATCACGCCCCTCTTCATCCGCGTGATCGCCTCCTTGTCGATCAGGTGACGCGTGGCGGGCGTCAGCGGACAATGCAGCGTCACGATGTCCGCCGCCGCCAGGACGTCCTCGAGCGGCATGTAGGTCACACCGCGAGCCTCGCAGTCGGCGTCACGCACCGGATCGAAGGCCACGACCCTGCATCCGAAGCCCAGCATGATCCTGGCGACGCCCGCGCCGATGCGTCCGGTCCCGACGACACCGATGGTCCGCCCGTGAAGATTGAATCCCAGCAGCCCTTCAAGGGCGAAGTTCCCCTCGCGGACGCGCACATAGGCCCGGTGGATGTTGCGGTCCAGCGACAGCATCAGCGCCACGGCGTGTTCCGCGACGGCTTCGGGGGAATAGGCCGGGACGCGCGCGATGGTGATGCCGCATCGTTTTGCGGCAGCGAGGTCCACGTTGTCGAACCCGGCCGACCGAAGAACCACCAAACGGATGCCCATGTCCTTGAGCGCATCCAGTACCGCCGCGTCCACCACGTCGTTGACGAACGCGCATACGGCCTGTGCGCCGCGCGCCAAGACGCACGTGTCCCGTGTGAGGCGCGCCTCGACGTATGTCAGGCGGTGCCCGCCGCCCGCGGCGTCCATGAAAACGCGATCGTATGGCTTGGTGCTGAAGATCGTGACGTGCATCATCTTGTTCCGATCGAGGAAATGCAGCTTGGGTCCGCGCGCGACTTGAAACCTAGCGCTCTTGTCCGACCCCGATGCGAGCGACGCCGCCGACCAAGGGACCAGCCGGCACAGCTGCGCGCGAGCCGGTCTCCCTCAGGAAGACGCTCAGGATGATCGCGAGGACGACACCGCCGACCAAGGGCAGGAACGCGTTCTGGAACTCGGCGAGCGTGAGCGGGACCCCTTGGGCCGGTAGCATCAGGCGCGAGATGAACGGAGACATGATGCCGGTCGTCACGAAGACGAGGAAGTTCATTACGCCCGCCGCCGTGCCCTTGACCTGCGCGGGATTGACTTCCTTCATCATCGAGAACGGGATCATCGCCGCGCCGGACGCGATGCCGAGTATCAGCGCCACGGAGTAACGCGGCAGCGTTCCCACGGGAACGTAGATGGCGGCAAGGCCGGCGCCGAGCATCACCAGGGCTCCGACGATCAGCACCGGCTTGCGGCGACCGAGGTGGTCGGAGACGTAGCCGAGCAGCGGGCATCCGATGACCCAGCCGATCGGTACCATTGCGGCATCGGAGGCCGCATCCGCCATCGACATGTGCTCGCCGGCGTTGAGGAACGAGGTGGCCCAAACCAACGCGCCGATCGTCGTCGGTAGGAACAGCAGCCCGCCCACGATGCCCGCGAGCCAACTCTGCGGGTTGCCGAACACGATCTTGAAGGGCTGCATCAGCGCGCCAATGGACAGCGCGCCGTGGTGGCTGGGGCTGTCCCCCTTTTCGCGGGGCATGACGATCCAGGTCACGACGGATAGGACGAAGCCGGCGATGGCGAACGCCACCCACACGTGCTGCCACGGGACCATGTACCGCCCGGCGGGGTCGATCGCCATGTGGACCGGCTTGGAGCCGAAGGCCGCGCCCGCCATCCCGAGGCACTGGGTGAAGCCGACGAACAGCGCCAGCATGCGCGCTGGAAGGTAACGGGCGGCGACGTAGGACGAGCCGATGAAGGCGAAGATGGCGCCGATGGCCTGCAGGACGAAACCGACCATGCCGGCGGCTTCGCTCCCTTGGGCAAAGACTAAGCACCCGACGCCAACGATCGCGATGCCCACGGGAATGGTGTTGCGGGCGCCGTAGCGGTCGAGCAGGACGCCTGCCACCAGCGCCATGAGCGCATAGGCGACGTAATAGGCCGAGATCATCGTGCCGATGTGGTTGCCGCCCCACGCGTTCGTCAGTTCGAACTGCATGACGCCCGGCGAGGAGCGCACGGCATACTGGAAGAAGTAAAAGATCGCGCACAGCAGCCAGGCGAAGAGGAAGAGCGGCTTGACCTCCCGTGGCGCTTGCGTGTCGCGCGTCGACTTAGACGCCGAGGGATCGATCGGGCGAGTGGTCGCGAAAGGCTCTGTCATGACATCAAGTCCTGGGTGCGGCATTATGAGACCATTCCATCAACAGCCGCACGATAGGCCTGCGCCCGTCTAACCACCTTGATCAGGATCAAGCCGGTCCATGAGAGCGGTGGTTTGATCCCTGACAAAGCATCGTGTGCTCGTATCGGGATCCCGAAATCATGCGTCTTCGCGGGCCAGCCAGGCCTTGAGGCCTGCGAGCGTCCGGAAGTCCGCCGTGGATCGCGCGTGTCCGTCGGGGAAGAACGATGCGGCCATTCGGCTCAACGCGTTGCCTGGTCCGAGCTCGAGGGCGCGCGCGGCACCGCTCGATCTGCAGCTATCGAGGCACGCTTCCCAGTCGATCGGCGTGCTAATCTGCCGGCCCAGCTTGTCGCAGCCGGCGCCGACATCCAGCACTTCGTCACCGTCGACTCCGCTCAGGAGCCGAAAGCCGGTCGAAGGAGGGGACGGCGCGACATCTTCGAGATCGCGGCGGAACACCGGCGAGGCGGCCGCAAGCAGAGGCGTATGCGAGGGAATGGCGACGCGCAGCATCACCGTGTGCGTCGCGCCAGCGGCCTGCGCGTCGGTGCAGGATGCGGTCAGCGCGGCGCGGTGGCCACCGATCACGAAGCTGTCGATGCCGTTGATGATCGCGATAGTGGTCCCGTGCTCTTCCAGGCTCGCCTCCAACCGCGGACGGCGTAGACCGACGATTGCGGCGAGGCCGCCGTCCTCGGGCGCTACCGCGTCCATCGCCGCCGCGCGCTTCTCCGCCAGCTTCAGCGTGGTCGGCATCGTCAGGCTGCCCGCGCATCCCCATGCCGCCAGCTCACCGACACTGTAGCCGGCGACGGTCGCGTGCGTCGGGCGGCTGTCGCCGAGCGCCGCCCAGGCCGCCATCGCCTGGGTGCAGCAAAGGATCTGTCCGACCCGATCGGTGAACAGGGCGTCGTGCTCGGCCTCGCGCACGAAGCGCCGGGGGTCTTGTCCAAGCAAAGCAGCGGCCGCGGCGAAGACCGGTTCGGCCTCGGCGCTTCCGGCGACGAGATCGAACATGCCGGCGTGCTGGCCGCCCTGTCCGGAACAGAGGATCGCCAACGTTCCGCGCATCAGGAGCCCGCCGTCAGAACGAGGACTCCGGCAAGCGTCAGCACGCTGAAGACGGAACTCACGATCAAGGTCGAGCCGGCCTCGCGCGAGTCGACGCCGTATCGCAGGCCGAACAGGATGCCGAAGAAGCCCGATGGCAGGGCGCTGAGCAGGATCGCCGCCCGCGCCGTGTCGTGGGGCATCGGCACCAGCATGATCAGTCCGACCGCGATCAGCGGGTGCGCGACGTTCTTGATCAGGGCGGCGCTGATGACGTTGCGGTTCAGCAGCAGCTTCTGGGCGGACAGGATCAGCCCGGTCAGGAACAACGCGACGCCGCCCGCCGTCTGTCCGATGAGCTGGAAGGCGTGCACGACGTAGTCGGGCAGCGGGATGCCGATGAGCGAGAACACGATGCCCGCGATCGGTCCGACCACGATCGGCTTGGTCAAGGATCGCGCGAGAGCGGGCACCAGGATGCCGAAGCCGGTCTCGCCGGCCGCGGCGGCCTTGTTGGCCTCGAGGATGGCGAGGGTCAGCGGCGAGAGGACGATGGCGCCGGCGGCGATCGCCAGGGCGACGTAGATCGTGTTCGTCGAGCCGAACACGGCGGCGATCAGCGGAAGTCCGGCGGCCGCGAAGTTCGGCAGCGAGATCGTCAGGGCCTGGACCGACGCGGCGCTGGACTCCAGGCGGAACAAGCGGCGTTGCATCCAGTAGCAGAGCCCGTAGAGGGCCAGCATCGGGATGATGAGCACGACGAGCAACGGCCACTGCGCGAGCAGCATGGCGCGCGACGTCGACGCGGTGGCGACGAACAGCGATGCTGGCAATGCGAAGTCCATCACCAAGGCGTTCAGCTCTGCCACATGATGGTTGTCGATGTCTCGGACCCATCCGGCAAAATATCCGAGCGCGATGATGGCGAAGATCGGAACAAGGGAATTGAGGAGGACTTCGGTCATGTGAGATCGGTTCCGGTATCGAGGGCGTCGACGAACAGCGTCATGGCGAGGAGATCGGCGCAGCCGCCCGGGCTGAGGTTCCCGGCGACGAACGCGGCGTGCACGGCGATCGCCCGTTCACGCCAGTCCGGCGTTCCGACGCCGCCTTCCGACAGGAACGCCCGTGCGGCCGCCGCGGCAAAGCTCGCGCCGTCCTCGCCGCCGCGATGCAGGAGGTTGGTGTCGCGAACGGCCGCGATCAGGGCGAAGCAAGCATGCACGGCCGGGGCATCGGCGTCCGCCCCAGCCAGCAGTCGTCCGATCCGCAGCGACGGCAGCCCTATCCCGTAGACGCTGGGAAACCCGCTGCCCGCTTCGGCCCGCGCACCGCCCGCTCCATGCTGCCGCAAGACCGCGCTGCCGTGGCTGAACAGGGGGATCGGACCAAGCCGGATCTCGTCGCCCCATACCTGGGCGACGGTCCTGCCGAGATTCGACGCTGCGACCAGGGGACCGACGGCGGTCAAGGTGGTCGTCGCGCCCGCGGCGGCGCAGAGCAGGCCCAGGCCGAAGATGGCGCCGCGATGGGTGTTGACGCCCTGCGTGGCCTCGAGCATCGCGACCTCGGCGCGCAATCCGATACGACGGAGGTCGTTCATCGCGCATCTTTGCTGTCCGGCCGCGGCGAGCTCGACGAAGAACGGACGCAGCGCTTCCGCGCTCGCGGTGAGCATCGCCGCATCCATGTCGCTATGGCTCCCCGTGTCGACATGGCTGACGAGTCCAGGCTTCGGCCAGGTCGCGAGTTCAAGCATCAGCGCGCCCGTCGCGCGGGCCCCGATCATCTCGGCGCAACGTCGGTCGGCCGATGGGTTCGCCTCGCGAACACCCGCGACCTTGATCCTCTCGGCGGTTCTCATGCGGCGCGTCCAAGGATGACGCCCTCGACATCCTGCAAGCTGACGCCGCCGTTCGTCTTGACGAGGATGGTGCCCGCCACCGCCTGGCGGATCACGGTCCAAAACTCACGCCAGTTGACGGCCCTACCGTCAGCGAAGACGAGTTCGCCGTCGATGCGAACCGGCGCAGCCTGTTCGACGCTCGCGATGCCATCCAAGAGAGCACGGACGTCGCAGCCGTCCGCAACGGGCCAGAGCAGGTCGAGGTCCGACGTCGCGGAGAGGTAGGTCAGGCCGGTCTCGTGCTGCCATAGCAGGCTTCCGAAGAGTTGCGGATCGACGCCGTGATCGGCGCCGAGTTCGATCAGAGCGGCGATCGTCGGCTTCCAGGATACGGGCGCTGAAGCTTGCACGACCCGCAACGGAGGCGGAGCCGTGTGAGCGGTGATGTCACGCTCCGGAGCGACGAGGCCGATTCGGAGCTTCCCTGCCGCCGGCGGCAAGGGTATGCCGATCGGAACCATGGCGGGATCGTCCCCGTCCATCGCGCGGCGGACCATCACCGGCCATCCCCGCCCGGCCCAATCCTTCACGAACGGCAGCTGCGCGAGATCGGGACGGGCGATCAGCATGGTGCCCCACGCGGACGGAGCGACGCGTAGGAGATCGTGCCGGCGCCAGCCGCTTCGTGGCGTCAAGACCGGATCAACCATGCGCGTTCGCCTCCATCGCGACCCGAGCCGCGATGGGTGCCGCCAGGAGCCGGCCCTTGCGCTCCAGGCCGATCGCATCGCGTGGATCGTGTTGGGCGAGCGGAGCCTGCAGAACCGTTAGCAGCTGCGCCGCTAACGGTTTAGTGGCGTCCCACCTCACGGTGACCGCGCCGACGGCAAAGAGAGGCTCGAGGCCGGGCGCGAAGACGGGCGTGGATTTCGCCAGCTCGGTCAGCTTGTCCAGCGGCAGCTTCGTCACCCGCGAGATCGAGGGAAGGTCCATCACGCTTGGCTCGGCATCCGGCAAGGCGACGAGGACCTGCGTCGACAGGGCCGTCGCGATGAGCGCTCCCGCCGCCGCGTGGCCGTAGAGGATGCCGATGGTGCGATGCCCCTCGAGGGCGGCAAGGGTCAGACACTTGCTGAGGTGCGCGAGGTACTCGTTGAGGCCGAGCAGCTCGTCGCGGCGCGCCATGTTCTGGCTCGCCGTGTCGACCAGTACGAGGATGGGGGTGGTGCCGCCTTTCTCGATCACCGAGAGCACGTAGCCGGCGACCTCGATCGCGGCATCGATCGTCAGCGGCGTCCGATCGACGATGCCGATCAATGCGACCTCGGTACCGTCCTCCAGGCGGCCCGCGCCGTGGACGGTACTGCGGAGGCCGCGCTTCACCGCATGGCCGGCGGGGAACATCGAGGCGATGAGATCATCGAGCGTCATGATCGGCTTCCTTCGGCATCGGGAGGGCAAGAAATTGATCGTCGGTGAGGTCGGCCATGTGAGTGGGATCGCTCAGCCCGGCCTTCTCCCAGATCTCGGGAGCATCCTTGGCGTCGCCGTAGAGCCGCAGGCGTTCCGCAAGCCTCCGCTGCTCGGCCTGCAGCGTGGCGATCGTGAGGGGCGGCGCCTTTTCCACGAGCGCAATCGCCGCGTCGCGGAAATCCTGGACGCGGCCCTTCACGTAGCGGTCCGCGCCGCCGGTCAATCTACGGGTGCGACCACCCGTGACCCGCCAGACCAACGCCCGGTCCTTGGAATCGAACTCCTCGACACCCTTGTTGGTCTCGATCACCTCGGGCCCGCTGACGCTGATCCGGGCGTGCTCGGAGACGACGATGCGGGAGCAGCAGGCGGTGACGATGCCGCCGCCACCGAAGGCGCCCGAACGGCCGCCAACGAGCGCGATGACGGCGATTCCGGCGATGCGCGCCTCGACGATGGCGCGGATGATCTCGGAGATCGCGAGTTCGCCCACGTTGGCCTCCTGAAGACGGACGCCGCCGGTGTCGAGCAGCAGCAGCACCGATTGCGGACCGCCTTCCTTGGCGCCGTCGCGCGCCGCGCGCAAAAGGCCGACAAGCTTGGCGCCATGCACTTCGCCGAAGGCGCCACCGAGGAAGCGTCCCTCCTGCGCCGCGATCAGGACCGCCT
Source organism: Beijerinckia sp. L45 (assembly GCF_009765775.1). Taxonomy (GTDB): domain Bacteria; phylum Pseudomonadota; class Alphaproteobacteria; order Rhizobiales; family Beijerinckiaceae; genus RH-AL1. Next base: position 25,291 of record NZ_LMUU01000244.1, read on the forward strand.
TGCCGTCGAGCAGGCCTCGGCCAACGACCAACCCGTCATCGAAGGCACCGGTGAGGTCGAACTGCGCGAGATGCGGGCTCATGGCGCGTTGCTCGGGACCGAGAACCTCGACGAAACTTCCGGGGTCGAGCAGCCCCGCGATGCGCTCGCGGGCGGAGGCCTCGTACCAATCTTGCTCGTGAGCGGGCAACAGGCCGGTCATTTCGTCGTCTCCATGAGTCGAACGCCCTGCATGAGACGCAAGGTTACCGTGTCGGGACGGGCGCCGCCGTCGTTGATCGAGAAGCGGAGCCCGCCTGGCGCGCCGCGTTCGAAGAATTCCTCGATCACGGCGCGCCAGATGTCGCCGAAGCCGGCGACGGCGGTCGTTACCTCGACCATGCATTCGCGGTCGGGCATGACCCGCTCGACGAGCACCTCGAGGTTGCCGGAGGCGCTGACGCCGGTGATCGCCCGCAGGCTGGTGCCTGGCACGCGCCGTTTCGCGGTGCCCCGGACTTCGATCTTTTCCAAAGTGTGTCCTCCTACCAATTTCTGAACTTAGACGGTGGGCGGTAGAGGCCGCCCGACCAGGTCACGAGATCCTCGATCGAATGCGCGGCGAGGAGTTGACGGTTGGCATCCAAGATCTCGATCCCAAGGTCTTCGGGACGGCGGATGATGCCGCGCTGGCGCAGCGCCTCGACGGCGGCGCGATCGCGGCCGCGACCGACGTCGGTGAAGCCCGCGACGCCGCGGATCGCCTGCTCGCGCTCGGCGGGGCCGCGGCAGAGGAGCAGGTTGGCGATGCCTTCCTCGGTAACGATGTGGGTGACGTCGTCACCGTAGATCATGACCGGCGCCAATTCGAGGTTGAGCTTTTCTGCCAACTCCAGGCTGTCGAGCTTTTCGACGAAGTTCGGCACCATCTTCTCGCCGAAGGTCTCCAGCACCTGCACCACCAACTTGCGGCCGCGGGTAAGGGCGGCGGGACCGTCCGAGGCCTCGCGGCCGGCCTTCAGCCAAGGGTCGGTGGGATGGCGGCGGCCGTGCGAATCCGCCCCCATGTTCGGAGCACCCCCGAAGCCGGCGATGCGGCCGGGCGTGACGGTGGAGCTGTTACCGGCGAGATCGATCTGCAGGGTCGAGCCGATGAACATGTCGCAGGCGTAAAGCCCGGCGTTCTGACACATCATCCGGTTCGAGCGCAGCGACCCGTCATGGCCCGTGAAGTAGACGTCGCTGCGTGCCGCCATGTAGTCGTCCATGCCGACCTCGCTGCCGAAGCAGTGGATCTGCTCCACCCAGCCGCTCTCGATGGCGGGGATGAGGGTCGGATGCGGGTTGAGCGCCCAGGTCGTCGCAATCTTCCCCTTGAGGCCAAGCCGCTCGCCGTAGGTCGGCAGCAGCAGTTCGATCGCGGCCGTGGGGAAGCCGATGCCGTGGTTGAGGCGCTTCACGCCGTATTCGGCATAGATCCCCTTGATCGCCATCATGGCCATCAGAATCTGGCCCTCGGTGACGTTCGCGGGATCGCGCGTGAACAATGGTTCGACGTAGAACGGACGATCCGCTTCGACGACGAAGTCGACGCGGTCGCCGGGAATGTCGACGCGTGGCACCTTGTCGACGATCTTGTTGACCTGGGCGATCACGATGCCCGACTTGAACGCCGTCGCTTCGACGATCGTCGGCGTGTCCTCGGTGTTCGGCCCGGTGTAGAGGTTGCCGTCGCGATCGGCGCAGACCGCCGCCAGGAGGGCGACGTTGGGCGTCAGATCCATGAAGTAGCGGGCATAGAGCTCGATGTAGGTGTGGATCGCCCCGAGCTCGATCTTGCCGGCCGACAGCGCCCGCGCGATCGCCGCGCCCTGCGGCCCGGAATAGGAGAAGTCGAGCTTTCTCGCGATGCCGCGCTCGAACAGATCGAGATGCGCCTGGAGCACGATGCCCGACTGGACGATGTGCAGATCGTGGACGATCGACTTGTCGACGCCCGCCAGGACCTCAGCGAAGAAATCGGCCTGCTTCTGGTTGTCGCCTTCGAGGCAGACTCGGTCACCCGGGCGGATCACCGCTTCGAAAAGACTCTTGGTATCTCCGGCGTGGACGATCTTCCCGGTCGCCAGGCGGCCTGCTGCTTCCAGGCGTCGTTGCCGTTCGTCACGCTGCTTGTGCCATGTCGCCATGATGGATTCTCCGCCGCTCCGTCGATCGGAGTGCATGGCTCCGTTTGGCGGGTCTTGCCGCAGCGGACCTTGATCTCGATCAAGCGGTCGACGGGATAAGCCGTTCGCCCGATCACAAAGCCGAGAAATGATCGAGATCAAACCGACGACGCGATCAGGCGTGTACGAGTGCGCCTCGCATTCGGAGGAACTTCGCCGTGACGCTTCAACTTTCCATGTCCGCCGGACAAAGTAAGCCGATCCTCGACATCGGCCTGACGAACAGCGAGGCATCGATCCGGGTGGCGCAGCTCGGCTCCAACGCCATCGCCGACGTGGCCGAGCATCCGGTCAGGAGGGCCTTAGGAAAGCTATGGGCGCCAGTGCCTTGGATGCTGGAAGCCGCGATCCTCCTGCAGCTCGGCCTTGGCGAGTATGTCGAAGCCGGCGTCGTCGCCTTCCTGCTGATCTTCAACGCGGGTTTGGGCTTTATACAGGAAGGTCGGGCGCAGGCGACGCTCGACGCGATGAAGTCGCGACTGGCCCTCGTGGCCTCGGTGCGGCGCGATGGGATCTGGACCCTGATGCCGGCGTCCGGTCTCGTGCCTGGCGATCTCATAAAGCTGTCGCTCGGGTCCGTGGTGGCGGCGGACGTCTGCGTGTGTTCGGGATCCGTCCTGCTCGATCAATCGATGCTGACCGGCGAGTCGCTGCCCGTCGAAGCCGAGGCCGGCACGAACGCCTATGCTGGAGCCCTGGTGAAACGCGGAGAGGCCGAGGCGCACGTGACCGCGACGGGATCGCGCACCAAGTTCGGGCGCACCGCGGAACTCGTGCGAAGTGCGAAGGTCGAAAGCTCGCAGCAGAAGGCGATCCTCAGGGTCGTGCGCAACCTGGTGATCTTCAACGGCGCCGTCACGGTTCTTCTGACGACATACGCGTCGCTCCTGCCCATGCCGCTCGCCGACATCATCCCCCTCGTCCTCGTGGCGGTCCTGTCCTCGATCCCGGTCGCGTTGCCTTCGATGTTCACGCTTGCCTCAGCGGTCGGTGCGCGGTCCCTGGCACGGAAAGGCGTTCTGCCGACGAGCCTTTCAGCCGTCGACGAGGCCGGCGGCATCGACATCCTCTGCTCGGACAAGACCGGGACGTTGACGCGCAACGCGCTCGCAGTCGTCAGCATCCATGCGATACCTGGCTTCGACGAGGACCACGTCTTGGCCCTGGCGGGTCTGGCGAGTTCCGTCGGCGGTCAGGACCCGGTCGATGGCGCCATCCAGGCAGCGGCGAAGCAAAGACCAGTCGCGGACGCGCCGGTGCTACTCGGGTTCGTCCCTTTCGACCCTACGGAAAAGCGGGCCGAGGCAACGGTGCGTCAGGCGGACGGGAGCGTGACACGCATCGTCAAGGGTGCGTTCTCGGCGGTTCAGAGCATCGCCCGCTGTCCGTCCGACGCATCGTCAATCGTCGACGGACTGCAAGGTCAGGGATTCCGCATCCTCGCTGTCGCGGCTGGACCCCAAGCGGCGATGCAACTCGCCGGCTTCATCGCGTTGAGCGATCCGCCTCGCGACGACTCCGCGGCGCTCGTCGATGAACTGGAAAGGCTTGGGGTGCGGACCGTCATGGTCACCGGCGACAGCGCGATCACGGCTACCGTGGTCGCGAAGACCATCGGCATCTCGGGCAAGGTCTGGGCTACGTCGCCCGTTCCTTCGGATCTCCACGCGCAGGATTTCGCCGTCTTCGCCGGTGTTCTGCCTGAGGACAAGTACAGCCTCGTCAAGGCCCTGCAAAAATCCGGACACGTTGTCGGAATGTGTGGCGACGGCGCCAACGATGCGCCGGCGCTTCGACAGGCGCAGATGGGCATCGCGGTGTCTACGGCGACCGACGTCGCCAAATCCTCGGCAGGCCTCGTGCTTACCGAACCCGGGCTCGGTGGCATCGTCGCGGCCGTCAAGGAGGGGCGCGCCACCTACCAACGCATCCTGACATACACGCTGCGCACGATCGTGCATAAGGTCGTCCAGGTGCTGTTCCTCGGCTTCGGCCTGGTCCTGACAGGCCAGGCCATCCTCACGCCGATGCTGATGGTGCTGATGATGGTGACGGGCGACATCCTCGCGATGTCGTCGTCCACCGACAACGTGCGGCCATCCCCGAACCCGAGCGTCTGGAAGATCGGCAGCCTGACGATCGCCGGCATCGTGATGGGTATGGTCGATCTGACGTTCTGCGCGGCCTGCCTCGTCACGGGTAAGTTCTCGCTCGGCCTGGACCCGCTCACCCTGAGAACGCTGACTGTGGTTACGCTCGTGTTCAGCGGTCAGGCGTTATTCTACGTGTCCCGCGAGCGCCGTCACCTCTGGAGTTCGGCACCCGGAAAATGGCTCGTCGTCTCCTCGCTCGTCGATCTGACGCTGATCGCTGTCCTAGCCCGTAACGGCATCCTGATGGCGCCGCTTCCCGCCACCATCATCGCGGGCATGTTCGTCGCCGCGTCGTTGTTCGCGCTGATTCTGGACACCGTGAAGATCCTCGCGTTCAGGCGCCTCGCCATCGCTTGAGGCGCGTCTCGTGCCGATCCCTGAAGCCGAAGCGGTGGCGCGACGCAAAACGCGTTGCTCGGTTGATCGAGATCAAGGCTGTCGACGCGGCCGGCAGGCATCGTCTTCGTAGCGGGATTACCGGCACGTCCCGACCACGAAGCTTTCGTGTCGATCGTTTGGAGCATTCCATGTCTCAAGATAAAAAGCTGCAAAGAGAAGTCCTTGAAGCCCTGCGCTGGGAACCCAGCGTGAATGCGGCGCACATCGGCGTGACGGCGGATCATGGCGTCGTCACGCTTACCGGCCACGTCGGCACCTTCGCCGAGAAACATGCCGCGGGAGCGGCCGCCACGCTTGTCAAAGGCGTTCGCGCCGTCGCCGAGGAGATCGAGGTGCGCCTCTCACTTGAAACCGAGCGCGACGATGCGGATATCGCGGCGAAGGTCGCGGATCGGCTCGCCTGGGACGTGTCCGTTCCGCGCAATGCCGTGAAGGTTGAGGTCGAGAAGGGTTGGGTCGCCTTATCAGGCGAAGTCGACTGGTTTTTTCAAAGAGACGCAGCGGAGCAGGACGTCCGTCGCTTGTTCGGCGTGATAGGGGTATCGAACCAGATCACGATAAAGCCCACGGTCGATGTCGTGAACATCAGCGACGACATCATGCACGCCATGCATCGCTCCTGGTTCTTCGATCCGGCGACAATCACCGTAAGTGCCGAGTTCGGAAAGGTGCGTCTAAGCGGCGAGGTTCACACGCCGTACGATCGGCGGTTGGCCGCGACGACGGCGTGGTCGGCGGCCGGCGTCACCGACGTCGAAAACAACATCATGGTGATCTGATGCGCGCATAGGTGATCGGGCGTCGCACCATCGGTATTCGGTAGTCGGATGCCTGGTGCCCTGCCCCTGCCATACGAAGGCCTATGGCCGAGCGATAGCGCCGCGCCGCAAGCCGAACAAGATCGAGGAATCTGAGATGAAATTTCGTCACGTAATCGCACTGTGCCTGGGCTCCGCAATCGCCCTTCCGACCGTTACGCTGGCCCAGGGGCTCGTGGGTGGCGCCGAAGAAGGAGCCCATCGCGGAAACCGCGCGGCCGGTCCGCTGGGGGCCGTCGTCGGCGGGGCTGTCGGCGCCGGCGTCGGCACCGTAAACGGCGCCCTGGGCATCCGACCCGGCTACTTTCACGGTCGTCGATGCCACTACCGCTACGGCCATCATCATCGGACGTGCCGCTACTAACCTGACGACACCGTCGACAGCCAATTCCCTTGCCGAGGGTGACCTCGGCAAGGTTTCCCAAAAGCCCGCGGGCGCCGGGGCGATCCCATTAGGGCGCCTCGGGTCGCCCTTGAGTGGCCGACATCGCGGACGGCTACGCTTGGAGACGATGCAAGTGGCCGTACCCACTGCATGCGAGCCCTGGGATTGCGTGTTCCGTCACTGCGGAGCCTCGGCGGCAGCGACAGCGCGCCGCCGCCGCGCCCCCTTTCACGCGTCGCGGCGGGTCGAGCCTTCATCCGACCAAACCCAATCCTTGATCTCGGGCAGATCGTCGAAGTGCTCCCGGATGTAAGCATGGTGCTCGGACAGGAGGGCCAGACAATGCCCGTTCACCGTGACGCTGTCGCAGAAATCGTCCGGCACGTAGGACGCCACGTCGAGGCAGAGATGCAGGCGGCTGATCCTGTTGAGGACCACCATGTCGAACGGCGTCGTCGTCGTGCCTTCCTCGAGGTAGCCGCGGACATGGAAGCGTTCATGCGCGTCCCTCCCGTGCAGCAGATCGTGGATCACGCCCGGATAGCCGTGGAAGACGAACAGCACCGGTGCCGTCGGGGTGAAGATCTGCACGAAGTCGGCGTCGCTCATGCCATGGGGATGTCGGTCGCTCGGGCAGAGCCGCATGAGATCGACGACGTTGACGACGCGGACCTTCAGGTCCGGCGCGAGGCGGCGCAGCATCCAGGCCGCGGCGATCACCTCTTGCGTCGGGATGTCGCCGGCGCAGGCCAGCACGATGTCCGGCTCTTCTGGCTGGTGGCTGTAGAGGTCCCAGATTCCCGCGCCCGCCGCGCAGTGCGCCTTCGCCTCGTCCATCGTCAGCCACTGCAGCTGCGGCTGCTTGTCGATCACGATCAGGTTCAGGTAGTTGCGGCTCCTGAAGCAGTGATCGGCGACGGACAGAAGGCAGTTCGCGTCCGGCGGCAGGTAGACGCGCGCGACGATCGGCTTGCGGTGGATGATCGTGTCGATGAAGCCCGGCCCCTGGTGGCTGAAGCCGTTATGGTCGTTGCGCCAGCAGGTCGAGGTGAGCAGGTAGTTCAGTGATGGTACGTCGGCGCGCCACGGGATCCGCTTCGCGTGCTCGATCCACTTGGCGTGCTGCATCGCCATCGAGTCGATGATCATCGCGAAGGCCTCGTAGGTGGCGAACAGGCCGTGGCGGCCGGTCAGCGTGTAGCCTTCGAGCCAGCCGTGGCAGCAATGTTCGCTGAGGACCTCCATGACCCGGCCGTCATGGGAGACGTGGTCGTCGTCGGGTAGGATCTCGCTGACGAGGCAGCGATCCGACACGTCGAAGACGGCGCCCAGCCGGTTCGAATTCGTCTCGTCGGGACAGAATAGCCGGAAGTTCGTCGGGTTGTCCTCGTAGATGTCGCGGAGATAGCGACCGAGGATCGCGGTCGAACCCATGCGTTCCCGCGCAGGCTTGTCGAACCTTGCCTGATAGGTCGCGAAGTCCCGGAGCTTCAGCGGCACCGTGAGGACGCCGCCGTTGGCGTTCGGGTTCGAGCCCATCCGGCGGCGTCCCGCCGGAGCTAGGTCCGCGAACTCCGTGCGGAAGCGGCCCTGCTCGTCGAAAAGCTCTTCCGGCCTATAGCTGCGCATCCAGTCTTCCAGGATGTGAAGGTGCTCGGGATTGGTCTTGACCTCGGAGACGGG
>NZ_LMUU01000244.1:33055-38162 GCF_009765775.1 Beijerinckia sp. L45
CTTAAGACCATCGACCACCTTCGGCCCGGTCCAGCCTTTCGGGGTACGGAGCACGATGACGGGCCAGGCCGGTCGATCGAACGCCTTACCTTCCCTCGCGTCGAACTGGATGTCACGGATCTTCAGGATCGCCGTCTCAAGCACCACAGCGAAGTCCCGGTGGACGACCGCCGGATCGTCGCCTTCGACGAAGAAGGGTTCGTATCCCTGACCCTCGAAGAACTTCCGAAGATCTTCGTCGTCGTGCCGGCCCCATACCGTCGGGCCGGAGATCTTGTAGCCGTTCAGGTGCAGGATCGGCAGGACGGCGCCATCGCGGACCGGGTTGATGAAGTCGACGCTCTTCCAGCTTCCGGCGAGCGGCCCCGTCTCGGATTCGCCATCGCCGACGACCGCTGCGACGACGAGGTCCGGGTTGTCCATCACCGCGCCGAAGGCGTGGACGAGGACGTAGCCCAGTTCGCCGCCTTCGTGGATCGAACCGGGCGTCGGCACGCTGACGTGGCTTGGCACGCCTCCGGGCGTCGAGAACTGCCGGAACAGCCGCAGCATCCCGGCTTCGTCCTGGGTGACCTCCGGATAGAACTCGGTGTAGCTGCCCTCCAGCCAGACATTGGCGATGATCGCGGGGCCGCCGTGTCCCGGGCCCGCCATGTAGATCGCGTCGAGATCGTGCTTCTTGATCAGGCGGTTCATGTGAACGTAGATCAGATTCAGGCCCGGCGACGTGCCCCAGTGCCCGAGCAGACGCGGCTTGACGTGGTCGACGGTCAACCTCTCGCGCAGGAGCGGATTGGCGGACAGGTAGATCTGTCCGACGTTCAGGTAGTTCGCCGCGCGCCACCACGCGTCCATCCTGCGGAGTTCGTCGGGGCTGGGCGGCGCGGGCGCGATCGTGATGGCATGGGTCATAGGGGGTGCCTAGCGTAGCTGTGGGATGGGGTTACCGCTCGAAGGATTTCGAGGGTATGGCGGGCGATCGTTATCTCTTCGTCGGTCGGGATCACCCGCACGTCGACCCTGCTTCCGGCGGCACTGATCCGGCCGGCCTGGGCAGCGTTGGCCTCGTGGTCGGGCACGACACCGAACCAGGCCAGTCTCTCGCAGACCGCGCTGCGGATCTCCGCGGCGTGCTCGCCGATGCCGCCGGTGAAGACGAAGCCGTCCAAGCCCTCCAGGGATCCGGCGAGAGCCGCCGTCTCCCGCGCGACCCGATAGACGAAGAGTTCGACGGCATCTCGGGCGTGGTCATCCGCGCTATCGAGCAGCACCCGCATGTCGCTGGACAGGCCCGAGACCCCGAGGAGGCCCGAATCTCTGTAGAGCAGCGTCTCCAGCGCGCCGGGATCGAGCTTCTTCTCCTGAAGCAGGTAGAGGAGGACGCCGGGATCGATCGCCCCGCAGCGGGTGCCCATAATCAACCCGTCCAGGGCCGTGAATCCCATCGTCGTGTCGATGCTCCGCCCGTTGGACAGGGCGCAGAGGCTGGCGCCGTTGCCCAGATGCGCGACGACGACCTTGCCGACGGCGAGTTCCGGCGCCGCCTCCCGCAGCCTTCCGGCTATGAACTCGTACGACAGGCCGTGGAAGCCGTAGCGGCGGACGCCATCGTCCTCCAGCGCGCGGGGGAGCGCGTAGCGCGCGGCCACCGGCGGCATGGTGTGGTGGAAGGCGGTGTCGAAGCAGGCCACCTGCGGCAGGCCTGGACGGACATCGGTAACGATCCGGACGGGTGCGAGGCTATGGGGTTGATGCAGCGGCGCCAGAGGCGTCAAGGCTTCGAGGGCCTTCATGACGGCCTCGTCGATGCGGACCGGAGCGGTGAACCCGCGACCGCCGTGAACGACACGGTGGCCGACTGCGATCAGCGAGACTTCGTTGAGATGAGCGTCGACCCATTCGAGCAGGTCGCTCAGCAGGGTGTGGTAGGCGGTCTTCTCCGGCCATCGCCGCTCGTCGACCGCGGCACCCTTGGCGTCCTTCGCGGAAAGGCGGGGCGAGGTCTCGAGACCCTCGACGACGCCCCGTGCGACGAGCGAAGGGGCGCCATTGTCGGTCGCGCCGTACAAGGCGAACTTGACGCTTGAAGAGCCGGCGTTGAGGGCGAGTACGGCACCTTCCATCGATCCATCCTGGTTCGTGTACGCCGGCGATCCCGCGCCGCCGGCCTTTGTCGGTGCTTCCGTCCGGAACGCGCGAGTGGCCAAGTCAGAACCTCTGGTCGCTGAACGGCGAGGTGGTCGGCGTCTGTATCGCGATGAATCCGACCTTCGCGGCCTTGTGGCAGGCGTTGCAGGCATCCGTCAGCGCCGCGTACCCCTTGGCGAAGCCGACGGGGTCCTTGCCCTCGGTGGCCACGCGGATCGCATCGAGCTGACGTTCGGCAGCCCTCACGTCGTCCACCGGGATGTTCTGGTAGAACATTCCTGCGTGCCTGAGAGTGTCCGCGATCTGGTCGAGCTCATACCGGGCGAGGGGCCAGTTCCGTTGCCGCCCCGCAAACCACAGCTTGATATGCCGAAGCTGCGTCAGCCCCATAACGTTACCCAGGCTGTTGATGTCGTCGCCGGAAGAACCGGGCCGGTCTCGTGGAGGCGTCGAGTAGGACACCTCGGCGCCGAATGCCGGAACGAGAGTGACCGCCACGATGGCGAGGCTCATCATTAAACGCATGGAAGTGTGACCTTTGATTGTTTCAGGTGTGGCCCGAAGCCGGGCGACACGGACGGGGAGGGCCTGACGGCCGCTCCCCGATGGCCTAATCACATCGCGTAGACCGGGAGGTTAGGGATCATCTTGATGACGTCCTCCACCGCGACGACACCGACTACGTTCTCGGCGGCGACCTCCGCGGCCGACTTGTGCTCGTCGCTTGGCGCGTAACCGGACAGCTTGACGCGTCCTCCCTCGACGTCGACGCGGATGCGGCAGTCCATAGCCCATCGTTGGTTGGCGATCTCCGCCTTGACGCGTTCCTGGATCTCACCGTCGGACGTCGCCTGCTCCTCGTACGAGGGCGCCACGAAGCGACCTAACGCCTTGACGAAGTCCGATCGACTCAGAATACCGACGAGCCTGCCGTCCTTCTCGACGGGAAGCCGCTTGACGTGGTGCGTTTCCATCAGCGTCGCGGCCTCGGCCAAGGTGGCGTCGAGTCCGATCGTGATGGGTCCCTCCGACATGACGTCGCAGACCTTGCGGCCGTTGGCCTTCTTGTAGGCCTCGGCCAATCCGTCGCTTCCAAAGAAGCCGGACCACCAGTGATCGGACTTCGTCGCGCTACCGAATTCGATGCGACGCAAAAGGTCGCCTTCGCTGAGGACGCCGCAGAGCCGCCCCTGATGATCGACAACGGCCAGACCGCTGAGCCTGTGATAGTCCATCAGGGTGATGGCGTCGGCGAGGGTATCGTCGGGATGGATGGTGACGACGGGCGTCGTCATGATGGTCTGGACGAGCATGTCTGATCTCCTTGTTGCGCGGTCCCCTGAAGCGGGATCGACACAAGTCTCGTTCGTTTTCCCAGGGCCGGCGTTGATGCAGCGCAATCTCGCATGAAAATCGCCGGTCATGCGTTCGACGGCGATCCGGGACCCCTACTTCGCGTCTCGACGCATCGGTGCCGTCGAGAGGAGCCAACGCGACGGATCTCCCCAGGTCGTGCCGGTGAAGTCATCGCAGGCAAGCGCCCTGCGGCGGGCTATCAGCAATTCCAAGAATGCCTCGTACTCGGCCAGGTATTCCTCCCGGGACGAAAGGTTGTCGGATGCGGCTTTCGCGGCCGCCAACGACGCGGCGACAATGCTTTCGATCGCGAAATTCATGATGTTACTCCAAAGAGGTGGGATGCTGGCACGCGAGCCGACCGCAGGAGGTCCTAGAACGCGCAGCGCGAACACGCGGCGGGTGGCGTCGCGTAACGTTGGATGGCCGCAACGTTGGCCTCAGGTTTGGGACTGACGGGATCCGCAAGCGGATCTTCATCCAGCAGGGACTCAAGGTAAACCCGCAGCGTTTCGAGTGATGTCTCGCAGGCTCGAAGATCGATCGAGACCTTGAAAATCTCGGATTTGATTGCTTTCACGACGTTCATGACCGTTCCTCGGAATGATGAACAATCATTAGCCGCAGGCGACTGGACCACCTTGATGCAGATCAACGGTCGTTCAAGTAGATCCGGCCTATGCCAGAGAGCATCAATATCAATCAAGTATTCGTGTCCCGATGAGCGTAGTGCAAATCAATACTTTTCTCTGGCGCGCGAATGATCTGGATCAAACGACGCGCCGTTGGCATCGGTACTATCGACCTGTTCCTTCGTTAAGAAAGACAGGCATCGATGTACCGGACAATCTCAGAGCTGCGAGCCCGGTGGCTCAGCACGCGCATAGCCCTTCATCAGCAACAGAAGTCTCTGCCGGTCCTCCACCGGATCTCGACGCCGTCCGAGTTTGCGGCGGCTGCGTGGAGCAGCAAGTTGAACGGATGGTGTTCGGAGCTCGACGCGTTGCTTGAAGAATATCCGGAAACGAGCCCGCGGGAGATGATACCGTTGGGAGACGAGCGAGTAACGGCGATGATCGGCACGATCGGTTTTTTCTAAACGAGGCGACCGTTTCCTGACGGGCATGGACCTCGGGTCCCGCCCCTCAGCTATGACTGAGGAAGAGCGTGGTGGGATGGGAAGCCAGCAGGGACCGCGTCGCTCCGCCGAACAGCCGCTCCTGCACCCAGGTACGGGAATAGGCGCCCATCACGACGAGATCGAAACAAGCCTTTCCAAGGTAGCTCAGCAGCGTCTCGATCGTATCATCCCGGCGGACGGGGACTTCGTGGAGGACGGCATCTATGCCGTGCCGGACGAGGTGCTGCGTCATTTCGAATCCCGGTAGCTGGTCGCGTAGTTGCGTCGCGTGGCGAACGCAGACCAGTTCGACGGCGTCGAACGCCGCGAGCAGCGGGATCGCGTCGTTGACCGCGCGAGCGGCGGTCGCGCTGCCGTCCCACGCGACGGCGCAACGTTCCAAGCGACAGGTTCTGGTTCCCGCGGGCACGATCATTGTCGGCCGACCGCTCTCGTGGAGCGTAGTTTCAGCATAGGCGGCGT
>NZ_LMUU01000245.1:0-9900 GCF_009765775.1 Beijerinckia sp. L45
CCTCCGCGCCGATCACCGTCGCGGCGCCCTGCGCCAGCTGATGCATTCGGCATAGTCTTTGCGTTGCTTCCAGCGGTCTGGGAGCGATATAAAATGATCAATCGTCGTCATTTTAATGCCATGCTGGGCGGCACCGCCGGCTTCGGCGCCGGTATACGGCCCGCCAACGCAGCGGCAACCCCGAAAATCGGCTTCGTCTATCTTGGCCCCGTGGGCGACTACGGCTGGACGTATCAGCACGAAGCCGGTCGCAAGGAAGTGGTTAGCCACTTCGGCGACACGATCGAAACGACGTTCGTCGAAAATGTGCCCGAAACTGCCGATGCGGAACGCGTCATCGCGGCCCTGGCAAACAAGGGGCACAGCCTGATCTTCACGACATCCTTCGGATACATGAACCCGACGGCAAAAGTCGCGGCGATGAAGCCAGCCGTGAAATTCGAGCATTGCTCTGGCTATAAGCATGGCCCGAATTTGGGCGTCTACACGATCCGTTTCTACGAAGCGCGCTACATTCACGGCGTCATCGCCGGGAAAATGTCGAAGACCGGCACGATCGGATACATCGCATCCGTTCCCATCCCGCAAGTGATCATGTGCATGAACGCGACCTTGCTCGGCATGCGGTCGGTCAACCCGAACGCCAAGCTGAAATTCATTTTCATCAACACTTGGTACGATCCGGGCAAGGAAGGCGATGCCGCGAAAGCGCTGCTCGATCAGGGCTGCGATATCATCGCGCAGCATACGGACTCGCCCGCCGCCCTCCAGGTCTGCGAGCAGAGAGGCGTCAAGGCTTTTGCGGAGGCGACCGACATGATCAAGTTCGCGCCCAACACGCAGCTGACCGGACCGATCGATAATTGGGGACCCTACTATGTCGCGCGCGTCCAGGCGCTGCTGGACGGCACGTGGAAGACGGACGACGTCTGGGGCGGCCTCGGCGTCGACATGCTCAAGATGGCCCCGTACCGCAACATGCCCGACGACGTCGCGGCGCTGGCCAGCAAGACCGAAGCTGGCCTGAAGGCGGGCACGATTATCCCGTTCAGCGGGGATCTGAAGGACCAGGCCGGCAAAGCAAAGACGGTGGGCGGCAAGCCGCTCGACGATGCGGCGATCAACTCGATGAACTGGCTCGTCGAAGGCGTCGAAGGATCGCTTCCGACATGAGCGAGACCGGCCACGCCGTCCAAGCCTTGATACCACCCGACCAAGAAAGACACCTGTGAGCGCCGTCGACACGAATTTCGTAAACGCTCGGCTGGCAGACGGATCGCACGTCACGATATCGGTCGCGGCCGGCCGCATCCACGCCTCGACGCCCACGGGCGGCCACCCGCCTGTTGCCGCCACGACCATCGATCTGGGCGACGCGCTCGTCGTCCCGGGCTTCGTCGAAGGCCATATCCACCTCGACACGAGTTTTTACGGCGATGCGTGGAGGCCGCATATCCCGTGCACCAACGGCTTCGACGTGCGGGAGCGCGTCGCGTTTCAGGCGTACAACATGGCCAATGCCGCGCCGATGGATCGCCGCGCCACGATGCAGATCGAGCTTTGCATTGCCCAGGGTGCCACGCAGATGCGCAGTCACGTGATGGTCGACGGATCGGTCGGGCTGACCTCGCTCGAAACGATCCTGGCGGTGCGCGAGCGCTATCGCGACATGATCGACGTCCAGTTGGTCGCCTTTCCCCAGAGCGGCATCCTTTCGAGCCCCGGAACGCCGGATCTGCTCGGTGCCGCGATCGGCATGGGCTGCGATCTCGTCGGCGGTCTCGACCCCGCCGCCTTCGACCGGGATGTCGAAGGCCACCTCGACGTCGTATTCGGGATCGCAGAGAAGCGCGGCGTCGATGTCGATATCCACCTGCACGACGCCGACATGCTCGGCATCTTCGAACTGGAGCAGATCGCGGCGCGCACCAAGGCGCTCGGCATGGGCGGCCATGTCGCGGTCAGCCACGCTTATGCTTTGGGCGGCGTTCCGCTCGATGTCGCGCGCAGGACCGCCGTCACCTTGGCCGAGGCCGGCGTGGCCATCATGACCAATGCCCCCGGTGCCTATCCCTTTCCGCCGATCCTCGAACTGCGCAAAGCCGGCGTCACCGTCTTCAGCGGCAGCGACAACATCCGCGATTCCTGGTGGCCTTATGGCGACGGCGATATGCTTGGGCGCGCCAACATGATCGGCTATCGGTCAGGCTTTTATACCGACGACGATCTTACCGTCGCGTTCGACATCGAGACGGCGGCCGGCGCCAAGGCGCTGCGGGTCGCAGGTTACGGGCTGCAGCCCGGCTGCAAGGCCGATTTCGTGACACTGACGGCAGCGCATGTGCCAGAGGCCGTGGTCGCGCTCCCGCGTAGCCGCGCGGTCTACAAAGCTGGCCGGCTCGTGGCTCGCGACGGCGTCATCGTATGAAGACAGCCCGCCAAACCCTTTAAAAATCATTGTCGCTTTCGCCCTGCATTCGACCGTTCGGTTTGAGGGGGCGGCAATGTGCATAGGCTAACAATGGCCTCAACAGGAGGCCGGCCTATGTCTTATCTCATCATCCCGTCCGCAGGCGGCACGTGCCACCGCCGCGTGGATTTCGGCGCCATCGCCGAGCTATTCGTCGAGGACGAACCCGCGAGCGCGCCGCCGCCGGGCACGCTGGTGCGCGCCACCACCGCGTTGCGCGCCGTCCTGGCGCCGTTTACCCTGACGCTCGAGCTGCTGCGCGCGGAAGCGCTTGCCCGTGAGGCGCAGGGGCATCGGCCCGAGCCGCGCATCGCCCGGGCGTTCGGCATCTGATCGCAAGCCGTTTTGCACCACCATTCGGCCCAGGCGCCCCAGCTCATGGGGCAAGCCTGGGCCGACGCGTTTTCAGCCGGCCCGGACCACTTCGGCGATGAAGAAGCCGTCGGTGCCGGTGCGCAGCGGCGAGAGCCGGATCCCGGTATTCGTCGGATCGGCGAAGGCGGCGAGCGCCGGGAGGCCAGCGCCCTCGGCCAGCGCCTGCGGCGGCCGCAGCGCAAACTCCGCGTGCGTCGCGAGAAAATGCCGGACGCGGGCTTCGTTTTCCTCGATCAGCAGCGAACAGGTGACGTAGACGAGGCGGCCGCCGGCTTTGACGTAGCCTGCCGCCTGCGCCAGCACTTCGTCCTGTTCCTTGACGCGCTGCTCCAGCGCGCCGGGGCGCACCCGCCACTTGGCGTCGGGGTTGCGGCGCCAGGTGCCGGTGCCGGTGCACGGCGCGTCGACGAGGACGAGGTCGCACTTGCCCTTCAAATCGTCGAGCGGCGGCACGCCGCGGCGCGGCGCGCGCAGCTGCACGTTGCGCGCGCCTGACTTGCCGAGGCGGGGATAGAGCCCCATCAGGCGCCGGCCTTCGGTATCGGCGGCGTAGATCTGGCCCTTGTTGTCCATCGCTGCGGCGAGCGCGAGCGTCTTGCCGCCGCCGCCGGCACAAATGTCCAGCACCTGCTCACCGGGCTTCGCCGCGGCCAGCAGCGCGGCGATCTGCGAGCCTTCGTCTTGAACCTCGACGAGCCCCTTGATGAAGGAGGGCTCTCCGCTGAGCGCCGGACCACGACCGTCGGCGCCGAGCGGCAGCCGCAGCGCGTTCGGCGCGTAGGTGGTCTTTTCCGGGTCGAGATGGGCCAGCGCCGTCATCGCCTTGGCCTGGGTGCCGCGCAACGTGTTGACGCGGATGTCGAGCGGCGCGCGCGCCGCCATCGCCTGCATTTCGGCCGCCAGCGTGTCGGGGAAGACGGCGAGAAAGCTCGGCTCCAGCCATGCCGGGAAATCGCCGAGCACGGACGGCGCAGCGCTCGAAAAGTCCTGAGCGACGAGCGAAGCCTGCTCGGCCTCGGTGAGCGCTTCCGGCGCATGCTGCTCGCCGCTGCACATCGCGGCAATGGCCTCCGCATCGAGGCCGCGCGCGCGTGACAGCGAGCCGAGCAGGATCGCACGGGGCGTTTCCGCGCTCATCAGCCAGGCCGAGGAGGCGCGGTGGCGGAGCGCGTCGAACACATAGGAGGCGACCGCCGCCCGGTCCTTCGAGCCGGCAAAGCGATGGGCGAGACCATAATCCTTCAGCGCCTCCGCAGCGGGGCGATGACGGGTTTCGATGTCGGCAAAAACTTCAATCGCGGCAGCGAGCCGCCCACCGGGGGTCATCGGATGCCAAACAGGACGCCCAGGGCGAGAATGAGCCAGAGAAGCGCGGTCGCGACGGCGCTGGCGAGAAACAGCGGGCCGCGCAGCGAAAGGTTGTTGCTGGTGGTGTGCACGACGGCATGGCCGATGCGGGCGATGACGAACAGCCATTCGATGAGCACGAACAGGGTGCCGGCCTGGCGGATGACGATGGCGAGGATGACCGCCGCGATGAACAGCAGCGGCATCTCGAACTGGTTAGCGTAGCAGTTGGAAATCTGCCGGGTCTGCCGTGGGAAGGCGTCGCTGCTCAGCGCGATGTCGTGCGGGCGGGTGCCGGCGTTCATCGCGTCGGCGCGGCTTTTCGCCATGAAGCCGAGGAGGACGAAGACGAGCGTCACCTCGATGAAGACGGGAAGAAGGATGGTCGGTATTGTCATGGGGAACCCGAAATGAAAGCAGACATGTCCTTTGTTTCGGGGATTGCGCGGCGGGAGTCAAAGCGGGGCGGCTGGGGCTGGTAGCCAGCGGGCCCGGGAGACGCTAAACTCGGCCAAGGAGACCGGCCGTGACTGCGATGACCTTCGATACGTTGAAGCTCTCAAAGGCCCTTCAAGGCGCTTTCACGACCGAGCAGGCGGAAGCGCTGACGGACGCCTTTAGTTCGACGGCGCAGAACGCTCGCGAAGATCTCGCGACAAAGATCGACCTCTCTAACGTCGAGATTGCTCTCAGAGCCGATCTGACCAAGGTCGAGGCATCGCTGCGCGGAGACCTGACCAAGGTCGAGGCATCGCTGCGCGGAGTCGAGGCGGCGTTGAAAGGTGACATTCTCCTGATCCAGACGGATCTGCGTAAAGTGGAAACCACGTTGAGGGGTGAGATCCAGAACCTGAAGGTCGAGACCGTGAAATGGATCGTCACCGCAATCGCATTTAATCTGCTTGGCACGGCAGGCCTGATGATCGCGTTGGTGAAATTTGCGAAGTAGCGGCAGCATCAGCACGACTCATTGCACTCATAGGTCGGCCCGCAGCGCCCCCAGGCTCGCCACCGCGATCGCCATCTGCTCCCCCTGAGGCTCCGTCATCCGCGCCAGTATGTCCTGTTGGCGCGGTGCGCCGCAGCGTCCAAAGCACGGGCAGATCTCGGGCCGATTCAAAAGGACAAGTCATGGTGATGCTGCAGGATCGCGCCGGCTCCGGGGCCGCGGAAACCCCGCTCGCTTTGCTCAAGCCGCACTGGCGGCTGGTGCTGGCCGCCTTCCTCGGCTGGTTCCTCGACGCCTTCGACCAGGTCACGCTGCTGCTGGTGCTGCCGGAGATCGGCAAGCATTTTGGCGTCAGCCTGACCGCGATGGGCCTCGTCATCACCGCGCAAAGCCTCGGGCGCATCGGCGGCAACATCGGCTGGGGCTGGCTTGCCGACAAGTACGGCCGCAAACTGACGTTCATGCTCGGCGTGATCTGGTTCGCCGCCTTTTCCGGCCTCTCCGGCCTCGCCTGGAGCTATGGCGCCCTGCTGGTGATCCAGCTCCTGTTCGGCATCGGCTTCGGCGGCGAGTGGACGGCGTCTGCCGCGTTGCTGATGGAGACGGTGCCCGAGCGCGCCCGCGCGATGGCCTCGTCGCTGATGATGGCGGGTTACGAAGTGGGCTTCTTCGCGGCCGCCGGCGTGCAGGCGCTGCTGCTGCCGCATTTCGGCTGGCGCGTTCTGTTCTTCGTCGGCGTGGCGCCTGCCCTGCTGGCCGTGTTCATCCGCGTCGGCATCAACGAAAGCCCGGTGTGGTTGCGGATGCAACGCGAGCGCGCCAGCGGGACGCCGGCGCAGCAGGCCGCCGACAAGCCAACGTTCTCGATGACGCCGGCCGCGTGGCAGGCCT
This sequence comes from Beijerinckia sp. L45, assembly GCF_009765775.1. Lineage (GTDB taxonomy): Bacteria > Pseudomonadota > Alphaproteobacteria > Rhizobiales > Beijerinckiaceae > RH-AL1. Next base: position 6,033 of record NZ_LMUU01000245.1, read on the forward strand.
GCGCCTTCATGCTGGCGCTGCAGTTCCAGACCGCCTCGATCTACGATTTCTACCCGACCCTGCTGAAGACGGTTGGCGGGTTCGGCCCGAGCGGCGTGTTCGCCGGCATCGCTGCCTATTCGATCGGCTCGGTGCTGGGTAAGCTGATCTGCGGACAGGTGGCGTCACGCATCGGCGCACGCCCGACGATTCTGGGCTGCCTCGCCATCACCTTCTGCGCCATCATCCCCTTCGCCAGCGCCTTCAACGCCTGGACCCTGCTGGCCAGTGCGATGATCATCGGCGCCTCGAGCAGCGGCGTCTTCGCTTTGGTACCGCACTATCTGTCGCTGCGCTTCTCCAACGCCATCCGCTCCTTCGGCATGGGCATCGCCTACGCGCTGGCGGCCGGCGGCCAGGCGGTGGCGACCTACGTGCTGCCCAAGACCGGCGAGAGTTTGGGCCTCTCGCACGCGATCATGCTGTTCGTGGGGGTCAGTACGGTGGTGACGGCAGCGGTGGCGTTCTGGACGCCGCGGGTGCTGCCGGGGCAGGATATGGAGGCAGCGGCCTGACGGGTTCAACGCTGTCATCCCGGGGCGCGCGAAGCGCGAACCCGGGACCCATGAACACCGGCTTGCCCGTGAGAACCGTATCCGTTCGGGTCCACCGCCCCCCCAACCGACATCGTGTTCATGGATCCAGGCTCTCCGCTGCGCTCCGGCCGGGATGACATCGGGGGACGCGGACCCGCATTCTGCAGTGCGGCCCCCCCTCCACCATGCTTCGCATGGCCCCCTCCCCGCTAACGCGGAGGAGGATCTCGCTCTACGGCTCCAGCGTCGACGTCGGCTTCGCTTTCTCCGCCACCAGCATCGCCAGCATCATTTCGACCAGGCCGCCGGCGCCGCTCCTATCGGTGCCGCCGCCCAGCATGAACTGCGGGACGATCGGCAGCTTGCCGTTCTCGATGGCCTCGGCGAAACGCATCAGGACCTGGCTGTTCAGCTGATACTGCGGGCCGCCGTAGGCCTGCACCTGCTTGTCCGTCGCCTCGGCCTGCGCCAGGCCCACGGCCCGGATGCGCTCGGCGTCGGCGAGGCCCACGGCGCGGATGCGATCCGCCTCGCCCTGCCCTTCCAGGCGCACACGCTCGGCATTGGCCTTGGCGCTGACCTGGATCGACTCGGCCATCTGCCGGGCCTGCGCCAGCTGCGCCTTACCTTCGTTCTCGCGCACCTGCACCGCCAGCATCGAGGCGGTGATCGCCGCCTGCTGCGTCGCCATCGCTTCCTTTTCGCGCAGGGTCCGTTCCTGCACCGACGCCACCTCCTGCAGGCGATACGTGTCGACCTTCTCCACCGCGATCTGGCGGTCGCGCAGCTGCTTCAGGATCTGCTCGATGCCGGACTGGCCGGCTTCCGCGCGCGGCGTGCCGATGAGAACCTCCTGCAGCTCCAGGCTATAGGCGGCGAACTTGGTGCGCATCTCGAGGCTCGACTTGTCCTGGATGTCGGCGCGGTCTTGCAGCAGCTCGATCAGCGTTTTCGTCTGGCCGATGTTCTTGAAATAGGCCGAGACCATCGGGTCGAGCGTCTGCTCGACGAGGCGCTTGATGTCGCCGAAGCGCTGCACCACCAGCGGCGCCTTCTTGTAGTCGATGTGAACGACCACGGCTAACGGCAGCAGCGGCTCGAAGGCGTCCTTGGTGATCAGGCCGATCTCGGACAGGTTCTCGTCGAGCTTGTGCGCGCCGATCACCGCCTGCGTCCACTTCAGCACGAAGTTGGTTGTGGGCACCGTCACGACCTTGCCGGCATAGGTGTTGAAGGCATATTTGCCCGGCAGCAGCGGCGTATCCCACACGCCGCGGAAACCGACGCCGACGAGTTCGCCGTGGCGATAGTCGAGGCCGGAAACGTCTGCGCCAGCCTCGCCGATGTAGGACACGACCACACCGACCGAGCCGACCTCGACGATGGTTTTGGCGACCATCTCCACCGTCGCGAACAGGCGGTTGAGATAATAGGTGCCGTCGACGAGAACCTGATGCTGGCGCCCGCGAAACCCGCCCGCGCGCAAAAAGGCTTCTGGGTCCTGAAAGCTGTTGTGGCGATCGGCCCCATCACGGCCGACCGTCGGGGCGATGATCTCGCCCTCGGGCAGGGCCGGGCCGTCATGCACGGTGACGACGCCGATCACGTCGAGCACGGAATCGATGACGACCGGCTCGAAGCCGTCGCGCTCGCCGAGCAGCGTCGCCATGTTCTGGAACAGCGCGGCATCGCTTTGCGCCATGTCGATGGCGTAGGTGCGGTCCGCGGTCAGCACGATGAATTGCGCAAGGTTGATGGCATAGGTGCCCTCGCGCAAAATCTTGCGCTGCGGGCCCTTGCTGCCGCCGGCTGCGAGGAAGGCACGGACATCCTGGAAGTCGTCGGCAACGGCGTTGGAGGCGAGCGTCTGCGTCGGCGGCAGCGCGATGCCGTCGCGGGCGAAGACATAGCCGATCTGCCCTTGCGTGATCGTCACCAGCGGCAGGCGATGCACGCGGTATTGGCAGGGCATGAAGAAATGGTAGCCGCCACGCAGCACCTCGGGCTGAAAACCGGCCTCGCCGTTCAGCGCGATGAAGCCTTCGCGAATGGACCCGCGGCCGCTCCACAGTTTTTCCAGAATGCCGAGGCAATCATTGGGAATGTGGCGGACGATGCCGCCGACGAGCACAAGCAGGACGACAAGCGCCAGGCCCGCCGCAATGCTGGCGGGGACGACATAGGGGATGAGCATGGAAGTCTCGTGACCGATCGGTCCGTTCCTCTCCCGCGGGCGCGGGAGGCACACCGTCCGTCGCGCCCTCTGGCTGATGCGGTCGATGCGGCGAGGCAACGGCGATGGTGCGGCTGCGGTTCCTGCATGGCTCATTAAAGAGGGATGTGCCGACAATTGGGCTGAACAGGAGCTTCTGCAGGGTTGCCGCGCGAGACGGCCACAGCACCGCGTTTCGTCTCATGACTTGAAAAAAGAGAGGACCAATTCGCCTCAATGCCCCCTAAAGGTCGCCATCTTTTTTGTAGCTTAGCCAAGAATTTTGCTTGCACACGAAAACAACTCGGCAAGGCTTGAGAGCACAATAGATGAGGAGATCAGCGCATGCCAGGTCATAACTTCCGCCTGCAGATGCAGAGCTACGACTTGACCGCGGCCGATATCGACTATCGCCTGCCCGACATCCGTTCTGCTCCGGCTGTTTGTTTGGCAAGAGTATAATCTTGCCCCGACCTTTCGGTTTCTGCGAAAATTCCTCGATTAATGGCAGCAGGACGTGGATGGGCCGCTTGATTCGATACGCGTTGCGCATCGGCGCCTGAGCCAGTCCTCCGGGTGGCACGCCGTCGACGGCAATTTTGACGTTCATGGGACAGTCTATCGCTTTCGGTTAAGGCACCGGGGACAGACCTGTCGACGCGCGGGCGCCACTGACCCATCGGGGCTCGTGGTGGCCGCAGGAGGCCGGCCCACACCAAATCGCCCCACCGCGCTTCCCCCGCCCCGCCGCGCATGCTAACAGCCACTGCCAACTCAGCCGCGCAGCTTCGCCGCGGCCCCCTCCCGCGCCGCCCGCCTCTGCGGCGCCCACCTGGAGTTGGCTTCATGGCCACCATTGTCCGCTCGCCCATCGAAGAAGCGCTCACCTTCGATGACGTCCTCCTGTTGCCGGGCCATTCCGAGGTCATGCCGAGCGCGGTCGACCTGCGCACCCGGCTTACCAGCTCGATCACCCTGAACCTGCCCCTGATGTCCGCGGCGATGGATACGGTGACCGAATCGGGCCTCGCCATCGCCATGGCCCAGGCCGGCGGCATCGGGGTCATCCACCGCAATCTCG
>NZ_LMUU01000245.1:9959-10737 GCF_009765775.1 Beijerinckia sp. L45
GCGCAAGGTCAAGCGCTACGAGAGCGGCATGGTGGTCAACCCTATCACCATCTTCCCCGACGAGACGCTGGCCGACGCGCTGGCGCTGATGAAGCGCCACGGCATATCCGGGTTTCCCGTGGTCGAGCGCGGCGGCGCGCCGGGGCGGCCGACCAAGCTGGTCGGCATTCTGACCAACCGCGACGTGCGCTTCGCCGACCATCCGGACCAGCCGGTGAGCGAGCTGATGACCAAGAACGTCATCACCGTGCGCGAGGGCGTCAGCAAGGAGGAGGCGCGGCGCCTGCTGCACCACCACCGCCTGGAAAAGCTGCTGGTGGTCGACGACGACTTCCGCTGCGTCGGCCTGCTCACGGTGAAGGACATCGAAAAGGCGACGCAGCACCCGACCGCCAGCAAGGACGGCGAGGGGCGGCTGCGCGTCGCGGCGGCCTCCACCGTCGGCGACAAGGGCTATGAGCGGGCGATGCTGCTGATCGACGCCGGGGTCGACTGCATCGTGGTCGACACCGCCCACGGGCACTCGCAGTCCGTCCTCGACCAGGTGACGCGGATCAAGCGGGTGTCGAACCGCGTATCCCTGATCGCCGGCAACGTCGCCACCGCCGACGGCGCCAAGGCGCTGATCGATGCGGGCGCCGACTGCATCAAGGTCGGCATCGGCCCGGGCTCGATCTGCACCACCCGCATCGTCGCCGGCGTCGGCGTGCCGCAGCTCACCGCGATCATGGAATCGGCCAAGGCGGCGCGCACCGCCAACGTGCCGGTCATCGCCGAC
>NZ_LMUU01000246.1:0-2823 GCF_009765775.1 Beijerinckia sp. L45
CGCGCTGGTCCTGATTTTGGGCGCCTTCGCCGCGGCAGTCAGTGTCGGCCATGACGTCACCCAGAAGATCGATGCGCCGCAAGCTACGGCGATCTCGCTCGATGTCTGGTACCTGCCCTATTACGCGCTGCGCACCACGCTGCGGATGTTCGCCGCGATCCTCGCCTCGTTGGTCTTCACCTTCACCTATGCGACCCTCGCGGCGAAGAGCCGGCGCGCCGAGAAGGTGCTGATTCCGCTGCTCGACGTGCTGCAGTCGGTGCCGATCCTCGGCTTCCTCTCCTTCACCGTAACGTTCTTCCTCGGCCTTTTTCCCGGCTCGATCCTCGGCGCGGAATGCGCGGCGGTCTTCGCGATCTTCACCAGCCAGGCCTGGAACATGGCCTTCTCGTTCTACCAGTCGCTGCGCAACGTGCCCGGCGATCTCGTCGAGGTCTCGCGCGGCTTCCAGCTCTCGCCGTGGCAAAAATTCTGGCAGCTCGAGACGCCGTTCGCGATGCCCGGCCTGATCTGGAACACGATGATGTCGATGTCGGGCGGCTGGTTCTTCGTCGTGGCGTCGGAGGCGATCTCGGTCGGCGACAACACGATCAAGCTGCCGGGTATCGGCTCCTACCTCGATGTGGCGATTACCCAGAAGGACATCGGCGCGGTGTTCGCCGCCGTGGTCATGGTGCTGATCGTCATCCTTGCCTACGACCAGCTGCTGTTTCGCCCGCTGGTCGCCTTTTCCGCGCGCTTCCGCGTCGAGCTGATCGCCAGCCAGGAACAGGAGCGCTCCTGGGTCATGGACGTGTTCACCCGGACGCGCTGGCTGCGCCCGCTCGTCACCCTGCCGGCAAAGCTGTTCAACCGGTTCGCCCTGCTCCGCATGCAGTTGCCCGGCCGATCGGCCGAAGCGGCGCCGGTCGACGAGTCGCGGAGCCGCCTCGTCGACGTGATCTTCTATGCCGTCGTCGGCCTGATCACGGCCTATGCGTTCTGGCAGATCGTCAAATTCGTCAGCCACGACCTGTCGTGGGGCGAGCTCGGCACGACGGTCGTGCTGACGCTGCTGACCATGGCGCGTGTGATCATCCTCATCATCTTGGCGAGCTTGTTCTGGGTCCCGGTCGGCGTGTGGATCGGTCTACGCCCGCGCATCGCTTCGAGAGTTCAGCCGCTGGCGCAGTTTCTCGCGGCCTTTCCCGCGAACGTGATCTTTCCCGTCGCCGTCGTGCTGGTTCTACATTTCGCGCTCAACCCGGACATCTGGCTGAGCTTCCTCATCGTCTTCGGCACGCAGTGGTACATCCTGTTCAACGTCATCGCCGGCGCGCAGGCGTTTCCCAGCGATCTCCGCGAGGCCGCGACAAGCTTCAAGATCACCGGCCTGGACTGGTGGAAGAAGGTCATGCTGCCCGGCATCTTCCCCTACTACGTCACTGGCGCGCTGACCGCTTCGGGCGGCTCTTGGAACGCGGCGATCGTCGCGGAATACGTGAAATGGGGCGACGACACCGTCACGGCCCACGGCATCGGATCCTATATCGCCATCGCCACCAAGGACGGGAATTTCCCGAAAATCGTGCTCGGCGTCGCCGTCATGTCGGTCTTCGTGATTCTCTTCAATCGCTGCCTCTGGCGCCCGCTGTTCGGCATCGCCGAAAAGCGCCTGCGTCTCTCCTAAGGAATCGCTGCCATGCTGCAGGAACGCGAAAAGCCACTGCTCGAAGTCGACGACGTGAGCCAGCACTATAAGACCGGCTCGGGCGAAGAAGGCCCGCCCGTCCTCGACCATGTCTCGCTCAAGCTGACGGCCGGCGAGATCGTCGGCCTGCTTGGGCGCTCTGGCTGCGGGAAATCCTCGCTGCTGCGCATCGTCGCTGGCCTCACGTTCCCGGCCGAAGGCAAGGTGACCTACGACGACAAGCCGGTCACCGGGCCGGTCGACGGACTTGCGATGGTCTTCCAGAGCTTCGCTCTGTTCCCCTGGCTCACCGTTCTCGCCAACGTCGAGATCGGCCTGCGCGCGCGAAAGGTGCCGGAGGCGGAGGCGCGCAAACGGGCGCTTGCGGCGATCGATCTCATCGGCCTCGACGGCTTCGAATCGGCGTTTCCAAAAGAGCTGTCCGGCGGCATGCGCCAGCGCGTCGGTTTTGCCCGCGCGTTGGTTGTGAATCCGAAAATCCTGCTGATGGACGAACCGTTTTCGGCGCTCGACGTGCTGACCGCCGAGACGCTGCGCACCGACCTGCTCGACCTCTGGGTCGAAGGCCGCATGCCGATCAAGTCGATCCTGATGGTGACGCACAACATCGAAGAGGCGGTGCTAATGTGCGATCGCATCATCGTGCTGTCGTCTAACCCCGGCCGCATCGCAGCGGAGATCCGCGTCACACTGCAGCATCCGCGCAATCGTCTCGATCCGGAATTCCGCCAGCTCGTCGACAAGATCTATGCGCTGATGACCAAGCGCGCCGTCGAAGCGACGCCGCGCGACGGTGCCTTCCCCGGGCTCGGTCTCGGCATGGCGCTGCCGCGGCTCTCCACCAACACCATCGCCGGCATGATCGAAGAAATCCACGCCTCGCCCTACAACGGCAAGGCGCCGCTGCCGGAGCTGGCTGACAGCCTGGCGATGGAGATCGACGATCTTTTCCCCATCGCCGAAACGCTGCAGCTGCTGCGCCTCGCCGAGATCGCCGACGGCGCAATCGCGCTGACGGCGGCCGGTACCCGCTTCGCCGACATGGAAACCGACGCGCGTAAAAAACTGTTCGGCGACCATCTGCTCGCCTACGTGCCGCTGGCGGCGCGGATCAAGATGGTCCTGGACGAGCG
>NZ_LMUU01000246.1:2903-4009 GCF_009765775.1 Beijerinckia sp. L45
TGGGGCCGCTACGGCGAGCTGTTCGCCTATGACGAGGGGTCTGAGACGCTCAGTCTGGAAAACCCGAACTAAGCGACGCGCTCCTTCTCCCGCTCGCGGGAGAAGGTGGCCCTTGCGTGAGCAAGGGTCGGATGAGGGCGGTACCGATCAGGACCCAATTGCAGGGCGGCTCTGCATCATCCATGGCCAACTTCACCACCCTCATCCGACCTCGCTTCGCGAGGCCACCTTCTCCCACAAGTGGGAGAAGGGATGGGTCAACCCCGCGGCGTCGGCCGCCAGCCTACTGGCGCCATCTCGAACCCCGAAAACGCAAACCCCGGCGCCACCGTGCAGCCGACCAGCGTCCAGGCACCGAGGCTTGTGGCCGTCTGCCAGTGGCCGGGCAACACGACAAGCTGCGGCAGCTGACCCTGGTCCAGCGCCGGGCCGAGATGGTGCGCGGACGCATCGTGGCCGTTGGGGCTCACCGTGATGACCATCGGCGCGCCGGCGTGCCAGTGCCAGATTTCGGTCGCATCGACGCGGTGCCAATCCGACACTTCGCCGACGTCGAGCAGATAGTAGATCGCGGTCGAGACCGAGCGGCCGTCAACCTCGCGCGGATCGCGAAAGGTCTCGCGATACCAGCCGCCTTCGGGATGCGCCTTGAGTCCGAGCCGGGCGATGACGTCCTTGGCGGTCAGACTTTGCGCGGTCATGCCAGGCTGAACCACAGCGTCGCGAAGCCGAGGAACGAGGAATAGCCGACCACGTCCGTCACCGTGGTGACGAAGGCACTCGCCGACACCGCCGGGTCGATGTCGAATTTTTCGAGCACCAGCGGCACCAGAATGCCGCCGAGCGCCCCGGCGATGAGGTTGGTGAGCATCGCGCCGGCAATGACCACGCCGATGCCACCCATGCCGAACCACAGGCTTGCACCGATGCCGGTCAGCACGCCGAAGGCGATGCCGTTGAGCGCGCCGACGAAGAGTTCGCGGCCGATGACCCGCATGGCATTGTTGCGCGACAGCTCGTGGGTCGCGAGCGCGCGGATCACCACCGTCATCGTCTGCGTCGCACCGTTGCCGCCCTGGCTGGCGACGATCGGCGCCAGCACCGCC
>NZ_LMUU01000246.1:4084-23499 GCF_009765775.1 Beijerinckia sp. L45
TTGTCGGACAGCGTTTCCGAGGCCGACACGCCGCCGAGGTTCTTGATCTCCTGATCCGCTTCCGCACGGATGACGTCGACGACGTCGTCGATGGTGATCACGCCGACGAGCCGGTCGGCCTCGTCGACCACAGGCGCCGACACCAGATTGTAGCGCTCGAACAGCTCGGCGACTTCCTCGGCGTCGTCGGTCACCGACACGCGGCGGCGATCGGTGCGCATGAAATCGCCGAGCTTGCGGTCGGGCCTCGCCCGCATCAAAGCGTCGAGAAAGACATTGCCGAGCAAGCGATGCGCAGGATCGACGATAAAAATCTCGTAGAATTCGTCGGGCAGCGTTTCTTCGTCGGCATCGCGCATCGTGTCGATCGCCTGCCCCGCGGTCCAGAACGGCGGCACGGTCACCAGCGTCGTCTGCATCAGACGCCCGGCGGAATTGTCTGGAAAATCCAGCGAGCGCTGCAGGGCGGCGCGGTCGATCGCCGGCATCGCGTCGAGGATCTCGTCCTGATCCTCCTTGTCGAGATCTTCCAGTAGCGCGACGGCATCGTCGCTCTCGAGATCCTGGACATAGAGCGCAACGGCGGAATTCGGCAGCTCTTCGAGGATGTCCTCGCGGATGTTGTCGTCGACCTCGGTCAGCGCGGTAAAATCGAAGTCGCGGCCCATGATCGAGATGAGCTCGGCGCGCAGCTCCGAGGGCAGCGCCTCGATGAGCGCCCCGAGATCGGATTCGTGGATATCGCCGGCAAGCTCGCGCAACCGGTCCGCGTCGCGATCATTGACCGCGGTTTCGACGATGGCGACGAACGAATCGAGAAGGTTGCCGTCCTCGTCGTGCATCGGCACAGCGACGTACGTCACGTCGGCAGGCAACGCATCGCGGCGTGCTTCGTTTTCGGGCCGTTCATCAACGTGGCTCATGGTGGTCTCGGCTCGAAGGGCTGGAGCGGTCTTACGGTGGCCCTCCCACCATGGCAAACAAACAAGGACGCCCTTGCGCACTCAGACGCCGTTTCTCGCGTTTTTCCTTGCAATGGGCCTGTCGCCCTCTTGGGCTGCGGAGGGCCATCAACCCGTATGCGGCGCCGATGCGCTGGGTACCAGCCGTACCCTGTCGGTCGGCCCCCGCGGGGGATTGGAAGTCGGGCTCAAAACCTATCCGCAGACGCTGCCGCTGCGCGACCACGAGGTCGCGCTAACCTTCGATGACGGGCCGAACGCCAAGACCACGCCAATGGTCCTCGACGCCCTGAGCCACGAGTGCGTCAAGGCGACCTTCTTCCTCATCGGACGCCATGCGCAGGATCTGCCGAAACTCGTGCAGCGCGAGATCGCCGACGGTCATGCCGTCGGCCATCACACGTTTTCGCACCCGGCTATCACCTTGCGGCGGATGAGTACCGCTGCCGCCGAAGCCGACATCGACCAAGGTTTTAGGGCCGACGACCTCGCGGCTTATGGTGCGGCGGGTGCAGGCCCACGCGTGCCGTTTTTCCGGTTTCCCGGATTCGCCGACACGCCGGAGGTGGACCGCTGGCTCGCCAGCCGCAACATCGCGGTGTTCGGCGCCGACCTCTGGGCGTCGGATTGGCAGATGATGACGCCTGCCACAGAATTGGCGCTGGTGATGGGACGTCTTCAAAAAACGAAGGGCGGCATCGTGCTGTTCCACGACACCAAATCATCGACGGCGCGGATGATGCCGGCGTTTCTCCGCGCCCTGAAAGCGAACGGCTATCGAATCGTTGCGCTGGTGCCGGGCGACGGAACCGCCCAGACGCGCGCCGCACCCGCTGGCTGGTCGTCCGAGACCGACCGCATCATCAATCAGGTGTTTCACGCTGAGGACGCGAAGGCGCATCGCCCCGGCGATTCGGATGCGCCTGCGGCGCGGCATGCCGCCACTGCCCCGGACACCCTGCCGAAACGCGAAACGCCCCCATAAGGGGGCGTTCACGTCAGAGCATAGCTCCAGGAAAGGCTGGTGCGGCCAAGAGGACTCGAACCTCCACCCCTTGCAGGACTAGCACCTCAAGCTAGCGCGTCTACCAATTCCGCCATGGCCGCAAGACGCGGGGCAAGAGGGATAAGCCAGCCGCGTCGAGGTGGTCGTCTAACAAATGGATCTGACGCAAGCAAGCGCGGATAAGACAAAGCAGCCGGCAATCGTCTAGGATCGTCTTCTGCCACCACAAGAAGTGCCATGCTGACCCGCGATACGCTCGTTTCCTCCATGCTGCCCTCTGCCGACGCCGCTCCTGTGGAATGGCGCATCGCCGATGGTCTCGTGCCGTACCCCGAGGCAGTCGCGGCGATGGAAGCGCGTGTCGAGGCCATCGCGCGGGGTGAGGCCTCCGAGCAGGTCTGGCTGCTCGAACATCCGCCGCTCTATACCGCAGGCACGGCGACGAAAGCCGGCGACGGCGCCAACAGCGCTTTTTCCATTTTCGAAACGGGCCGCGGCGGCCAGGTCACCTATCACGGCCCCGGACAGCGCGTGGCCTATGTGATGCTCGACCTCAAGCGGCGCACGCCGGACCTCCGCGCCTATGTCGCAGCTCTGGAACGCTGGATCATCGAGACGCTGGCCGCCTTCGCGATTCGCGGCGAGCGGCGGGAAGATCGCGTCGGCGTCTGGGTGACGCGGCGCGACAAGGCGCCGGGCCTCGACGGCTCGCCGGCGGAAGACAAGATCGCCGCGATCGGCATCCGCGTTCGACGCTGGGTATCGTTTCACGGCATCTCGCTAAACGTCAAGCCCGACCTCGCGCATTACGCTGCAATTACGCCCTGTGGCATCGCCGACGCGCAGTTCGGCGTGACGAGCCTCGCCGATCTCGGGCATGTCGTGACGATGGACGACGTCGATGCGGCCTTGCGCGATGCGTTCGAGCGCGAATTCGGGCCGACCGTCCAGATTTAGCGACCGTCCAGATTTAGAACGACAGCGCCCCTAGTGGCGGCTCGGTCGCGGCACAGCGATCGATCGAGCGCGCATCGACATGGTCGACGGCTGCCGCGTTCGGACCGGCGCGACAAAGGCCCAACAACTCGCCGAGGCGATCACCGGGGCCGACGAAGACAGCGTCGACGTGGCCCTCGTCGCGGTTGACCACCCAACCGTGAACGCCGAGCCGGCTCGCCTCGCTCTGCGTCCAGGCGCGATAGCCGACGCCCTGTACCCGGCCGGTGACACGCACCACCAAAGCCCGCTCGTTGCCGCTCATGAGAGTTCCCCATCCATCCCTATGATGGCGACGTTGTCGATCAGCCGCGTCCGACCGAGGCGCGCCGCCACAAGGATTCGCCCTGATTTCATGGCATCTTCAAGCGGTAGTAAGGTCTCGGTATGGCGGGCTTCGAGATAGTCGATGACGAAGCCGGCGCTCGTCAGGGCCGCGCGCGCCGCCTCGAGATTTGGTTCGATCGCGCCGGTCTCGATTATGGCTGCGGCGCAGCGCGTGAGCGTCGCATAGAGCAGCGGCGCCACCGCGCGCTCGCCGGCATCAAGGTAGACGTTGCGCGACGACAGCGCGAGCCCGTCGCGGTCGCGCACCACCGGCACGCCGACGATCGTCACCGGAAGGTCGAGATCGCCCGCCATCTGCCAGATGACGCAGAGCTGCTGAAAATCCTTCTCGCCGAACAGCGCGACATCGGGCTGCGCCTGGATCAGCAGCTTGGCGACAATCGTCGCGACGCCAGCGAAATGCGTCGGTCGGAAGCGGTCTTCGAGCCCGACGATCGCCGGGCCCGCTACGCTGATCGTCGTGGCAAATCCAGAGGGATAGATCTGGCTGGTCTCCGGCGCATAGACGAGGTCGCCGCCGACGGCATCGAAGCGCGCGCAGTCAGCTTCGAGGCTGCGGGGATAGGTCGTAAAATCCTCGTTGGGGGCGAACTGGGTCGGGTTGACGAAGATGGTGAGCACGACGCGGTCGGCGCGGCGCTTGCCCTCGCGGGCGAGCTCCATGTGGCCGTCGTGCAACGCCCCCATGGTCGGCACCAGCGCCACGCTCTCGCCCTGCGCGTGCCAGGCGGCGACACGCGCGCGCAAGCCTGCGAGGTCGCTGACGATGGTCGCCTTGGCGTGGATCGTCATATCAGCGGCCTCGCAAAGCGCGGTCCTGGCGCACGTTGGCCGCTCCGGCCGGCAAGCTGTTCGAGCATCGCGACGTAGGCGGCGGGAAGCCCGATCGTTTTCGCCGCCACAACGACACCATCCATGTAAGCGGCAGGCGCTGCCGATCCGGCGTTCGCGTCGGTTCCGATGTAGATCAACGCCTGCACCGCCGCCCCGCCTTGGCGGACCACCGGCTGGATCGCTTTGGTGTAGAGCCCGTTGCCCATCTCCTCGTAACGGTCGAGCGGGCGGATGTCGGAGAGCGCCAGATCGAACAGCACGCCATGGACGTCGGAGCCGGGATCGCGCCGCACCGAGGCAAAACCGTTGGCCATCAACACGAAGCGATGCCGGGCCAACCGTGCCAGACCGAGCCTCCGCGCCTTGGGGCAGCGCGTGCGCAACGCCGCCTCATCCATATTGGAGCCATAGGCGAAATACAGCGGCATGATCGCTACGCGAAGGTCATGATCGGCGCGTCGACGGCGAGCGAGTCGCCCTCCTTCGCGTCGATCGTCTCGATGGTCACATCGCGTTCGGCCTTCAGGACGTTTTCCATCTTCATCGCCTCGACGAGGCAGAGCGCCTCGCCGGCCTTCACCGCCTGCCCGACTTTGACGTTGATGAATTTAATCAGACCCGGCATCGGGCAGAGCAGAGCCTTGGACGTGTCGGCTTCGGCCCGCTCCAGCATCAACGCCGAAAGATCGGCGTGGCGCGGCGAGAGCACGCGCACCGAGGCCGAAAAACCGCCATGCGAGAGGACGAATCCGTTGTGGATCGCGCGGGCGCCGATTGCAATCGCCATCCCGTCGACCCGCCCGGTCCACACTTTTTGCGAAGGGATCCAACCGCTCTCGACGCGGACGGGTTTGGCCACATCGGGAAAGACGATGGCGAGCCCGTCGTCGCCTGCCGTGACTTTGGTGTCGAACCGCGTCTTGCCGAGGATCACGCTGCGGCTCCGATTGGCAGCGGCCGGAAGTTCGGGGCGGATGCGGCCAGACAAGGCCGCACGGCGACCGGCCAGCGTGTGATCGATCGCGAGCGCCGCCGCGACGAAGGTCCGCGCCACGGCATCCTCCGGCGCACGCGGCGCATAGGCCGCGCCATATTCTTCCGCGATGAACCGCGTCGACAAACGCCCTTTGCGCCATCGCTCGGTATTCATCAGAGAGGAGAGAAACGGGATATTATGGCGTATGCCTTCAATTGCGAAGGAATCCAAGGCATGTGCCTGCATCGCGATGGCTTCCGCACGGGTCGGTGCATGGGTCACCAGCTTGGCGATCATCGGATCGTAATAAATGGAAATCTCGCCGCCTTCGATGACCCCGCTGTCGACCCGCACCGTCGCCGCGCCGAACGCGCCTTCCTCCGGCGGCTGGTAGGTTGTGAGGCGCCCCGTCGACGGCAGGAACTCCCGGGCCGGGTCCTCGGCATAGATGCGGGTCTCGACGGCCCAGCCGTTGAGCCGCACTTGGTCCTGGCGGATGTCGAGCGGATCGCCGGCTGCAACGCAGATCATCGCCTCCACGAGATCGATGCCGGTGATCATCTCTGTCACCGGATGCTCGACCTGCAGCCGGGTGTTCATTTCAAGAAAATAGAAGCTTTTGTCCTGCCCGGCGACGAACTCGACGGTGCCGGCGGAATCATAGCCAACGGCTTTCGCGAGGGCCACGGCCTGCTCGCCCATGCGCCGGCGCGTCTCCGGGTCGAGCAATGGCGACGGCGCTTCTTCCACGACCTTCTGATTGCGGCGCTGGATCGAGCATTCGCGCTCGTGCAGGTAGATAACGTTACCGTGCTTGTCGCCAAGCACCTGGATCTCGATGTGGCGCGAATCCTCGATGAACTTTTCGATGAAGACGCGGTCGTCGCCGAACGAACTTTTGGCCTCAGACGTCGCGCGGGCAAAGCCCTCCGCCACCTCGTCACGTGCGTGAGCGATGCGCATGCCCTTCCCGCCGCCGCCGGCCGACGCCTTGATCATCACGGGATAGCCGATGGCGTCGGCGATCCGCACCGCCTCGTCAGGGTCCTTGATGATGCCGAGGTGACCGGGCACCGTCGAGACGCCGGCCGCGCTGGCGAGTTTCTTCGATTCGATCTTGTCGCCCATCGCATCGATGGCAGCGGGATTGGGCCCGATGAAGACGATGCCGGCTGCTTGCAGCGCGGTGGCAAAAGCCGCCCGCTCGGACAGAAACCCGTAGCCGGGATGGACGGCTTCCGCGCCGGTCTCGCGGCAGGCGGCCACGATTCGCGCGATGTCGAGATAGGATTGGGCCGCGGGCGGTGGGCCGATGCAGACCGCTTCGTCCGCCATGGCGACGTGCAGCGCGTCGCGGTCGGCCTCGGAATAGACGGCGACGGTCGCGATCCCCATGCGTCGCGCCGTCTTGATGATGCGGCAGGCGATCTCGCCTCGATTGGCAATGAGGATTTTTTTGAACATGACCCTGCCGCGCTGAACCGCGCGCTTTATGCGCACGGCGCCAGACGGAGTGCAACGCAGCGTTAGGAGCGCCCGTACACCTGGTCGGCGCGGCGCTCGAAAGCTTCGGCGAACTTGCGGAAGGCGGCGTCGAACATGCCGCCGACGAGCAGGCTCAGCATCCGGCTCTTGAACTCGTAGGTGATGTGGAACTCGACCTGGCTGCCCTGCCCTTCGACGTCGCGGAATCGCCAGGTATTTTCCAGGTGCTTGAACGGCCCGTCGATGTAGTTGACCAGGATCTTGAGCAGCGGGCGCTCGCAGACCACCTTACTGGTAAAGGTCTCGCGGATCGCTTTGTAGCCGACCTCCATGTCGGCCACGAGCGTCTCCGTCTCGCCCTCCGCGCTGCGACGCGTGACCTTGAGCGCCTTGCACAGCGGCAGGAACTGCGGATAGGCCTCGATGTCGGCGACGAGGGCGAACATTTGTGCGGCGGTGTGGTGGACGCGGCGCGACGTCTCGAACGATGGCATCGGCTCTCTTAAGCCACGCGCGGCTGCGGGCGAAAGAGGCAAAACCGCGCAATCCCGCGTTCGTTCATCGGGGTGCCCATCAGACGCCGCGCGCGTCGATCCGCGCCTGCTTGAGCCGCGCGAAATCTTCGCCGGCATGATGCGACGAGCGCGTCAGCGGCGAAGCAGAAACCACCAGAAACCCCTTCGACAGCGCGAGGTTTTCGAGCGACTTGAACTCGTCCGGCGGCATGAAGCGGATGACGGCATGATGCTTTTTGGTCGGCTGCAGATACTGGCCGACGGTCAAAAAGTCGACGTCGGCACTGCGCAGATCGTCCATCAGCTGCAGGATCTCGTGCCACTCCTCGCCGAGGCCGACCATAATGCCGGACTTGGTGAAAATGGACGGATCGAGTTCCTTGACCCGCTGCAGCAGCCGCACCGAATGGAAATAGCGCGCGCCGGGCCGCACCGTCAGGTATTTGGACGGCACGGTTTCGAGGTTGTGGTTGAACACGTCGGGCCTTGCTTCCACCACGAGTTCCAAAGCACCCGGCTTACGCAGGAAATCCGGTGTGAGGACTTCGATCGTGGTGTTCGGGCTTCTGGCGCGCGTCGTGCGGATGACGTCGGCGAAATGCGCGGCGCCCCCGTCGGCGAGATCGTCACGGTCGACCGAGGTGATGACCACATGGTTGAGTCCAAGCTTCGCCACCGCGTCAGCGATGCGGGCGGGCTCCGCGGCATTGAGCGCGCGCGGCATGCCGGTCTTGACGTTGCAGAAGGCGCAGGCCCGCGTGCACGTGTCGCCCATGATCATGAAAGTGGCGTGGCGCTTCGACCAGCACTCGCCGATGTTGGGGCAGCCCGCCTCCTGGCAAACGGTGACGAGCCCGTGTTGCTTGACGATCTCCTGGGTCGCGTTGAATTGCGGCGAACCCGGCGCGCGCACCCGAATCCAGTCGGGCTTTTTGGCCACTGGCTGATCGGGACGGTGAGCTTTTTCGGGATGGCGGAGCGGCGTCGCGAGCGCGTCGGTTTCTAGAAGGTCAGTTGCATCGGACATCACAAATTGGCCTAGCTGCGCAAATAAACGGGCAATATTGTCGTCACGTCCGTAATTGCTTTCTCGATTTGAAGGCGTGTCAGGTTCTGCGCGTCAGTCAGGTCCGCGCCCTTTAAGTTCGTTCCATCCAGAACCGCATCCTTGAAATTCACTCGACGAAAGATCGCGTTCTCGCAATCCGCGTGGCTTAAATTCGCACCGCCCAGATTGGCGCCGCTAAAATCTGTCCGCCGAATGAAGGTCCGGCTCAAATCGATTTTAGAGGAAGCGCGCACTATGGTGTCCGAATTACTCATCGTCCTTAGCCTCCACCACTCGCTGCGACCTCAGCGCGATGATCCTTACGATTTCGGCGACATCGACCGGCGGCTCTACCTTACCGTAGTCCACGTTTCCTTCCCGTAGATAGGTACTCAGGAGCGTAAGCACAGGATCTGACAGATCTTGAAAGTCTTTACAAACTTGACCAAGTGTCAAGATCGCGCCGAGCCGCACCTCAAGTCGCTCATCTTTTAGCTGACCGACAGCTCGATTAAATAACTCGGTCACGTGACTTTGCCGCGATAACTCGGCTTGGCGCATTTGCGCCTCGGCCTGATTGTTCGACGCAATCACACGTTGCCACGCCAGATAAATACCGACGGCGCCGCCAATCACGAGACCGACGTTGCGGAAAATCTCGGAGAGCGCGACCCAGTATTGCATCGAACCCCTACTTGTGGATCACCCGCCCATACGCATCCAGCACGCTCTCGTGCATCATTTCCGACAGCGTCGGATGCGGGAAGATCGTGTGCATCAGTTCCTCTTCCGTCGTCTCGCAGTTCATCGCGACGACGTAGCCCTGGATCAGTTCGGTCACTTCGGCGCCAACCATGTGCGCGCCGAGCAGTTTGCCCGTCTTGGCGTCGAACACGGTTTTCACCAGACCGTCCGGCTCGCCGAGGGCAATCGCCTTTCCGTTGCCGATGAAGGGGAAGCGCCCGACCTTCAGCTCGTAGCCGGCTTCTTTCGCCTTGGCCTCGGTCATGCCCACGGAGGCGACCTGCGGCTGGCAATAGGTGCAGCCGGGAATCATGCTCTTGTCCATCGGATGGGTGTGCTGGCCGGCGATGGTCTCGACGCAGATCACCCCCTCGTGCTCGGCCTTGTGGGCCAGCATCGGCGGCCCGGCGACGTCGCCGATGGCGTAGATCCCGGGGACGTTGGTACGGCCGAAGCCATCGATCTTGATCAGACCGCGCTCGAGCGTCACGCCGAGCTTGTCGAGCCCGATGTTCTCGATGTTGCCGACCACGCCGACGGCGGAAATCATCCGCTCGGCTTTCAAGACCTGCGTCTTGCCCTTGTCGTCTTCGAGCGTCGCGGTGACGTCGTCGACCCCCTTCACGACCTTGGTGACCTTGGTCGAGGTCAGGATGGCGATGCCCTGTTTCTCGAAACGCTTGCGCGCCAGCGCCGCGATCTCGGCGTCCTCGACGGGCAGAATCTGCGGCAGGACCTCGACCACCGTCACCTCGGTGCCCATGGTGCGGTAGAACGAAGCGAACTCGATGCCGATGGCCCCCGAGCCCATCACGATGAGCGACTTCGGAAACACCTTCGGGACCATGGCCTCAAAATAGGTCCAGATCAGCTTTTGGTCCGGCTCGATGCCCGGCAGCACGCGGGGCCGCGCGCCGGTGGCGATGATGATGTGCTTGGCCTTGTACGTGCCCTCGCCCAGCGTGCCCTTCGGCGGCGGGTTCTGCGGCTGCACCGCCGCCTTCTTCGGCTTGCTGACGACGACCTCGCCGGCCTTGGGTATGGTGGCTTCGCCCCAGATGACGTCGACCTTGTTCTTCTTGAGCAGGAAGGCGACGCCCGACGTGAGCTGCTGCGACACGCCACGCGAGCGCGCAACCACGGCGGCGGGGTCGAAGCCGACCTTGCCCTCGACCGTCAGACCATAGTCTTTCGGATGCTGGAGGTAATGAAAGATCTCGGCCGAGCGCAGCAGCGCCTTGGTCGGGATACAGCCCCAGTTGAGGCAGATGCCGCCGAGATGCTCGCGCTCCACCACTGCCGTCTTCAGCCCAAGCTGCGCCGCGCGGATCGCCGCGACGTAGCCGCCCGGTCCGCCGCCGATGACGATGAGATCGTAGGATTCAGCCATAGGATTGGGTCTCCGCCTGGTCCGGGCAACGGGCAGGATTGGGAAAGGGCGGCATCGCTGCCGCTATGGTGTCGAGAACGGATGTCAGTTCGGTGTAGATGGCGGCGTTGGAGAAGCGGAGGACGCGGAAGCCTTGGGCCTCCAGCGCGTTGGTTCTGATAGCGTCGCGCCTTTGCGCATCCTCGGTACCATGCTGATTGCCGTCGACTTCGACGATGAGCTTTGCGGAAAGGCAGCAGAAGTCGACGATGTAAGGGCCAATCGGCACCTGACGCCTGAAATGGGTGCCTTCGAGAGGCATCCGGCGACGCATCGCTTTCCAAAGCTTGCATTCAGGCTCGGTCATGGCCAGCCGCATGGATTTGGCGTGCTTGACCTGAGATGCCGGGACTTGCCTCGGATTGAGAACTTCATCGAGAACCCCCACCCCTGTCCCCTCCTCACAAGGGGGAGGGGGCCGCTCCGCGGCATACTCTCCGCCACTTAAAGATAGGACGCCAAACAAGCCGGCGGATTTCCCCTTCCCCTTGTGGGGAGGGGTTAGGGGTGGGGGTCTAACCTGCCTCATTCGAGACGCAAGCTCGCGCGATTAAACCAGCATCCCCATCGGCGCCTCGATCAGCGCCTTGAAAGCGGAGATCAGCTCGGCCCCCAATGCACCATCCACGGCGCGGTGGTCGGTGGACAGCGTCACGCTCATCACGGTCGCGACCGCCGGGGCGCCGTCCTTCACCACCACGCGTTTTTCACCGACGCCGACGGCCAGGATCGTGGCGTGGGGCGGGTTGATCACGGCGGAAAAATTCTTGATGCCGAACATGCCGAGGTTGGACACGGCGGAGGTGCCACCCTGGTACTCCTCCGGCTTGAGTTTTCGGGCCTTGGCGCGCGCGGCATAATCCTTCATCTCGTTGGAGATGGCGGACAGCGTCTTCTGTTCGGCCTTGCGCACGACGGGCGTGATCAGGCCACCGGGAATGGAGACGGCGACGCCGACGTCGGAATGGCGGTGCTTCAGCATCGCGCCTTCGGTCCAGGTGGCGTTGGCGTCCGGCACCCGCTGCAGCGCCAGGGCCAAGCCCTTGATGATGAAGTCGTTGACCGAGACTTTGAAGGACGGCTTGCCCTCTTTGGTCAGAGGCGCGCTCTTGTTGATCTGCTCGCGCAGCGCCAGCAGCGCGTCGAGTTCGCAATCGACGCTGAGATAGAAATGCGGGATCGTCTGCTTGGCCTCGACCAGGCGGCGCGCGATGGTCTTGCGCATCCCGTCATGCGGCACTTCTTCGTAGGTGCCGGGCTCGAAGAATTTCTTGATCGTCTCGTCGGACATGCTCGCGGCCTTCGGCGCAGAAGCTGCAGCAGGCGCGGCGCTCGGCGACGGCGCAGAAGCGGGCCTGGTCTGCGGTCCGGCCTTTTCGGCCTCGCGGACATCGCGCTCGACGACGCGACCATGCGGGCCCGAGCCCTTGATGAGCGCGACGTCGAGGCCGGCCTGCTTGGCGATCCGCCGGGCCAGCGGCGAGGCGAACACGCGGGCGCCTGAACCACCGTTCGCCTTGGCTGCGGCCGGCTGCACCGGCGCACCCGGCGTCGAACCTGGACGCTCTTCGCGCAGCACCATCGCGTCGGCTTTCGCCGGCTCGGGCGCCTTGGTTGGGGCGGTCTTTGGCGCCGACACCGCGGAGGCGTCCTCGCCCTCCTGCGCGATGATGCCGATCACCTGGTTGACCGGCACGTCGCTCGATCCATCCGGCACGACGATTTTCGCCAGCACGCCCTCGTCGACGGCCTCGACTTCCATCGTCGCCTTGTCGGTCTCGATCTCGGCAAGGATGTCACCGGACTTGATGACGTCGCCTTCCTTCTTCAGCCACTTGGCGAGGTTGCCCTTTTCCATCGTGGGCGAGAGCGCGGGCATCAGGATGTCGATGGGCATGGAAGGCTAAGCCTCTCGGGCAATCACGAATGGGAGGGTTCAATCAGATCAAGACGCCGCATGATGCGATCCATCTTTTCGTCGCGCCGATCCATGCGCACGGATAGTTCGGCGAGTTGGACCTGCACGTGGGCAATCTGCGTCTGCTGATGCGCGAATTGCGTCTCGAGCGAACCGATGCGCGTCTTCACCTCGCGGACGTCCACCTTGACGTCCGAAAGGTCCGTCTGGATCTTCCGCAGCATCTCGACAATGAAATCGTTGGTCGCTTCCGCCATGGCGTCACGTCTCCGAAACCACCGCTACTTGTAGCAGACCGCCTTCGCCGCCTGAACCACGTCGTCGACGGTCGGCAGCGCCAGTTTTTCCAGGTTGGCGGCGTAGGGCATCGGCACGTCCTTGCCGCTGACCCGCATGACCGGCGCATCGAGATAGTCGAAGGCGCCTTCGACCACGCGCGCCAGAATTTCGGCGCCGATACCGGACTGCGCCCAGCCTTCCTCGACGGTGACGCAGCGGCCGGTTTTCTTCACCGAAGCGAGGATCGTCTCCGTATCCATCGGGCGCAGCGTGCGCAGATCGATGACCTCGGCCTCGATGCCCTCGTCCTTGAGGATTTCGGCGGCCTTCAGCGCATAGGTCATGCCGATGGAAAAGGACACGATCGTCACGTCGGTGCCGGCGCGCGCGATGCGCGCCTTGCCGATCGGGACGGTAAAATCCTCGAGGTCGGGGACGTCGAACGTCTGACCGTAGAGGATTTCATTCTCGAGGAAGATGACCGGATTCGGATCGCGGATCGCGCTCTTCAGCAGACCCTTGGCATCGGCGGCCGTATAAGGCGCCACGACCTTCAGGCCGGGGACGCTCGAATACCACGCCGAATAGTCCTGGCTGTGCTGAGCCCCGACCCGGGCCGCCGCCCCGTTGGGGCCGCGGAACACGATCGGCGCGCCCATCTGGCCGCCCGACATGTAGAGGGTCTTGGCGGCGGAGTTGATGATCTGATCCATCGCCTGCATGGCGAAATTGAAGGTCATGAACTCGATGATCGGCTTGAGGCCGGCCATCGCGGCGCCGACGCCGATGCCGGCAAAGCCGTGCTCGGTGATCGGGGTGTCGACGACGCGGCGGTCACCGAACTCCTGCAGCAGGCCCTGCGTGATCTTGTAGGCGCCCTGATACTCCGCGACCTCTTCGCCCATCACAAAGACGGAGTCGTCGCGACGCATCTCTTCTGCCATCGCGTCGCGCAACGCTTCGCGGACGGTGGTGGGGATCATCTTGGTGCCTTCCGGCACTTCGGGCGCGCCGGCGGATGCGGCCGCCACCGGAAGCGGCGCGTCGGATTCGGTCTTGGCGGTCGAGGCCGGCTTCTCGCCACCTTTCGACTCCAGGGATGCTCCGGCGCCGGTGCCCGGCTTGGTGTCGGCCGTGGTCGAGGGGGCGACGGCGGGTGTCGCCGAAGCGTCTTCGCCCTCGGCGGTGATGATCGCGATCGGGGTGTTGACCTTCACGTTCTCGGTGCCGTCGGCCACGAGAATTTTCGCCAGCGTGCCCTCGTCGACGGCCTCGACTTCCATCGTCGCCTTGTCGGTCTCGATCTCGGCGATGACGTCACCGGACTTGACGCTGTCGCCTTCCTTTTTCAACCACTTCGAGAGCTTGCCTTCCTCCATTGTGGGGGACAGCGCGGGCATCAAAATGTTGGTGGCCATGAATGGTGCCTCTAGAGCCTTCGCGTCCGGGCTGAAGTGGTCTCAGCCAATGACGATCAAGAACGCCGCTAACAGAAGGGATAAGACAGGAAACCGCAGAAGTTACATCAGGTTAACGCGCGATTAATGAAGGATGTCGGTCCACAGCTCGGAGGGGTCCGGCTCCGGCGCATTGGTCGCGAAGTCGGCCGATTCCGCGACGATCGCGCGGATCTCCGCGTCGATCTTTTTGAGCTCGTCCTCGCTGGCGTCGCCGCTCTTCAGCAGCCGCTGCTTCACCTGTTCGATGGGATCGTGATCGTCGCGCATCTTCTGCACCTCGTCCTTGGTGCGATACTTTGCGGGATCCGACATCGAGTGGCCGCGGTAGCGGTAGGTCTGCATTTCCAGGATCATCGGGCCGTTGCCGGTGCGGCACCACTCGATCGCGAGATCGCCGGCCGCCTTCACCGCACGGACGTCCATGCCGTCGACCTGGATGCCGGGAATATTGAACGAGGCGCCGCGCTTGGAGAGATCGACCATCGCCGAAGAGCGGGTGATCGAGGTGCCCATCGCATAGCGATTGTTCTCGATGACATAGATCACCGGCAGCTTCCACAGCTCGGCCATGTTGAAGGCCTCGTAGACCTGGCCCTGGTTGGAGGCGCCGTCGCCGAAGTAGACGAAGGAGACGTTGTCGTTGCCGCGGTAGCGGTTGGCGAAGGCGAGGCCGGTGCCGAGCGGCACCTGGGCGCCGACGATGCCGTGGCCGCCATAGAAGAACTTCTCCTTGGAGAACATGTGCATAGAGCCGCCCTTCCCTTTGGAAAGGCCGCTGGCGCGTCCGGTCAGCTCGGCCATGACGCCCTTGGGGTCGAGGCCACAGGCCAGCATGTGGCCGTGATCGCGATAGGCGGTAATCGTTTGGTCGCCTTCCTTGGCGCCCATCATCAGGCCGGTCACCACGGCTTCCTGGCCGATGTAGAGATGGCAGAATCCGCCGATCAGGCCCATGCCGTACATCTGGCCGGCCTTTTCCTCGAAGCGGCGTATCAACAGCATACGGCGATAGGCCGTGAGCTCCTGCTCCTTGCTGAAGGACGCGACGTCGGGCGTCTGGATGTTGCTGTCCGTGTTGGAAGCCGCCGATTGCCCTGAGGTCATGCCAAAGTCCTTCGCGACGGTGCGGTGCCATTCCGAGGGCTAGACGTAGCTCAGGCGCCTCGCGAAAGCGAGCCATCCGGAAGGCCGCCCGCCCTCTGCTGATCGCCTTATGCACGAAGCATTTGGGACGGACATCAAACCTCAGGACATGGCTGGATTGCATGGAAACGCGCATGTCTTTCGAGGGATACGCGAAGATCGAATGATTTCAGGCCGCGTCTTAACGGGGGATACAGCTTGGTAATCAACGGTCAGCTCAAAGAGGCGGTATCGCTAACGTTATCTAGCGGGCGCCGTGACACAGAAGAAATACCAAATGATCATTTTAACATAAGCGCTATCTCAATATAAGTTCGGTCAAGCATCCAATATCGAGATTGCATTGCCTTATAAATTGTCGCTGAACATTACGACGTCACGTCAATATCGTTGTATCAGCGCCTGTTGCGGCTTGGTCTCAGGATGACCAAACCATGTTCATGCGTGTCGACCAGGTGCAGGCTGCGCTGTCTTACCGCCGCGGCGAGAGGAAAACGACGAGGTCGTTCTTGTGGACGCGGTCGAGCAGCACGCGGGCTTCTTCCTCGAGCAGGTCGCGGTCGATGGTCTCACCGCGCATCAGGTCGATGCGGTGCTGCCATTGCGCCCGCTCGCTCTGCACAGCGGCGTACTCGCCGCGAAGCATGGTGATGCTGCGCTCGTATTCGTCGTTGGTCTTCAGACCACGCTCGCCGTTGATCGCATGCCACACGAAGTAGCTGCCGATGCCGCCGGCAACGCAGTACAACATGAGTGGGAAGAGAATGCCGCGAAGGCGCGTCCGGACGACCATGGCGTGACGATGCCAGAGGGTGGTTAGCGGGCGATTAACCGTGCGTCATTCCGGATCGGCGAAGCCGAGTCCGGAACTGGTGTTCCTCGATCAGCGTGCGCACGACATGCGGCGTCGATGCGCACCGGTCCCGGGTTCGCCTTGCGGCGCCCCGGGATGACCAGGCGTTAAGCCAGCGCCTTGAGCGCGCTGCGGCCGGCGAAGATCGCCTGCGCGCCGAGCTCTTCCTCGATGCGGATGAGCTGGTTGTATTTGGCGATCCGGTCGGAGCGCGACAGCGAGCCGGTCTTGATCTGCCCACAGTTCGTCGCCACCGCGAGGTCGGCGATGGTCGAATCCTCGGTCTCGCCGGAGCGATGCGACATCACGGCGGTGTAGCCGGCGCGATGCGCCATATCGACAGCCGCGATCGTCTCGGTCAGCGTGCCGATCTGGTTGACTTTCACCAGGATCGAATTGGCGACGCCCTTCTTTATGCCGTCGGCGAGGCGCAGCGTGTTGGTGACGAACAGATCGTCGCCGACGATCTGGCATTTCTTGCCGATGCGATCGGTGAGCAGCTTCCAGCCGTCCCAATCGTCCTCCGCCATCCCGTCCTCGATCGACACGATCGGGAACGATCCGACGAGTTTCTCGAGATAGTCGACCTGCTCGGCGACCGAGCGCACCTTGCCCTCGCCTTCGTAGTGGTAGGCGCCGTCCTTGAACCAGTCGGTGACCGCGCAGTCGAGGCCGAGCGAAATGTCGACGCCGGGCTCGAATCCGGCCGCTTCGATGGCCTTCATGCAGAACTCGAGCGCGGCCTCGGCCGACGGCAGGTTCGGTGCGAAGCCGCCTTCGTCGCCGACGTTGGTGTTGTGGCCGGCCTTCTTCAGCGCGCTTTTCAGGGCATGAAACACCTCGGCGCCATAGCGCACGGCCTCGGAGAAAGTCGGTGCGCCGATCGGCAGGATCATGAATTCCTGGAAATCGATGGGGTTGTCGGCGTGAGCGCCGCCGTTGATGATGTTCATCATCGGCAGCGGCAGCACGCGGGTCTGGGTGCCGCCGATGTAGCGGTAGAGCGGCAGGCCGACGACGTCGGCCGCGGCTTTGGCGGTCGCGAGCGAAACGCCCAAAATGGCGTTGGCGCCGAGGCGCGACTTGTTGGGCGTGCCGTCTAGCGCGATCATCACCTCGTCGATGTGGACCTGGTCCTCCGCATCGAAGCCGCCGATGGCATCGAAGATGTCGCGATTGACGCTATCGCAAGCCTTGTGGACCCCCTTGCCGAGGTAGCGGCTCTTGTCGCCGTCGCGCAGTTCGACGGCCTCGTGGGCGCCGGTCGAGGCGCCCGACGGGACGGCGGCGCGGCCCATCGAGCCGTCTTCGAGCGTGACGTCGACTTCGATCGTCGGGTTGCCTCGGCTGTCGAGAATTTCGCGGGCGACGATGTCGACGATGGCCGTCATGGGGTATCCTTCAGGGTGGTGCGATTGCGCGTTGTCTACGCCGAAGCGCGGCGAACCGGAAGCCGACTTCGGCGCGTCCAGACGGGATCGGTAATAATTCTTTTGCAGCGGCAGAAAATCGGCTTTTGCAATCAGCCTTGCCGCCATGCCGCCGCCATGCGCCTTTACGCTTTTCCTCTATGCGGCGGACGCGCTTCGGGTGCAAAAAGCGAAGGCCATGCGTTTTTTTGTTGGATTGATTGCTTTCGCGATGCTCGCTGCCGCGCAGCGGCCGGCGCGTGCCGACATGGGCGCCACGATTACCGGCGCCGCCCCGACACTGTCGGACGACGAATTCACGCCGCTCGACCGCCATCGGGACGAGATCACGCCGGAGCCGGCAAATCCCATGATCACCGGAACCGAGCCGCTCCAACCGCAGGCGCCAAGCTGGACACGGCCGCTGACGGAGCGCCAGCTTGGCGCTACGGAAAGGGCGTCTGACCTCGCGCCGGACCTGCTCGACGCGCTGCTGCGCATCGAGAGCATCTACGACCCGACCCGCGTCGATCTTTTTGGCGAGACCCCCGCGATGGAAATCCGGGCCGGGACCGCCTCGATGAACAACGTCTTCGCCGATCGCTGGCATCTGGCCGATACCGACCCCAATGTGCATTATCGCGTGCGCTATCTGGCTCAGGCCTGGATGCGATCCGGCGACAGCGATTGCGACGCCTTCAGCAAGAACCGCAGTTCGGACGGCGGCCCGGCGCTCACCGCGCTGTCGGCGAGCGATTGCGACCGGCTGGCGCGCGTGCGGTCCAATCCCGACGAGGCCTGGATGGTCATCGCGCGCGCCGCGGTCGATCTTCCCGTCTTCGCGGCGCCGCTGCCCGGCGCCCGCCTGTCGAGCAACGACTTTTGGGCCGCGCAAAAAGCGCGGATCGCGGCGATCCAGACGCGGCTGCAGACCAAATGGCAGGCGCCGACGGCGCTCTCGGCGCGCTGACCGACGGCGGCAGCTCCCGCTTGCCCACGGCCCCGCCGCGTGAGACAGGATCGCATGTCCAAAATCATCGAAGACAACGGCGTTCTCGGGCGCCATGCCGGCCTGCCCGCTTCGCCCGAAGAGGCGCGGCTCGAGCGTGTCGCCAACCCCCACGTCGACACCGATTATTGCGCGCGCTTCACCGTGCCGGAATTCACCTCGCTGTGCCCGGTCACCGGGCAGCCCGACTTCGCGCATGTCGTGATCGATTATCTGCCGGACGCGTGGCTGGTCGAATCGAAGTCGCTGAAACTCTACCTCGGTTCGTTCCGCAACCACGGCGCCTTCCACGAGGACTGCACGGTGCGCATCGGCCGCGATCTCGTGGCGCTGCTGGCGCCGCGCTGGCTACGCATCGGCGGCTACTGGTATCCGCGCGGCGGCATTCCGATTGACGTGTTCTGGCAGACCGGCGCCCCGCCCGCCGGATTATGGGTGCCGGACCAGGGCGTGCCGCCCTATCGCGGGCGCGGGTAATCTACAGCCTGCGGTAGACGAAGACGTCCTGGTGGTCGTCGACCCGCGTCGGATGATAGGCGACGAATTCGAGCTCCGGCGCGATGGCCGCGACCATCGCCTTGACGTGGCTCTCTTCGAACCAGGTCAGGCCGTAGTCCGCGTAATAATAGGGATAGCGCTCGTAGTAGAAGCCGGTACGGGCGAGTTCGGCGTTAAGCTTGGCTTTGTCGAGCCAGTATTGGTCGTAGATCTCGGCCTTGGCCGCCGACCGGGTGCCGTGGATGGTGAAGACGACCACGCCGCCGGGCTTCGCCAGCGCCGCCACCTTCTTGAGGTTGGCTTCGATCAGATCGCGGCGCAGATGCGTATAGACCGAGAGCAGGTAGATGAGATCGAAGGTCCCATCGAGGCCTGCGTCGAGTTGCTCGACGACGGGGATCCGGCGCACGCCGAACTCGGACGCCGTGAAGCGCGCGCCTTCGTCCATCACGTCGCAGACGCTGATCGCCTGACCCGGCAGTTCGTCCCGCAGCTCGCGGATG
>NZ_LMUU01000247.1:0-3321 GCF_009765775.1 Beijerinckia sp. L45
CGAGGTGCGGCGCATCGACAACGAGAAGGGCCGCTTCACCCTGGTGTTCCTCTCGGCGCCCGACGATATCGAACAGGCCAAGGCGGAACGCGCGCCGCTGATCGAGCTGACCTACAACTGGGATCCGGAGAAATACGACGGCGGCCGCAACTTCGGGCATCTCGCCTACGAGGTCGATGACATCTACGCGACCTGCGACAAGCTGATGAAGGCCGGCGTGACGATCAACCGGCCACCGCGCGACGGCAATATGGCGTTCGTCCGCTCGCCCGATAACATTTCCATCGAGCTGCTGCAGAAGGGTCCCGCAAAGGCGCCAGCGGAGCCGTGGGTCTCGATGCAGAACACCGGCGTCTGGTAGTTTTGCGCGCCCCGCTTGCCTCAGGGTTTGCGGGGCTTCTCGGCGCTCAATCCGTAGTCCTTGAAGCGTTCGATCACGCGGTCGATCTCGTCGTCGGGCAGGATCGCTGCGCCGCCCGCGCATCCCGCGAGATAGGCCATCTTGGCCAGCGTCTCCAGTTCGGCGGCCCGCCACATCGCCTGCTTCAGGGACGATCCCGTCGCCACCATGCCGTGATTGCCGAGCAGCACGCCGTGGCGGTCGCCGAGGTGCTCGATGATCAGATCGGACAGCGCCTGGGTGCCGAACGGCGCGTAGGGCGTGCAGCGGATCTCGGGGCCATTGAAGGCGGCGATCATATAATGCAGAGCCGGGATGGGCCGGTGCAGCGTGGCCAGCACTGTGGCATAGAGCGAATGGGTGTGCACCACCGCCCCCACGTCGGGACGGTGACGCAGGATGTCGCGGTGGAGGCGCCATTCGCTCGACGGTTTTTCGGGTCCCGTCCACGTCTCGGCATCGAGTGACATGACGGCCATCATATCGCGGGCCATCGTCTCGGGTGCGATGCCCGAGGGCGTAATCAGCATGCCTTCGCGATGCCGCAGCGAGATGTTACCAGCCGTCCCCTGGTTGAGCCCCAGCCTGACCAGATCCTTGCTGGCGTCCACGAGAGCGGCGCGATCGTCGTTCATGCGTTGTCTCTTCATTCTATCCGCTGTCAATCGGAGCGTGCGTATCCATGAACGATAACGAAAAGCCTGGCGAGAGCGACGCCCCGGCATGGCAGAGCCAGATCCCGGCCGCGTCCACCGCCTTTTTCCTCGACGTCGACGGGACGTTGCTCGGCTTCAAGAGCCGGCCGGAGGAGGTCGTCGCCGATACCGACCTTCTCACTCTGCTGCAGACACTGCAGGCCGCCGCCGACGGCGCCGTGGCGCTCGTGAGCGGCCGGATGGTGTCGGATCTCGATCGTATTGTGACGCCGTTGCTTCTCCCGGCCGGCGGCGTCCACGGCGCGGACATCCGGTTCGCGGATCAACGCCGCCTCAGTGTCGGTGCCGCAGCGATGGATCCCGTGCGTGCACCGGTGACGGCGTTTGTCGAGGCACGCCCGGGCCTGATGCTGGAAGACAAGGGTGCGACGCTAGCGGTGCACTATCGTCACGCACCTGAACGGGAGGCGGAAGTCCGCGCTTTTCTGGCGGATATTCAAGCCGGTCACGACGTTGCGGTGCAGGAAGGCAAGCTCGTCGCTGAGTTGAAGCCGGTCGACTGCAACAAGGGCCACGCCATCATCGCGCTGATGAAGACGGCGCCGTTCATCGGACGACGCGCCTTCTTCATGGGCGACGACCTCACCGACGAACATGGCTTCGAAGCCGTCAACGAGGCCGGGGGCATTTCGGTGAAGGTCGGGGGACTTGGCGTAACGACGCTCGCACAATTCAAAGTTGCGGACGTCGCCGAGGCTCGCGCCCTTCTGCAGAAAATCTGTCGATTGGCGGTTTGAGGCGCGCGTTATCACGCTATCGTCAATCTGGAAATGCCTTTAATGTCACAGGGCCCCGATAAAAACCTCGGTCCGTCGCATTTACGACCGCTTCCACACCGAAAGTCTGTGGGCGGCAAACGGCTACGCTCGCACCGATCACCTGCTGAGGCCTGTGCCTGAGCGATGACGCGCAGAGGATAGTACTATGCAGATTGAAGAGATCGTCCGCTCCTGCGTTCACGAAGCGATCGCCCAAGTCGCCGTCCAATGCATCGGCCGCAAATTCTACGCGGAGATCGAAGACGCTGCCACGACGTATGGGATGACGCCCGGTGCCTTTACGGCGCTGTCGGTCGAACGTTTTGCCCGCCATGGTGACGAGGCGGAAATCCGCGCCGTGCGGACGGCGATGATTGGCGCGCAAGAGCCGATCCTGGCCGGGCTTCATCGCATTCTGTGCATCATGCTCGCCGTCGGCGTGCAGTCCGATGGCAGCCGACAGCGTGAGCGCGCGCCGCGCCTGCTGGCTGCCGATATCGATCACCTGGACATCGCCGCGCGCTGCAACTGCGGGTTCTGAACGGAGCGCGCTGACCGCGCTCCGCCTACCGACGTCGTGCGCTCTAAAGCCTGTCGGTTTCGAAATCGTCGCAAGACAAACCGAACAGCGACAGGCCTTCTTCCAGATCGTCCGAGGCCAGCGGGTTCTCGAGCAGGAACTGCGCTGTCGACGGCTCCGGCCGCGACCGCGCGACTTCCATGGCATCGGCCCATTCTGCGGTTGAATAGTCGCCGCGCCCCACCATGCTCAGCGCGATCAGTTCGAGGCGCTCGTCGACGTCCATCGCAGCGATGAACCCCTGAATCTCCGCCTTGACCGACGTGTCCGGATCGTCATTGAAAACGGCGACGAATTTGTCGTCGCTCGCGTCGGAGCCGCCGCCGGTGTTCTCCTCCACCTGGACGTCGAACTCGCGGATTTTGGTAATGAGAAAGCAAACCTTGTCGCCGTTGAGCGCTGAAAGCATGAGATGATCTCCAAAAAGAAAGCGCCCAGCAGGTCATGCTGAGCGCCAGGATTTAACGACCGCGCAAAGACCTAGGCACTCTTGCGAACGTCGTGATCGTCCATTTCCTCGATCTCCTCGATGATCTTGGCGACGAAGGCGTCGAGATCCTTCGGCGAGCGGCTCGTGATGATGTTGTCGTCGACAACGACCTCTTCGTCGACCCAGTCACCGCCGGCGTTCTCGATATCCGTCTTGACCGAGGGCCAGGAGGTCAGGGTTCGACCCTCGACCGCATCGGCCTCAACCAGCAGCCAGGGCGCATGGCAGATCGCCGCGACGATCTTTTCCGAATCGAGGAAATCGAGCACCAGCTCGACGGCCTTCTCATTGATGCGGAGCGCGTCGGGGTTCATCTGCCCGCCCGGGAGAACCAGGGCGTGATAGTCGTCAGCGTCGACGGCTTCGAGTTCCATGTC
>NZ_LMUU01000247.1:3448-5397 GCF_009765775.1 Beijerinckia sp. L45
CTCCGATTGCTCGAATCCGTCGGTGGCCATGATCAGTATTTTCGCTTGCTTGATACTCGGCATGCCAAGGCTCCTGTGTCGCGTGAAACGGATATGGCGGAATAACCAGACCGAACTAGGCAAGGTTCCCGGCGCGAGGCCCCGCCGGCCGGCGGGCCCAAGGGCGTGTGCCCTCGGGAATTTCCGGTTCGAGGCCGGGCTGATAGAAGCGGTCGAAGGCGCCGCGGCGCCCTTCTTTCAAAAGGCGAAGTGTATCCGGGTCGGCGATGTCGAAGGCATCGAATCCACAACGGACCATGAACTGCATCTCGTCGAAAAGCACGTCGCCAACGGCACGAAGCTCGCCTTTGTAACCCAGGCGCGAGCGCAACAGCCACGCCATCGAGTAGCCGCGGCCATCGGTGAACTTTGGAAAGGCGATCGTGATCAGGTCGATGTGCTGCACATGCTCGTGAAGCCCTTCCACGGCAAAACCGGGTTCCAGCGCGAGGCCGAGCGGCGAGGGCAGGGACTGCCCAGCGTCGCGCCGCTCCAGCCATTCGGCCAGCGTCAGCAGACAGTGTCGCGCGTCGCCTTCCAATCCCTGGTCCCACGGATCGGTCGGAAACGTACCATTCTTGAAATAAGCCATCAGATCCCCGCCCCAGCATCGGGGAAGTCGGTGTGAATGCCGCACTCGACCTTGCCCTTGCCGCGCCAACGGCCGGCTCGGGCGTCTTCGCCAGGACGAACCTGGCTGGTGCAGGGGATGCAGCCGATCGACAGGTAGTTCTTGGCGACCAGTTCGTGACGCGGCAGGTCGTGTTCGGTCAAGTAGGCCAGAATGTCTTTCGCTGACCACGCGGCGAGAGGATTGACCTTGGTGCGCGCGCCTTCGCCCTCGAACAGCGGGAGCGCCGCGCGAGTGTCCGCCTGAAACCGCTTCCGCCCGGAAATCCAGGCGTCGTAGCCCTCAAGCGCGCGCGCCAGCGGAATGACCTTGCGGATCCTGCAGCACGCATCCTGGTCACGCGCCCAGAGAAAGTTTTCCGGATCCTCTTCCGCAAGATCGCGGGCGTCCGGCTCGTAGGTCGTGACGTTGGTCAGGCCGAGCTGCGCGATGATCTGGTCGCGATAGGCCAACGTCTCGGCGAACAGATGCCCGGTGCTGACGAAGATGACCGGAATGGCCCTGTCGATCAGCGAGGCCATGTGCAGCAGGACGACGGAATCCGCGCCGAAGCTCGATACCAGCGCGACCCGACCGGGAAAAAACTCCTTGATCGCAGCACGCAGCGCGTCCTGCGGGGTTTGCGTCGCGAACGTGGCGGATAGGCTCGCCGCGGCGTCCGCATCGCCCGGCCGCACGCGGTCAAGCACTGGCATATAAGGCCTCCTTGAACGGGGCCATGCCGACGCGTCGGAACGCCCGGAGGAAGTCCTCGGTCTCGTCGGTGCGCAGCCGGAGGTAAGTATCGACGACGGTCTCTACCGCATCGACGATGCCCTCCGACGAAAAACCGCGGCCGGTGACGTCGCCGATGCTGCAGGTCTCGTCCGCCGTGCCGCCGAGCGTCAGCTGGTAGGTTTCGACCCCGGCCTTTTCCAGGCCGAGAATGCCGATGTGGCCGACATGGTGGTGACCACAGGCGTTGATGCAGCCGGAGATCTTGATCTTCAGCTGGCCGATTTCGGTCGAACGCTCGTCGTCGGCGAAGCGGTCGGAAATGCGCTGGGCGATCGGGATCGAGCGCGCCGTGGCCAGGGCGCAATAGTCGAGGCCGGGGCAGCAGATGATGTCGGTGACCAGACCGACGTTGCCGGTCGCCAGCCCTTTTGCGGCAAGGCTGTCGTAGATCGCCGGGATATCGTCGAGCGCCACGTGCGGCAGGACGATGTTCTGCTCATGCGAGACGCGCAGCTCGTCGTGCGAATAGGTCTCCGCCAGATCCGCCATGTGGTCCATCTGC
>NZ_LMUU01000247.1:5537-12652 GCF_009765775.1 Beijerinckia sp. L45
CGGGCGAACGCCGGATCGGCCCGCTTGCGCGCGTCGAGTGGCGCCGACGTCGTGGAGCGATCGCTCAGGCCCGGCATCGCGAAGTAGGCGATGATCCGGTCGATCTCGCTCTGCGGCAGCGTGAGGCCGGCATCGTTGTGCTCGGCAAAGTCGGCTTCGACGAGATCGCGGATCGTGTCGGCACCCTTCTCGTGAACGAGGATCTTGATGCGCGCCTTGTACTTGTTGTCGCGTCGGCCTTCGAGATTGTAGATGCGCAGGATCGAGTTCGTGTAGGCGAGCAGATCCGCCTTCGGCAAAAATTCACGAATTCTATGCGCAATCAACGGCGTACGGCCTTGTCCTCCACCAACATATACGGAGAATCCGATGTCGCCGTTGGCGTTCCTGACGATCTGGTAGCCGATGTCATGCACCTGGATCGCCGCGCGATCATGGGCGGAGCCGTTTACCGCGATCTTGAACTTGCGCGGCAGGAACGAGAATTCCGGGTGCAGCGACGACCACTGACGCAGGATCTCAGCATAGGGACGCGGATCCTCGATCTCGTCGGCGGCGGCGCCGGAAAACTGGTCCGCCGTGGTGTTGCGGATGCAGTTGCCCGAGGTCTGGATGGCGTGCATCTCGACGCTGGCGAGTTCATCGAGAATGGCGGGGCAGTCGGCAAGCGCCGGCCAGTTGAACTGCAGGTTTTGGCGGGTGGTGAAGTGCCCGTAGCCCTTGTCGTAGACGCGGGCGATGTGCGCGAGCTTGCGCATCTGCTTCGAGGACAGCGTGCCGTAGGGCACGGCAATCCGCAGCATATAGGCGTGAAGCTGCAGGTAGACGCCGTTCATCAGACGCAGCGGCCGGAACTGTTCCTCGGTCAGGGCACCGGCAAGGCGGCGCTCGACCTGATCGCGAAACTGCGCGACCCGTTCGGCGACAAATCCGGCATCAAACTCATCATAACGATACATGGTGCTTGCCTTCAGGCGGCGCTCGACGACGAGGCCGGCAGATAATCGATGGTGGGACCAAAGGCGCGAATTGCGTTGCGAAGCGTCATCGACGCCTGACCTTCGAGCTCGTCCTTCTTGTCGACGATGAACGGATCCACGACCACGGCGCGCTTCTCGTCCATTTTCGCCGCCAGGAGACCGATGTCCGCCGTTGCGGCGTCGGCGAAGACGATGGCATCAACGATCGATTCGACCCAGGTCCCGTTGACACCCAAAAATACGACGTTGCCCTTGGCGAGCATGTTGGCGGAGATAACCTTGGACATTCGTCAGCTTCCAGCGCGGCAGAGCATGGAGATAGAGGATTTTGCCGCCAATTGCGAGTGGCCTTGCCGTTCGGCGGGAGCGCTTGGTCGTTGATCGCGCAATACTAATTCTGCACTCTGGAATTATTTTCTTTCCATAGGCCCAATAAAGAAAATATCGTCTTAGCGCGAACGCGCGACGGTGCTCCCAGCATTGGCAGCCTGCGGCAGGCGGCCGTTTACGACCATTCACGAAATCTGGTTCGCGGCACCGGCTTTTCGTGCGATCAAGCCCGCGCCGACTTCGTCGAAAAGACCAATTTGCGGTCCAGGACGGCGCCGAAGACCAGGATCGCGTGAGGCTCAAGGTACCATGTCGTTTATGGAGCAACTGCCGGACCTCGTGGTCCAGTACGGCTATATCGCGATTTTCGTCGTGATTGCCCTCGAGAGTGCCGGCGTGCCGATGCCTGGGGAGACCGTGCTGATCAGTTCGGCCGTCTACGCCGGCGCGCATCCCGGCGGTCTGAACATCTATCTCGTGATCGGCACCGCTGCGGCGGCCGCGATCCTCGGCGACAACGTCGGCTTCTGGGTCGGCCGCGAATGGGGGCTGACCCTTCTCATTCGCTACGGCCGCTACATCGGCATGGACACGAAGAAGCTGAAGGTCGGGCAATATCTGTTTCTCAAGCATGGCGGCAAGATCGTCTTCTTCGGCCGGTTCGTCGCTTTGCTGCGCGCCTTTGCCGCCGTTCTCGCTGGCGCCAACCGCTACAGCCCTCGGCTCTTCTTGTTCTACAACGCGCTGGGCGGCGTGGTCTGGGCTTGCTTGATGGGCGGGCTCGGCTACTTCTTCGGGCTGCAGGTCGAGCACGTCATCGGCCCGCTCGGCATCGCGGCCCTGGTGCTCGTCGTGCTGATTTCCGTCGGGGCCTGGCTGTTCTTCAAGCGCCACGAAGCGCGTTTGACCCTCGAAGCAGAGGAGGCCCTGCCGGGGCCGCTCCTGACGGTCGGCGCACGGGGATAACGGATTTCGGAACGAAGCCGCTCTTGGGGGCGTTCCTTTTGCTCAACAGCAATGGGAGACATCCAATGGACGTCAAGACCGGCTTTGCCGCCATCGGCTTTGGGCTACTGGCTGTAGCGCCCGCCGCCCAGGCGCAGATTGTCTCGGGTAGTGGCCAGACGATCCCCGAAAAGGACACGACGCGTTCGCCCGATGCGCTCAAGGCGCAGCAGGCTCCTTCGACCATTCAGGATGGCCGAAGCGACAGCCTCAGCAGCAAGCTCAATCAGAGCGGCGGCGTCATTCGGCCCAAGGGCGATGTCGACCCCGGAATGAACACACCGGCACCGGTCGATCATCCAAACTCGACCCCGGTGATTCCTCCGTCCGCCACAGGCGGCGAGAACGCCAAGTAGTTTTTTCGCCAACGCACTTTCTGGGGCGGGGCCGTCTGTTAAAGGCGGCTCCGCTTTGTTTTCGCTCAGACAATGGCCGTGGCGCCGAAAGACCATCTTTCTAAAGCCGACCGGTCATATTAGATAGGACAGGTAGCGGATTTAGAAGCGCTCGAAGGATGGTTCCGTGTCCAGATTGAATGTCCGTGAGAAGCTTGTCGACGCCGCCCTGAACCTGTTTCACGAGCGCGGCTACAATGCATCCGGCGTCCAGGACATCGTGGTCCAGGCTGGCGTCCCCAAAGGGTCATTCTACAACCATTTCGTCAGCAAGGAGGCGCTCGGCCTCGAGACGATCGCGCGCTACTGGCACGACAATGATCTCACCGTGCTCCGTGACCCCGCCATCCCGCCGCTGGTGCGTCTGCGGATGCATTTCGACATGATGGCAGAGCGCTTCACGAACAGCGGCTTTTCGCGCGGCTGCCTGCTCGGCAACTTCGGCGCCGAAATGGCCGATGCCAACCCGGCGATCCGGGAAAAGCTTTCGGAGACGCTGAAGGCCTGGACCGATGCTATCGCCGACGTGTTGCGCGAAGCCCGCGACGCCGGTGCCCTTCCGAAGGAAAAGAACGTCGAGCAATTCGCCCGGTTTCTGATGGACGCCTGGGAAGGGTGTCTGATCCGCGGCAAGGTTATGAAGGACCGTTCCGCTGTCGATGATTTCTTCGACATCACGTTCGGCTGCCTGTTGAAGTAGGCGCGAGCCGCTACTGACAAGGCGTTTCCCGTGTCAGCCCCCTCCGAAACGCATTGCGCCCGCCAGCGATAAACTGGCGGGCGCAAATCGTTTGAAGCGAGGCCGCTTAGCGGGTCGAAGCAGTGACCGCATCAAACGGGGCCGCGCGAAGCACTTCCAGACGGTCGGCGTTGCGCACGAAGGTGATCTCGATCGGCTTCTCGCCGTACGACGCCGGAACCGAAACCGAAGCCGACTGGCCATCGGCCAGCGTGGTGGCGAAGCGAACCGGGGTTGCGCCCGTCTCGATCGTTGCGATGACGTGGTAGCCCTTGGCCTCGGCGACGTAATAGGCGTAGCCGTGGGTCTCGCCGAGATCGATGGTGCTGGCTTCGATAGGCTTCAAAGGCTGGGCATTGGCGATCGCAACGGTGGCGCCGAGAACGGCCGTCGCGAGGATGATGGTCTTCAACATGGTGCTCTCCTGATCGGAGCGTTTGGCGACGCTCGTGAACTCTGAAAGCTAATGTGACCGGTCGTCTTAGAATTGCAAGAGGCTTTTGTGCGACGCAGCATGAGCGTTGCCATGGGGCGCGGTCCCTGGCACGCCCGCGGCCGTCCTTCCCGAGAGGAAAAGCGCATTTAGGGTCATGCCGCTGCATCGCAGCATGCGTGATTTCGCATGCCTGAAGTCTCTAGATCACCCAGTCGTGGTGGTCCGCTTCGGCGGCGAGGTCGGCCTTCACTCGATCGGCTAGGAAGCTTAGGCTTGGAGCGCCGCGGCGCCTCGGGCGTTCGACTTCGACGGCTAGGGACGAGCGCACCTCCCCCGGCTTGCCGCCCAAAGCGATCACCCGATCGGCGAGATACACCGCCTCGTCGATGTCGTGGGTGACGAAGAGCACCGTGATGCCCTGCGACTGCCAGAGCCGGATGAGCTCGTCCTGCAGCGCTTCGCGGGTCGGGGCGTCGAGCGCGCTGAACGGTTCGTCCATCAGCAGGATTTCGGGCCGGATGCAGAGCGCGCGCGCCAAAGCGACGCGCTGGCGCTGGCCGCCGGAAAGTTGATGCGGCCAGCGATCGCCATGCTCGCGGAGTCCGACGCTCGCCAGCGTTTTCAGGGCCTGGTCGCGGCGCTCGGCCTTGGTCAGGCCGGTTTTCTCCAGGCCAAAGGACACGTTGGCGGCCACGCGGCGCCACGGCAGAAGTCTTGCGTCCTGGAACACCAGCGCCATGGCGCGTTCCGTGCCCGCGGTCGTGCGGACGGTGACCGTCCCGACGCTGGGCGCCGAGAGGCCCATTAGCACACGCAGCAGCGTCGACTTGCCGACGCCTGACGAGCCGACGATCGCCAGGAACTGGCCACGCGGCACGTCGAGATCGAGGTGGCGCAGCACCTCGTTGCGGACGCCGTTCTGCTCGAAGGCCAGCGCGAGGTCGCGGATCGTGATGATGGCGTCGGCGCTCAACGGGTGGTCCTCAAGGGCGATACGCCAGCAGACGGCCCTGGATGGCGAGGAACAGCGTGTCCATCAGGCCGTAAAGTGCCGCGATCGTCAGCATGTAGACGACCACGATATCGGTCGCGAGCAGGCTGGAGGCTTGCGTCATGCGCTGGCCGAGACCGGCCACGCCGAACAATTCGGCGGCGACCACCGACATCCAGGCCTGGCCGAGCGAGGTGCGCAACCCCACCAGGATACCGGGCAAGGCGGCCGGCAGCATGACCTTGCGCAATCTGTCGAAGCCGCTGGAGAAGCCGAACGCGTCGGCGACTTCGATGAGATCGCGATCGACGGCCCGGATCGCCCCCTGCGTGGCGAAAAACACGATCCAGAACACGCCGATGGCAATGATGAAGATGGCTGCCGGCTGGTCGACGCCGAACCAGAGAATGGCGAACGGCACCCATGCAAGTCCTGGGATGGGCCGCAGGACGCGCACCACCCAGGCAAGCGTCCATTCGAACCGCGCCGACATACCGGTCAGGATCCCAAGCACGACGCCGGCAAAAGCCCCGCAGAGCAGACCGAGCGCGTAATGTTCGAGGCTGAGCCTGACAGCATCGACCCAGAGACCGCTCTTGATTTCCGCAACGAAGGCGGCCGGGATGTCGCTCGGCTTAGGCAGCAGCGCGGACGAAATGAAGCCGAAACTTGGTGCCGCCTGCCAGATACCGAGAAACGCACCGAGGCCGGCGGCGCCGAGTGCATAGGGAACAGCTTTGTTGGCCGCCATCTACCGCGCGATCGCTTTTTTGTAAAAACGGTCGTCGAACAGCCCGGCCAGCGGATATTCCTTGTCGAGCGTGCCGATCTTGACCTGATAAGCCTGCATCAGGCGCGTCGACTCGACGATGACATCCGGGTCGACCGTGAATTTCGACGCCGGCGAGCGCAGCGCCGCCAGGATGAGATCCTTGGAAACCAGCCCCTTGCCGAGCGTCGCCTCGACGGCGGGCACGGCAACGGCGGGGTCCGCCTTGATCTGCTCGGTCGCGCGGACAACGGCAGCGACGAGCTTTTCGACCTCGACGGGATGCGCGGCAAGAAAGGCGCCCTGGACGGCAACGACGGTGCCGGGTTGATCGACGAACATGTCGCCGCCCAGAGCGATGATCTTGCTGCTGAGGTCCCGCGACCGCACGATGGTGACCGCTGGCTCGCGCAGCGTCGCACCGTCGACCGCCCCGGCCAGCACCGCCTGCTGCGTCGCATCGATCCCCATGGTGATGATCTGAACATCGGCGGGCGCAACCTTGGCTACTTCGAAGAGCCAGTGGTTGAGGGTGGTATGCGGCACGGAACCGGGCGGCTGTGTCGCCATCTTCGCCGGCTTTCCGGTCTCGTGTGCATAGGCCTTGAAGGCGGCAGCCGGCTCGACCCCCTGCTTGAAGAAGGCGGCCAACTTTGGTCCGGCGACGACGGTCATTTCCTCGATGGCGGTGGCTGCGACGACCTTGACGTCGATGCCTTTGGATCGGGCGACCGCAAGCGGCGCGACTCCGGCGACATAGACTTCGAGCTTCCCCGAAGCCAGTGCCTGGATCATGTTCGGGCCAGACTCGAAGGGAATAAACCGGGGCTCAAGACCCGCATTCTTCAGCCAGCCCTCATGGTCGGCAACAAAGATCTGGGCCGTGCCCAGAACCGGAATGAACCCGATGCGGACTGGGACCGTTTCGGCGGCTGCCGGACCTGCGACGGCGACGGCAAAGAAGAGCGAGGCGCAAAAACGGAGCATGACCAAGACCGCGATCGAAAAGGAGATCGTTGCCTAGCATGCACGCGAGCCGCCCACCATTTGTCTCGAAGTCTTTCGGTTACCGCTGTCATCGAAAAAGGCCGACGCCTATCGGCGCCGGCCTCATGTGTAGA
Organism: Beijerinckia sp. L45; assembly: GCF_009765775.1. Classification (GTDB taxonomy): domain Bacteria; phylum Pseudomonadota; class Alphaproteobacteria; order Rhizobiales; family Beijerinckiaceae; genus RH-AL1. Next base: position 12,304 of record NZ_LMUU01000247.1, read on the forward strand.
CGACGCGATCAGATCGAGGACGTGCTGCGTCCGGCGATCAGGTTGTAGACGAACAGGATGATGATCGAGCCGACGATGGCGCTGATGAAGCCCAGCGGCTGACCCTCGTGATACCAGCCGATCGCCGTGCCGAGATAATTCGCGACGACCGCGCCGACAATGCCGAGGATCGTCGTCATGATAAAGCCGCTCGGCTCATTCGGGCCGGGCATGATGAATTTGGCAATGAGGCCCGCAAAGAACCCAATGATGATGATGTAAAGAATATGCATGGTCGCGCTCCGCCTACGATGATCAGAGAACGCCCGGTCATTTCGACAGTTGCATGAGCCGCCAAGTCTTTTGGCTA
>NZ_LMUU01000248.1 GCF_009765775.1 Beijerinckia sp. L45
TCGGGCGTCTCGGCAGGGCAGACAAGACCCCAATGTGTGTTGTGAAGCTGGCGGGGCTTGGCCAGCTTGCCGTCTCTGCCGATGGGCGTGTTGGTGCGTCGCAAATGGGAGAGCGTCGAGGCGAAAGTGTATCTGTTCAACACTTGAGAGACACCAGCCGTCGAGCTCATGGCCTTCTTCTGGTCACCCCAGTTGCCGGTCGCGAGAGAGTACTTGAGACCGTTGGAGAGCGTGCCGGGCTTGATACCGACGGCAAGGTTAAAGTGGCGGTTGCCTTCCACGCAGCGTCTCAAGTAGTTGGCGAGCTCAGAGTGCATACGGCGCATGATGCCTCGGAAGAGCTTGGCCAGGAGAGGACCTGCCAGGTCCAAACGCTTCTTCCCAAAATGATCGGTGTG
>NZ_LMUU01000249.1 GCF_009765775.1 Beijerinckia sp. L45
TGCGATAGCATTTTCTGGGTTAGCATTGGGTCGACCTTGGCCCGCCCTTTGATGCTGCCGCCGGTGAGCGCGAGATCGGTCATCGGAGACATGACCATCGCTCCGGCTGTCCGAGGCAATAACGGGTCCCGGCTTACCTTCGCCATGAGCGCGAGGCTGAGGCCGCCGCCCGCGGAGTCTCCGACCAAATGATGTTCGCATGCCTAATGCCCGCAAGACCACGA
>NZ_LMUU01000250.1 GCF_009765775.1 Beijerinckia sp. L45
TCGTTTGTACTTTTGCATAATGGGTCAGCAAGTTAACATTAGATGCGAGAAAATACGTAGTTAAACCGAGCGTTAAAATAACGGTATAGTATCTAAAGTTAGACCCGAAGCCTGGTGATTTTACCACAATCAGGATTATAAAAGTCCGAACGGAATATTGTAGCAAAAATATCCGAAGAATTGTGGTAGGTATAGTGAAAGACAATACTGACCAGGATAGCTGGTTTTCTACGAA
>NZ_LMUU01000027.1:0-51929 GCF_009765775.1 Beijerinckia sp. L45
CCAGCGACGGCTCGCTCGAAGCGCGCCTGACCCGATCGATCGCGGGCGTCGATCCGGACGTCACCATCGTCAACGTCGGAAACGCGGACGACCACGCCGGCATGCTGACCCGCGTCATCAAAGGCGAATGAGGTTCACGTCGATTCAACGAACCAATTTAAAACTGGTACGACCCTTGCCAAGAGGCTTCACAACCTTCAGACCCTAGACCTCTTTATGTTTTTAAGCCTTTATAAGTCACCATGGTAGATCCAGCCTGTGAAACCAACGATCAAAGGTTGAGCGCGAGCATCGACTCCGCTTCGAAGCGCGCGCTCGACGGTTTGCGAGCACTGCTCGTGCAGCACGCGTCCGATCCCGAGCGGCCATTGCCGCCGGAGCGCGACCTTGCCGCAGATTTTGGCGTCGGTCGCGGTTCGGTGCGCCGTGCCCTTTCAATTCTCGAGATGGAGGGCCTGGTCTGGCGCCGTCAGGGCAAGGGGACGTTCGTCGGGCCGATCCGCCGCGGCGCTGCCCTCAACGTCGCGACACTTTCGAGCCGAACCAATCTGAGCGAGGTCATGGAGGCGCGGCTCCATCTCGAGCCCTCGCTTGCCGCCTTGGCCGCCGTCCGGGCCAGCCCCGAGCAGGTGACGATGCTGCGGCGCCTCGCCAAACAGACGGCGCAGCAGCAGCGCGCCGGGGACGACCCCGACGAGTTGGAGCGTTGCGACAGCGCCTTCCATCGCGGCATCGCCGAAGCCGCCGGCAACCGCCTGCTGCTGGATATTTTCGAGCTCGTCGACACGATCCGCGTCGATCCGACATGGCAGGCGCTGCGGCAGCGGGCCCGCACCGCTGACCTGCGGACCGGATACATGCGCGATCACGACCTGATCGTCGATGCCATCGCCGAGCGCAACTCGGTCACCGCGGCCGCGGCAATGCGCAGCCACCTTCGCACCCTGCAAAAAGCTCTCGACGACACCATTCACGGCGACCTGGAGGGGCGTGCGTGACCGCAGGTCTCCGCGACGTCCTCAGCGTGCGCGATCTGACGGTTCGCTTCGGTGGCGCTCCGGCCAATGTCATCGACGGCATTTCCCTTGACGTCGCAGCCGGCCGCACGCTCGCCATCGTCGGGGAATCCGGCTGTGGCAAGAGCGTAACCTCCATGGCGTTGATGGGGCTGCTGCCGTCCAATGCCACCGTCGCGGCGACGGCGACGACGTTTCTCGACGCGCCCCTGCTCGGGCGGGACGAAAAGCATTGGCGCGACATTCGCGGCAACCGGATGGCGATGATCTTTCAGGAGCCGATGACGGCGCTGAACCCTGTCTTCAGCATTGGCGACCAGATTGCCGAAAGCATCGCCCGCCACCGGGGCCTTTCCGCCAAAGCGGCGCGGGCGCGCGCTCTGGCGATGCTGGAGACGGTGCGCGTGCCCGATGCCGCGCGGCGCCTCGACGCCTATCCGCACGAGCTGTCCGGCGGCCTGCGCCAGCGCGTGGTCATCGCCATGGCGCTGGCCAATGCGCCGGCGCTGATCATCGCCGACGAACCGACGACGGCGCTCGACGTCACCATCCAGGCGCAGATCCTGTCCCTGATCGCCACGTTGCAGGCGGAGACCGGCACGGCGATGATCCTCATCACCCACGACCTCGGCGTTGTCGCGGAAGTCGCCGACGACGTGGCGGTGATGTACGCAGGCCGCATCGTCGAAAGCGGGCCGGTGGCGGCCCTGTTCGACGATCCGCAGCATCCCTACACGATCGGCCTGATGGGCTCGATGCCCTCCCAAGGTCCACGCGGCGGGCGACTTGCGACGATTGCCGGCCGTGTTCCGACACCGGCCGAGATGCCGCCGGGCTGCCGCTTCGCCACCCGCTGCCCCTTCGTCGTCGAGGCCTGCCGCACGGCGCGCCCGCCGTTGCGCGCGATCACGCCGGGCCACGACGTCGCCTGCATCCGCGCGCCGCTGGAGCAGCATCTGGGTGCGGCGGCGTGAGCCTCGCCGCGCATCCGATCCTCGAGGCCATCCACCTCACCAAGCATTTTGCCACGCCGCCCGGCTTTCTCCAGCGCGCCAAGCCCCCTGTGCAGGCCGTCACCGACGTCTCGCTCGCGGTCCGCAAGGGCGAGACGCTGGCGCTGGTCGGCGAATCCGGCTCGGGAAAGTCGACGCTCGGCCGCCTCCTGCTGAACCTGATGCCGGCGACATCGGGCGACGTCCTATATGATGGTCGTAATCTCGGAAATCTTAGCGCGAGCGCGCTGCGCCAGGTGCGCCGCGACCTGCAGATCATTTTCCAGGATCCGTTCGCCTCGCTCAACCCGCGGATGAGCGTGGAAGCCATCGTCGGCGAGCCGATCTGGCTGCATTCCACCATGAGCCGCGCGGATCGGCGCGCCCGCGTGGCGGACCTGCTGAAGACCGTCGGCCTCGCGCCGGAGCAGGCCGGCCGCTACCCTCACGAATTCTCCGGCGGTCAGCGCCAGCGTATCGGCATCGCCCGGGCGCTCGCCTCGGAGCCGCGGCTGATCCTCGGCGACGAGCCGGTGTCGGCCCTCGACGTCTCGGTGCAGGCGCAGGTGGTGAACCTTTTGGAGGACTTGAAACATCAGTTCGGCCTGACGCTGCTGATCGTGGCGCATGGGCTCGGCGTCATCCGCCACATGAGCGATCGCGTCGCGGTGATGTATCTCGGCGAGATCGTCGAGCTGGCGCCGGTCGACGCTTTGTTCGAGACGCCGCTGCATCCCTATACGCAGGCGCTGATGACCGCGGTGCCGGTCAGCCATCCCGGCCTGAGGCGGCCGCGCGCGATCCTGAGCGGCGAGATGCCAAGCCCGACGGCGCCGCCGTCCGGCTGCCGCTTCCACACGCGCTGTCCGCATGGGCGGCCGCTGTGCCGGGACGAAAAGCCGGTCTTCGAGCGGTTGGATGACGATCGTCATGTCGCCTGCCATTTCTGGAAAGAGCTGGCGAATGCCGGAGCCGGCAGCCTCGCGCCGCCGCCAGCCAGCGCCGCATACGTTACGCGGCTCGACCTGTTCAAGACCGCTCAAGCGACGATGGAGAGCCACCCGTGACACGCCTCAGGATTCTGATTGCCGCGCTCGCCCTGCTCGCCAGCACGGCCGCTTTCGCCGAAACCACCATCAAGATCGGCATCCAGGACGATCCCGACTTCCTCGATCCCGCACGCTCGCGCACCTACGCCTCGCGCCTGGTCTTCACGGCGCTCTGCGACAAGCTCGTCGACGTCGCGCCCGACCTGACCTTCGTGCCGCAGCTCGCCACCGCCTGGACCTGGAGCGCCGACAACAAGGTTTTGACGATGACGCTGCGCGACGGCGTCACCTTCCATGACGGCGAGCCTTTCGACGCGGCAGCGGTGAAATTCAACCTCGACCGCTCGCGCACGCTGCCGGAGTCGCTGCGCAAGAGCGAGATCGCCTCGATCGTTAGCGTCGACGTTGTCGATGCCAAAACCGTCGCGATCAACCTGAAGCAGCCCGACGCCACGCTGATCGCCCAGCTCTCCGACCGCGCCGGGATGATGCTGGCACCAAAGGCCTCGACCGGCGACGTCGGCGCCAAGCCGGTCTGTTCGGGCCCCTACAAGTTTCTCCAGCGCGTCCAGCAGGACCGCATCGCGCTGACCCGCTTCGACGGCTACTGGAACAGGGCGGCCTATCATTTCGACAAGGTCGTCTTCCTGCCGATTCCCGACACGTCGGTGCGGCTCGCCAACTTGCGCGCCGGCGATCTCGACATCATCGAGCGCGTGGCGCCGACCGACATCAAGACGGTGAAGGATGACAAGAGCCTTCACGTCTTCAACAATCCCGGCCTCGGCTTCTCCTTCATTACCTTCAACGTCGCCAACGGCGACCGCGCGAAGACGCCGATCGGCCAGGACAAGCGCATCCGCAAGGCGTTCGAGCTGGCGATCGACCGTTCGGCGATCAACGACGTGGTGTTCGAGGGCCTCTACACGCCGAGTAACCAGCCGTTCCCGCCGACGAGCCCGTTCGTCGACAAAAGTTTCGCGCTTCCCGCCCGCGACGTGGCGAAGAGCCAAGCGCTGCTCGCCGCCGCCGGCGTGAAGACGCCACTCGATGTCGAACTGACGGTGTCGAACAGCCCGATCACTCAGCAGGTCGGCCAGATCATCCAGGCGATGGCCGGCGAAGCCGGCTTCAACGTCAAGCTCGTCGCCACCGAATTCGCGACGCTGCTCAGTCAGCAGCAAACCGGACGCTTCCAGGCCAGCATGCAGTACTGGTCCGGCCGCCCCGGTCCGGACGGCAACATCCATCAGTTTCTGACCTGCAAGGGCAGCCAGAACGACAGCCATTACTGCAATCCCAAGCTCGATGATCTGCTCAACACGGCGCGCACGACGACCGACCTGGCGCAGCGCAAGGCGCTTTACGCGCAGGCGCTGCCGATCCTGGCCGACGACATGCCCAGCATCGACCTCTATTTCGAGCCGCGGCTGATCGTGATGCAAAACAAGATCAAGGGCTTCGTCCCGAATCCGGATGGGCTGATCCGCCTGAAGGACGTCGAGGCGAAGCCGTGACGACCGGCGCCTACGGACAACGCGCATGATCGCTTTCATCGCGCGGCGGCTTGTCGGCGCCATCCCGACGCTGATCCTCATCTCGCTGTTCGTGTTCACGCTGCAAAAGCTGCTGCCCGGCGATCCGATCCTGGCGATGGCGGGCGAAGAGCGCGACCCTGCCGTGATCGCGTTGCTGCATGAAAAATACCATCTCGATCAGCCGATCCCGATCCAGTACATCCGCTGGGTCGGAGGCCTCCTGCAAGGCGATTTCGGCATGTCGCTGCGCACCGAGCAGCCCGTGACCACCCTCGTCGCCTCGAAGCTGCCGGTGACGCTGGAGCTTGCCGCCCTGGCTCTGATCATCGCCCTCGCCATCGGCATTCCCGCCGGAATCATCGCGGCGCTGCGCAAGGGTACCGCGCTCGATTACGGCGCCAATATCGTGGCGCTGTCGGGCATTTCGATCCCGCATTTCTGGCTCGGCATTCTGCTGATCATGCTGTTTTCCGTCAAACTGAAGTGGTTGCCGGCCTCCGGCTTCGTGCCGCTGTTCGACGACCCCGTGCAGAACTTCAAGACGCTGATCTTGCCGGCCTTCGTCGTCGGCGTGGGCCTTGCCGGCACGCTCATGCGGCACACGCGTGGCGCGATGCTCAGCGTGCTCGGCACCGACTACGTCAGAACCGCCCGCGCGAAAGGCTTGATGCCCCGTTCCGTGGTCCTCAAGCATGCCTTCCGCAACGCTCTGATGCCGATCGTCACCCTGACCACACTGCTGTTCGGCGAGATGCTCGGCGGCGCCGTGCTGACGGAGCAGGTTTTTAGCATTCCCGGTTTCGGCAAGATGATCGTCGATGCCGTGTTCAACCGCGACTATGCCGTTGTGCAGGGCGTGGTGCTGTGCGTCGCCGTTGGCTTCGTCCTGCTCAATCTGCTTGCCGACGTCCTCTACCGCGTCATCAATCCGCGGCTGAGGACGGCATCATGACGATGATCGAGACCGTCAGCCCGATCCTGTTCCGCCCCCGCTCGACCTCGCGCGCGCTGCAAAAATTCCTCGGCAATAAGGGCGCGATGATCGGCGCTGGCATTCTAATCGTGTTCGCGCTCGCTGCGATCTTCGCGCCATGGATCGCGCCCTACAATCCGATCAAGACCAACTTTCTCGTGATCCGCAAGCCGCCGTCGGCGCTGTTCTGGCTCGGTACCGACGAACTCGGCCGCGACCTGCTGTCGCGCCTGATTTGGGGCGCGCGCGGGTCGCTCGTCGCCGGCGGCATTTCCGTCGCCATCGCGATGGCGATCGGCGTGCCGCTCGGCCTGCTCGCCGGCTATTTCGGCGGCAAGCTCGACGCGCTGATCTCGCGCATCGTCGACGCTTTGCTCTCTTGCCCGTTCCTGGTGCTCGCCATCGCGCTCGGCGCCTTTCTCGGGCCGAGCCTGATCAATGCGATGATCGCCATCGGCCTATCCGCGATGCCGATCTTCGCGCGGCTGACGCGCGGCCAGGTGCTGTCCATCCGCCACGAGGATTATCTTGAGGGCGCCCGCGCCATCGGCCTTCCCGATCGGTGGATCATCGCCCGCTATGTGCTACCCAACATCCTTTCGCCGCTGGTCGTTCAGGCGGCCCTGACCATCGCGTCCGCGATCCTTGCGGAAGCCAGCCTCTCCTTCCTCGGCCTCGGCCAGCAACCGCCCTACCCGTCGTGGGGATCGATGCTGAACGCAGCCCGAAACTTCATGGAACAGGCGCCGTGGATGTCACTTGCGCCCGGCGCCGCCATTTACATCACCGTCCTCAGCTTCAACCTGCTGGGCGACGGCCTGTCCGACGCGCTCGACCCCAAAAGCCAACACTGACAGAGATTTTTCATGCATACCCTCGACTTCAGCCGCCCTTACTCGTCCGCCCGCTCGCCGGTGATGGGCCGCAATATGGTATCGGCCTCGCAGCCGCTGGCAGCCCAAGCGGGACTCGAAATGCTGCGCCGCGGCGGCAGCGCCGTGGATGCGGCGATCGCCGCCGCCATGGTCCTGACGGTGGTCGAGCCGACCGGCAACGGCATCGGCAGCGACGGTTTCGCCATCGTCTGGGACGGCAGCAAACTGCAGGGCCTCAATGCCTCCGGTCGTGCGCCGGCTGGTTGGACGCCGGCGTATTTTGCGGGGCGCAAAACCATGCCGGTGCGGGGCTGGGATGCTGTCACCATCCCCGGTGCCGTGTCGAACTGGGTCGCGTTGTCCGACCGCTACGGCAAGCTGCCCTTCGCCACGCTCGCGGAGCCGGCCATCCGCTATGCTCGCGACGGATTTCAGGTCACCCCCATGATCGCCGAGCTGTGGCGTCAGGGCGGCGAGGCTTTGAAGGATCAGCCAGGCTTCGCCGATTGTTTCCTGCCCAACGGCCGCGCCCCGAAGGCCGGCGAACGGATCAAGATGCCGGGCCACGCCCGCAGTCTCGAGCTGATCGCGCGGACCAAGGGCGAAGCCTTTTATCGCGGTGAGCTCGCCCGCGAGATCGTCGCCTTCTCCACTGCCTGCGGCGGCGTCATGAGCCTCGAGGATCTCGCGAGCCACACCGTCGATTGGGTCGACACAATCTCCGTGCCCTTCGCCGGCGCCGTGGTGCATGAACTGCCGCCCAACGGCCAGGGCATCGCCGCGCTCAGCGGCCTCGGCATTCTGGAAGCCCTCGGCATCGGCGATCATCCCGTCGATAGCGTCGAAACGCTGCACATCGTGCTCGAGGCGATGAAGCTGGCGCTCGCCGACCTCAACCAGCATGTCGCCGATGAAGGCCACATGCGCGTGCCGACCGCGCATCTGCTCGATCCCGCCTATCTCCGCGAGCGCGCCGCACTCGTCGGCCCCACCGCCGTCGATCCCGGCCACGGCACGCCGAAGCCGGGCGGCACCGTCTGCCTCTCCGCGGCGGACGAGGGCGGCATGATGATCTCCTTCATCCAGTCGAACTACATGGGCTTCGGCTCCGGCGTGGTCGTGCCCGGCACCGGAATCAGCCTGCAGAACCGCGGCGTCGGTTTTTCGCTCGATCCCGCCCACGTCAATGTCGTGGCTCCCGGCAAGCGGCCGTTCCACACCATCATCCCCGGCTTCGCGATGAACGCCGACGGCACGCCGCTGATGGCCTTCGGCCTGATGGGTGGCCCGATCCAGGCGCAGGGCCATCTTCAGATGATGCTGCGCATCCTAAGCTACGGCCAGAATCCGCAGGCCGCCGCCGACGCACCGCGCTGGCGCCTCGAAGGCGGCCTGAAGGTGGCGGTCGAAAGCAGTTTCGACCCCGATGTCGTCGCGGCGCTGCGCGCGCGCGGCCACGACATCGAGGTGCAGCCGGCGAACGGCGTTTTCGGCTTTGGCGGCGCGCAAATCATTCTGCGCACGAAGGACGGTTATGTTGCCGGCTCCGATCCGCGCAAGGACGGACAGGCCGTCGCCTATTGATAGGCCGCTTGCGACCGCGCAGGCGCATCGCCATTCGGCGGCGTCTGCTGCGATGAATATGTGATGTGTGACAGTCAGAAACCGGCTATACACATTGTTAGACACAGTTCGAAGGCAATGCGCGCCGCTCCGCGGCTCGTGATCTGACTGGTAACGGCTCCCTGATGGCGACCATGCAAGGTCGGCACGAAGGACCGGCTGCTTGAAGTCAGAACGGGCCGCCATGGCGAATGCATTTCAGCTCAGATACGAGCATGGCCGACTGTATCGCCAATTTCAGGTTTCTAACGCCTATGCGTCCTGGGCGAGCGACGTGACCTTCGAAGCCGGAAGCCTCGTCGCAACAGTGGGATGGGATACCGTCGGCCGATCCATTCTGCGGTTGGCGAATTTCGGCTTCAAGATGCGGCATGGCGTCTTCCCGATGACGAGCCATCGTTCGGAATCGATCAATCTCGACACGCCATCCCAAACTTTCCGGGAAGGCCGCTGTCTGGTGCCCGTCGATGTCTTCTACGAGCAGGGACTCGGACCTGACGGCGACATCGTCCGGTCGTCCTACGGGTCATATGACGGCAGTATGCTCGGGCTCGCCGCGCTGATCAGGCCGGAAGGTGCCGGCCTTTCCGTGACGATCCTGACCATTCCCGCGGGCGTGACGGTCGGCAGCGCGAACGGGCGGATGCCCGCGATCGTCGGAGAAGACGACTACGATCTCTGGCTCGACGACACGACGCACGCGAAGGCCGCGATCAATCTCATTCGTTTGCCGCGCGACGATCTTCTGGTCGAACGGCCATTCTGAAACCGCTCGCGGGTGATGGGCTCTGTCGGAAGCGTCCTCCCGACAGAACCTGAAGCGATGTCGGCTGGCGCTAGAGGCTGTGCAGGCCGAACAGATCCTCATGGACCTTATGCGCGATCAGCTCGGCATCGCGGTCATGACGCAGGCTCCGGCCCGCCTCGACGTGTTTTCGCGCCTCGACGATAATCGAGCCCGCCAGTAGATCTTGCGTCGTCTCATCCACGTCGCCGGTCTTTATCAGATCGCCGAAGATCTTGGAATAAGCGCGCTTAATAATCGCGGCTTCCGTCGTACCGAAATCGGCAAGGTCGACTGCTTGAACCATCCCGAATAACCCCCGTTTCTGCAGGAGTGATTAACGTATAGCTAAGCTGCTGCCGCTGGCAACCCCTCTCGTCTTTATCGGACGCCCAACCGTGTCGGCTATCGCTGAATAGCGCACAATTAAACTGCTTCGCCAGACCACGACACGAGCGCAAAAATCCGATTTGTAACAGACGGTTGCTGCCGTGTTGCGGACCGGTGCGGTAGCCGATCTCCTTCGGGCGCCCGAACCGGGTACGGGCCGGAAGTTCGAAAGATTGATTTAGTAGCAAACGGATTTTGCGTCGGACCCGATCGAGGTTTCCTGACAAAGCGCCCGCTTTCGGTAGGTGCCGTCGTCGGCATGCGATCCGCTCCCGGCACATCCGCCGAGCATGAGCACAATCACCAGCAGGGCCGCGTTTTTCTTCGCCATCGTCGCTTCGTCCTCGTCTGCAAGTGGCCCCGGCACATCGGACGCGCACTGCGCGCCAGGTCAGCGCAGCGTGGCCCTTGCCATGAAGGCGCCAATGATCGTCGCGATGCGGCCCGGCAGCCTGTTACGCCGAGCGCAGATGATCGAGGAAACGCCGCACCTCGCCCTCTAGCGCCGAGGAACACAGGGCCAGGTCCGCCGCCGAAGTCAAGACGCGGCCGGCCGAGAGGCCGGTGCGACTGGCGGTCTCGCGCACGCGTGCGGTTTCCTCGGTCAGCACACTGGCGCCGAGCGCGGCACCCGCCATTTCGCTCGCGATATCGTGAGTGGCGGCGCGCTGTTCCTCGGCAGCGGCGGCGATGGAGCGCGCGATCGAGTGCACTTCGTCGACCACGGCGGAAACCGACGCGATCGCCGAAACCGCGCTCCCGGTCGCCTGCTGGATGGCCTCGATCTTCGATCGGATCTGCGCGGTCGCCCGGATCGTCTGGTGGGCGAGTTCCTTCACTTCCGACGCGACGACGGCAAAGCCGCGTCCGGCTTCGCCGGCGCGGGCCGCCTCGATGGTCGCGTTCAACGCGAGGAGATTGGTGCGCGAGGCGATTTCATTGATCAGGCTGACGACGCTGCCGATCGCCGAGGCCTCCGCGACGAGTGTCTCGATCGTCGCGTGGCTTCGCCGGGCGTCGACAACCGCCTGGGCCGCGATCGTCGTCGTCTGCGTGATCTGGATGCCGACCTCCTGCGCCGAGGCGGACAGTTCCTCGGAGGATCGCGACGCCGCCTCGACGTTGCGCGCGGCGCTCGCGGCGGCGGTCGTGACAAGCACCGAGCGTTCGCGGGTGATGTCGGCTGTCTGAGACATTTCCAGAGCGGTTGTCTTCAGCTCGGCCGCGCCGATCGCGAGCGTGCTGACGAGACCGCTGACGGTGCTTTCGAAGGACTTTCCAAGCTCCGCCAGGGCCTGCCGCTTCTCTTCCGCCATCCGACGCTTCGTCTCGTCGGCTTCGCGCTCGAGGGTCTTGCCGCGAATCATCGTCTGTCGAAAGATTTCGAAGGCCTGGGCCATCGCCCCGAATTCGTCGGGACGGTTTGCCCCGATAATCGTGACCCGTTCGTCGCCGCCGGCGAGGCGCCCCATGGCGCGTGTCATCGACCGCATCGGCGCGATGAGACGACGGTTGATCAGGATCAGCCCGGCAATGCCCACGAGGCACGACAGCACCAAGGCGGAAATACGAAACACGAGCCCATTGCGGGTGACCTGCTGCCGCTCGACCGCCCGGTGCTCGGCGACCTGCATCGCGGTGCCGGCCACTTCGGTCAGCGCTTCCAAGGCGTCGAACGACACCTCCGTCAGCTCCTCGATCGTGACGTTGGAGGACTTTCCGTCCATCAGATCGCCATACAGACTGTCGCTGAGTCGACGAAAGATTTTGAACGTCTTCACGTCGGCATCGGCGACCGCCGCAGCGATTTCGGGCGCTGTCCCCGGCCGGGCGGCAAGCCCGCGGACCATCGACCAGCTGCCGTCGGCCTGGCCGCGCAGACGCTGATAGAGCTCCTGACGCGGGCGCGTCATGACGAAATTGGCGAGAGAATCGGTGAGTTGCACGCGCTCCAGCCCGACGCCGTCTCGCGCGAGCCATGCAAGCTCCTTGATTTCGATGAGCTCCGCGGTCTCCGGGTCGGCCCGCTGGATGCGCGCGCCGAGCGAGAGTGAGATCGCCTGCAGCCGGTCGACGACCTCCGTCGCCTGGCGGTCGAAGAGGTCCGGAAGGTCCTGGCGGCGGTCTGCCGCCGGCTTGCGCAGGTTTTCATCGACCGCGCGGCGCGTCTCCCCTAGCCGTTCGACCGCGGCGCTCAGCCCGCCGCTCACCGCGCGGTCGTCGATGCACGGAAACGACCCGCATTCCAGCAAGGTTTCCTGCAACGCCGGGGTCTCGATCGCGCGATAATGATCCATCAGCTTCAGGAAACGGTCGCTCGCGGGCGCCGCGGACCGCAGGGCCGCATGGGTCGGGCCGCGCTGCATCCGGCTGTTCTGCAGAGCGACGAAGACTTTTCGGGCGATCGTCGTGTTCCGGACGATACGGGCGGCCTCGAGCTGTGCGGTGATATCGCTCGACAGCGGCATCGCGACGGCGCCGACCATCAATAGGATCATCGTGCCGAAAAGCAGCTTCGACGTGAAGGCGATGGTTGGCGTAAAGCGTCTCGTCATAGGGCCCGCACGCAGCTTCTGCGTTAAAAGTCTCCATGATTTCAATTAACGATCAGATAGCGCGGCGCCTTGGGCTTTCCGCCAATCGGGCGATTGACGGCGGCCTGTGGCCGTGAAGCAGCGAATTGGGCGTCAAATGCCTGCGATTTGCCGAGATCGGCCCAAATTGTCGGGCCACGCGCGATTTCTGGCGTTAAATCCGTTTGCCCCTCTTGTCTCGAATCGTGAAAATCATCAGTTTAGGAGTCTTCAATCGTACCTACCGGACCCAGTATGACCGCCCAGCCCGCGCCGACCGCGCAAGACAACCAGCATGAATATTTGAACGGCATCGCCGAAATAGCGGTCGCCGCCGGCCTGACGAAGGCCGAGGTCAAGGCCCTCGGCAAGGCGGGTCGCCTGCCGCTTTCGCGTGCACGCGACGGCTCGCTTTACGCCACGCGCAAGGCGATCGATGCCTGGCGTGCCGAGAACCACTAGCGAATCTCGCAAAACCTTTGTCCTTGGGATGGCCGGAGGTCGACGTCCGGCCGGTCCTGACCGTTCGACGAGCGTCACGGCAGAGCCAGGACTGCGATCTCGTCCAGCTTTTGCCAAGCCACGTTGCTCGGCCAGGGCTCAGGGCGCAGCCTTGTAGCCCCGCGCCTTGTCGAGGTTTTTGGCCTGGTCGAGGCCTTTCGCACCTGAAAGATTGGTGCTGTCGAGTTCCGCCCCGGTCAGGTCGGCGCCGGTAAAGTCGGCGCCGCTGGCATCGGCCCCGGTCAGGACCGCCCGCGACAGGTCGGCGCCCGCAAACGACGCGCCTTTCAGATCGGCGAAACTCATATCCACGTGGCCCATGTTGGCCTTCGAAAAGTCCGCGCCTTCGAGGTTGGCGCTGCCCATTTCGGTGTGCATCAGGCCCATCGACTGGTTTTTCAGATGCGCCGAGATGTCCCCGCCGACGAATTTGGCGCCGCGAAGATCGCCCCCTGTGAAGCGGGCCTGGACGCGGGCGCCCGTCATGTTGGCGCCCTTAAAGATCGGAATTTCGCCGGCGGTCGCCGACAGGCCCTGCGCCACCACGGGCGCGACGAGACTGGCATCCGTCAGGTCGGCGTCGGTAAAATTCGCGTGGATGAGCCAGGAGAGATTGAGGTTGGCGCCGGAGAGATCGGCGCGGGTCATGTTCGCGTCGGCGAGTTTTGCGCCATAGAGGTTCGCGCCCTTCAGATCGGCGCCGGTGAAGTCGAGCTTCGAAAGATCGAGGTTGCGCAGAGACCTGCCGGCAAAACTGGCCGGATGGCCCGGCGTCGCGGCGGCGAGCGCGCTCCTGACCTGATCGACGGTGACGTCGGCGGCCATGTCCGGGTCGGCCGGGCTCATCGCCAGGCCCGGTCCCGTGAGGGCCGCCCAGAGGACCGTGGCGGCGCCAATGTTGCGCATCGTATTTCCCCCGCGTCTTATGATCGATGATGCCTTAGATAGACACTACCATGCACGCTCCGGGCGCATCGCTGTCCTCCGACATGTCCTGCTATTGCAGGCGCACGGACGGAACGAAACCCGTCCGATCGGCATGTTATGGGAAGCTGGCGTGAGCCATGGTGCCTTTGCCTTGAAGGAGGCCTTGATGACGATACCGCGACTCAATCTCCGCGCCCTCGCTGCCGCCCTGGTGGTTGCCGCGGCCTGTCTGGCCATCCCCGCTTCCGCGGCACCTCGCCATCATCGTCCGGCGACGACACCCAAGACGTCCGCGCATGCCCCTATGACCGGCAGGCACCATCGGGTTCGCCATCGTCACGCGGGCCATCGGTTCTATGGCTACGGTTCGCCTGATGCTGCCCCCTATCCGCTGCCGGCACCTCAGCATACGCAGGCCCCGAGCTACTGCGCAGGGCAGTTCCAGGATGCGTCCCCCGACGGCATGTTCAGGGACAATGTCGGCCGGATCCGCCCCTGCTTCTGAACAGTCTCGGCTTTTGAAGCCCGACGCCGCAACGGTCGCTGCGTCGATACGCCCGATCGGTGGTCGGCGTCAGGGGCCCATGTCGGCACACTGACACCGCCCCCAATCGACGGGGACTCAAAAAGCCTGGAGCATCACAGTGCCGCCTCGTCCGGGTCATGGGCGCATAAGCGCCCGAGCATCAGGACTCCGTTTTCAGTGTGGCCCAAAGGTGACACACTGCACATCAAAGAGTCAGCTCTGATGATTGTTGCACCCTCCAGCGCCTGCACACATACAAGCTAACCGCCTGAATCGTATGCAGAAAAAAAATATGTCATATTTAATTTGATACGCAACCTTTTGGGCCGAAGCCGCCTCACGGCGCCGTGTGTCACAAAACTGTTTTCGAACCCACGATAAGTGCCCCAATCGGCGATGAGCGATCATCGTGCGGTTTATATTCCTTTGAGATGGGGGCGTCTCGTGACTGCCAGAACTGAAACTACCACGACCATGACGGCCGCACGCGGGGCGTTCCGCTCGCGCGGCCTCCGCGCCGGTTTGGCCGCCGCACTTCTCCTGTCGACGTCGTCGGTCGCGCTGCACGCGCAGGACCGTGATCTCCAGAAGGAGCTCGATCAGCTCAAGGCGCAGATCAACTCGCTGAAGGCCGCGATCAACGAACAGAAGGTCGAGACGCGCCACACCAAGGAAAAGCTCAAGGTCGTCGCGGAACGCCCCTACAGCCCACCGCTCGTCGCCGCCGTTCCCGAAGGCGCAACGCCGCTCTTCGTCACCGCCGACAAGAAGATGCATTTCGGCGCGATCACCATCACCCCCGGCGGCTTCGTCGCGATGGAAGGTCGGTTCTCAACCCGGAACGAACAGGCCGATATCGGCACCCAGTATTCCGCCATTCCGTTCGGTCCGCAGGGCAACACCAACGAGCTCGTCTTCTCGGCACGCCAGTCGCGCATCGCGGCTCTTGTCGAAGCGCCGATCTCCTCGAACATGTCGGTTGCCGGCTACGGCGAATTCGACTTCCTCGGCTCCGGCGCCACGTCGAACCGTAACGAGTCCGACTCCTACGTTCCGCGTATCCGTCATCTCTACGCGACCCTCGACAACAACGAATACGGCATGCACGTCCTGGCCGGTCAGACTTGGTCGCTGCTGACGATGAACAGCAAGGGCATCACACCGCGCAACGAAGTCACGCCGCCGACGATCGACGCGCAGTACGTCCCCGGCTTCGTCTGGAAGCGTCACCCGCAGATCCGCCTCACCAAGGACTTCAACGAAAAGCTTTGGTTCTCGGTCTCGGCCGAAGAAGCCCAGACGACCTTCGGCACCGCTTGCGCCGCCGGCGTCAACGCCCAGGCTGTCACGAGCAACACCGGTGCGACCGAAACCGCGACGTGCGCGCTCGGTGGCCAGGCCAACCTGAATGGTACGGCCGTCACCAACTTCTCGATCAACCATGTTCCGGATGTCGTCGGTAAGGTTGCTTACGAAGCGCGCCTCGGCGATCACGACGTGCATCTCGAAGGCTCGGCCATCTATCGCGACCTCTACGATCGCGTGGCTTATGCCAACGGGACGGCGGCTAATCTCGATACGACGGGTTACGGTTTCGGCGGCGGTATGATCGCCGCAATCATTCCGAAGCGCCTCGACTTCCAGGTGTCGGGCCTTATCGGCAAGGGTATCGGCTCCTACGGCACGGCTCAGTTCGGCGACACGACGTTCGGCTCGAACGGCAGCCTCAGCGGTCTTCGCGAAGAGATGCTGCTTGCCGGCCTGACCTTCCACGCCACGCCAAGCATCGACCTCTATGCCTTCAGCGGCGTCGAGCAGGTTCAGCCGAACTACTACGCGACCAACGCCGCCGGCACCGCGTTCGCCGGCTACGGCGCTCCGAACGCCAACAACAGCGGTTGCTACAACGACGTGACCGCCGGGACTTGCGCCGGTAACGCCAAGCGCATCTGGCAGGTCACCGCCGGCATGTGGGACAAGATCTACAAGGGCAACTTCGGCGAAGTTCGCGTCGGCGTGCAGTATGCCTACACGCAGCGTGAGCTGTTCTCCGGAAACGCAACCACGGCGCCTCTCCCCGCTTTGGCCGGTTCGCCCCGCACTGTGGATCATTCGATCCTGACCAGCCTTCGCTACTATCCCTTCCAGTAAGACGTGACGCAGGACACGCGAGCGCTAGGGCTCGCGCGTCCTCCTCTTCGGCGCTCAGGGGCCACAGCCGACACGCTCGGACGCGACGAAAACAGATTATCCCAAGCTTTTGACCCTGGCGGCGGCCCTTATGGAAGTCCCCACGGTCACTTCGTGTAGATTCCATTGGAGCCCGTTATGAAAAAAGTCCTCTTCGCCCTCTCGTTACTCGTCGTCGCCGCGGCGCCTGTTCGCGCGCAGCAGGTTGTCGTGCAGTTCGGTCCCACCACCGAGTTCAGCACGCTGGTTTGCGCGAACTTCGCCAAACTGCCGGACGGCAAGTGGAAGGCTCTGAACCCAACCAAGTTCGGCCTCGGCTTCGTCACCGCGATCGTTCCCCCGGTCCAGCCGATCGCGCTCGGCGGCTACATCTACAACAACATCGACCTCTACTCGCAGCTCGACCTGCAGTGCGGCGCTGGCGTCGTCATCGCCCGCTACTGATCGGTCACGCTTCCCATAAAACGCCCCGGCAGCCCCCGCTGTCGGGGCGTTTTACGTTCGAGACCGGTCCCAAGTCTCCGACCAACGCCATGCCTGACCCCGGCCGTGCCCGCAAAAGCGCCGAACCTGAATGCATGACCGACCCGCCATAACGCGTCGTGCGCTCGAGGAAGGCTTGCAAAGCAAGCGCAATTCGACGCCCGATGCTTTATGGGCCGCCTTATGGCCTCGGCTCGGTTGGGATCGCCTTGAAAGACACGTCAGAACAAACCAGCATTTTCCTGTTCGAGGACGACGCTGGCCTTGCGAGCGAAATCATCCTGGCGTTCGCACGCGAGGGGCTCACCGTGTTGCTCCTTGCAACCGAAGACGAGCTCGTGACGGTCGCCGGGCCCGGAAAGTCCTGCGTTCTCATCATGGATCGCATGGTCGATAACGTCGATAGCCTCGCGATCCTCGAGCGTCTGCGGGCAAGCGGCAACCGAACGCCGGTGATCGTCATCTCATCGCTGGCATCCGTCGACGAGCGGATCAAAGGCTTGAAAGGCGGCGGGGACGACTACCTCATTAAGCCATTCGCGATGGGCGAACTCATCGCCCGCGTCGAGTCCCTGAGGCGACGGACGCCGGACGATCGGCGGACGACCCTGAGCGTCGGTACGCTGAGCATGGACATCATCGGTCGCACCGTCGTGCGCGGCAAGCGCTCGATACCCATGCCGCCGCGCGAGTTCAGCCTGCTGGAATTCCTCATGCGGCGCCCGGATCAAGTCGTCACCCGCACGATGATCCTCGAGGACGTCTGGAAATATAAGGGGACGATCGACACCAACATCGTGGATGTCCACATGGGCAATTTGCGGCGCAAGATCGATGGCGAGGGTGAGGTGCCGATGATCAAGAGCCAACGCGGCATCGGCTTCATTCTGACGTCCGACGATCGGTAATCCCGCTCGCCCGGCGGCTCATCTAGGCCGGTGGCGATATCACCTCGAAGACGGCGCCAGGCGCATTGTCGCGCACGCGTATCTCGAAGCCATGCAGTTCCACGATGGTCGCAGCCATGCTCAGCCCCAGCCCCACGCCCGGCGCATCGCGCGCCGCGCTGGATCGATAGAAGCGCCTGAAGATCTCCTGTTTTTCGCCCTCGCGAACCCCTGGCCCGCTATCCGCGACGCGGATCAGAACGGGACCGTCATTGTATTGCAGCACGATCGACCCACCCCCAGGCGTAAACTTGATGGCGTTGTCGACAAGGTTGACCACGGCCTCCTGAAGGAGGCCGCGATCACCCTGCACGATGCGGGCGGCAGAGGCCTCGAGGCTCATGTCGATGTGCTTCGCTTCGGCCAAGGGCTCGAACAGCTCGTAGATCTCCCGACAGAGAGCTCCGATCTCGACACCCTCGAAGGCGCTCCGCCGTGTGCAGCTCTCGAGCGCGGAAATGCGCAGCAAAGCCGTCACCGTGCCCATCGCCCTGTCGAGGTCGACCATCGCGTCGCCGGCGGCCGCATGCAGGACTTCGAGAGACTGGGCCGCCACGCCGCGTTCGAGCCGGGCGCGCATCAGGGCGAGCGGCGTTTTCAGATCATGCGCGATGTTGTCGCCGACGCTTTTGATCTGCGCCAGCAGGCGGACGATCTCGTCGAGCATCAGGTTCACCGCGGCGACGACCTCGTTGATGTCGTCGCTCGACCGGCGCACCGGCAGCCTGGCGTGAAGCTCCCCCTGCATCACCCGCTGGATCGCGTGCCGGATCGTCAGCAGGCGGAGCGACGCGCGACGACTGACGAAGGCGCCGATCGCGAGGGCGATGATCACGGTCGGCAAGATCGTCGCGACAAAGGCGGAGCGCATCGTATCCTGCAGACGATAGACTTCGTTCAGGCTGCGGCCGAGGAGAAGAATGCTGCCGTCCGACCGCCGTCGCGCGACGAACACGGCCGGCCCCGGCCATTCCGGCGCCACCGTTTCCGTCGTCGTGACGTGCGCCTCGCCGTCGATCGGCACGGGGATTTCGCCTTGGACGTTGCCGTAAGTCTTCGTGCCATCGGCCTTGAAAAGCCCGACATAGTCCACCCGACGGAGATCGTGGGTCAGCCGAAGATGAAACTCCTCGCGCAGCTGCGCGGCAGGATACTCGGGAGCGTTCAGTGCCTCGTCATGAAGCACGTTACGCACCTGCGCGATATCGGCCCGCGACACCTTCACGTAGACGAAGAGAAAGACGCTCAAGGTGATGAGGGTGACGGCGAGTGCGAAGGCGATCGCAATGCGAAAGGCGCTGGACCGGAGGATGTTTGCCATGCGCGAAGCATAGCGTGATCGTCATACCAGGCGAAGGGTTCACAATGGCTGGGAGGCCCTTGTCACCAGGGGAGAAGCCTAGGCCGGCTGATGACTGGCGAGCGTGATGCAATCGCGCTATGAGGCAGCGTACGGACTCGGCCAGGGAAGCCACGATCATGAAGACCTTTTTCGCCATGGCGGTCGCCGCGCTTCTTCTCTCGGGATGCGTCACGAAGGACTCGAGCGCCGACGACATCGACGTCGACAGCGCCGCTTCTCATCCGGAATGCGCGAAACAGTTCGGATCCACAACCGACGGAATGGCGCGCGACGCGAACGGACAGCACGCCTGTTTCTGAGGCTCGAAGCGGCTCGCCCGCGCGGCCGCGTGCCCGACCAGCCTGCCAGGCAACCATTCGGGCCGCCTTCAATTATCGGTCGAGAACGGAAGGAAAAACATGGCGAAGTTTGGAAGACGACTGGCGTGCACCGCAGTGCTGATGGGCCTGGCGATGCCAAGTGCTTTCGCACAAGCCGATAGTGCATCGGCACCGGCACAGACCGGTCGCAGCATTGATCGAGCCGCGGCTCGACCAGGGTCGACGGCGCCGGGATCGGCTCAGACGTCGTCGGCGAATTCCGAATGCGCCAGCCAGTTCGGCCCCGCATCGAATGGCATGATCCGCGACAACGTCGGCACCCCGCGCCCCTGCTTTTAAAGCATTTACACGTTGGCACCTGAGGGGCGGCCGCCTGCAGCGCTTCAATCCGAGACCGCATCGGCACATAACGACAAAAGCTCTGCCCACGTCTGTGGGCAGAGCTTTTTTGTTGGACACCATCACACAAAAAGAAACCGGCAACCTGATGCGCCAGGTCGCCGGCTGGTCGCCTTTAGAAGCGGAAGCGAAGTCCCGCCGTCGGCGCGAAGTTATTCGTGTGAAGATAGCCGTTCGCGAGTCCGTTCTGCACGGACGAGTACATCATGCCGGCATAGACATCGAACTTGGCCGCAAACTTCCAGTCGACGTTGAACGATGCTGCGTTGAGCGTGCCCGCGCAGGTGGAAGCCGACGTATTGTTGCAGAACGTCTTGCCGAAGCTGTTCTGATCGTAATGGTAGTAAGCAACGCCGGCATCCACCGTGCTCGTGAAGGCATAGCGCGCGCCCGCCCACATGATCTGAAGGTGCTCGTCATGGAAGCTGAAGGCCGTCTGGTTGATATTCGGGAAAGCGACACCGTACCCGGAGAGGTTGGTGAAGCCTGATCCCAAAGGCGAGCTTGGATTGCGGAAATCGATATATTCGTAACCGCCGAACAGCCGAACCTTGTCGTAGGTATACTTGCCCAGCAGCATGAAGCTCTGATTGTCAGACACCGTTGCTGCAAGCGTGTTCGGAAAAGCTGCGGCCTGCACCGCGGACAGCGACGACGCCGACACCGCGTTCTTATCGTTGGTATAGATCGCATCGCCCGAGAACTTCCCGTAGCGGCCGAGGTCAAAGTCCTTGCCAATCTGAACGCCGTAGGAGTTCTGAGCGCCATTGTTGGTGTCGTAACCGCCGACCTCGACGAGCGCGCCGAGCCGGAACAGATTGTCGCCGACGTTGACGCGATATTTCACCGACGTGACGCGCGCGTCTTCGGTGTCGCCGCCGCCGACGGCGGTACCCTGCCAGCCGATCACGGAGAAGGCGTAGGACGCGCTCATCGGATCATAAGCGATGACGCCGTCGAGCTCGAGCGAGTTCTGGTGGCCGAACGTCAGCGTGCCGAAGGTCTTGGAGCTGATACCGGCGTAACCGGTGCTGTTATAGAACTGTCCGCCGCGGCTCGAGTCGGCGTTGGACGACTGGTTGGCTTGCGCGACGCCGTTGTTGTCGACGAGGGACTTCGGGCCGTTCGCAGCGGTCAGCCCATAGGGGTTGAAGCCGAAATTCAGATCGAAGACGAAATCAAAGCCGGGCGTGATCGTCTCGACACCCTTGAGGCCGATGTTCGACTGCGACAGGCCGCCCGGCGTGGCGAGCCAGCGGGATCCGGTGCTGTTCTTGCGGATCAGCTCCTGAACGCCGGTGATGATGTCGGGATTGAAGGGCGCGCCGTGGCTCTCATAGCCGACGCCCATGTCGATGGTGCCGTAGAAGGTGATGCCATAGGCGCTCAACGGGCAATCCGTCACGATGAACTTGATCGGATCGGTGCAGTACGTCGGTGCGGCGGAGGGCACCAGCGGCGGCTGGTATGTCGGCAGATCCGCCGCATGGGCGGTCCCGCACAGTACGATCGTCGCTGCGGACGCCAGAAGCATCTTTCCCAAGTTATTCACTATCCACCCCATTCATTTGAGTCATACGAGCGTTTGGCTCGAAGCGGGCGGCGCTGCCAAATGAGCAGCAAACCCGTTTCGTCCCCAGCCAAAGCCGTTTGCTTTCCAACCGCACGCAGCCGTGCGTTGCTGAATGTCCGGTATATTAGAGCGAACACAGCGACAATAGAATTTCTCGTGACCTCGCCGTGAACAGCAAGAGAGCGCTGCGCATGAGATAAATGCGCAACATAATTCTACGTATCGACGGAAGAGAGCCTGGCACCGCTCCCGCCGCGCGGCCGGTTGCGGCCGTCTTTGGAGCGACGCACCGTTGCTGGCCATGACCGCGGCGAGATCACCTCGATCCCCTGCTCCGAACCAATATCGCAGCGCGCATTAATCTTTTATTTACCAATATGCATTTCCGCTATCGCATTTCGGCCCTAATCTACCAAATGCTGCACCGCAACGATGCTGACTGTTAGGGAAGTGTCACGCGTTAGCCACAGATGTGACCCAATGCCGTACGACCATAGTTAAAGACTAGCCGCGCACGGACGGCGGGGTTATGAAAATTCGGGGGATCCGGATCGATTGCTAGCAATTGCAACCGATTCGATTTTTGGAATTTTCGGGGGGACGTTCGTGCAAAAAGTTCTAATTTCAGCGGCAGCTATCGTCGGCATCGCAGCCGGCAGCGCGCACGCCAGTGAATCGGCGACGGCTGTGCCGCCGAAAGCGGCGGTCAAGCACCACGTTGCGGCCAAGAAGGTCGCGATGCGCCACAAGGCGCACGTTCCGGCTGATGCCCAGGCCTATCAGGCTCAGGCCGAAGCCCCTTACGCGCCGCCGGCTGATCTTGCCGCGCCGCTCGTTCCGCTCGCCCGCGCCATGAACAGCATCGGCCTGCCCGCCAAGGATGGGTCGCTGACCTACCATGGCGTGACCGTCTATGGTGGCATCGACCTCGGCCTCGGTTATCAGAGCCACGGCGCGCCGCTCAGCAGCTACTACGGCTCGGGCCGTAACTACACCCCGAACGCCGCGAACTCGCACACCCAGGTCGGCCTGATGCCGAACTCGCTGAGCTATTCGAACATCGGCGTGAAGGGTGTCGAGGAGATCGTCCCCGGCTTCAACTTCGTCTTCAACGCGCAGACGACCTTCCTGCCCACCTCGGGTAACCTGTCGAACGGCAACAAGTCGCAAGTCGTCAACAACGGCGTTGTGGCGAGCTCGCGCACATCGGCCGGCGACTCCAGCCGCAACGGCCAGATCGACAATGCCCAGGCTTACGCGGGTTTCAGCTCGCCGACGTACGGCACCCTGACCTTTGGCCGGCAGTACTCGCTGACCCTCGATGCCGTCATCGCCTACGATCCGATGAGCGCCTCGAACGCCTTCTCTCTGATCGGCTTCGCCGGCATGACCCCCGGCGGCGGCAACACGGAAGACGCCCGCCAGGGCGACGCGCTCAAGTATCGTGTCAATTTCGGCCCCTTCCGTGCGGCCGCGATGTACAAGTTCGACGAATTCGGCAACAGCAACCGAAACGCCTACGCCGCGCAGTTCGGTGGCGAATACCAGGGCTTTTCGGCCGATGTGATCTACAACGTCGTCAAGGATTCCGTGACGACCTCGAGCATCGGCGCAGGTTTGGTGACCCCGACCAACGTCAATCAGCTGAATGGCACTGTTTCGGACAACTATGCCGTCATGGCCGTCGCAAGCTACAAGATCGACAAGTTCAAATTCTACGCAGGCTTCGAGAATATCCGTTTCGAGAATCCTGAAAATCCGCTCGGCAACGGTTCGCCTGCTGAAGGTGTTCAGCTCGCCACTGTTACTAATAATGCGTTCGGTTCAGCGACGACCAAGAACAGGATCGTCAACATCTTCTGGGGCGGCGTGAAGTACGCATTCCGGGACAACATCGATCTGATCGGCGCCTATTACCACTACAACCAGAACAGCTACGCTGTCGGCGCCAATGCCGGATGTTCGTCGCGCCTCATTTCGGCGACCTGCTCCGGTACCCAAGACGCTGGTTCCGTTCTCATCGACTACCGCTTCTCGAAGCGCTTCGATGTCTATGCCGGCGCAATGTATGGCGTCGTTCACGGTGGCTTCGCAAACGGGTATGCGCCGGTTGCCAACGGCACCACAGGCGCCGCGACCAACACCATCGATCCAATGGTCGGCGCCCGCTTCCAGTTCTGAGGTTTGCTAACCGTCGATATCTACGGAAAGGGCCGCCCAATCGGGCGGCCCTTTTTATATGAAACTCAGTTGCCGCCGTTGGGCGAACCGGCCCCCGGGCCGCTTCCCTTGCCCGAGGCGGTTCCGCTCTCAAGGCTCCGGGTCGAGTTCGAAAGATCGCTGCCAGCCATTGGGCTCCGCGAACCACCCGTGCTCGGACCCGAATCGCGTGGCATCGCTTGCATAGACCCCGACGACGTCGTACCGGTCGTGGCGCCGGTCGCGGTCTGAGCCATGGCACCCGATGCCGCGGCAAGGAATGCGACAACAGACAAAGACAATTTCAAAGACTTATTAGACATCTAACTATCCTTCGTTGCGTTCTATGGCTCGGCAACGGTCGAGACTCAGATTCGTTGCAAGGTCAGAGAAAGCGCGGCCCCGACCGTCAGGCGCGGTGCGAAAGCGGCCCGGACCGAGGACGGTCCCCTCCCCGTCCGGATCACCTGGAACGCCAGCGGCCGTTAGCATATCGGAGTCGTCCAGCCCTCAGACACACGTCAAGCGACAAGACGATGACGGACTGCAGATCATCCGCGAAGCGATCCCATCGACCGCACGGGACAACAGCGATGGCTCGTTGCGCGTTGTCTTGGCCATGAAAGCCTGGGATCGCGAGGCCGACCGCTAAGCTTACGACACAGCGTCGTGCAGCCGTATCCTTGCCTTATCCGTCGTTGAGCACGCTACCGATGCGGCGTTCGCCAAACGGCAAGCTTTCAAATGCCGCGCGCAAAAAGCGCGGCCGTCGACCGCGCGGTGAACACCGACGCGCCATTGCCTTGCTACGACGATGTCAGGTCGTCTTAATGTCGAAGCGGCGCATGCGGCGGTACAATGTTGCGCGACTGACGCCCAACGCCCGCGCGGCTTTGGCAACGTCGGCGCCATTCGCTTGCAGCTTATCGACAATGACCTCGCGTTCTGTAGACCCAAGGAGGGCGTGAAGCTCGGTCCGCGTTTCGGAACCGGGCGCTTTAGATGGCAACGAAACCTTGATGTCCTCTGCGCCGATCCGACGATCTCCAGCGAGCGCCCTGACGATTTTCAACGTCCGGTCGAGCTCCCTGAGATTTCCCGGCCAGCTATAAGCATCGAGCGCGGTGACCGCCTCGGCAGACAGATGGGCGAGAGGATCGATCGAGACCATCATCGCTTCGATGAGCGCGGGCCGATCCTGTCGTTCGCGAATCGGCGGCAGATGTACGGCGAGACCGCAAAGACGCTGATAGAGATCGGCCCGGAAAGATCCTGCAGCCACCATGGCGGGAAGATTCCGCTGGGTCGTACAGATTATTCTCATCGCGATCGTCACGGGCGTGTGCGATCCGGACGGTTTGATCTGCCGGAGCTCGATCACGTCGAGAAAGCGCGCCTGGAGATGGAGCGGGATGTCGCCGACCTCGTCCAAGAAGAGCGTGCCACCGGCCGCCAAGTCCACCAGACCGCGAACCGAAGCATGCCCCGCGCCCGCGATGCCAAACATCGTCTCATCGAAGGCGACCTCAGACAGCGTGGCACACGCGACCGTCACGAACGGGTGCTCCTCTCCGACGAGCGAGTTGTGAACCGCCTCCGCGAAAGTTTTCTTGCCGGTCCCGGTCTCACCGGAGATCAGAAGAGGCAAGTCGAGCGACGCCGTGGCGCCGATCCGTCGGATGGCCTCGCGGAGGGTTGGCTCGCTCCCGACAAGATAGGCGAGGTCGGGTGCCCGCGCAGGCTCAAGAGGCAAGCGCCGAGCGGGTCGTTCGATCGGGGGAGAAAACGGCGCGGACCGCGCCACCTGCAGCACCGCACGGCTGCCGTCGACGAATAAAGATCCTTGCAGAGCAAGAGGAAAGTCCCGGAACTCCGTTTCGTGAACCTCGATTCCCGTTGCAATCAACGTGTTGTCGACGCCCAACGCCGCCCGCGCCTTGCGATTGGCGCCAACGAGACGACGGGAGTCGTCAAAGGCGCAGAGAGCGCCACTGGTGCCGGACGGATCCAACGAGACGATCCAGTTGCGCCGGTAGGCGTAGCGGAAGCTGGCATCCTCGATGGCACTTGCGGTGCGCTCGGTAGCGGCACGCGCGAAGGCCGCGAGGCGGCGGTCGATGTCAAGGCTGCAGGACGAGACATCCAAGGCGCCGGCGAGATCCCCGAACGCATCGAAGATGGGTACGGCGTTGCATGTCATGACCCGGTAGCGCGATTTGAAATGCTCTTGCCGATGAACGGTGAACGCGCGCTGTTCCGCCAGGCAAAGACCGACGCCGTTGGTGCCCTCGCAGGCCTCGCTCCAGACGGCGCCCGGCGAAAGCCCCCACTTTTTGAAGCCAAGGTCGCCATCGGCATGGCACGTCAGGGCGATTCCGGCCGTGTCGGTCAGGATTACGGCATAGCCGCTGCTGGCGACGAGGCCATGGAGTTCGTCGAGTTCTCGATGGGCGATGGACACGAGGTGGTCGAGGGGGTTCAGGGCATCGCGAAGCTCGCGCCGCGTGACGATCTGGATCGCATCGTCACGCTCGGGATCCATGCCGTACTGATCGAGACACCGCCGCCACGATGCCGCGATGGCCTCGGCCTCGTCGAGGACGGCCCGGCCGGTACTATGCGAGATGCTTTGCAGAGCGACCATCGTCGAGCCTTTCTTTGTCGCTGCCAGGCTCGACATACGCCGGTGCGGAGGGACCTGCCTTCCATATCGCAGGCGGGACGCCCGACGAAAGGGCACCTTCAGACGATCGTTCGGGCCGGAAAGCCAGGGTGAGAACGAAGTTATCAGATTTGAGACAGGCGGATTTCGATAGATGAATATAGTACATATTAGGAATTTCCCATAAATCATGCACCTAACGGCACCATATCTGCTTATTGTACGCATAAATCCTCGGCGATAAGGTCGCCCCGGTAGCACGTATGGCGGATCGTGCAGGCATTTGTCGCTTCGCTTCTTACCTGCAGCCTCGGGATCGCAACCACATCCATGAAAAGACTTGCTGTTTTCTCTTCGATTGCATTGAAGTTGCCGCGACCGCTGATGGCGGGTCTGTTGGCAACGACTGTCTGCATCCCGGCTCACGCAGACGACGCTTCCATCGTCGTATCGCATGCCTGGACACCCATCCAGGCTCAGTCCGGGGTCGACACCGCGCTCTACCTGCGCATCGAAAACCATGGCAAGGACGCCGACGCGCTCACCCGGGCCCGGTGCCCCGTTGCAACATTTACAGAGAAGAAGGTCGTTGACATCGGCGAAGGCGTCCCCGCGCCGCGCACGGTGACGTCCGTCCCGCTTCCCGCTTCGTCCACGACCGACCTGACCCCGAAAACCGGATTCGTCGCTCTGCTCCAGACGACCGAGGCGCTGCCGGTGGGAACATCCTTCACCTGCACGCTGACCTTCCGCATCGCCGGAAGCATCGACGTCGCCGTCGTGGCCGCCACAGCCGCACCCTGAAAAGGAACATCCCGTTGCATCAGAACTTTATCGGCGGCCGCTTTGTCGATGGCCCGTCGAACGATCCGATCGTCGTCCTCAATCCCGCCACCGGCCGCCAGATCTCGACCACGCCGGACACCGGCGCCGACATCGTCGACGAGGCGGTCGCCGCGGCCAAGGCCGCGCAACCGGCCTGGGCGAAACTTCCCGCGATTCAACGCGCTAACCATCTTCGCCGCCTTGCGTCAGCGATCCGCGACAAGACCGACCTCATCGCCCGTACCATTTCGGAAGAGCAGGGCAAGCTGCTCGGCCTCGCCAAGGTCGAGGTCGCCTTCACGGCCGACTACATGGACTATATGGCCGAGTGGGCACGCCGGATCGAAGGCGAGATCATTCCCAGCGACCGCGCCGGTGAGTCCATCTTCCTGTTCCGCCAGCCGATCGGCGTCGTCGGCGGCATTCTGCCGTGGAACTTCCCGTTCTTCCTCATCGCGCGCAAGCTGGCGCCGGCCCTCGTCACGGGCAATACGATCGTCATCAAACCGAGCGAAGAGACGCCGAACAACGCCGCGCTCTTCGCGGACATTGTCGCCGCCTCCGACCTGCCGGCCGGCGTCTTCAACCTGGTCTACGGCCGCGGCGGCACGACGGGTGCAGCGCTCGTCCGCAACCCTGACGTCGGGATGCTGACCTTCACCGGTAGCGTGCGCGCGGGGTCCGCCATCATGGCCGCCGCCGCGCCCAACATCACCAAACTGAGCCTCGAGCTCGGCGGCAAGGCGCCGGCTATCGTCATGGCCGATGCCGATCTCGACCTCGCCGCCCGGGCGATCCGCGACTCGCGCGTCCTCAACAACGGCCAGGTGTGCAACTGCGCCGAACGCGTCTACGTCCAGGACAAGGTGGCGAACGATTTTGCCCAGCGGCTGACCAAGCTGATGGCGGAAGTCAGCTTTGGCGACCCGCTCGGCAACGCCGAGGTCGGCATGGGTCCGCTCATCAACCGCGCTGCGATGGACAAGGTCGAGAGCATGGTTCGCGTTGCGGTCTCGGACGGCGCGGAATTGCTGACCGGTGGTCATGCCGACGGCAGCCATGGCGGCGCCTACTTCCAGCCTACCGTGCTGATGAACTGCCGCAACGACATGGCGATCATGCGCGACGAGATTTTTGGCCCGGTCTTGCCCATCGACGTCTTCCACGACTTCGACGAGGCCGTCGCCAAGGCGAATGACAGCGAGTTCGGCCTGACGTCGTCGATCTACACCAAGGATCTGACCCTCGCGATGCGCGCCTGTCAGGAAATCCGCTTCGGCGAAACCTACATCAACCGCGAGAACTTCGAGGCGATGCAGGGCTACCATGCCGGCGTCAGAAAATCCGGTATCGGCGGCGCCGACGGAAAGCACGGCGTCTACGAGTTTACCCAGACCCACGTCGTTTACATCCAGAGCTGACCCAAGGCCGCGCAGACGGCCGCTTATCGAGGGAATGAGAATCATGACAGACCAGACGACACGCTCGCAGACCCGCACCAGCGCTCAAGCGCTGCTACGCGCCATGGTCGGCGGGGCCAGCCTGCTGACCCTTCTCGCCGTCACGACGACGACCACGAGCGCCGCAGATAGCGGCGTGACGCAGCAGACGCTCGAAGCAGCTGATGCCAACACGGCCGACTGGCTGACCTATGGGCGTAACCTCTCGGCGCACCGCTTTTCGCCGCTCGCTCAGATCAATCGCGATACGGTGAAGAACCTGAAGGTCGCCTACACGCTGCATCTCGGGGGCGTCGAGGGCGGCGGCATCTGGACCCATGGCGGCCTCGAGGCGACGCCGATCGTCAAGGATGGCTTCATGTACGTCACCGACGGCTGGGGGTCGGTGTACAAGCTCGACCTGCACGGCGGTCATGCGGAACTCGCCTGGAAGATGGATCCGAAGACCGACCACGACTGGGCCGGCGCCGTCGCCTGCTGCGGCGTCGACAACCGCGGCGTGGCCCTCTGGCACGACCAGGTCATCTCGCATGCCCTCGACGGCCGCCTGATCGCCACCAACGCCGCCGACGGCAAGGTTGCCTGGCAGCGCCAGATCGCCAACCCCGACAAGAGCGAGTCGATCACCGGCGCGCCGCTCGTCATCAACGACATTGCCATCTCCGGCGTCGCCGGCGGCGAATACGGCATTCGCGGCTGGATCGCCGCGACCGATCTCAACACCCACAAGGAGATCTGGCGCACCTACACGATCCCGGCCAAGGGCGAGCCCGGCAGCGAGACCTGGAAGGACAACTACAACGCCATGGCGACCGGCGGTGGCGCGACCTGGGTCACCGGCACTTACGATCCCAAGACCGAAACCCTGTTCTGGGGCGTCGGCAATCCGGGTCCCGATTGGGACCGCCAGTTCCGTCCCGGCGACAATCTTTACAGCGACAGCGTTCTCGCCCTCGACGTCAAGACCGGCAAGATCAAGTGGCACTACCAGTACATGCCCAACGACGCCTTCGATTATGACGGCGTGTCGGAGCCGGTGCTGGTGGACGTCGAGACCAAGGGCGCCAAGCGCCATGTGATGATGGCGGCAGAGCGCAACGGCTTCGCCTATGCGCTCGATCGCGACACCGGCAAGTTCATCTGGGGCGAGCAGTTCGTCGACAAACAGTCGTGGACGAAGGGGCTCGATCCCGTCACCGGCAAGCCGCTCGAATACGACCCGACGAAAGAGATCCAGCCCTATCTTCCCGAGGGGACGCCCAGCCGCGAGGCCGGCAACAAGATCGTCTGCCCGGGATCGATGGGCGGCAAGAACTGGCCGCCTAGCGCCTACAATCCGACGCTGAAGCTGTGGTACATCCCGGTCATCGAAAGCTGCAACCGCATCACCACGACCGAGGCGCCGAAAAATCCGAAGCTGAAGCCGGGCGAAGGTTTCACCGGCGGCGGTCCGTCGGACCCGGTGCGCATCACCGGCAGCGTCGCCGCGATCGACGTGACGACCGGCAAGCTGGTGGCCAAGGAGCGTACGCCGTTCCCGTCGCTCGGCGGCGTTCTGGCGACGCCGGATCTCGTCTTCAACAGCGAGCCTGACGGCAAGCTGGTCGCGCTCGACGCCAAGACCCTGAAGCCGCTCTGGCAGTTCGACACCGGTGCCGGGCTCAACGCGCCGCCCATCACCTTCTCGGTCGATGGCAAACAATATGTCGCGGTCCTCGCCGGTCTCGGCGGTGCCTGGGACAAGTGGTACATCGACGGCACGCCGGAGCTGAAGAAAATCCAGCCTGGTTCGTCGCTCTATGTCTTCTCGTTGAATTGAGGTCTCGAATGGCACGACGACTGTTTGCCGGCGCGTTCGCGCTTTTCGCGGCGCTGCCGATGGGCGGCGCCTTCGCCCAGGGCGCAGCGCCCAACGGTGAGACGATCTTCAAGGCGGCAAACTGCGTCGCATGCCACAAGTGGAACGGAGCGGGCGGCGGCGGCTACGGCGGAGCCGCCGCCAACCTGCGCAAGACGGCGCTCGACGAGGACGGCATTGTCGTGACCGTACGTTGCGGCCATTCCGGCGGCGGCATGCCGTATTTCGAGGAGGGCGCTTACGACAACGGCAGCTGTGGCAAGAAAGCCGATCTGGATGCGACCTCGATGCCGGCAGCTGCCGAACATCCGCTGAGCCCTGTCGAGATCAAGGCCGTCGCCGGCTACGTGATGACCCACTTCAAGGGTAAGGGCGATCCGACCTTCGAAGAATGTACCGGCTTCTTCGGCCACGAGACGCATCTCTGCGAGGATCTACCGAAAACCGCATCGGCGGCCGGTGGTGCGCCAGCACCCGCGCCGTCGCACCATCTCCAGATCGATGCGGCGCCAGACGCCAACGCAGTGAAGAAGCCATGATGCGCTCGATCGCGGCGGCTCTCGTCGTGTCGATCGCCGCGGCCTCGGCGGTCGGCGCGCAGCCAGCCAACGACCTGCGGGATTTTCGCGTCGGCATGATCGCGGCGGACATCAAAAGCGACATCTACGAAAGCCTGACCTGCCAGGAGGCGCCCGAGACGACGCTCGCGACCTGGGCGGACTTCGGTCGCTGTCCGAAGACCGCTGATGGTTTGCATGCCGTCGGGTTCCGCTACCGTGACGATCCCGTTCTGGGCGCCGTGTCCGAAGACGGGCAAGGCACCAAGGTCGCCGGCCAGCCGGTCGTCCTCGCTCTTCTGATCGATGATGCCGGGGTTCTCGCCGGTCTTTACATTCAGACCGATCCGTCCGTCCGCCTGTTCACGCGGCGGCGCGCCGACATTTTTGCGCTGCAGGCCATGGCGCGTTACGGCGAAGAGGGATGGGCTTGCGCGAAGTCCGCACCCACCGCTCATGCCCAGCCGATCGGTGAAACGTTCGTCAACGACGAGTGCCGCAAAACCGCGAACGGACGCGACTATGTCGTCGACCGCATGCTGTTTCGCGATCCCGACCGGCCGTTGAAGGAGTTTGTCAGCAAAGCAACCGTAACGATTTTGCGCGCGAAGTCCTGAGGCGCGCCGGGGCCCGGCTGCCGTTTTGCGAACGCGGCAAAGCAACCCAGGGACGGAAGACATTGGGTCGCCGCAAGCCAGCCTGCCTTGCCGCCAGCCCACAAAGACCGCCCGGCGATCTTGGATCGCAATCCAACGCTCGTCGCCCGCTGCGCGCTATCGGCGCGCCCCAGATCGGGTAGCCGCACGCCGCCGTTTCCAGCCTTCGTGAAGACTTGACGGCACGCGCTACGCAACAGCGCGACGTCTCAATACACGACGACAAGCTTGAAATAGCCGGCGTTCGTGGCGTCCACATTGCGACCTTGAACAGCGTGGTTGTAGAACACGGACAGATTGATCTTCGGCGTGAACTTCGCCTGCACGCCGACATCGACGGCTGTCTCTTCGCCGTGCGGGGCGCTTTCGAGGCCGGTGTTCACCACGTAGCTTGCACCGGCCGTCTGCCAATCGGCGCCGACGAAGGGCTCGAACATGGTTTCGTTCTTCAGGCCGAACCGTGCGTTGGCGAAGACCGTCGATCCCGGCGTGACCGCCGCGATGCCCGGCCCGTATTGCGTCGATTGGGTCACCACACCGATGTCGCCGCTGAAGCTCAGATGCGAGAACTGCGCATCGAGAAACACGCCCACGTTGTTGGTCCAATCGTGATTGGAAAGATAGGATGAAGCGGTCGGGCCGGACAGATAGTCCTGAACACCAAGCGTCACGTTGGCTAGCGGCTTATACCAAATGAGAAGGCCGAAAATATTGTCGCCGATGCCGCGGACATCACGGACTGCTTGATCGTGGCTGACGCTCAGTTCCGGCGTGATGCTCTCGACGGCGAACCCGAGATTCGGTAGCGCCGGTACCTTGAAGAGATAGACGAGCTTCGTGAGGCCGACGAACGTGTTCGTCTTGCTTCCGGCAACGTTTGATCCTGAACCGTTGAAGGCCCGCTGCGCCGAATCTTGCTGGCCGTATTGGATCGCGATAAAGAACGGCGTGTAATCGACCGGCAGTTCATACTCGTGCGGCGCGATCACCGAAAAGGTGATGTTGCTGGCAAAGGCTTGCTGCGCCATAACGCAACCCAATGCGACAGTGCCCGCGCCAAACATCCGCCGAGCCGTCAAGTTTGGTATCATAGTATTTCCTGCCCAATTCGCTGGGTCTATTTCTTAGCATTCAGATATCGGCACGCTAGCCCTCCTGTTTGTCTCATGGCAAAATGCGATACCGCCAGACTATAGAATATTATTCGCGTATTTTGGGATTGAGAAAACAGTCTCACGTAACGTACCGCCGGGGAGTCTTTGTGGAAGCGGCAGATCGGGCCATCGTTCGAGCGGCAGCATGTCTCGGGGATCGGAATGACAAAACGCCTTTCTACATGCCGCCCTAAATCGGGAGGCAGACCGTGGCGTGTGTGTCCAAGACGGCTGGCAGCACTCCATACCCTTAGAACGGCTATTCCTTCGCAGTTGGACGCAATGTCGGCTGCCTTGCGACACGCGTCTTTCTGAGCGCGCCCGCTGTTTCCCCGAGGACGGTTTTGGCTCTTGATCAAAGCGCGCTACTCGCCGCGCTGGCTTTGAGCCTGAGACCACAGGATTGACAGGATTGATGGCGTGGGGACCCTCGGCCGCTCCGCCGGGATCAGCGATCGGCTCACTCGAACGCCGTTATAGTCGTGATAGCGATCCTCAACCTCTGCCGCATATTCAACAATATCTGGGCGGTAGGTGCGCGGCCAGACGCGTAGCTCATCCGATGGAACAGATTACTATTGACTGGATTGATCGCTTTCAGAGATGCGATCAATGACCCCATGACAACTGTAATGCGCTTGCTTGAAATTGAAACAGAACGGTAGTGCGGCTTCCTCAAACGAGAGATCGGGTAGCTGAAAACGCTCCGGGACGGAGCTATTCCGAAGACCGGCGCGCATCCCTGCGAGCCTCAAAACGGCGCCGACATATTTCTCCTTGTCCTCCAAAATTGGAAAGGTGACCTCTCACATGCGGATGCCCGTCACGAGGTGCAGGCTATGAGTGGATCGATGCTCGCCTCCATCGACAACGCCCACGCAAGCCCGGTCGCTGCTCGCGTTTTGATCGTCGATGACGACCCGGCTCTTCGCAATCTCATTGTCGATTATCTCGAAAGCCATGGGGTGAATGCCAGGCCGGCCTCCTGTGCGGTCGAGTTGGAACGCGAGTTGCTGCTGGGCGAACCCAGCCTGATCATTCTCGATATTCAGCTTGGCCAAGACGACGGGTTCAATCTTCTCAGAAAGCTTCGCTCTCGCACGGATGTCCCGATCATCATCACGACAGGACACCGCCGCGACGAAATTGATCGTGTTGTAGGGCTGGAGCTTGGCGCCGACGACTACGTGACGAAGCCTTTCAATCTTCGGGAACTCCTAGCGCGCATCCGCGCCGTGTTACGACGGCGGGAGAACACGATGACGCCGACGAAACGCGAGCACATCCGGCCAAATTATCGTTTCGGCGGCTGGAAGCTCAACAGCCGAACGCGAAAGCTGATCGACCTAGAGGGCGCACCTGTCGCCCTCACGAAGGGCGAATATGCTCTTCTCACAGCGTTCCTCGATGCGCCCCAACGAATTCTCACGCGTGAACATCTTCTGCAGGCCACACGCGTCCACGAGGACGTTTTCGACCGCAGTATCGACGTGCAGATCCTTCGCCTTCGGCGAAAACTCGAAGCCGATCCAAGCTCCCCGCAAATCATCCAGACCGAGCGCGGCGTCGGTTACATCTTTGCTTTAGCAGTCGAGTCGTGGTGACAAGGAGCGGAGCAACGGAGAAACGAGCGCCGTCCCGAAATATTCGACGGTATTGCGTGTTTCTCTGTCTGGTTGCGGCAATCGGTAGTATGGCGGTTTTTGTCTGCGGCAGAGGTCTTGCCGAAGCGTTCGTTCCGGATTTCCCGTCGCAACTTTCAAGCGACGTAGAACCCATAACCCCCATTCCGTCGGCGCCGCCTGTCAACCCTGCAAAGCTCGAGCTCGGATATCGTCTCTTTGAAGATCCGCGCCTATCGGCAAGCGGGACCCGCTCCTGCCTGTCCTGCCACGATACGCGCACGAATGGTGCCAGCGGTCGGCGTTTCGATACCGCGCTCGACGGCTCGCTACTCGCCCTTAACACGAACACCGTCTTCAATGCGGCGTTGAGTTTTAGGCAGAACTGGGAAGGTGACGCGCGGACGCTTGAAGCGCAGGCGGAAGCAGCTCTACAGAGCCCTAGGTTCATGGGAGCGGACCTGAACAGCGTTGTTCAAACGCTATCCAAAGATCCGGATTTGGTTCGGCTCTTTCAGCAGGTCTACGATGGCGCGCCCGATCGTTCCAGGCTTGTCGATGCGATTGGGGCCTACGAGCGATCGTTGCTAACGCCTGGATGCCGTTTTGACGCATGGCTTGGCGGCGATCGCGCGGCGCTCTCTTCCGAAGAACTGGACGGTTACCAAACCTTCAAGTCGCTTGGCTGCATATCCTGTCATCAAGGCGTGAACGTCGGCGGCAATCTGTTCGAAAGAAACGACGTCTTTCATCCGCTCGCCGCGCAGCAGCCGGCCGTGTTGCGCGTTCCCAGTCTGCGCAATATTGCGACGACGCCGCCTTACTTTCACGATGGAAGCGCGGCGACGCTGGATGACGCCGTCCGTCGCATGGGCGCGGCGCAATTAAACGTTGATCTTTCTGTACACCAGATAACGGTGATCGTCGCATTCTTGAAGACATTGACTGGGTCCTACGAAGGCCATCCGGTCAAGGGCTCGACGCCATGAAGACTTGCCACACCTTGGTGGCTCTGGTCGTCGTCCTCGGCCTGCTCTTGTGGCTATCGATCCGCGCTATCGACACCGATTCGAGCGGTTTCGATCGGCGTCTTGCCGAAATCGACCGCGTTGCCATGATCAATAACGCTCAACGCCGCGACGTGCTCAGTGCCCGGGTCGGGCTCTTGCGAGACTACGATTCTTTAGCGCGACAACGCGACGGCCTCGAAGGCGCGATCGCAATCCTGCGCCAGGGGCAAAAGAATTTGTCGTCCGCCACGGCGACGATCGATGGGATCTCCGTGCTCATCAAGCAACAAGAGGCGCTCGTGGAGCGTTTCAGTAGCGATAATGCATTGCTGCAAAACTCATTCGCCTACTTCGGGCTTTTCACCAGTCGCCTGGGCGCGTCGGAAGAAGGCCAACGCAACGTGCCGGCATTCAGCGCCCTTGCAGCCGCGATGCTCCACCTGACGCTTGATACGTCGAAGGACGCGGCCCAAGACGTCGCGACACGACTGGACGAATTGGCTACACAGGCACCGGCTCCCAGCGACGCTCGCTCCGTCAAGGCCCTGATTGCACACGGCTGGCTTCTTCAGAAGCTGCTCCCGGAGGTGAACGGGACCCTGAAAAGCTTATTCGCCCTTCCGATCAATAGCGAAGTCATGCATCTCCGTGAGATCGTAAAAGCCTCTCAGAATACGACCCGCGCAACCGCCACGACGTTTCGGATTCTTTTGTCAATCACGTCGCTTTTGCTTCTGGCGATTCTTGTTCGTCTCGGTCACCAGCTACACGCACGGACCCTTATGTTACAACGCCGCGCCGCGCTGGAGCACAAGCTGGCAGAAATATCGACCCGCTTCATCAACTCTCGACCGGACGACGTCGGGCGCCTTATCGAACAGGCTCTCGGCGAACTGGCGATCGAGATGAATGCAAATCGCGCCTACCTCATTCTGGCTGGCGCTTCCAGGCAGATCTACGTCTGGTCGGAGGATGGTGCAGCCCGGCCGCTCGGCTGGCCATATCAGGCGCTCGCTTTGGCAATGCAGTTCCGACAGGCCGGAGAGAATATCATCCGGATCACCAGGACAGACCGTTTGCCCCCCGGCGACGAGGCTGAAGCCTTTCTGTCCGCTGGCGTGCGAAGTTGGGCTTGCGTCTACAGAAACGGCACCGACGGTATCAGCTGTCTCTTGTCCTTCGACAAGTTCAAGACGCCGGGGAGAGTTCCGACGCGTGACCTCGGGCTTCTGCGTATGGCACTCGACGCAATGGCAACAGCCCTCGAGCGGCGAAACCTCGAACTGGAGCGGACGCGCCTTGAAACCCGCCTTCAGCAGGCCCACCGGCTGGAAACTGTAGGGGCCCTCACAAGCGGGCGCGATTCTTGGCTACGTCGAGATGGAGGAGTCGACGTTCGCGTCCGAAAAACGGAACGCGACCCGGCTCCTGCAAATCCGACGTGCCGGCGAAAACGCGCAAGACCTGATTAATCAAATTCTTGTTTTTGGTCGTCGCGATTACGCGCGCCACCGCGCTGTGAACGTCCGTGATCTGATCACCGAAACTGTATCGCTGCTCGAGGCGCTGCTTGCGCCCGGCCTCCAACTGGTCATACGCGACGGCCCCGATCTGGCGACAGTCAGAGGCGCCTACGCCCATCTTCAGCAAGTGATCCTCAATATCTGTCGAAATGCCGCGCAGGCGATGGATGATGTGGGACGCATCGAAATCGAAACGGACGTGATCGAGATCAAGACGGCTCGATCGCTGAATCACGAGAAGCTGACGCCCGGGCACTACGTCCGCATCGCGGTCATCGATAACGGACGCGGGATGAGCAAAGCTACGCTGTCCCGCGTGTTCGAGCCATTCTTCACGACGAGGCTCGCGGGCAGCGGCCTCGGCTTGGCGACGGCGCGGGAAATCATCCGGGAACACCAGGGTGCTATGCACATTCAGAGCGAGCCGGGCGTCGGAACACGATTCGAAACCTGGCTCCCTTCGTGTTCCTCGCCGCCTCCGGCATCGAGCGAGACACTTGGCACCCTACCCTTTGGCAGCGGCGAAACGGTGCTGGTCATCGACGAAGACATCGAACGACTGCTTCGGGATGAGGAGATCCTGGCGGCACTTGGCTACGAACCCGTGGGCTTCACCCATGTGGCCGATGCTTTTGCGGCCTGTCGAGCAACGCCTGAACGTTTTGATGCCATCGTGGTCGGACATCCAGAGCCAGCAGGCCCAACCTGGGATCTCATCGCGACGTTGCAGGCCGTCGCACCACGGCAACCGATCATCGTTGCCATGGCGTCGTCGAGCGACATGGACGCGGACGCCCTCATCAACATCGGCATTTCGGAAATTGTCGGGTTGCCTCTAACGTCAAGTACGATCGCAAGCGCCCTCGCCCGCTGTCTGAAAGTGCCAGCTCCGGCGGCGCGGGCATAGCCGACGTTGACGACAGTTCGTTTGTTACGAACACAACGCATTTCTCCGCGATGTGCAACGGCGATGTAGCGCGTGCCAAGCAATGTCGCGTCGTAGCATCGTCTCGCAATCGCGCTTGCTACGTTAACCCTCTTCGTCCAGCGGGAGTACACATGGCACACTTCGCCGAACTCATCGATACCGCCCCCATGCAAGATCTGGAAAGCCTTCGTGAAAGCATCGACGCGCTAGACGCGGCGATCATCCTTCTCTTCGGCGAGCGCGCGCGCCAGAAGCAAAAGATCGGCGTCTTCGAGGCGTGGCACAATCTGCCCTCTCATGGGGAGCTTCCCGACCGCCAGCAAAGAGAGCGGCTGAAGGCGCTGGCCGTGCAAGCCAACCTCGACCCGGCCTTTGCCTCGGATCTGCTTGTCTGGTGAAGAGCGGCCGCATTTGGGCTTAGCGAAACGCGACATCACAGGCTTCGCGGCAGCCGGCACAGGACAGCTACGTCGTGCTGCACGATCAAAAATGCCCGCGCCGTTGCGACCTTGGACAGTCCGCTTGCAATCCCATGTATGCATCATTGCGGCCGTAACACGGTTCCGGGATTGTGAAGTCGCTTTGAAGTCAGGGCCGTCCATCCTCTTTCAATCGAAAGAGAGGATCCGCCATGACGGGGCCGCGACGCTCGACCGCGGCCTGCGACTTGTGCAAACCAGCCCAAGCCACGTCGGCACTATTCTGGATGACATCCGCCGACGCCTCCTGGATGCGTGCGGCCCGTAGCGCTAGCGTCGCGAACGCGACGTTCGTCGTTGAACCGCAGGTCGCGTAGCCGAAAACGGTTCGGAGAACAATGCGCGGCAGGTCACGATCTCTGCTTTTACGGGCGTCGTTATCGGCGGATTGCCTCAAGGCGTGGACTTTAGGAGATTGGTCTTGTCATACAATATCCTAGTGCCGACAAGTGTTCACTTGAGCGGCTTCGTCCCGCTGCTGAAAGCGGCGCGGTTGTTACGCGAACGCGGTCATTCCGTGCGGCTTATTATCAACAAACCGGTGCGCGGGAGATTAGGCGAGAGCTGCTTCCAAACAGTTTTGTGGTCGGGCGCCGCAGCGTCTGTCGTGAGTGTCGCCGCCAACGCGTCGAGTCTGAGGGAGTGGCTCGAGCAAGCTATTTTTAATCCCCTCGATGCGTATGCGTCCGACATTGGCGATGAAATACGGCGGCGCCCGACCGATATAGTCTTGAGCAATGATACGCTCTTCGGTGCGACGCTTGCGGCAGAGGCAGCCGGGGTACCGATCGCTTTGCTCTCGCCAGAAATTCAGTTTCTACCGCGGCCGGTCAAAGGATCGAACAATTTGTGTTCGAAGCCGGCGATGACTTCCGATGAGGAGACCGCCTTCACCGCGATAGCGAACAGATGGAGCGAACTGCTGAACGGGTTCCTGCCGGCGCTGAATGGAGCGCGTACGAAGCTCGGCCTAAACGGATTGTGCGACGTCATGGCCCTGTTCGACCGCGCCGACCGCATTCTGATTCCAGACGCGCCGGACCACCGCATCCCGACGCGGGTACTCGCCGACAACGTCCGCTTCGTTGGTCCGCTCCGCAACGATGCCGGCGGAAGCGCCGAAAACGCGACGCCCGTTCGCTGCCTCGCTCACGAAATCGAGTTGACCATCGCTGCTCATGGGCACCATGACTTTCGGGCTTCGCCCTCTTAAGCGCGGTCCTCGCCGGCCGGGCGAACTCCCCGGCCGGCACTCTCTCAAGGAGTGCATTTGCAGTCACGCCCATGGCCAAGATCCTCGGCTGCCGAACGTCTGCCGTGTCTACTTGATTCCAATCATCATGGTGTCCGGGCCGCCGGCTGATTGCCGTCGGACTGCGGAAAACCCGGCCTCACGTATCCAAGACTCACAATCGGCAGCCGTGTAGTCGGATCCCCCCTTGGTCTCGATAAGCATATTTAAGCTCATCAGCAGAGCGAACGTATTTTCACGTCGATCGTCATCGATCATGGCGTCATAGACGATCAACGCACCTCCTTCCGGAAGGGCGGCAAACGCTTTGCCCAGCAACAGCTTTCTCTGCGCGAGATCCCAGTCATGGAGGACATGGCCCATGATGACGACATCCGCATTGGGTATGGCGTCCGTAAAAAAGCTTCCCGCTTGAAACCGCAGCTTTTCCGCCAGGCCGTGGTGCATCACGAACTCTTCGAAAGCAGGTTGCACTGGAGGCAGGTCAAACCCTATCCCCTTGAGATGCTTTTGGGCGTGCTGCAAGGTCACCGGGACTATGCCCTGCGCCGTTCCGACGTCGACGAAGGATGCGTAGTCTTTCCAGGGAAAGGTCGTTGCAATGACTTGCGCGGCACTGGCGCTCAAGGCTGTAAACGTCGCAAGGAAGCGACGTAGATGTTCGGGGTTGGCGTAGATGGTGGCAAAATGGTCTTTATCCGCCTTGGTTTCGTTCTGCGGTTCTCCCGTTCGAAGGGCCTCGGTCAGTGAGCCCCAAAAGCCGTAAAGTCGTGAATTTGCCATCTGCAAAGGGCCGCCGATGTAGGTTGCCTTGGCTTTGTCGAGGAAGAGGTCAGCGTCCGGAGCGTTGCGATAAATGCCATTGTCTCGTTCAAGGACCTTGAGCGCCACGAGCGTATCGAGAAAATCCTGAGCCGAGCGGTCGTGCAGCGACAGTTGCTTCCTTAAGGAGCCCAGGTTCGCCGGCGCTACAGCGAGGACATCGAAGACGCCAATCTCCACCGCGCTCAGCAGCGTTTTGGAGGCCCAGAAACCCATCCCAAGATTAAAGATATAGTCTGGAGTACCGGTGTTTATCGTCATAGTTTTTTCTCTCGCTTCATAACGACTTTGATTTGCAGCAGCCGCGAGAAATATAAATCGTATGTTACAGATGCGTTTCAAGAATTCAGTGATCCTCGCTGTTGGCAAAGAACAAATCGCAGAATCCTGGAGTTTGGCTTCAACGAAGAACGATCGATGCGACATTGCCTTTGGTGGACGGCGGGGCGGGGGCAGCATCAATTACCAGGCGGAGATGCCGTCGTAATGCAAAGCTTGCACAGGCGATGCGCCGACGATCCCTTGAAAATCATTGATCATATGAGGTTGATCCACAAACCCGCAGGTATAGGCGATATCCGCCCATGCCAAGCCGCTGCGTCGTTGCGCCATGATCGTTTCGACACGCGCAGATCGCGCAAACTGTTTCGGACTCGTTCCTAACATCGCGCGGAAGCGTCGCGAAAAATGCCGCTCGCTCATGCCAAGTTCCACCGCGAGCTGCCGCACTTGCAAAGCGGGCGTGCGGCGTAGCTTGGCTGCCGCATAAGAGACGGCCCGATCGGAATTGCCTGCTCTCAGGTTTGCCTGGACGAAGCGTCGGACGATACCGAAGCGCTCGTGACTATCCGAAGCGCCCGCCAACATCTCCGCCAAGCGCGATACGTTACGTGTCCCGAATATCCCATCGAGGCCCACCTTGGTATCAACGAAGTCTTCCATTCCGGCACCTAAAAGACGGGGCGCCGCCTCCGGCCTGAGCTGCACGATGATGACACCAAGTGGACCTGTCGGCCGGATGATGGCGACGCCGGTCTGGACCTTTGTCGCGATATGCCAATACGGCGGGTGTCGATTTTCCAACTCGCCGTAGCGTCGCGAAGAGCGCACCGGCGCCCTGTATTGAACGACAAAAAACGGCATCGTGCTCGGGAAGATCTGCACCGTCAGGCCGATGGCAGCGGCGGTCTCCGGAATATCCCAGTCGACGATCTGTTCGACAACATCGTCCAAGGACGCACGGGAGGAGGAGAGATCATAGGGCGCCCATGTTCCGAAAGCCCCGTTTGGCTCAGCGAGCATGAGACATCTCATGGGTCGGCGCCTGCCGGAAAAACGTTTGAACCTTTAGCAACGCTGTCACGATTCTGCCCCTGCCTCCAGGCGCAAACGGCGGATGCCGTGCTGCCTCGAGGCTTTCCAGATGCCGTCTCCGCTACGACGCGTTTGCGGCACCCTGTGGCATGACACTTAATTTGCAGCTCGCACTATTTAAAGGCCTGGCACGTAAGGCACCGCGCGCGATTCTCTAGCCGCTTCTCAAACGAATGGCGAAACTCAGAACATGCCACGTCCTGAAAGAAGCTTAGTACGTGTTCGTTAGCAGGTTTCGACGGTCAGGGCGAGAATATAGCCGATGCCACGCTCGGTCTAAATGATCTGCGGCGCGCTTGGATCAGTCTTGAGCTTGCGACGAAGACGTAGGATCTGCACGTCGATGCTGCGATCGAAAACGTCGTCATGAATGTGGGTCGCCCGCAGAAGATGTTCGCGGGTCAGGATCCGCTGCGGTGCTTCAAGGAAGGCCATCAGCATCGCATATTCGCCTTTTGTCAATGCGACCCGGCACCCATCAGGATCGGTCAGCTTCCGAATACGGCTGCTCAAGTGCCAGCCTCCAAATCGGTATGTTGGCTGCATTGCCTTTCGCTTCGGCGAAGACACGTTTTCCCGGCGCCGCAGAACCGCGCGAATGCGTGCCAGCAGCTCCCGCAAATTAAGCGGTTTTGTGACATAGTCATCAGCGCCCAGCTCCAGCCCGACGGCGCGATCGATTTCGTCGCATCCGTGACCGATCGTAACGATGATCGGGACGTCTGTCCGCGAGCGAAGCTTCCGAAGCAGGCTGAAGCGATCGGTATGACCGAGCTGAATGTCGA
Organism: Beijerinckia sp. L45; assembly: GCF_009765775.1. GTDB lineage: Bacteria > Pseudomonadota > Alphaproteobacteria > Rhizobiales > Beijerinckiaceae > RH-AL1. The sequence goes on from NZ_LMUU01000027.1 coordinate 42,209, forward strand.
ATATGATCAGGCCGGGGTCGCCCACCAGCATCTCCCGTTCCAGCTCGATGGCTCCGGAAGCGGCCCTAGCGCGCACGCCATAGCTTTCGAGATAATCGACGATGCGTTTTCGGATGACAGGGTCATCGTCGGCGACAACAATTCTGGTGGCGAAAAGGTTTGCTGACGCGTGTTCAAAAGGAGCCATCGGAGATCCGCGCATGGCTTGCTCTTCCCGACGATAATCCGCCTCACGCAGAACACTTTTTGTTACATGAGAAGAGGACCGGTATACAGACTGCTCCATAGTGATCTTTACGCCTTCCTTAGGTATCCAAGCTTTCGGCCGGAGCGCATTGGCGCTCGGGTAGGGAGACTGCGTTGGCAATCGGCCGCGCTTGATTTTGCGAGGCCGCGATCGACATTGAATTTCAGATGAGGATCTCGCTTCGCGGAGCTTTGCCCGTCTGATCAGTATGCTTGTAAACAAACTGAGCCCTTCGGCATCGAGTCTTGCCGGATGGAATCCGATGGATCGACCAAACTCTATCGCCGACAGCGCCTCGCCGGCTCGAGTTGCGACAGAGATACGAATGAAGCGCGGGGCCGGATTCATCCAGAGTCCGCGGCGTTCATCGCGGCACGGGAGCCCAGACGCATACTTGCGCCCAAGTCGCGACTTGAGCGTCTGCCGCGAGCACGGCAGCCTCAAGGCGCTCGGCGAGCCCGTCGAAGCCCGGAAGCGCCTGCCCCGAAGGCGCTATCTTTTGCGCACTCGGCATGAAAACCTGGCAGGTGTCAGCGACCCAACGATAAATCAGGGCGCCCGGGCCGCGTCCCGTCACCATCTCGCACACCATCGTGGTTTGAGGCAGACCCGCATCGCGGAATGCGCGCGGCGCCCTGAGGGCGATGTCCGCCCCCGGAACCAAGACGCTGATCGCTTTGGTCAGCAAGAGGCCGATCTGATCCCAGAGGGCGACGGGCGGTTCAGAGACCGGGAGATATCGGGTGGAAATCTCATGCACCGCCACGATCCCGCCGGATCGCGTCAGCCGTGCCGCCGCGCGAAGAAAGCCGACCGGATCGGCCTGATGGATGAGAACATACCGGCAAATGACCATGTCGAAATCACCATGGCCGGCATAATCGTCCAGTCCCGCTTGTTGAAAGGCTATATTGGGATAGTTGTACTGCGTACGACGCTTGGCGAGCGCGAGCCCGTCGGCGGCGCGGTCGATGCCGACAACGGAGCCGGTTGGCCCAACAAGGTCGGCCGCCAGCATCGCGACGTCGCCTGCGCCACAGCCCACGTCGAGGATCCGCATTCCTGGCTCAATCCCGGCGCTGCGCAGCATCCGCTCGGTGGTCGGGCGTAAGACGGCGGCTTGAACCATCAGCCTCTGGAGTTCGGGCTCGGCGTGGCCAAGGCGATAATCTAGGCCGTCGCCTGTCGCGACGGCAATCGGATGAATGACTTGGTTCATGGATGGTGGGCTCCTATCTGTTTGCATCGTGTTGGGACACGGCAAACTTCACTTTAGGAGCCTGGGATATCGATTGATTGTACAAAACGGACACTCGAATAGCTTCGCCCGCGTTGAATGCGAAATCGCACGATAATAGGTAGTGGCAAGTCCGTTTCAGCGGGCCAATTTTACCTCACGCTTGTGCAATTTGCGTTTCAATGAGCCTTGTCTGAAGGCGTCAAACCGAAACGTCCGTCGTCGGCTTCAGAAGGCTTAACCGTCGTGCAGCACCATTGGGCGCATTGCCCTTCAGGTTACAAATGCCTCTAAGACCGCAACTCATAGCGAAAACCATACGAGCGCGATCATGTTCGCGACCGCGGTTCCCGCAGGACCGTAAGTTTTCATCCTGTCGTGGATCGATACGCCGATTGCTGCATCGCACGACTGAACGACGATCATGCCGACGGCAACAGCCTGCAACCAGGCGTTCGATCCTGTGAGGACCGGGACAAGGCTGAGCACTGCGAACGAGAGACTTCTTGCAGCGGCATAGTACGCGATCGTCCGCGCTTGCCCTTTACTCTTCATGACGGCGACGGTCGAAAACCCGAGGCTCACGAGCGCGCTCAGAATCGTTATCGCCAGACATACGACAAATCTGATCATCGATTGAACATCCCATTTCGCGCAGCTATCTCAGTCCAAGATCCGAGATCGCACGCAGAGCCATAGCGTTCAATCCGCGCTGCATGAAGTCCCGATAGTCTTCGCCGACATAGGATCGGATCATCCATCCATCCGGCGGCTGAACCTTCGGTTCGAAATCGGTGATCCACGTGACCCGTGTTCCGGTCGGCGTTTCGGACAGCGCGAAATTTTCGACCGCGTAGGCGATGTAGCGTCCGGTCTTGTTCTCGAGATCCCACATCTCGACGCGCATGTTCCGTGGTCCCTTGTCGAGGATCTGTTCGAGCACGCTGGCACCGTCGACGAAGATCAGTTTTCGCCGATCACCCGGATCGCGCCAAACGCCCATCGGCGGCTCCGACCGGACCACGCCGGGCACGGTTGCGGTGCTTTTCAGAAAGGAGCCAAGCTCCGGCGCGCCGGTCCGATCGAACCAGCGCGCGAATGCGGCGAGAGGTATTGGCACGTCCACCAACGCACTGGCCGTTTCATAACGAGGACTCGCGTTCAGTAATGGCGGCGTGATCGCGGCTTGCTGGCCGTCCGGCGCAATCGTTGGCACGATTTCGCTGCAGCCGGAGAATGCGAGTACAAGAGCGGCAGGAAGCAGGACCCAAATGGCATCGAGCACAATGCGGCGGGAGCCTTTCACCTTGCCGCCCTCAGGGTCGGCTGCGGGTCCTGCTTCCCGACCTTCGCCAATTGTTTGAACATGAACTGTGGGGCGACACGGCTCATGATTTTTAAGACGTTGCTAAGGCCGGGACGGATCTCGATCTTGCCCGCCTCGATGCCGGCGATGGCGGCCTTGACGAGGACCGTGACGTCCATCCCCTTCTGCCCTTTCATCTCTTCGGCGAACTCGCCTCTGAACAACGGCGTCTCGACCCCGGGCGGGGCCAGTTCCACGACTGTCACACCGGTGCCCTCAAGCTGCACGCGCAGGCACTGTGTGAAACTATGGAGCGCGGCCTTGGTGGCGCAGTAGACCGGCGACATGGCCATCGGAATGAAGGCCAGGCCCGAGGAGACGTTGACGATGAGCGCGCCTTCGCGGGCCTTCAGGTGCGGCAAGAACTGTTGGACCATCCTGACGGGCCCGCTGAGGTTGACCTCGATCTCACGCGTTACATCGTTCAGATCGCGCGCGCCGTTGATGTTCAGGTTGCGCATGATCCCGGCGTTGTTGATGAGGACATCAAGGTCGGGAAAGTGCTCGATGACGCTGGCATAGAGCTTGGCGATGGCGTTCGGGTCGCTGGCGTCGCTCTGGAAAGCCTGCAGCCCCGGCAGCTTTCGCTGGGCCGTCTCCAGCTTCGCGATATCCCGTCCGGTGACGATCACCGTGTTCCCGCGCTGCAGGAGCTGGTCTGCCAGCTCCATGCCGATGCCGCTGGTGCCTCCGGTGATGAGGATCGTCTTCTTGATGAGTTTCATGACTTGGACCTGCTTTGCGTTGATCTGCGCGAAGCTAAGGGTCATACTCTCCATTGGGAAGAAGGCACCGCAAAGTGCTATACGCACCTGAAAGAGAGTATAGGATTTCCGACATGACGAGCTTCACGCCGGAGCAGATCGCCAAGGCCAAAGCCTACGCGAAGATGACCCCGCCGACGGACATGGACCCGCGCATCGAGACGTTGGTCACCGAACTGATCGGCCGGGTCGCCGACAAGTGGACCATGCTCATCCTCGAGGTGCTGGCCGACAAGGGGGAGCTGCGGTTCACCCGTCTCAGCGAGATGGTGGATGGCATCAGCCAGAAGATGTTGACGCAAACGCTCCGGCAGATGGAACGCGACGGGCTTCTGGTCAGAACCGTGCACCCGGTCGTGCCGCCGAAGGTCGAGTACAGGCTGACCGACTTGGGCTTCACGCTCGGCGCCGCGTTCTGCGGGGTCTGGGTTTGGGCGGCCGAAAACCTGACGCAGGTCGAAGACGCGCGCCGCGCCTTCGATGGCAGGCTGCGCTGATTGGGGACACCGGCGGCTTCGCGCGATCATCGGGACTTCGTTGCCGCGTTGCCGGCGAAGCGTTTTGGCGAACACCCCACGGCGCGCGTGAAAGCCGTACTGAACGCGCTTGGGGACTTGAAGCCGATGGCGTAGGCGATCTCGCCGCTGCTGCGCTCTCCGCAGCGCAGCGCATCCTTGGCGAGCGCCATCCGCCAATGCAGCAGATAATCGATCGGCGCGGTGCCCACGATCGTGCGGAATCGCGTGGCGAAGGTGGACCGGGAGACGCCGCATAGTTTTGCCAATTCACCGACGGTCCAGTCGTGCGCCACGTCCCGATGCATCGCGGCCAGCGCGCATGCCGTGACGGGATCGTTGAGACCGGCGAGCAGTCCGGTTGTCGCCTCGTCTGCCTGCGAGCGCTTGGTCCTGAGAATTTCCACCAGGATCAGCTCGACCAGCCTCACGATGATGAAAGCGCTGGCGGGGCCGGGCTCCCGCGCCTCCATCTCGTTCATCGTCAAAAGCGCGCGTACGCGGCCCAAGGACGTGTCGCAAGCGGCGAGATGGACGAGCGGCGGAAGTAGCCCGGACAGCAAGTCTTCGTTTGCCGTATCGAAGGCGAACTTTCCCGCGTGCAGCGTAACTGGTCGATCGCCGCCCGCCCCGAGCGTAAGCCGGACGTTCCCGGTCGTAGCGACAGCAGTCTCGCTATCGATGGGCTCGATCGACACGTCCGAGGTCAGCGTGAACGGCGTTACCGTGCGGATCAGGACGAAATCGCCTTGGCAGATCTGCAAGGGCGCGCAGTGCGGCCGCGTCAACCGGCACTCGCCGCGCTCGATCCAGCAGAACAGGAGATCGTCCCGCTTCCGGAACGACACTGCCCACGCGCCGGAGGCGTCGAGACCGCCTCCAAACAAGGCCGCTCGCGGTCGAAGCAACCGGATGAGATCGATAAGAGGATCCATCAGATTTGGACGATACGTAAATAACATAGGAGCATCAATTATCGACCCTATGATCTGAGCCATCTACCTTCGAAGTCATGGAGCGTCAATCCGATGCTCCGCGACAGCTCACAGCTCGCTGCGAGCAACCCGAGCTCACGAAGGATCGACCATGGATGACGACACGCTCAAGCGGCGATGGACCGCCTATTTCGCCGCCTACGCCACCGTCGACAAGGATGAGCGCCAGCGCCTCCTCGAAGAGAGCGTTTCCGAGGATGTCGTCTTCACGAACCCGGGCGGAGAAGGAAGAAGCCGCTCGGGCCTGAACGCCCACATCGAAGGGTTCCAGAAAAGCATGCCGGGCGTGTCCTTCAGCACCGACAAGATCCATGTCCATCATGGCGAGCTTCTGGCGGTATGGACGATGTACAAGCCGGACGGCACCAAGGCCGCTACCGGCTATAACTTCGTCCGTCCCGATAGGGACGGCTTGTTCGGCTACATGGCGGGTTTCTTTTAATCGCCTCGAAGTCTCGCCATCAGCGCGCCCAGCCCAAGGGCCGGGTTTGTCTCTATGGTCCCGCAAACGATCCCTGTTCGCAGGCGGCCTGTTCGATGAAGGCGGCAATCTCCTTCGGGTGCGATACCGGCGACGCGTGGCTCGACGGGATCGTTATTGTTGTCGCCTTTATTTTCTGCGCGAAGGCGGCCTCCGCTTCGGGCGGGATCATCAGGTCGTTGGCATGAACGACATAGTAGGTCGGCTTTGTGCGCCAGGCCGCGACGGACGCCGTGTCCATGACGGCTTTAACGCTGAGCGGCATTTGCGTCTTGGCCATGGCTTCCGCCTCGGCGACCGAAACGTCGCCGGCAAAGACGCGCGGAAACGCGGTCTGATTCACGGACACAGCCTTCGCGCTTGCGAGGAGCGCTTTCAATTTGGCCTGGGCCACGACGTCCGATTCCGGAGCCGGAACATCCGCTACGCCCGGCGCTGTCGGGTCCACCAGGACTTTCAAGCCTTCCGTCGGAGGAATCCCGTCGATCAGGGCGCCGACGCTTTCGCCTTTATCCAGCGCGAAGGCGCCGACGTAGACGAGGGCTTTGACTTTCGGATCGTCACCGGCCTCGCCGATGACGACGCCGCCCCACGAATGGCCGACGAGGACGGTCGGCCCATCCTGTGCGGCAAGCACCTTGCGCGTCGCGGCGACATCGGCGCCGAGAGAGGTCAGCGGGTTGTGGACCGCGGTGACGTTGAAGCCCCTCTTGCGCAGCAGGGCCGCGACCTTGTCCCAGCTTGAGGCGTCCACGAAGGCGCCGTGAACGAGCACGACGTTCCGGATGGTTTTGGCGGACACGGCGATGGGGGTGGAAACGACCAAAGCCGAGGTGAGGCCCAGGAGGGCATATAATCTCTTCATGTTCGTAGCCTCTGCGGTTGCGTGACGAGGACGATCGGCAAAGATTGTTACCGAGCACCTCGCACTACGGGTTAGTGGTTGATAAGCGTTCGACTCGTGCTTTATGGTTCGCGTCGTTGACGTTCTATGTGTAGCCGTCGGAGAAATGGAGCCATGGCGGAACGGCTGGAAAACTTGTCGATTCATCCGGAAACGCCTGGATCGGGTTCCGCGAACAGCGATCTGCTGTCTCATGTTCTGTCGCAAATCCGTTTGACCGGTGATGGGATCGTTCCGATGACGGTTGCGAGCGGCGTGGCGCTGCCGCTAGTGGCTGACGCGGGACATATCTGCCTGGTGACGGAGGGCGCTGTTCGCGTTGAAGGCGACGAGGGCCTGCCAGTGGTCGTCGCGGCGGGCGACCTTCTTCTGCTCCCGCACAGCGACGGCGGCATCCGCCTGCTGGCGGTCGAGGCTTCCGCAACGGCAGTGCTCTGCCGCTTCCGCTTCGATCCCACCAGTCTGCGCGGCATGGTCGCGGGTCTGCCGCCCTACATCCATGTTGGCAGGGCGGAGGGGGCGAGCTGGCTCGACGGTTTCTTACACTTCATGATGATCGAGGCCAGCGACGTCCAGCCGGGCGCAGGCTTAATGATTTCGCGGCTGATCGACTTGGCCGTGATCCGCACGCTACGCACCTGGATCCAGCGCGGACAGAGCTCGGGCTGGCTCGGTGGCCTGTCTGACGAGCGCATCGCGCGCACGCTCCGGGCCATCCACGAAGCGCCCGGGCAACGATGGAGCATCGAAGCCCTGGCCGGCATCGCCGGCATGTCGCGCTCGAGCTTCTGCGAACGTTTCGCCGCACTCGTCGGGCGTTCGCCGTTGCGCTACCAGAACGAATGGCGTCTCACCTTGGCGCGCGACCTCCTAACGCAGCGACAGGCGCGCATCGGCAAGATAGGGCTGCGTGTCGGCTATGAATCCGAAGCCGCATTCAGCCGTGCCTATAAAGCCTTCTTCGGCCATTCCCCGCGCGGGGAATACAAGGACCAGGGCCGCTCCGAACCGATCTGAGCGCTGTGACAGCACCTTCCACGTCGACAGTGCGGCATGGTCCTCACGATGCGCCCTGCCGTTCGTGAATTGAGCCACGACACGACGACAATCCTACAAGCCGATCGTTGTCCCAGACCAGATCGTCCGAATCATCAGGCGGCAGGCGACGCTGACACGCGCCATGGCCCATGCCGCAGAATTCGGCCACCAAGCTGAAGAAGCAGTTCGATGTCGCGGCCATTCAAACGATACCGTCACAGGTCGGCGGCCCATTCGCGTAGGTCCGCCACGAAGAGATCCGGCGCCTCCATCGCAGCGAAGTGACCGCCGCGCGGCATCTCACGCCAACGCATGACGTCGTAGCCGCGCTCCACCCATTCGCGCGGAGGAGTGGGCGAGCGCGGATCCGGATAGGCCGCATAGGCCGTCGGCACTTCGACGCGTCGGCCCCTCGGCATGCGCCGGACATTCTCGGCGGCCGCTCCGGCGTAGTACCAAGTCGCCGTCGCGAACGAATCCGTCAACAGGTAGAGCATCGCGTTGGTGAGCAGCACATCCTTCGGGAAGACGTCGGCAAAGGGCCGATCGCGGAGATCCGCCCAGTCGTGGAAGCGTTCGACAAGCCAGGCCAGCTGCGCGACAGGGTTGTCCGCCATGGCGTAACCGAGCGAAAGCGGCCGGGTGCCATGCAGCGCCGAGTAGGCACCGAGACGACGCTGGGCCTCGTCGAAGTCCGCTTTCCAGGCCCGCTCCACGGCGCTTTCCGGCTCGCCGTCCGGCTGTACGAGCAGGTAATTGAGATGGATCCCGCGCACCGCCTCCGCGTGGTCAAGCGCCAGCCACGCGCTGACGCCGGCGCCCCAGTCCCCACCCTGCGCCAGGTAGCGGTCGTAGCCGAGCGTCTCGCGCATCAGCCGGTCGAACAGCCGTGCCGTCGTTCGGGCCCCGATTGGCGCCTCCGGTTTGCCGGAAAAGCCGAAACCCGGCAGCGCCGGGATGACGAGGTCGAAGGCCTCCTCGACCCGGCCACCGTGGCGTGAAGGATAGGCGAGCGGCCCGATGACCGACCAGAATTCGTAGACGGAGCCGGGCCAGCCGTGAGTGAGCAGCAGCGGGCGCCGCCCCTGCGCCTCGCCGACGACGTGAATGACGTGAAGGTCGAAACCGTCAACTGTCGCCATGCCCTGCAGGAAGCGGTTCAGCGTATCCGCAGCCGCCGCATGGTCGAAGCGGTCGAGCCAATAGGCGCGGAGTTCGTCGAGGACGTTTGGATCGCAGCCGTAGCGCCAACCCGCATCTTGCGGAATGCGGGGCCTCTGAAATTCGCGAACGCGACCGAGCGTCCGCTCGAGCGTGGCCTTGTCCCAGGCGACGGTAAAGGGGTGCAAGCCTGCCGGCGTAGTCGTCATTGGGGCAGTCCTTCTTCCATGGCTGACGTGCAACGCGGAATCGCCGTCTTGGGTTGGCGAAAGGGTGTAGCCTGTGGACAGCATCGCGAGGCTACGGGCCCGGCAGAGGCCGCAACAGGCAGAATGCGGCCTTTGACCCAAAAATGATCATCGGCGTCCGAGCGCGCGAGTTCGGAACGCGCATACGAACAAGATCGCCAAGTGCCCATAGCCTCGCCGCAGCCCCGATCGGATGCTAACGACGCCGGATGTGCAACCTCTACTCCATCGCCGGCAGCCAGGAGGCCATGCGGAAGCTCTTCGCCGCCTCGCGCGACCTAACCGGCCACTTGCCGTCCATCCCGGACGATTTTCCCGGCGAGCATCGCCTATTGGGCTTCCTGATGACCCACGCGAAGGGAAACGTCGGACCTGTGCCTTCGAAATCTATGCCGGTGTTGCTGACCACGGACGCGCCTGCCCATTCGCAAGCCGCGGCACCGCCGCAGCGCGATCTGCTTTGACAGTTCTTGTCCCTCGATCGCATCAGCGCGCGGCGACGCGCGCGATCCTCGATGCTCGGGCAGCGGGCCAGCCAGGTTTCCTGCTCGGCGACATGACGGGGCTCGGCAAGACGCTGTCCGTCTGGGCCGCCTTGGCAGAGATGCCGGAGCAAGAGATCCTCATTGTTTGCCCAAGGGCGCCATCCCCCAGTGGCGGCGAACCATGGCCCTCGCCGGCCTGCCTGAAAAGGCTGTCACGCTGATCAACTATGAGCGGACCAAATCGCTCATGGCGCCCCCGGCCGCTACCAAGCGGCGCTCG
>NZ_LMUU01000027.1:52121-91963 GCF_009765775.1 Beijerinckia sp. L45
GAGCGCCACCGCCGGCCAGGCGCCGCACGAGCTGTCCTATCTCGGATCGCTTCTGGGTTACGCTGCTGGCGCGCCGGCCGACACGTTGGCCGACTTCCGCGAGCTGATGAAACGCCTTGACATCGGCCGCGCCAAAGGCCGCTGGACAAGCTGGTCGTGGGCCGCGAATGCGCGCGACTGCGACGTCATGGCGGACCTGCTCTACAAAGGCACACGCGCCATCGGTATGCGGCGCCGGCCCGGTGACATCGCGGGATGGCCAGAGGTGCAGCGCGAATTGGCGCCGACGGCCCTTACCCCGGCAGAGCGCCGGTTATATGAGGCGACGTGGCGCGAGTTTCGGCGCGAGTGGGGCCTATTCGGCGGCAGTCATCGCCGGCCGGCCGGCTGGGCCGCGGATCTTCGCTTCCGGCAGAAGGCCAGCCTGTTGCGGATCGCCGGATCCACCGACTTCGCGCAGGATCTGCTCGCCGCCGATCAACAGGTCGCGATTTCCGTCGCTTTTCTCGAGACGAGCGCAGCCTTCGTCGAGAAGCTCTCGGGCCGCGGCTGGCATATCGGCGAAATTAATGGCCGGCAAACTGGCGACGTGAACGAAGCGGTGCGGATCGCATTCCAGACCGGGGCGATCGACGCCGTCGTTTTTACGGTGACGGAGTCGATTTCGCTTCATCAAAACGAGATGCCCGGCGGCGAGCGGATACGATCACTGATCGTCCACGATATCCGGCACAGCGCGATCCAGCTCGCGCAGATCGAGGGACGTTGCCACCGCGACGGCGAGAAGGCGACGATCTACCTCGCCTACGCGGAGGACACAGTCGAAGAAGCGATTACTGCGACGGTCGCGCGCCGCATGGCCTCAATGGAGGCAATGGCGGGAGAGGACGTCGCCCTTCTCGACGACATTGTCGCCGTGATCCAGAGCGCGGTCGAGGAACGGACATAATCACGGGCCCGGCCGGCTGCGCGCGCATGCTCCTGCGCAACACCGCGGGCGCGGTCAGCCTCTGCGGTTGGCTAAGACGCGGCGTGGCGGTGTCGGCTCGATCATCGATGCGATCGTGTCCTGCAGCGCCGTAAGGTGGTTGGTCATTGCCGCATCCGCCGCGCTCTCGTCCATCGCGAAGACTGCCGCGATGATGCGGCGATGTTCGACGTTGGAGCGTTCGATCATCCCAGGATGGGATGCGATCTGCCGTCGGTAGGGTTCGAGCCGTTGCCGCAAAGATCGGGCCTGAAGCGCGAGAAACGCGTTCTGGCTCGATCGGTAGATCGTTTCGTGAAACACGACATTGGCTTTGTAGAAAACCTTGGGATCGGCCACGCTCGAAGCCGCTTCGCAGGCCTCCTGGGCCTTCAGGATGGTGCTGCGATCGGCGAGCGTGTGGCGTCGGGCCGCGGCGGCCGCGCAAGCCCGTTCCAGCACCGCCATGGTCTCGACCATCTCGACGATGGCGCGCGCGGTGAGTGTCGCGACGAAGGCGCCCTGATGCGGCCTGATCTCGACGAGGCCGCCCGAGGTCAGCGCCTTCAACGCCTCGCGCACCGGCGTTCGCGACAGGCCGAAGCGTTCGCCTAGCGCTTCCTCATCCAGCTTTTCACCAGGGATGAAGCGGCGGGCCAGGATGTCCTCTTCGAGCTTGAGGCGCAGGCTTTCGGCCCGCGTGCGCGCGGCTGGCAACGGCTCAACCCTCTTCGTCCGGGACGTTTCCATCGTGAGTTCTGCAGGCCTTTCAAATGTCGAGGGTCAGGGCCGATAGCGGAATGGCGGCGCAGGGCAGGATGCGACCGTCGCCAGGCTTAGCGGTCCCTTCGGGGTGGGCCACGGTCCCGCTGATGAGGCCCAGCGCACAGCTTTCGCATTGACCGGTCCGGCAGCCGCTCGATGCCGTGATACCTGCCGCTTCGATGAGATCGAGGATCGACATCAGGCCGGGCACCCATTGCAATACGGCGCCTGAGCGCGCGAGGCGGACCTCCTGAGGTCCCGTGTCGCTTGGCACGGCGGCGCGGCTCGACGGGCCGAAGGCTTCGAGGCGGATGCGATCCGCCGCGACGCCCGCGCGCTCGAGGCCGCTGGTGACGTCCGCGATCATGCCCGGCGGCCCGCAGATGTAGATCGGCGAGGCCGGCGCAGCCGCTTCGAGAATGGCGGCGGCCGTGATGCGGCCCTCCCGATGATTTCGGGCCGCGCGATCCGCATCCGTCGGCGCGCTGTAGAAGCTGGTGATTGTGAGACGCGGCAGATCGCGTTGCAGCACGCCGAGCTCGCTGCGGAAGGCGTAGTGCGCGCCAGAGCGGACGCCGTAGAGCAAATGGACCGGTCCGGTCCATTTGCTGTCACGAAGCTCGTGCAGCATGGCGAGCAGCGGCGTGATGCCGATCCCCGATGCGACCAGCACCGGCGGATCGTGGTCGGGCAGCGCAGCGCCGAGATGAAAACCGCCCTTCGGCGCCATGACCGAGACCCGCAGCGGCAGGGCGGCGGCGTGCAGCAAGTCCGATAGCCCGCCATCGCGCGCCCGTTTGACCGAGATACGGTAGCTCTCAGCGCCGCTTGCGCGCGACAGCGTATAGCAACGCACCCGTGCCGCCGCGCCGGGACTTTCCACACGGAGGGTGATGTGCTGACCGCCACGCGCCGCCGGCAACGGGAGTCCATCGGCCGACGTCAGGGTGAAAGAGACGATGTCCACGGTCTCGCGAACGGCGTCGCCGAGGTCGAAGACGCGCCATCCAGCCCAGGCGGCGCCCGACTTGATCGGCACGATGTCGCATATCGCGGAGCGCAGCCCCGTTGCCCCGCTGACCGGATCAGACCGGTCGTCGGCGATCAGGCGATTGAAATTGGCGCCAGTGTCCTCGAACGCGTCGAAGGCTGGTCGTCCGATCGCGGCGTTGCCTTGCCACCAGCCATATTGCGCACTGACCACGCGAGGGTCGAAGGCGCTATCGAGCTTGGTCCGCATCCGAGCCCGGCCATGTGCGGTGCAGATGTCGACCCAGTCGCCTTCCGCGATGCCGCGGCTTGCTGCAGCATCGGGATGCATCGTGACCTCCGGGTCTGGCGAACGCCGGCGCAGGGACGCAACATGCCGATGCTGGCCATGGCAATAATGGACGACTTTCGCCGAGGTCAGGACGAGTGGGAATTCGCGGCTGGCTGCGCCCATCGGCGTTTCCGCCGGCTCGACGAAGCGCGGCAGCGGGTCCTCGCCCGCGTCGCGAAACACTTCGGAAAAGATTTCGATTTTGCCCGTTTGGGTTTTGAACCCATCAGTGCGGTAGCGGAAATAATGCGGTTTGCCTTCGACGCTGATCCCACTCGGGTTGGCGCGCAGAGCGGCGAGCGACAGGTCGAGGGGCGCGAGCAACGCATCGAGGGCGGCGTCGATGTCGCCGTCCCAGAACAGATGTCCGAGTCCAAGCCGCTTTGCTAGTTCGAAGACGATGAACCCATCGGAGCGGGATTCGCCCTCGCTCGCGATCGCGGCCTGACGGTATTGGACGAGGTTGTTGGCGCGCTGGCTGCCGTCGAAGCCTACGGCGACGGCATCGCGCTCCCACGGCGTGTTGATGGGCAGAAAGATATCGGCGAAGGCAGCCGTCGGGGTCATCACGATGTCGGCGTGAACGTAGAAGTCGAGCGCAGCCAGCGCCCGTTCCCCGCGCTGGCCGTTGGCGTGATTGACGAGGAAGTTGCGGCCGAAACCGACCAGCGCCTGGATGCGGTAGGGATCGGCGTCGAGGATGGCGTCGTACAAGGCGTCGGAACCGATCCAGCCGTTACGGCCCGGGCCGAGCGCCGAGTTTTTCAGGCCGACGCATTTCGCCCGCTGTTTGGCGGAGATGAAGGCCGCGCCGCTGACGCCGAACGCGGCGGGCTTGGCGAAGTCGACATTGCCGCCCGGCGCATCGAAACTGCCGGTCAGGGCCATCAGGGTTGCGATCGCCCGATCCGTCTGGGTTGCATTGGTGTGCTGGCCGACGCCGGACCAGGCATAGTAGCTTACCGGGCGCGCCTCGAAGAGCAGCCTGGCGGTGTCGCGAACCTGGGCGGCCGGCACCCAGGCCACCTCTTCGACCCGTTCCGGCGGATAGCTATCGCAGAGGTCGCGATAGAGACCGAAGGCCGTGCGGCAGGCCATCGTCCCACCGTCCGATGCCGGAAGCGCCGCGGTGTGTTCCAAAACGGGTGTAGCACCGTCCCGATAGAGGCGAAGCGTCGGCGAATAGGCGATCGGACCATGGACGCTCCAGGCGACGAGATCGTCGGGCTCGGCCTGTGGCGGACGGACGGAAAGCTCGCCAGCGCGCAAAAAACGGTCGGTGTCGGCCCGCACCAGAAGCGGGCCGTTGGTCCAGTCGCGAACGAAGGCGGCATCGTACCAGCCGTTGCGGATCATCTCGCCGGCGATGCCCAACGCCAGCGCACCGTCGGCGCCAGGTCGCACGCGCAGCCATTGGTCCGCGCGGGCCGCGAACCCCACCCGACGGGGGTCGACAACAACGAGCCGGGCGCCACGCGCCTTGGCGGCGCTGGCCGCCGTCGCGTGGTCAAGCCAGGTTGCGCTCGGGTTATGCCCCCAGAGCACGATACACTCGGATTGTTCAAAATCCGGCGACGCGATCCCGCGCCCGAAGGTATAGGCGTGCGCGTGATCCTTGTGCCAGTTGCAGATCTCGGTGCCCGAGGCGACGTTCGGGCTGCCGAAAGCGTTGGTGAAGCGCTCGATCCAACGCAGGTTGTCGGAGATCGGAGTGCCGCTCGGCGTCGTCAGGCCGAAAGCGACCGCCTCGGCGCCGGATTCGTTGCGGATGCGATCGAGCGCGGCGGCGGTGGTCGTCAGGGCTTCGTCCCAAGAAATGCGGACCCAGCCGGGGTCGGGATCCCCTTTCGGGCGGGTGCGCTTCAAGGGATGGAGCTGCCGCTCGGTGTTGTAGATGATCTCAGGAGCGGCGCGGCCTTTGATACAGAGCGCCTGTCCTGTCGGATGGTCGGGATCCGGCTCCTGGCCGATGAAGCGGCCGTCTTTGGTGACAAGGATCGCGCCGCACCGCGACTTGCACAGTGCGCAATACCCCTTGCTTCGCGTTTCGGAGGTGGACGCCTGCACAGAACAGATCCCCAAGGTGCGTTATCAGAGCGTTGAAGGCAAGATTATACAATTTTCACTTTAGTGCATGCGCGGAAAATGGGCAGATGCGGGAGCCGGCCTGCCGGTTGTCAAGGCACTGTAAGGCATTGAACATGCAAAGCATCAGCATTGCCAGTGCACGGCGTAGCCGCCGTAGCCGGTGCACCAAAAGGTCTTCCGCCGCTAGCCGCGGCGTCGACCGAAGCCCTCTTTTTGCGCCTGCTTCCTGCGAGCGTCTTCCACCCGATATATCTTGGCACTGATCGGTCAGTCCGAGTTCGACCGGCGTTTCCAGCAACGCATCCCAGCCTTCTTGTTCGGCCCGCGCCGGAATCGCAAACAGATGGCGTTTCGCTTGCCACATCGTCCATACATGGCGCGCCAGGGACATCCCGTGCAGCCCGTAAAGCATGCTGTTCAACATGACCCCGATTATCGTCCGCCGGACGTGCTGACCGGTCCCGCTCAGGCGGAAGAGCTCTGATGATTTCCCATTCGGCGGCACTCAAATCGCCCCCAACTCATGCGCGCGTCGCTCAAGATGCACGCTTGAATCATCGCCACCGCGATCCGGGAACCCGCCCTGTCACCAGAGCCTAAACGACCGCGGCAAAGAGATCAGCGAAATCGGGAATTTTTTCGATAAGCCCGTGCTCTACGGCGTAGCGCATAGCGGTCGACAAATTGTTTCGATTTGACGGGGTAAGACCGAACTCCCACGGGTCCCGACCAAGTACCTTCGTTTGATCCACCCACGCGGCCTCCAGCCAAGCCAAAGGAAACGTCCTGTCACCCGCGGCCCGTTCGTAGCAAAGCAGCTTCGAGGACTCGAACGCCGCCTGAAGTCGTTTCGGCAACCAGGGGTGTTCGTCGACGAGCCGCTGTCGAATCGCCGTCACATGCATGATCGGAAAGATGCCGGTCTCATCGAAATACGTCCGTTCCCGGGCACAATAATCTGGAAACAGCCTGCGAACGCCAGAGTCGCCACTTATGATAGACTTCGGGGTTTGCGGCGTAGAAAGGGCATCGACCTCGCCGGCACGGAGAAGGTCAATCCCGCGTCGCCCGGGAGTCGGTCGAATCTTCAAATCACCGGGGCCGGCAAATAGACCACGCTCCTCGCGCTCGGTAATCCATTCGATCGATCGTTGTCGAAGCCCAAACGAGTCGTTCAGAATCCCACCAATCCAGATGTTGCTGGCAGCCTGCACGGTGGGACAAGCGATACGAGCCCCTTGAAGCTGTCGAGGGTGTTCGATACCTGATCTCGTTGCGACGTATATGCTCCCATGCCTGAATTTACGAAACAAGAATACAGGGATCGCAGTGATCGCGATGCCGGCCTGCTTGGCGATTAAATAAGTGAACAGGTTCAGTTCGCATACGTCGAAGGCCAGACGGTCGACCATAGCCGCGTGTCGAACCGCGTTCGTCATCTCCGGCAAGAATTGCATGGCGACACCGTCGATCGCGACAGAGCCGTCTCGCAATCCCCGGGTCAGTTCGAAGCGATCGCAGGCGACTGTCAGTTCGAGACTCACTGTGCGCTGTCCCACACGGTGCGATGACTATACAAAGGTGTATTCTCGATATTTGTGCGGCGCCGCGAAGTACGCGATCCTGAATTCGGTCTCGCTGGCATAGGTCTTTGGCGCGAGCTCCATATAGAGGAAGCCGACCTTTAGGCCTGCCGCGTCGAATGGAAACGGAGAGACCTTTACGACGCCCTCTTCGACAAGCTCCATCCGCAACGCAATGCCCGGCGCTTTGCCGTATCCCGTCGGTACTAGCTCGAAAGTCCCCTCTTGAAATTCCTTAGTGCAAAATGCCAGCGAGAAGACGTCGAAGAACTGCAGCATCTGGTAGTCGGTTGCGATCTCGTCCTTGGAAAAGGCTTGCGATACGGAGCGCTGAATCTGTTCGTGCTTTTCGATGAATTCAACAACGAGAGGTTCGGTGGAGGGCTTGTTTAGCGGCGCAGGTGTCTTCACGGCGCCATAACGATTTCGCCATAGCCCCGTCCGATGCATGCTCATCAAGAGTCCCGCATAGGGGTCGATGCCAGACAGCCATGAGATCGCCCGCGCATGTTCTGCGAGATGCTTGGCTGTGTTAGGGACCTGAAAGAAGGTCGGCGTCGCCTGCCGATCAACGTCGTACGATGGCTCCGTCTCGTAGCGGGACCAACCAGCATCGTGAAAGGTTGCGGCGCGTAGCAAGGATTCACGCCTTCGGGGAAGTTCAAAGGTCGAATTGCCCCAGTGAGCTGCGAATTGCCCGGCAAGCCTCGCGTGATCTGTCTGGTTGATCAGGATAAGCGTGCCGTCTGCCGAGGTCCTTACAATCATGATGCCTGCTCAATCTTCGCTACCCGAGGTCCGGGTGTTTTTCAAAGAATTAACAATGTTCCGAAGCAGTCTGTCGGATTGTCCGACATTCCGCAAGCTGATCGATCCGGCGGTACATCCGCAAGAGCATTGTTTGCTCAACTGAGCAGGGACGGAATCCGACGATGATGCGTGGCCTGTTCGTAGGCAAACGCGTAGCGCAACATATTGGCGTCGTCGTAAGGACGTCCAAGGAACGTGATCCCCACAGGCAGGCCGTCGCTGGTGAAACCGCAGGGCACGACGACAGATGGCACGTAGACGAGAAAAGTATTTATGTGAATCGCACCCGTCTGATCGCGATAGGGAGGATTAATCCCCTCCTCGATCAGTGTCGGCTGATGCTCGACAGCCTTGTGCACGATGGCATCAAGCTCATACGCGGCCATCACCTGATGCAAGCGGATCATCAGGGTCTCGCGGGCCTCAAGGTAGGCATGATGCCGCTTCGGCTCATGGACGACGCGCCATCGTGCCTGCGCGCCTCGCGAAACCGCCTTGAATAATTCGGATGTCATAGCCTCTTCACGCGTGGCGAAGGGGGATGTCTTGCACCCTTCAACATAGAAACGGAACGCTTCGGCGTCCTCCGTTTCGGATTTGCACCGCGTCGCAAGAAGCGCATTAAGATCGGGGATCACGATGGGATCGACGATCGTGGAGCCCGCCGTCCGGAGTTCCTCGACGGCGTGGTCAAAGACCGCATCCACCTTCGCAAAATCCTCACTGAACGGATCTGAACCAGAGCCGCAAGACTCGCGTATTATTCCGATGCGTGCGCCCTTCAGAGCCATCTTATGAAGACCCGCCGCATAACTTGGTGCTATGCGACGGGCACCCATCGCCGTCAGCGGATCCGCGTCGTCATAACCGACCATCGTATCGAGAAGCTGGGCAAGATCGCTGACGCTCCGCGCCATCGGACCCAAGGCACCGTTAATTGCCGGCCAGCCGCCGTAGACGCCGGTTCGGCTCACCAGACCTGCCGTAGGCCGCATTCCGGCGATCCCATTCCAGGCCGCGGGTCGCCTGATCGACGAGAAACCCTCCTGACCAATGGCTGCGGTACAGAAATTCGCGGAGACGGCGGCGCCCGATCCGCCTGACGATCCGCCGGCCGTACGCAAAGGATCATAGGCATTCTTCGTCGATCCGAAGAGGGATCCATGGGTATCGCCGGCGCCGAGTTCGCCAAGCGTCGTCTTGCCGAGAACGAGGGCTCCCGCTCGTTTCAACTTCGCGAGGGCGAAGCTCGTGCGCTCCGGTCTGTGATGCTCAAATAAGACGGATCCCATCGTCGTGGGCATCCCCGCGACATCGACCTGGTCTTTGACCAGCAACGTCACGCCATGAAGCGGCCCGACCGCGCCCCTTTCGGCAAAAGTCCGGTCGAGAGCCTCTGCCTCGTCCCGCACCGTCTCGCTAAGGGAAATAACGCTGTTGAGCCTTGGGCCGTTACGGTCGTAGGTCTCGATGCGATCGAGGTAATGGTCAACCAGACCCCGGGCCGTAAATCGTCGCGTCTCGAGTCCCTGCCGCACATCGGCGATCGTAAGTTCCATCAGGTCGGATTTCGCATGTTCGGACATTGCCAACCTTCCGCATTTAAAAACGACGAACCGCGCCGGCCTAATTTAGAGGGTCTGAACGACGTGTTCGGATTGTTGTGGCAGGCCCATCCAATTGGAAACAGGGGGCAAGCGCTGATACGTAATCCATGCGCCTGTCGCATGAAGCCTGCCTTGCGTGCCGAAGCGCTGTCTCGACGCCGATCTAGTCGTCGGCAACATGATTGCGCAGCGTGCCCATACCTTCGATATCGACCTCGACGACATCACCTGGTTTTAAGAATACTGGGGGAGTCCGCGCGTAGCCGACGCCGGAGGGCGTTCCTGTTACGACGACGTCCCCCGGCTCAAGCGTCATACACTCGGTTAAAATTTCAATGAGCTTGTCGACCGGAAAGATCAGATCATCGGTGTTTCCCGACTGCATCTCCATACCGTTCAACCGCGTCGTCAATTCAAGTCCGGCGGCCCCGCTCGGAAGCTCATCAGAGGTCACGAGAAACGGCCCAAAAGCGCCTGTCCCATCGAAGTTCTTGCCTATCGTCCATTGACTGGACTTACGCTGATAGTCGCGGATCGTGCCCTCGTTGAACAGGGAATAGCCAAGCACATAGTCGTGAGCATCCGCGGCGCGGACATGGCGCGCCTTGCGTCCGATCACAAAGGCCAATTCGCCCTCGTAATCGAGCTTGTCCGAGCACCGGGGCCGAACCATCGCGCATTCATGGCCGATGAGCGAGGTCGAGCAACGTAGGAAGAGATCCGGATAGGCCAGAGGTTCGACACCGCCCTCCCGCGCGTGTGCGGCATAGTTGCGACCCACGCAGATGATCTTTCCGGGGTTGCGCAACAAAGGCAGATAGGCGACCGACGCATCGCGCATTCGGCAGTCGTTCGTTATTCGATCGGCGGCGCGCGTCGCTCTTTGAAGCCCATCGTCGGACATCATGAGATGATCGAGGCGCTGCGGAAGGTCCGGACTTGCGATCCGCAGATCGTAGACACCGTCATCTTTGTGCAGGCCGATCGTCTCGACGCCCGCGACAGATAAGGACGATAAGCGCATTTCGGTTTTTCCTTCGCGAACATCGATCGCACAGATGGCGTCGATCTCATGGGTTCTTTGTTTGGCTTCTATCGACCCGGACGGCTATGTCGACAAAGCCACCAGCGCCTTGTCGTAATACGTCATATCGAGAAAGGCTTCGGCCGACGGCGGCTTCCCGTCAGGGAACCCGACGCATGCGTTTCGAATAGCCAATGTTTGCCGAAAGCCGACCGGGTCGAAGCGCGCATCCTGCGCCAGGCCACCGTCGCTGTTCAGCGACGTTTCAAGCGCGAGCCGTGCGATTGCGGGGTCCAACGTCAACCGCTGGCCGAGGAGGCCGATTGAGCCCTCGAGGTTCTCCGGTGCCAAAGCCCAGCGCGTTCCCAAAACAAAAGCCGACAGATATTGGACGAGCGCTTCCGCGTTCGATGTCGCCCAAGATCGCATCGCGAAGACGCCATCGCCCTGGTAGGGGCCGACCGTATCGACCGCTGATCCAAAGCTGTGATAGCCCTGCACTTGCGCCTGCAGGCTGCAGGGAGGGTTCAGCATCGCGGCGACATGGTCCGCGTTCTCATTCATGGCCGCCAGCCGCTGCGGTGCCCCGCCGCGCGGCAACACGCGATAGGATCCACGCTCCAGTCCGTGCTTCGCCAGGATCGTGTAAAGGAGAAATGCGTAAGCGGTGTCAGCCGCATCGACCACGACGCACTTTCCCCGTATGTCCTGGAAGGATCTGATTTCGGGACGAACGATCAGGTCGTTCATCCCGGTGCCGCCGCCCGCTACGATAACCACATCGGCGCGATCGACGACTGCCATGTGGACGGCGTTGTCCACCGCCGAGTGCATGATTTGCGTCGTTCCGTCTCGCAGACTTTTCCGCTGTTCGTCAGAGCCGGATGTGATGGCGATATCAACGTCGAGGCCGCGTTGCTCAAAAAGACCTAGGGCCTCGGCGGCAAACAGGCCAATGTTCTGTGGCCCCGGAAAGACTTTTGTGGCGACACGCGTTCTGCTCATTGTCATAGAGATCCATATTCGGTGGTCACGTGTCGAGACAGGAGCTCGCGAAAAGCTCGTCAAGTCGTAGCGGTTTCGCTATGAGGCCCTGCTCTTCGGACCAGCGAAGCATCGCTTCGATCTCGTGTCGGTTTCCCTTGACGCCGTAGGTCCAGAAGTCGCGGCCCATCACGGCTTCGGTTCGCGCCAGTTCGTCGGGAAGCCAGGGAAGCGTCGCGTAATACGCCCCTGCGTAGCGAAGCTGCCGCAAGGCCAGAAGGCGGGCTTGCTCAAACGCCTCGAAAACCGCCTCGGGAAGCCATGGATGATCGGCAACCAGGGTCCGTCGGATTCCGACAAGATGCATGATCGGAAAGAGCCGTGTCTTTTGGAAATAGGCCTCCTCGTCGGCGCGGGAGTCGTGAAACAGGCGTCGAACGTTTGGTGTCCTGTCCTCGAAACATCGAGGCGGACGTGAAGCGATGACGGCGTCGAGCACGCCGTTTGCAAGCATCGTCGACAACGTCGATCCCGCCGGGATTTGGCCGAGGTCGATACCCTTTGGAATGACCGCAATTCGCTCGGACGATCCGGCCTCGTTCAAACCACCGCTGCGCCAAGCAACGTCTTGCGGACACACGCCGAATTCATCCGCAAGAATGCCGCGTGCCCATAGTGCCGCTGTCTGTTGATATTGAGGAACACCGATCAGCTTCCCCCGTAGATCACTCGGCGATTCGATGCCACGATCGGTGCGAATATAGAAAGCCGAGTGGCGAAACGTCCGCGAGACAAAGATGGGAACCGCTACATAGGGGCTATCGCCCCGCGCACATGCAATGATGTGGGAGCTCGCCGACAGCTCCGTGATATCGAAGTCCTGCGTACTGTAAGTCCGCGCAAAGATTTCATCCGGCAGCATCGAATGAGGCTCGATGCTGCAACCGCGCACACGAACGCGGCCATCCAGGATCGGCTGCACGCGATCATACGCAGCGCACGCCAGCGATAAGGTCAACTGTGTCACGGCCGATCCCCACGACCGCAACGGGTTCGATAGAGGAACGAACGAAACATCATGCCGCGCGCAGCATGCGGTAAGTCGCACGCAAATTGAACGGCATCCAAGCGTCGTAGCGCGGCATGGACGCAAATTGCGGAAGAACGACTTCCGCCACCGTTGCATCTTCCGAAAGCCCACGGCGAACGGCCGAACGCACAGCAAGGTGGGTTTCCAACAGCAGGTCCCGGAAGACGGCCACCTCCCGTAGGGTCGAAGGCGGCCCGTGACCAGGGATCACAGTCTCGACGTCCATCTGGAGGACCCTGTCGAGGCGCTCCACCCAACCTTCAAGATCGCAGTCGCCAAACCAAGGGAAGCGCCCAACGAACAGGAGATCGCCCAAGAAAACGACCTTGGCTCGAGGTAGATGCACCACCAGGTCGCCATCGCAATGCGCTGCCCCCCAATACTCGCACCGCACTATGTCCTTGCCGGCTTGCAAAGCATATCGGTCGGCGAAGGACTCCGTGGGTGGGCAAATCGAAATATTGTCATAGCCGGGTCCGCTGACGCGGTTCATGAACCAAGCCGAGCCTACGTCGTCCGTCGCGAGCAGATCCTCGATGTTGAAACCAAAGAAGAGCTTCAGCTTGGTAATGGAGTCACTGACTTCCCAACCCGAGTCACTCGGGACGCCCAATGTATCATGAAGAGTCTGGACGGTGCGTTCGTGAGCGATAGTGGCGACGTCGGAGAACGCGACGTTCCCCGCGACATGATCGAGATGGAAATGGGTGTTGATCAGGCGCCTTACCGGCTTCTGCAACTCGTGCTCCACGAATTGCCGAAATGACTTCCCTTGCGCCGCTGTTTGCTGCGCATCGATCACGATCAGCCCCGTCGGCGTATCGATGACCCCGGCATTGGAGTCGCCGCCCCGGCCGATCCAGGCAAAAACGCCATCGGCGACGGGGACAAGGGACGCAGTTGGTTGCGAAACCATTGGCGAATGGATCATGGTGTCAATGCGCTATCAGGAGTCAGACGGCCGCATGCCGCATTGCCGCGCGCCGGACGCGGCAGGTATCGACCTGCGGAGGGGGCGACGAGGCGTCCGTCGCGGACAGCGATCGTACCACCCTTGATGGTCATGACAGGCCATCCTCTGAGCGTCTTGCCTTGAAACGGTGAGAAGTCGGACATGCCGTTAAGATCGGTCGCGTTGACCACTCGCTCGAGATCCGGGTCGACAAGGACAAGATCCGCATCGCTTCCAATCGCGATCGTCCCCTTTTGGGGATAGATTCCATAAACAGTCGCGGGCGCACGGGTTGCACAGTCGACGAGAACCTCCAGAGGAATACCGCGAAGACGACCGTAATGGAGAAGTACAGGCAGATGTGTGCCCAGGGCCGGAAGCCCGGGCTTGGACCCGTGCAAGCCCGCTTCGGGGCGCTTGGTTGACAGCGACCGTGACGTATTATCCGTGCCAACGGTGTCGATCGTCGCGTCTGCGACGCCGAACCACAGCGCATCGCCATGAGCTTTCGCGCGGATCGGCGGCACCATTTTAATTAGAAAGCCATTCGAGTCGTCGCTCGTCAGACCAAGGTATGGCGTTGTCGTTTCGACGGTCAGTCGAGTTCCGGCCTGACGCGCCGCTTTGACTGCGGCCATTCCATCGAGGCTTGACAGATGCACGACATAGAGATGCGCGCCGGCAAGCCTCGCCAGAAAGGCCGCGGTCTGGATCGCTAGCGCTTCCGCTTCAGGCGGATGCGCCTCTGCCCAATCGGCGAGGGTGCCACCGCTACGGCGCTGCTTGAGCGACGCCCGCGCTTGATCGACAAGCGCACCGTTCTCACAATGAACACACGTGACCGCATCCGGGCCGAGTGCCGCAACGGTGCGAAACCCTTCCAGAAGCAAGTCGTCCGTGATCGAATCGACGACGCCGGGAAGACCTGACATGTAGAATTTGAAAGAGCGAATTCCATAGTTCTCCGCATAAAGCGGAATCTCGGCAATTTGCTCTCGCGTGAAGATCTGGGGATGAAAGATCGAGTCGACATAGCTTCGCTCGTCCATCGCAGAACGGAAGCCCGGCAGGTCGTCCAGATAGGACTTCGATGCGGAACGAAGGAAGATACCGATCGTCGTCACGCCCCCAATCAAGGCGGCGCGTGTTTCCGTTTCCGCTTCCTCTTCGAACGAGCGTTCGATGCCGATGTGAACGTGTGGATCGAAGACGCCCGGCAAGACAAGCTTGCCAGCCGCATCGACTGTCTCCTCCGCCGCACCGAGATCGTCCCCGATGGCGCGAACGCGTCCATTCGAGATTCCGACATCCGCCTTAACGACGCCCGTGCCAGGGATGACGAGCGTCCCTCCAGCGACGAGGAGATCGAACTTCTTTTGCGTGCCCACGTTTGAGGACCACCTATATCCGGAATGCGTTTGTGAAGGCCTCATCGATAGGCCCGGTGCTTTGAACGCCCATGTACTTCGAGACGAGTTCCGACGTCGTTTTCATTTTGTCTCGGGTAATGATGCCGAAACCGAGCTTCGTGCTGTCCGCGCTGACGCACAACTTCGAGAGCAAATCGATTTCCTCGAGAGCGACGGCCGGGTCAAGCTGAGGCTGATACTTCATCATCACCTCGACCGCGCGTTTCGGATCGGCCCAAGTCTGCTCAAAACCCTTTCGCGTCGCCTCGAGGAAACCACGGACAACATCGGGGTTGCTCTCGATATAGGCTTCCATCGCAATGATGCCGTTACCGTAAAAGTCCGCACCATTCTCGGAATACAGATAGCTGCCGATCTTGTCGCCGCCGCGTGCCGACTTCTGCAATATGGGCTTCGTAAATATGTACGTCAGGATGGAGTCGGCTTGATGCGTCAGGAGAAGAGAGTTGAGCGAGTTGGGATCGGCAGCCAGCCATGAGATCGTATCCGGGATGTTCTGAGCCGCCGCGAATGCCGGGAACATCACCTTCGGCGAGTTGCCAGGCGAGTACGCGACCTTTTTGCCGGCGAGGTCGGCAGGTGCCTTGATGCCTCTATCCTCGATGAAGAAGGCCGTATGCGGCGCCTTCTGGTAGACACAGGAAACAGCTTTCATTTTCAGCCCGTCGCGGTTCCGGACGGCCAGCATCGATCCGATGTCTTGAAACACGAATTGCGCGCGGTCCGCGGCGAGATATCGGAAGCCCGGTATGGCACCGGTGCCTTGTTCGATATTCACGTCGAGACCGGCCGACGCGTAAAAGCCGAGCTCGCGCGCCAGATAATATGGGACGTGCCGACCGTAGGCGATCCAGTCGAGCTGGAAGTTGATCTTCTTCAATGGCGACGCGCGCAGCGGCAGCGGCGAGGCAACGAGCGCAAGTCCGGCGCCTGCAGTACAACGGAAGAGAGAGCGCCGCGAGAGCGCCGTCGCTGAAGAAGTCATATCACTGGTCAAAACGCTGCCCTTTCTATGACAAACTCTGATTTCGCGCTCAGTGGCCGCTGCCGGTTCCATCGTCCGAAACGCGCCAATGGAGGACGAGAGCCTCGAGCCCCTCGATTGCGTAGTAAAAGACGAGACCCATGAGGGTCAGCATCAGGACGCAGGCAAATACAAGTTTCGTGTCGAGGTCGCCGTTCGCGACGAGTACGAGGTAGCCGAGGCCTTTGTCTGCGCTGACGAATTCACCAACGATGGCGCCTACCACGGCCAGCGTGCTCGCGACCTTTAGCCCACCGAAAATGGCGGGGAGCGCGTTCGGAAAGCGGATATAGCGATAGATCTGGAAGATATTGGCGCCCATGGAGCGAGCAAGATAGATCGTCTCGATCTGAGCAGATTTCAGGCCAATCACCGTATCGACGACAATCGGAAAGAAGGCGATTGCAAATGCGATGAGCGCTTTGGACGTCAATCCCGTTCCGATCCATACGATGATGATCGGCGCCAATGCAGGCTTCGGGATAGTCTGTAGTCCAACCAGGATGGGATAGACCGTGAGACGCGCGACGCGTGAGAAAACAATCAGCGCCCCAAGCGGTAGTCCCACAACGACGGCCAGACCGAAGCCAAGAAGAATCTCGAGCAGCGTGACAACACTCATGTACATGATGAGCGAGAAGTTCTTGATCATCGATAGAAGGATTTGCGACGGCGCGGGGAGCAGAAGTGGACTGATCGCCCCGTATCGGACGAAGGCTTCCCAAAGCAGCGTCAAAGCGACGACCGCAGCGATCGAATAAAGGTAGCCTGGGATCTCGAGACGGCGCTCGTCGGCGTCGGTCGGCGTGAGGGAAAGCTTCATTGATCGTCTTCTGCAAGAAGGCCGAAGGACTGGAACTTTTCGCGAATTTTCGCCGAATAGGCCCCGAACTCCGCGCTCTCGCGGACGGCGAGTTTGCGCGGTCGCGGAAGATCGATCTGGATCTCCGCGGCAATGCGGCCGGGTCGCGGGCTCATGATGATCACACGATCGGACAGGAAGACCGACTCCCATATGCTGTGCGTGATGAAAAGCATGGTCGTCTTGTTTTGAATCCATAATTTTTGCAGATCGAGATTCATCTGCTCGCGTGTCATCGCATCCAGTGCGCCAAACGGCTCATCCATCAGAATCAAGGACGGATTGTGGATGAGGGCGCGACATAGCGAAACCCGCTGGCGCATTCCGCCGGACAGTTCGCGCGGATATGCGTTCTCGAAGCCGGCCAGTCCAACGCTTGCAAGCATTGCCACAGCGCGTTCGCGATAATCACCGCGTTTGAGCCTGCGCACATCGATCTGCAGCAGGATGTTTTCGAGAACCGTCCGCCAGTCGAGAAGAGCGTCGCGCTGAAAGACGATGCCAATGTCGACGTGAGGTGCCGTGATACGCGACTGCTTGATGTGGATCTCGCCCGAGCTCGAGTGAATCAGGCCGGAGGCCATCATCATCAAAGTGCTTTTGCCACAACCGGATGGTCCGACGATCGATACGAATTCGCCGGGCGCGACGTCCAAGGACAGGTTGTCCACCGCGGACGTTCGCTTGCCGCGAATATTATAGGTCTTACCGACATCGCGCATCGTGAGAAGCGGAACGGTCGCGGGTAAGACGCCTGGTTGAGCCGGAGCGAGCATGTGCGTGTCCAGAGCGATACAAATAGCCTTGTATCTATCGCGAAGGTCACATGGGTGCGGCGGGCTGTCAATCCGCTATCTTGAGTGCGGAGAGCCCCACCATAAGCACCATGGTGGAAATGCGAGGTTGCGCAGAGGCCAGCAGGCCAGTACAAACATACGCACAAGTTCTAGGATGCGTCTCTTGACGACCAAATGCAGTCCATGGGTGTCGACGGCGCGCGATATTGATCTCGCTTTGACCCGCCACGTCGGCGGTCCGCTTTTCATCCAGTTGCGAGACCATATTCGGACGCTCGTTAACCGGGGGACGTTCGCACCGGGAGATAGGCTGCCGCCTGTGCGCGCGCTTGCCGGGCATCTGAAGGTCAATCAGATCACCGTTGCACGCGCCTACGCAGAATTGGCAGTGCTTGGCATTGCGAAGGGGCGCCGCGGCGGCGGGACCTTCATTTGCAAGCCTGGCTTGCAGGATGGGCCGATACGGTCTCCGAGCGTTGCAGGGGCCTATCGGCCGCTGCTCGCCGATCGTCTCTACGAGCTCAGTCGGGCTCCCGGCGTGATCTCGTTCACGTCAAACTATCCTCTTGTCGGCGCGGACGTGATCGAAGAGTTCCGGTCCTGCCTGCGTCTCGCCGTGAATCGCGACCTCGAGGGCTGCTTCCAGTACGAGCCTCCGATCGGACGGGCGTCAACCCGTCGAGAGATCTCGCGCTTTCTCGAGCGGCGCGACATGCGGGTCGATTCCGAAAACATCGTCGTCACGTCGGGTGCGCAGCAGGCTATTGATCTCGCAGTCCGCGCTCTCATCCGGCCCGGCGACGTCGCGGTGGTCGAGCGACCAGGCTATTATGGCGTGTTCAATGCGCTACGCGAAGCGTCGGCGCAGATCCTCGAAGTGCCTCTTGAGGGCGGCGGCATGGATCTCGGCGCGCTCGAGGATCTCTTGAACCGTCACACCGTGCGGCTGATCTATGTCAATCCGACGATTCAGAACCCGACCGGTCAGACGATGAGCGAGAGCAAGCGCCGCGCGTTGCTGGCGCTTGCTCGACGATATGACGTCGCTATCATCGAGGATGATCACGCGTCGGAATGGTGCCCCCCCGATCGGCGTGTGCCGTCTATCGCCGCGCTAGCCGGCCCGGACGACCTCGTGTTTTTTGCCTACAGTTTCGGCAAGATCATCTTGCCGGGTCAGCGGCTGGGCTTCCTTGCGGTGCCGCCACGTCTACGTCATGCGGTCCTTAATTGTAGGGCGGCGAACGATCTGCACGGAGCCGCCGTGTTGCAGGAGGCCCTCGCCTATTTCCTCGAGAAAGGTCACTACGAGGCTTTGATCGACCATGCGCGAGCAAGCTATGCCGAGCGCATGGACGTCTTGCATGCCAAGCTCATCGAGACCCTTCCGCCGGGCGTGGCAGTCGAGAAGCCGCTTGGCGGCCTGAGCCTTTGGATTACGTTGCCCGATCACGCCGATAGTTCGGAGCTTTACTATCGTGCCGTCCAACGCGGTGTCGCTTTCGTGCCTGGCGAAATCTTCTTCGTATCGAAGCCGGATCGGCAGGCCATCCGCGTCAGCTTCGGGCTCGTACCTGAGGCGCAGTTCTTCGAGGGCGTCGATCGTCTGTGTGCCGTGGTTCGCGACTTACTGTCCCCACGGCGCGAACGAAGCCTCATTTATACCTGAGTCAATCGAGAGGTCCTTCATGACAGTCAAGACGATCATACAGCCGAAAGGGATGGCGGAGGCCGTTGGGCCATTCTCCAGGGCGATCCTCATCGGCGATCAACTCCACATTGCAGGCACTACGGCGCTGAGCCATATCAGCGGCGACTATTACGAGCGCGCGATTCCGGACACGATCGAAGAACAAACCCGCTTGACCTTGGACAACATCCGCTCCTGCGTGGAGGCGGCGGGCGGCACGATGGCTGATATCTTCAAGGTCGTCATCATGTTGAAAAATCCATCCGAATATAAGCGGATGAATAAGGTACGTGC
Organism: Beijerinckia sp. L45; assembly: GCF_009765775.1. GTDB lineage: Bacteria > Pseudomonadota > Alphaproteobacteria > Rhizobiales > Beijerinckiaceae > RH-AL1. Next base: position 71,410 of record NZ_LMUU01000027.1, read on the forward strand.
GGAATACTTTGCGGTCGAGCCGCCTATCAGCACGTGTTTCCGCGCGGAAGTCATGCGTGACGATCTTCTTGTCGAGATCGAAGCGACTGCTTGGATCAAAAGTCACGCCCTGAGCAAAAGCTAGAGCTTGCAATGGATGGCGCCGCAGTGACTGCGTTGATGCGGGCAGTGCGGTTTGCCCAAAAGGCTGGCGTCCCGGGGCAATGCGCCCGAGAGCCCGGCGGATGTCTCGCCGTGATCATCAAGACGGCACGCGACCATCGCCGACCGATTTAGGGACCTCGACTGATGCTTGAGACAGACCGGCTCGATAAGACGCGCATCGCCCACGTGTCCGGCCCGACGGCAACCATTCAAAACACGCCACCACTCGTCACGTCCAACAAGGCACGAGAAGTTCGTGGGCTGCCGCTTCGTCTCAACGCCGACGGCTCAACGGCGACTTTCGATGCGCTTCGGCCTCAGCGGCTTGCCGCGCCCGCACGGGTTTATGTCGAGCAATTTTCAGCCCATCCGCTAGAGTCCGATGCGGCCGATTTATACGGTGCGCCCGATGGCTATATCGGATCCGACGGCGTCTTTCGGGCTGACAGGCAAAGCGACGCGGACAAGGCTGTGTATGAAGTACAGCTTCGCCCGGAGGATGGACTTTATCCATTACCCTATATGGCTGTGCAGGCGGACGGACGACCTTGGGAGGAAGAGTGCGCTACGCCCGGGGCGCCCAGCGCCAACGCACGTCAGGGGTTCTTTCCCGATGGGTCCCGATCTTTCGAAGAAATCGATCGCCTTTCGATCGGGCCTGATGGTCTTGGCAACCTGATCTCGTCCTTGGCGACGGTGGACTTCTTCCGCGCGGGCGCGCCTGGCGGCTACACCAAGGGCATGCCTGCCGCGCGTCGCACCGACGAAGGCGTTGGCGGCATTTCCCCCGAGATCAGAGGACGAGACTTCTTTCCTTACAAGCCGATTCATCTCGCATCGCAGGGACCGCGGCCGTTACTGGCAACGATCACCAATGCGCTGCATGACGTGGCATCGAGCGGACACTACGACGGCATCATTTGGACCCAGGGTTCACCCATGGTCGAAGAGACCGCCTATTGGTTCAACCTCCTCATTGACACCACGCTGCCGATTTGCGGAAACGCAGCCCAGCGCCCACAGGGTCAGATCAGCAATGACGGGCCTAAGAACATCGTCGACTCGGTGCAATACATCGCGTCACGGATCTGGGCGGACGACGCGGGGCGCAACAAGTGCGCGACCGTTGTGATTCAGGAACAGCAGATCTTTGCGGCGCGCGAGGTCGCCAAGGTCGACGCCCGCCCTGGTGGCTATGCAGCCTTGGGGGGGCATGGGGGCATTCTGGGACAAGTGACGCACCTCGGCGCGCTCATCCTCACATACCTGCCAGCGTACAAGCATACCTATCTCTCCGACGTTAACATCAATCGGTTACCGACGACGACTCAAGCTGTCGTTCGACGTCCGGATGGCACGTTGGACTTGACCGAAGTCACCATCAAGGATGCGGAAGGGAAACTTGCAGCAGACGCGATCCCGGTGGTGTCCATCGCCAAGGACGGCGCTTATTCGACACTCGAGTTTGGTGACGATCCCTCGTTGGAAGCGGATCTCAAGGCCTCCATCGAACACAAGCTGGGGATGGGCCGACTGACCGGCTTCGTCGTCGAAGGCCTTTCGCCCTACGGCCACGGCGCCTCAAGCGCGCGGCACACATTGATGCTTCAGGCGACATTGTCCGGGATCCCGGTTTGCAAGGTCGGTCGCGGGGCTCCGGAAGGCTTTGCCGATCCTCATCCCCTGCAAATTGCGGCATCCAATCTCACGGCTACGAAGGCACGCCTTCTGCTCATGGCCTGCCTCATGAAGTTCGGAAGCTTCCCGCCAGCCGTGGACCCGCTTTGCCCGACTGAGCAAGAAATGACCGCCATTCGCGCGAAAGTGGCGCAATATCAGGCGGTTTTTCACACGCACTGAAACCGTGCCGCGGCCGGTCACGCCGCTGAGTGACATTCGGTGAAGGTGCGGATCCTGGAGCGGGCTGCGGACGTCGTGACAGTCTGAGACCTCGCGCAAAGGCTTATTGCCTGCGCAGCGGGTTGAACGATTCATCGACGCTGCGTGGAATGGCGATAAGCCTCTTTGGCCATCATGCCGACAGCGTTGGCACATGACTCCCGCGTAGATCCTCTTGGACGCGATGAATATCGTGCCTTGAATTAGAAACGAGGGAGGGCCGGAGACAAGCGCAGAGCACTATGCAAGATCGGCTCGGATGCTCCCGTCGGATTTGTTCGGAGATGACCACCCCAATCTATACCCGGCCCAGTCGTAACTGTTGCAAAAAGATCCGCAACGGAGAGCCAGACGAGACGATCGTAACTTTGTCTGACGATCTGGCATACAGCGTGCTTATTGAGATCTGGATCAGCCGCCACCGCGGACGTGAACCGACGCAACGCTACGCAAGTCGACTATGGAGAACTTCTTTGGATCTCACGAGCTTTAAGAAAACGGCTGCGACAATCGCGCTGTTTATGGCGACTGTTGTTCCGGTGGCGGCCCAACAATCATCGGGCCAAGGGAGCGATAGCGGAACAAACGCCTCGCCGCTGACGAAGCCGGCCGCTCCCCCTGCTTCGCCTTATCCTGCAAGTGGAACACCCCAGGGCTACCTGTTCAACTTGCGCCCAGTGGGCGAGGATCTCGGCAAGAAACTTGCCGACCAGGGCATCTATTTGACGGGCCGTACGCTTCAAGAGTCAATTTCGCAAACGTCAGGCGGCCGTAAGCAAGGGACCTTCTACGAGGGCTTCAACTTGTTCGGCGTCGACCTGGACATGAACAGAATTGCCGGGATTCATGGCGGGTCGTTCCACTTTCTGATCAACGATCTCGCGGGCCTGAACGCGGCAAACTATTCCGGCTCGACTTATGAGTACAACCGCGCCTTCGGCGGTATCGCGGCCGTTCGCCTCAATGAGTTCTCCTACGAACAAAGCCTGCTCGATAACCGGCTGGATCTTCGTGTGGGTCGCATCCCGGTCGGCTCGGAGTTCGACTTCTCGTCGCTCTACTGTGAGTTCATCTATTCGACCTGTGCGCTTCCGGCCGGCTTTGCATTCACAAAGGGATCGCCCTCCTATCTTACGGCATCGACAACGGGGATCGCGAAGGTCGACCTGACCCACCACGTCTACTTCAACGTCGGCGTATTCGAGGATCAGCCTTCTCTTGCCGCCCTGGGTCACCTCAACTTTCCCGGCGAAGACTGGGACCCGGACAAGTTCAGAGGCGTGACGATCCCGATCCAGCTTGGCTATCGCACGACCTTCAAAGACGAAGCCTATCCACGCGCCTTCAGTGTCGGTGGCGATATCGATACCGGCGACTACAACGATCCATTGGCGAACGCCAAAGGTCAGAACCGGGTGACATCGGGTGGTGTTGCTCGCCTTGACCACGGCAAAAGCGGCGTCTGGGTTCAGGCTGAGCAAACTATATACCGGCCGGATCTTTCAAACGACCGGGCGTTGACGGTGTTCACCGGGGCCAACTTCCAGACAAGTGGGGAGGCCAACATTGACAACGCGTACTTTGCCGGCTTTTCATTCCGTGGGCCATTTGCCTTCCGTCCGAACGATGGCTTTAACGTGCTTGGGAATGTCATCCATCTCAACAATGCCTATACGGCCTTCGTGAACTCGACGCTGAGCTTGCATGGCATGACGCAGACGGCGAGCAGTACGGAAGCCATGATCGAGGTCAACTATGGGATCGCGATCGCACCCGGCGTGACCCTCAAGCCATCCTTCAATTACATTCTCCATCCCGATCAGGTCGGATTCACGCCGACCTCGGCCAATAAACACGCGGTGTTCCTAGGCGTGGCGCTTTCGGCATTTCTGCCGGAGACACTGGGGCTTCCCCGCTTGGCAGCTCAGTAGAGCTTGGGCGGTCTGCGTGGGGGATCTCAAGGTTCGCTATTTCGTGTAGCGAGTGTGACGCCATCAACGCAGGCCGCCGGTCACGCCCGATAGTTGGCTCGCAGGGGTCACAAGGCGGGAGCTGCGGCTCGATGACAGCCTCGCAGCAATTGAGCTTGCAGGCTCTGACGCGAGGGCGTCATCGCGCCGCGCAACGGGCTCTGGAGACATGAGGGCGCTTGCACGCCCTGTCTCTTCCTCACAGTTGCGTGTCCGGGTCGGTGATGCCGAGATCGAAGCAGCGGCGACCTAGAAGCATACCAATGCCACATCCTCGGCATGGACTCCATGGATCTCGAGTCCATCCGAGGCGCGGCTTACGCCTTGCTTGCAAGGCGCGATCGACCCGATACCCGGCATGGTGATAGCGGCAATATTGCTTGAAACACGTGCGCGACACTGTCAGACAATCATACGCAATGTGATGCCGAGGCGCTGTATCGTTGAACACGCCGGTCAGCAAGGAGCCTTCATAATGCGAAATGTTCTGAATCGGAGCCGCTCCGCTGGCGCTTGGCTCGGTCTCACGGTGGCCGTCTTTGCCGCCGCGCTGCAATCGTCGCAGAGGCCCGTCCGGGCGGCGACCCTCGAGCCTTGGCGACATGCCGTCGTTGAAGAGAAGGGCGACGCCGGGATTGTCCTCATGGCAGGGCAGCCGAATATCGCCGACAAGCATGGCTTGAAAATCGATTATGTGCAGCTCAAAGGTGATGCACTCGCCCTCAAGGCGCTACTGGCCGGCGAAGTCGATAGTTTCGAAGGCAGTCCCGGCGGCGCGATCATCGCAGCGTCCCGGGGCGCGGATCTTAAAGTTCTGGGCTGCTACTGGCCCGGCCTCTCCTATGGTGTGTTCGCGCCACAGGCGATCACGTCCATCGAGCAATTGCAGGGCAAGGTCGTCGCGATCTCGAGCCCGGGATCGCTGCCTGATCTTGTGGTCAAGGCGCTTCTCGATGAACATGGCATTCCGGTCGGCGGGGTCCATTTTGCCGCAATGGGCGGGGATGCCGATCGCTTCCGGTCGCTATCCGCCGGCGTGGTAGCGGCTGCCGCGCTGTCGATGGAGTTCGTCCCAACGGCCGCACAGCACGGCCTCAAGCTGCTCGTCGACGCCCATACCGAATTGCCAAAATACCTGAGAGTGTGCACCTTTGTCACGGGTGACGGGCTCAGGCGCCGCCGCAACGCGACGGTTGGATTCATCGCGGCGCAAATGGACGGCGTGCACTTCGCGCAACTCCATCGTCTAGAAACCATAGACTTGACACGGAGCGCGCTCAAGATCGGGCCTGACGATCCTCGGCCTGCCTATGTCTACGACGATGCGATGAGGGACGGCATGGTCGATTCCACGATGCCGCTGCCACTCGACCGTCTGAAATGGATGGAGGAGCTGCTCCAGAGGACGGGCAACATCGGCACACCGTTTGATGTCGGAACGATGGTCGATCCGACGGTTCGAGTCCAAGCCGCCGCCCAAACAATCGTCAAATAAAACGAGAAGGATAGGTCGATGGCCGGTATCTCGCTCGTCGGGATCGGAAAGACGTTCGCGCAACGCTCCAAGGGGCGCGACACCGTCATCAAGGTTTTGGACGATCTCACCTTCGACGTCGCCGACGGCGAAATCGTTGCGCTCTGTGGTCCTAGCGGATGCGGCAAGACAACTGCGCTGCGGATCGCAATGGGTCTGGAGGCCCCAACCAAGGGGCACATCACAGTCGATCAACGGCGCGTCAAGGGTTGCGGCCATGATCGCGGCATCATCTTTCAGCATGCGGAGCTTCTGCCGTGGCTGACAGCAAAGGCGAACGTGATGTTCGGCCTCGAGATGAAAGGAATCCGCGGCTCCGCGGCATCGGATGTCGCGATGTCGTACCTCGATCTCGTTGGCCTAAGCGCATCAGCCGAGCGCCGCCCGCACCAGCTTTCCGGTGGCATGAGGCAGCGTGTCGGCATCGCCCGCGCGCTCGCCATCGATCCCGGCGTACTGCTGATGGACGAGCCGTTTGGCGCTCTTGACGCACAGTCGCGCGAAGGGTTGCAGACGGAATTGCTGGCGATCCACGCAAAGACCAGAAAGACGATCGTCATCGTCACCCACGATCTCGATGAGGCGGTTATCCTCGCAGATCGGATCCTCGTCCTCGGCGAGGGCCGTCTCCAAGAAGTGATCGATGTGCGGCTGCCGCGTCAGAACCGCGATTCCGGCACCTTGCGAGCGGCGCCCGAATTCACGGATGCGCGTTTCCGGCTGTGGCAGGCGCTGCATCGCAACACGTCACCGATTATGGTTTCGGGAAACTCCACAGATGGCATTGTCTAACATGACGTCCGACGTCGAGGCTATTGAAGAGACCTCGTCCTCAGTCGGCAAACGGGTGCCGAACTGGGTGATCACGACCGCGTCGGTCAGCATCGCCGTCGCGCTCTGGGAGATCTTTGGACGCGACGTTAATCCAATATTCGGGTCTTACCCGAGCGCGATCTTCGTCGCCTTCGTAAAGCTCCTCAAGTCAGGACAATTCCTGCCAGCGGCGCGCGACAGCGCCGAGACGCTCTGTCTGGGCTATATCCTTTCGGTGATTGTCGGAATTCCACTCGGCCTTTTGATCGGCCGTTTCCGCGTGCTGGAGGCAGCCTTCGGGATCTACGTTGTGGCTGGCTACGCCATGCCCCTGGTTGCGCTCGTGCCACTTCTGGTTCTTTGGCTTGGGTTGGGGCTCAGCGTGAAGGTCGCCGTCATCTTCCTGATGGCGGTCTTTCCTGTCTGCATCAACACCTGGGTCGGCGTCCGTGCGGTCCCGCGTAGCCTGGTGGACGTCGGACGGTCATTCGTCGCCAGCGACGCCGTCATCCTTCGACGTATCATCTTCCCGGCGGCGCTTCCCTACATTGTCGCCGGCGTGCGACTCGCCATCGGCAAGGCGGTGGTCGCGATGATTATCGCGGAATTTTTTACCGCGATCTCCGGCCTCGGCGGCATCATCATCAATTCCGCTAACAATTTCGACACGGCGACGATGTTCGTACCCGTGGTATTCCTGATGGCCTTTGCATGCGGCTTGGACGCCCTTATTGGCCTGATCGAGCGGCGTTGCATGCCTTGGCAGGCAGAAATCGGCGGTCGCGAAGGCGCTTGAATCATCAACTCCCTAAAGGCTCTTCTAACTCTCCGAGCCCGGATAAAGACGGGAAGACCACATCGACCGCCTGAGCTTCTTTTTGAAACAATCGCACGCCGTATCAGGCTCGCAGCTATGGCGAGGGCGGCGTCTGCGCCGTCGGTATGGCCGGCGTGTCACGCTCCGTCGGCCGCAGCCGTAAGACGCCGGCGCCTCGCAAGATGATCCAGGTGGCATCCTGCCGCCTGCCTATGGACCTTTTCAGGAGTGCACATTGAGCCGCGTACCAAGACTTCTTGTCATTGGCGCTGGACCTGTCGGCGTCGTCGCGGCTCTGGCTGCCGCGCAAGCCGGCTTTGACGTCCAGGTCGTCGAGGCCGATGCCACGATCGCGACCAATCCTCGCGCCGCCACCACTCATCCATCGACACTGGAAATGATCAACAGGGTCGGGCTCCTCGATCGCTTCGTTGCCGAAGGCCTGGTGGCGCGCGAGTTTCAATTCTGGGATCGCGAAACGCGCAAGCGCATCGCGACTTTCGATCATCAGATTTTGCGTAACGATACGCCATTTCCGTTCGTGGTTCAGACGGAGCAGCACAAGCTGGTCCGCATGGCGCTCGATGCGCTGGAGCGTCTCGGCGCGTCGGTCCGCTTCAACACCAAGGTCGTCGCGTGCACGCAAGGGAGCGACTCCGTCAGTGTCCAGGTAGAATCCGAAACGGGTGTCGAGACGCTCTCCGCTGACTGGCTCATCGCCGCGGATGGCGGCCGAAGCACGATCCGCAAGCAAATCGGCGTCGAATTCGAGGGGTTCACGTGGCCCGAGCGGTTCTTGGTGCTGACCGTGCTCGACGACATCCAGGCGCTGATGGGGTGTTGCTTCCGCAATTACCTGGCTGGAACCGACGAGTGGGCCAACCTCTTCAAAGTGTCGGGTGACGACGGCCTTGGCCGCTGGCGCGCCGTCTTTCCAACGCGTCCGGATGAGACTGATGAAGAGGCGCTGTCCGATGACTCCGCTTCAAAGCGGCTGAATGGCATTCATCCCCTCGAGCGCCCCTATCAACTGGTTCATCGTAATCTTTACCGCGTGCATCAGCGGGTAGCCGCGACTTTTCGCGTCGGCCGCGTCTTGCTCGCCGGCGATGCCGCGCACGTAAATAATCCGATTGGCGGCCTTGGCCTGAATTTCGGGATCCATGATGCCATCGATGCCGTGGACTCACTTTCGCTCGTCGCTCTGGAGGGGCGCGGCGACGGAGCACTGGATGCCTATGCGCTGCGTCGCCGGACGCTCAACCTAAAGTTCGTTCAGGAACAGACGGTCGCCAACAAGAAGAGGCTGGAGGAGAAGGACCCGACGACTCGCCAGTCCAACTTGGACAACTTGAGCGCCATGTCGCTCGATCCCGAGCGTGCGCGCGCTTTCTTGCTCCGATCGTCGCTCATCCAAAGCGTGCGAGAGGCCGCTGCCGTCGCCTAGTCTAGAACGGCTGCCGGGCATCGAGCTGGCTGCGGAACGAGCGGAGCCTCGCGCTACCCGCAGCCGCGTATGCGATCCAAGCGATCGTTGCGCCGCCTTCTTTGCCGCCGCGGGATGTGGCTACGTTTGCTGGAAAGGATTCCCGGCAGTGGTGCTTGGCACGGTCAGTCCGTCCGGAACCCGCTGAATTGCGATGCAACGATTTCGTCCAAAGACAACGGCCGATCTGTTAAGCCGTTTGCCATGGCGAACCTGTTCAGTCCATCAATAGCGTCCTGTCCGATTGTTGCCTCATAGAACGGGCTGTCCCGGGCTATGAGCGACGAGATGAGTTCGGCTTGAGCGCCGGGAAATAGCTCGCAGCCTACCCTTGCGGCGAGCGACGGGTCTGCCTTAAGGGCGGCCTGCGTCGCGCGTATCGCCCGCACGGCGGCAGCGGCAACCTCGGGCTTCTCCTTGATCAGCGCGTCTGTCGTCGTCAGTGCGGCAAAGTTATAAAGCCGTGCGCCGGATGGTCCGTCGCCACGGCGCAGGTCGAGATGCAGCTTGGCGACCCCTGCCTGCTCGGCCAACGCCAGGCGCATCCCGTTGCCCCAGAACGCGTCGGCGTGGTTCTCCTGGATGGCCCTCACGCCGTCGAGGCTGTGCCATTCCGATTGCGATGGCAGGCTCTCGACGATGCGGACGGCATTATTCGCGATGTCCAAGCCTGCTTCCTTCAGCATGTGCTGCAGCGCCGTACGCGGAAACTTGAACGACGACGAAATACGCAGGCCCTTGAGGGCGCCGATGTCGCCGCGCGGAATCTCGATGTCCTTGCGGATACCCATGAACCAGTAAGAGTATTGCGCGAGCGCACACAGCAACTTTGCGCCCTTCCAGCCCGGGAACGCCCGTGTCGCCGCGAAGGCCGGGCCGCCAAAGAAATCAATGGTACCGTCGCGCAGCCGTTCAGGACCATTCTTGGCGCCGTACTCGGAGATGAACTCTACGTCGACACCCTGCTCCTTGAAGAAGCCGAGTTTCACCGCGGCTGTCGCGACGAAGTAGGAGGGCGAGTCGACGTCCGCTACCATCAACCGATACATGCTTTTCCAGTCCTTTGGTATGTGCGCTTCTAAGCTCGCACGGCTGTTTGCCGGATTTCAAAAAACGTCGCCATCGCTGTGCCGCACTATGACACTGCCGAAGCGTTACATAATCGGTACCTCAGCGAGATCGATGCACGATCGCTCCTTTGCGTGACTACAACTCTCTTGCGCCGGGAACCATCGCCGCCCTCACGTCTCAAGATAACGTGACGCCCATTGGGCGCATCATTATCGCCAGCGACGGCAAGGATCCTGATCCGCTCAGGCGGTCAGCGGCGATTGCGGAGGTAGGACTGAGCACACCGACGGTGCCATAGGTCGGCAACTCCCTACGCCCGCGGAACAAAAGTCCATGACGACGAGCGCGACGCAAAGTCCGAGCCTGACGCACAGCCACCTCGATGGTCAGGCATGCGCGGCATGCCGGCCAATCCCAGGCAAGCATAGCGAGGAAACGAGTCGGCAACTCTCAAGATACGAGTTCCGGGCCGGGATCCGATGTTACGGGCAACGTGACCATGGCGCAGTTGGCCGAGCCTGCGGTCGCGATGTCGTCCGCCGTCGCCGCGCTCGAAGCCGGCCTCGGCTACTTTTTTGCCGCGGCTTCGGTCACGAATGTCTCATCGATCGTCGGGCCGATCGATGCCACCGCGGCCGCCGGCATGCGCTTGTCCTTGGCGTGAATCTCGGCCTGATGCTTCAGGCTCGGGATATATTTGGCGATCTCCAGCGTCGGCTCGAAGACCGGGAAGGCCATTGCCTCGATCGTCTCCGGCGCCAGCTTGAAGCGCTTGGTGAAGATGTCGATGTTGTCTTTGGTCTTCCAGTTGTTCGGCTGCAGGTCGCGGGCGCCCCGCGCCATCGCGCGCATGGCGCGGACCGCGACGTCATGGCGCTTGGTTATGAAAGCCTTGCTGTAGATGATGACGGTGCCGAGATCGCCCGCCGCGACCTTGGAGTCTTCGACGTCGATCACCGCGAGGCCGCGCCGCGCCGCCTCGGTGGCAAAGGGCTCGCCCAGCACCGCGGCGTCGATCGCTTTGTTCTGGAAGGCGAGCAGGGTTTCCGGCAGGCCGATACCGATTTCGCGCACGTCGGCGATGGTCATGCCGTATTTTTCCATGATGAGCTCGAGCTTGTACTCGATGCTACCGCCCGGAGAGTTGGTCGAGATCGCCTTGCCCTTGAGGTCCCTGGCCGAGCGGATCCCGGCATCCCAAAGATCCTTGCGGATCATCAGCGGAGTAATGGTGGTGGGCGCGGGATGCACCGCCATCGACGCGGTGATCTTGAAGTCGAGGCCGCGAAATCCGGCGTTGAACAGGGACACGCCGGTCGCGGTCGCGCCGATATCGGTCTGGCCGTTTGCCGTCATGCTGATCGAATCGGTGCCGAGCGGAGTGAAGACGAGCTGCGGGTCGATGCCCTCGTCGCGGAAATAGCCCTTGTCGATCGCGACGACGACCGGGGCGAAAGCGATCCCTGAGAACAGCGAGATCGAGACCTGGTCGAGCGGCTTGCCCTCTGCCTCGGCGGCGGCAAATACCGTTGCGGCGAGGATCACCGCAACGGTCACGGTGCGGCATCCCGTCGAGGCCGACGCCAGCGTTCGAGCCAGAAGCACGCGAAGCGGTTGGGTCATCATTTCTCCTTGCGGCCGAACAAGCGTGTTCATGCCGATGCCATCTACGGACGGCATCTGAGACGGTGACGGACGCCATGCCCACCGAGCTTTGAGGCATATCAGATTTGCGGACCCGGTCTCGGCATCATGCTTGCCCGAACGGCCCCCGGCCGCGATGCTTAAAAGGCGATGCACGAATCCGGCGACGTCGGCTCGACCGACGGGCCGTTCCCTGTTCGGTTCGCTAACTCGCGACGGATCCAATTCCACGATTTCGCAAGGCGTTAAGGAAATCACTGGCATGTCCGATAGCAATCGCGTGCTGATCATCGGTGGCGGCCCGGTCGGCGCGCTCGCCGGCTACAGTCTCGCGCGGCGCGGTATTCCTGTGATCGTCTTCGATCGCCTTGCCGAGCCGGCGCGCGATCATCGCGCTGCGACACTGCAGCCCTCGACGCTCGATCTGTTCGCGCCGATCGGCCTTGTCGACAAGGTCATCGAACGGGGCCTCGTCTCGTCTCATTTTCAATGGCGCGACGGCGAGACCGACGCGATCGTGGCAGAATTCGATCACGGCTGCCTCGCCGACGTCTCCGCCCATCCCTTTGTAGTCCAGTTGGAACAGCACAAGACCATCCAGATCATTCTGGAGGCGGCGGAGAAGCTGCCGGATTTTACAGTCCTGCGGCCGGTCGACGTGATGGCGGTGCGCCAGAGCGCCGACCGGGTCGAGGCTGACATTCGCGACACCGATGGCCGCGTTACCACGCACACCGGCACCTATATGCTCGGCTGCGACGGCGGCCGCAGCATCGTCCGTCACGCGACAAGCGTCACTTTCGAAGGCTTCACCTGGGAGGAGCGTTTCAACGTGCTCACCACGAAGACCGATTTCGCGGCGATCAAGAATTTCCGCTACCGCAATTACTGCGCGCACCCGACGCGCTGGGCCGCGGTATTCAAGGTGCCGGGCGACGACGGGCTCGGCCTGTGGCGGGCGGTGTTTCCCGCAAGGGCCGAGGAAACCGACGCGCAGGTCATGTCAGATGGTTGGATCCACGACCGTTTCGATGAGTTCTTGCCGGGCCGGCCCGAGATTAAAGTCGAGCATCGCAACATGTACGCCGTGCATCAGCGCGTCGCCGGCAGCTTTCGCGAGGGCCGTTTCATCCTCGCCGGCGACGCCGCGCACATCAACAACCCGCTCGGTGGCATGGGCATGAACAGCGGGTTCCAGGATGCGCTGAACGCCGCCGACAAGCTCGAAATGATCTGGAACGGCGCAGCGCCCGAACCGCTGCTCGACCTCTACGACCGCCAGCGCCGCCTTACCGCGCTGGAATTCGTGCAGGCGCAATCCATCGCCAACAAGAAGACGCTGGAGGAAAACGATCGCGAGGCGCGCCAGGTCGGCCTCGACCGGATGCGCCGCACCGCCGAAGATCCCGTCGCCTGCCACGCTTTCCTCATGCGTAGCTCGCTGATCGCGATGGTGCAGCGCGCCGAGGAGATCGCCTGAACGCGCTTTTCCACCTATCGTTTGATCTCGGAGCGATCGCAATCACATTGGATATCAAATGGTCATGACCGAGGGTCGCGCCGGGATCGAGGCGGACCAAAAATACGAGCCCGACATCAAGATTCGCATCACCGGCTTGACCAAGAGCTTTCGCGTCGGAGCTCAGGATGTCGTGGCGCTGCAGGACCTCAGCCTCAACATCAAGGCCGGCGAGTTCATCGTCATCGTCGGACCGAGCGGCTGCGGCAAGACCACCTTGCTGCGCATCGTCGCCGGGCTCGACCGGCAGAGCCACGGCCATGTCGTGCGCCAGCATGCCGATCCCAAGAAGCCGCTGTCGACGATGATCTTTCAGGAACATGCGGTGTTTCCGTGGTTTTCGGTGGAAAAAAACATCGAGTACGGGCTGCGCATGCGCGGCGTGCCGAAAAGGGAGCGCCGCGCCACGGTCGAGCAGTTCCTGGGCAAGATGGGCTTGCGGGACTATGCCAAGGCCTATCCGCACCAGCTCTCCGGTGGCATGAAGCAGCGCGTCTCCATCGCCCGCGCTTTCGCCAACGACCCCGAGATTCTCTGCATGGACGAGCCCTTCGCCGCGCTCGACGAGCAGAACAAGGCGATCATGCTGGAAGAGCTGACGCGGATCTGGAGCGAGACGCTCAAGACCGCGCTGTTCATCACACACAGTCTCGACGAGGCGCTGATCCTCGCCGACCGCATCGTGGTGATGACCTCGCGCCCCGGCCGCATCGCCGCGATCTTCGACAATCCGCTGCCGCGCCCGCGCAAATCCTACGAGATCCGTCGCGACCCGGCCTACGGTAAGCTCTCCGCCGAGATCTGGGACATCCTGCGTGTCGAAGTGTTGAAATCCCGCGGGGAACTACCGGCATGACCTCGCGATCAACCCGCTTCCTCAACATCGTCTCACCGCTCGGCCTGCTCGTCATCTGGCAGCTCGCGGTGCAGGCCGGCCTCGTCGATCGCCGCATGTTCCCGCCACCGAGCGAGATCCTCACCACGCTCTTCCACATGGCGGAGACCGGCGAACTCTGGATCAACCTCGGCGCCAGCCTCTGGCGTGTCGGCGCGGGTCTGGCGATCGGCTCGACCGCTGGCGTTACCATCGGCATCATCATGGGCCTGTCGCCGCTGGTGCGGGCGCTGGTGCAGCCGATCATCTCCGCGACCTACCCGGTGCCGCGCACCGCGATCGTGCCACTGTTCCTCATCATCTTCGGCATCGGCGAACTGTCGAAGGTCATGGTGGTGGCGACCAGCGTGTTCTACGTCGTCATCATCAATACGGTGACCGGCGTGCTGTCGATCGACAAGGTCTACCTCGACGTCGGGCGCGACATGAAGGTTAGCCGCTTGCAGGCCTTCCGGACCATCGCGCTGCCCGGCGCGCTGCCCACCATCATCAGCGGCCTGAAGCTCGGCGCCGGCATCGCCTTCCTGGTGCTGGTCGTGGCGGAATACACCGGCTCGCAGACCGGCATCGGCTACATGATCTGGGAGGGCTGGCAGATCCTCGACCTCGACCAGATGTACGTCGGCCTGCTAGTGATCGCGGTGATCGGCTGGCTGGTCAACCTGATCATGGACGAGGTCGAATACTTTGCGGTGCCCTGGCACCGCCACCGCTAGCAGGGGCTGGCGGTGACCGCGTTGCGCGGCTTGGCCTGGCCGGCGCTGACGCTCGGCGTCGGCCTCGTCGGCGGTGCGTTGTTCAACGCGCTCGGGATCCCGCTTGGCTGGCTGCTCGGCTCGATGATCCTTACCGCCGCGCTCTGCTGCAACCGCAGCCAGGCGCGGATCCCGCAGCCGTGGCGCTATGCCGGGCAGATGGCCATCGGCCTCTCCGCCGGACTCGCCTTCACGCCCGATCTCATCGCCCACGTGCTGAGTTTCGCGCCCTACATTCTCGCCGCGGTGCTGGTCTCGCTGGCAATGGGTATCGGCCTCTCCGGGCTGCTGGTGCGCTTGGCTGGCATCGACCGTACCACAGCCTATTTCGCCAGCATGCCGGGCGGCGTCGCGGAAATGTCAAACCTCGCGGAGCGCAACGGCGGCGACGTCGCGTCTGTGGCGATCGCGCAGACGTTGCGGATCTTTCTCGCCGTGCTCACGGTGCCGCTGCTGGCGCGCAGCATCGGCCATGCGGAGCAGGTGGCGCCAGCGGCCCAGGGAACGCCGCTGGCCTGGTTCGCGCTGGCAGTGTTGGCCTGTGCCGCGCTGCTCGCCTCCTGGGTGCTCACGCGCCGCCGCGTGCCCAATGCCTGGCTGCTCGGCGGCATGGCGATCGGCGTCGGCACCGCGCTTGCCGTCGGGGCACGGCTGCAGGTGCCCGGCCCGATCCTCTCCGTCGCGCAGATTTTGATCGGCGCCTCGCTCGGCGCACGGCTGCGCGGCAACATTTTGCGCAGCCATCGCCGCCTTGTCGGCGTCACGCTCGGCGCAACGGCGCTGTTGTTGGCGGGCAATTTCGCGGTCGGCTGGATGCTCACGGCGCTGACCGGCGCCGGCCTGACGACCACGCTGCTCAGCACCTCGCCCGGCGGCCTCGCGGAAATGAGCCTTACGGCCGTGGCGCTGAAGGCCGACGTCAGCCTCGTCACGGCGTTCCACCTGGTCCGCACCCTGATGGTGGCGCTGCTCAGCGTGCCGCTCTACAAGGCGATCCATGCGCGGGCCAAGACCGAGACGCCATAGGCGTCAGAAGGCTTTGGCCGGCACCAGGGGCGGCTCCGACGCGATGGGTTTTGGCGCGCGAACCGGGGCTGGCTGCCAGCCGATCTGGCGCTCGGAGATCGCCGCGACTTCGGCCCGCAAGGCCGCGCGGACTTCGCGCATGGCAGAGGTGAACGGCCGGTTCTGTGCGGCGGCGAGGACCAAAGTATTGATGACACTGGGGCTGATGATGCGCCACGCCTGGAGATAACCATCGTCGATTTCGCGATAGACGCAGCCGATCGGCAGGATGGTGTAGCCGATGCCGGCCCGTACCAGCTCTTTCATCGCGGTCAATGAATCGATGTCGTTCGCGATATTGAGGGCGATGCCGGCATCGGCCGCGACACGATCGAGTTGCCGCCGCAATCCGTGGTCCGGGCCCGGGGCGATGACGGACAATTTTCCGATTTCGCTCATGGCGATCGCCGGCGAACCATTCTCCGTTGTCACAACGGGCGGCGCATCGCGGCCGACGAGAAAGAGCTCTTCCGACATCAGATGTTCCACGGCGATCGCCGGGGTGTGCCGGGCATCGTGAAGGATCGCAAGATCGATCCGTCCCGACAGCAGCCATTCGTGAACATGGCCGGAAAAGCCGTCGACGAGGTGGAGCTTGATACCTGGAAATTTGGTCCGGAGCTTGTGCAGCACAGGCGCCCCGACGAGACCGGCCATCGACGTCGGTAAACCGAGGGCGACGGAGCCCGACGGTGTCAAGCGCTCTTCCGCGACTTGATCGCAGGCCTCTTTCAGCTTTGCGATCAGATCGGAGACGGTTTCATGGAACTTGCTGCCGCTTGGGGTCAGCTCGGCGCCGCGGCCGTTGCGGTAAAGCAGTTGTGAACCGACATGTTCCTCAAGCTTGCGAACCTGGCGGCTGAGGCCGGGCTGCCCCATCGCCAGGATGGCCGAAGCCTTGGAAAAGCTTCCGCTCCTCACGACAGCGCAGAAGCACTCGAGTTGTATAAGATCCAACATGGGCGAAGCGTCAGCCTCTCTTGGTGTGAAACGGTTTCTCTTGGGATGGCAGCACCCGGATCTTCTGCAGGGCGCTGCGCTTCACCGGCCAAAACGTGTGGCCTCCAGAATCGCCGCGCAGGCTCCGGCGCCTCCACCCGCGCCGCCGATAATCAGGCCGTGTTTTCAGCAACAATCGTGCCGATGCCCCGCGGCATCTGCGAAAGCGGTGAGAAACCGATAGGCATAGCTGCTAGGCCGCGGCGGATCGTGCCAGCGCCATGGAAGAGCTTCTAGATTGGCAAGACGGCCCTGTGCGGGGGGCTGAAAATAAACTGTATCGACTGCGCCGTAGCGGAGCGAACCGTGGACCTTCACCTCGACGGCAAGACTGCACTCGTCACCGGCGGCAGCGCCGGAATCGGACGCGCCGTGGCGCTCGCTCTTGTTGCCGAAGGGTGCCGCGTGGTCGTCGTCGGTCGCGACGAAGCACGCCTCGCCGCTATGCGCGCCGAAGTCGGCGCGGACAAGCTCGTCACCGTCGTCGCGGATCTTGCCACGTCGGCCGGCGCCGATAAAGTGGCAAAAACTACCATCGCCCAGGTCGGCGTGCCGGACATCCTCGTCAACAGCGCGGGCAGTTCGCAAGGCGGTCTGTTCTGGACCATCGACGACACGGTTTGGGACGAGAGCCTGAACCTCAAACTGATGGGCACCATCCGTATGCTACGCGCCATCGTGCCGCTGATGATGGAGCGCAGATCCGGCAACGTCGTCACCATCGTCGGCAACAGCGGCCGACAGCCGGGCGCACGCTTCCTTCCAGGTTCCGCCGCCAATGCCGCGCTGCTCGCGGTGACCAAGGGCTTGGCCGACGAGGTCGCCGCCTCCGGCGTCGTCATCAACGCGATCAGCCCCGGCCCGACCCGCACCGACCGCTGGACCGGCCTGATGGCCAAGGCCGCAAGCGCGTCGTCGCGCACGATCGCCGACGTCGAAGCGACCCATGTCGCCGCGATCCCGAACGGCCGCCTCAGCGAGCCGGAGGAGATCGCGCGCTACGTCGTATTTCTCTGTTCCCCGCTCGCGACGGCGGCAACCGGCACGTCGCTCACCATCGACGGCGGCGCCACACGAAGCCTCGCCTGATTTTTGCAGCTTGGATCGCATTCTGATGCCAAAGGATCTTTAAGTGTCGAACCCGCGCATTCCCTACCGCCTCTCCGCCGAGACGTCCGCTCTCCCCTTGATGAACGGCAAGAAGCTCATCGTGCAAGCGATCATGAACATCGAGGCCTGGCGTTTCGACCAGAAGATGCCGCGGACCATCGTGACGCCGCCGCACGGCGTCGAGCAGATTCCGGATGTGCCGAACTTTTGTTGGGCGGAATACGGCATGCGGGTCGGCATGGATCGTCTGATCAAGGAATTCGCGGCACGCAGGATTCCCGTCGGCGCCAGCATCAACGCGAGCGTCATCGACGTCTACCCCGAATGCGCCGAAGCAATTCTAAAAGCCGATTGGGAGTTCATCGGCCATGGTCTGTTCCAGAAGATGATTCAGGGCGAAGCCGACGAGCGCAGCGTGATTCAGGCGACGATCGACAAGATCGTACGCTTCACCGGCACGACGCCGCGCGGCTGGCTCAGCCCCGGCTTGCGCGAAAGCCTCGATACGCCCGACCATCTCGTCGCCTGTGGCGTCGACTATACCTTCGACTGGATCCTCGACGACGTGCCCTGCTTCATGCAGACCAGCCCGAAACCGCTGGTGGCATTGCCCTACGCATCGGACCTCAACGACAGCATCATCTACGCGATCGAGCACCAGGCGACTGGCGAGTTCGCCAATCGCGTGGCGCGCACCCTTGCCGTGCTCGAAAGCGAACCGGGCCCGAAGGTGATCTCGCTCGGGCTGCACCCGCACCTCATGGGCGTGCCGCATCGCATGCACGAGATGCGGCAGATCCTCGACATGCTGCAGAACCGCTCCGACACGATCTTCGTCAAGCCGGCGGAGACGATGGCGTGGTTCAACGCGGCGACGGCAAGCGCCAAGATGGCTCAGGCCTCCTGATATCTACACGAGAAAGATCGCACCATGGCGGATACCTACGGCTATCGCGGCAAGATCGGCATCGTGCTGCCCTCAGTCAATACGGTGGTGGAGACGGAAAGCGCACCCTTGTGTCCCCGCGGCGTCAGCCACCACGTCGCGCGCATTCTCGTCGAAGAGCGGCCGCTGAACAGCGAGGAGGCCTTCAACGCGCACATGGCATTGATGCGATCAGGCATCGTCAACGCGCTGGATCTCGTCGCGACCTGCAAGCCCACGCACATGATCATGGCAGTGGCGCTGGAAGCCTTCTGGGGCGGCCTCGCGACGGCGGAAAAGCTGCAGCAGGATCTCGAGGCGCATACCGGCATGGGCGTGTCGATGGGCAGCAGCGCGATCGGCGCTGCGCTCGAGGCGTTCGGCGCCAAACGGATCGGGATCATCACGCCGCACATGCCGCTCGGCGACGCACAGGTCCAACGCTATTTCGAGGAGGCCGGCTACGACGTCGTCAAGCTGATCGGGATGAAGCGGGGCTCGCCGCTCAAGATCGCGACGACGACGGACGACGAAGTGCGCACCGCGCTTCACGCGCTCGCAAGTGCCGACATCGAGGCCATCGTCCAGGTCGGCACCAACCTGCCGTTCACGACGATGGGGCTCGGCGCAGAACGCTGGCTCGGCAAGCCCGTGCTTGCCATCAACACGGTGACCTATTGGGACGCGCTTCGGCGCATGGGCGTAACAGACAGGCTCTACGGCCACGGCCTCGTGTTCGAGCGGTTCTGAGGCGATGGACCCCGCCGCCATCGAGACGCATGCGCGCGCGCTCGGCTTTGGCCGGGCGCTGGACCTGTTTCGTGACGACGTGATCGAAGCCGCGCGGCGCGCGGCGTTGCAACGCGCGCAGCTCGATCCACCGGACGACCCGGCATGCGAGCCCTGGCCGCCGATGCAATGCGCGCCGCCGTCGCGATGAGCGCGTTGCACAGGTTGCCGATCGCGGACGTGCTCGCGCTGTTTCGCGCAGAGAAACTGCGCCCGAGCGATTACTTGGCGCATCATCTCGCGCGCATCGCGATCCATGATGGCACGATCCACAGCATCATCCGGCTGGACGGCGACGCTGCGAAGACAGCGGCCTTTGCCAGCGACGCAGCCTATGCCGCGGGCAGACCGCGCGGCGCGCTGGACGGGATTCCGATCGGGATCAAGGACGTCATCGATGTCGCGGGCCTCCCCACAACATGCCATTCCGCCATTCGACTCGACCACGTCGCCAAAGCGGACGCCGCTTCGGTCGCCGCACTGCGTCAAGCCGGCGCGATCATCCTGGCGAAAACCGCGACGCATGAATTCGCCATCGGCGGCCCGGCTTTCGACCTGCCGTTTCCGCCCGCCCGCAACCCGTGGAACGTGAACCATCATCCCGGCGGCTCGTCGTCGGGCTCCGCCGCCGGCCTGGCGGCAGGGCTGTTCCCGGCTGCGATCGGCACCGACACCGGCGGCTCCGTTCGCCACCCTGCCAGCGCCTGCGGCCTCGTCGGTTTGAAGCCAACCTATGATGCGATTTCGCGCGACGGCGTCTTTCCTCTCGCCTTTTCGCTCGACCACGTGGGTAGTCTCGGGCGCAGCGTCGCGGATGCCGCGCTGCTTTGCGACGTCATGGCGGAGGGCCGTATCGGGGCGGCGCGCGACATTGGCCGCGACATCGCCGGGTTGCGCGTCGGCTACGTCAGGCACTTCCACGAGGTCGACATGGTGGCGACGCCCGATGTCGTCGCAGCCCTCGACGCCGGCGCCGAACGGCTGCGCGAGGCCGGCGCCACCGTCGTCGACATTACGCTGCCGGATCTGCACTCCTTCGCGGCCTGCAACCGCATCATCCTGCAGGCCGAGGCCATTGCGGTGCATGGCCGCTGGCTGCGGGAGCGGCCGGAAGACTAC
>NZ_LMUU01000251.1:0-1125 GCF_009765775.1 Beijerinckia sp. L45
GCGATGATGGGGTTGGCATGACCCGGCAGCGACATCGATATGCGTGCTCCAGCGGGCGATGCGCCCACGACTAATAAAGACTCCATTGCCAAAGTTTTATTCCCATCGGTTGCCAAATATTCCGCGCCGCGAGGGTCCAAAGCGCTCCCGATCGAGGTCATGCTCCGGCGGTGTTGTCCCGATCGAAACGCGGGCGGTCGTTTGCAGCTCCCGGCACCTTTATGAATGGTCCGCCATCGTGCTAGTCGCCTGGACGAGGGCGATGGCGTTCTCGCCCCCATTCCGAAGGTGAATTATGAGCCGCACCCTCAAGATCGGCTGCGTCAGCCTGATCGTCAGCGTGATCGTGCTGGCCTTGAAGGCCGCGGCCTACTGGGTGACGGGCAGCGTTGCGCTCTATTCCGACGCCCTCGAAACGGTGATCAACGTCGTCGCCGCCCTCGCCGCTCTGCTGGCGATTTGGGTCAGCGAGCAGCCCGCCGACGCCAACCACCCCTATGGTCATTACAAGGCCGAGTACCTCAGCGCGATCGTCGAGGGGGCCCTGGTCCTGCTCACCTCGGCCCTGATCGCCCGGGAAGCCTGGCTGAACTGGGCGCATCCGCACGCGCCGGAAACACCGTTCCTCGGCGTCGCCTTGAACGGCGGCGCGGGGGTCATGAACCTGGTCTGGGCGATCGTTCTGATCCGCCTCGGCAAGCGCTGGAAATCTCCGGCTCTGCTGGCGGGCGGCAAACACATCATGACGGATGTCTGGACCACCGGCGCGGTGCTGGTCGGCTTCGCCCTGGTCCCGCTGACCGGCTGGCTACGCCTCGACCCGGCCGTCGCCGGCCTGGTCGCGTTGAACATTCTCTGGGCCGGTTACGGCATCCTGCGGGAATCCGTCGGCGGACTCATGGACGAGGTCGCCGACCCCAAGGAGGTCGCCGAACTGCGCCAGCTGATCTCGCAACACGCCGAAGGCGCGATCGAGGCGCACGACGTGCGCACCCGCCGTGCCGGCAGCATGTCGTTCATCGAGTTCCATCTCGTGGTGCCCGCCAAGATGACGGTCGAGGACGCCCACGCGATCTGCGATCGGATCGAGGCCGCCCTGCACGCCCAGGTCGGCGACGCCGTCAT
>NZ_LMUU01000251.1:1238-30573 GCF_009765775.1 Beijerinckia sp. L45
GAGATGATCGAGATAGGCGTCGATACCGAGCGGGCGCCCCGTGGCCGCCGTCACGAGATCGTCGGTGTCGAGCAGGCTGCCCTTGCCATGCACCTCGGCGCGGAGCCAGGCCACCAGCGGACCGAAGTCACCCTGAGCCAATCGGGGCCGGATGTCCGGCACGGCGGTACAGGCCGCCTGAAAAAGCTGCGCCGCCGTGACGGCGCCCAGCGTGTAGGTCGGAAAATACCCCCAGCCGCCGCTTGGCCAGTGGATGTCCTGCAGACAGCCCTGGGCGTCGTCCGTGACGGTCAGGCCCAGCAGATCCTTCATGCCGGCGTTGAAGGCGGCGGGCAGATCCTCGACCTCCAGCGTCCCGTCGATCATTGCCCGTTCCAGGTCGTAGCGCAGCAGGATGTGCGCGGGATAGGTGATCTCGTCCGCATCGACGCGGATGAAGCCCGGGGTCACCCGCGTAAACAGGCGGTAGAGGTTTTCCGGATCGAACGCCGCGTCGGTTCGCGCAAAGGCCGCCTGCACCTGCGGCGCGAGGTAGCTCATGAACTCCCGGGTCCGGCAGGCCTGCATCTCGATCAGCAGCGACTGGCTTTCGTGCATCACCATGCCACGGGCGTCGCCGACCGGCTGCTGGCGCCACTGCTTCGGCCGGCCCTGCTCATAGAGGGCGTGCCCCGTCTCGTGCAGCACCCCCATCAGAGCGCGGGCAAAGTCGGTTTCGTTGTAGCGTGTCGTGATCCGGACATCGTCCGTGGCGCCGCCGCAGAACGGATGCAGGCTCACGTCGAGACGGCCGCGATCAAAGTCGAAGCCCAGCGACCGCATCATCGTTTCGCCGAGCTGACGCTGCGCGGCCACGGGAAAGGCGCCCGAGACGGGGGTCGGCGCGCCGGCCTGATCCTGAAGCGAGCGAGCCTCCTGGATCAGACCCGGGAGTTCGCCGCGGAGCCGGTCGAAGAGCGGATTGATCTTCGTCCGACGAAGGCCGGGATCATATTGGTCGAGCAAGGCATCGTAGGGGGTGATCCCGAGCGCGGCGCCCTTGCAGCGGCCGACCTCCCGCTGCAGCCGAAGCACTTCTTTCAGGTGGGGCAGCAACAGCGCGAAATCGCTGGTCGCCCGCGCCTCCCGCCACACCATCTCGGCCCGCGACGTCGCCGTGGAACTCGCCAGCACGAGGTCGAGCGGTACGGCGGAGGCATGGGCGTAGGCGCGGCGCATCTCACGCAGGTTGGCCGCCTGCCAGGGATCAAGCGCGTCCTGCCGCCCTTCGGCGTCGTCCAGCGTTTCGGCGGTGCCGGGCGCTACGAGCAGATCGTGGGCGATGCCGCGCAGCGTCGCCAACTGATCCGCGCGGCCCTCGGCGGCGCCATGCGGCATGAGCGTCTGGGAGTCCCAGCCTAAAATGCCGGCCGCGTCGTTGACGGCGCGGAGACGACCGAACTGGTGGCTTAACGAGGTGTAGGCTTGCATCAATCGAGTATCCATTCGAACGGGCGGCACCGGGGCCGGCCGTGTTCAGCAAAAGACAACCCGCCGTTTCTACAGCGATAGCGAGCGAACGTCGCCATTGTTTGCGCCGTGTGGAGGGGTGAGGCCGCGACTTCTTTGCGCAGCGTCAGCGCCGCAAGCGCGTCCAGACCCGATCCATCAGCTTGATCGCCGCTTCCGGGCACGTTGGCGTAAAGGCGATCTTGAGATCGGGCGGGACCTGCAGCTCCGGAGCCGCCTTCATGTCGGCGTCGAAGAACGCAGTGCTGCCGGTGATCGCGCTGGCGTAATGCGTGAAGTTGGCGGAGAGCCCGCTGTTTTCCGGCCTGAGCATGAACTGCATGAACAGTTTTGCATTCTCCACGTCCTTCGCCCCGGCGGGAATGGCGATGTTGTCCATCCAGCCGACCGCGCCTTCCTTCGGAAACACGAATTTGATGTCGGGATTATTGGCGCGCGCCCGCGCGGAGTCGCCGTTCCAGATCTGGTGGATCCAGGTTTCTCCGGAGGCCTCGCGGTCGATGATGCCATCGGAACTGTAGACTTTCACGCTCGGTGCCTGCTTTTCCAGAAGCGTGTAGACGGCTTTCATCGCGGCCGGATCGGTCTGGCATGGGGACAGGCCGAGATAGAGCTCGGCGAGCGACATGACCTCGCTGGCCGCCGCCAGCATGCCGATCTTGCCCTTAGCTTGCGGCGGCGGATCGAACAGCAGCGCCAGCGAATCCGCAGGCTCCTTGATGTATTTGGTGTTCACCGCATAGGCCGTGATGCCCCAATGATAGGGCACCGTATAGGCGTTGCCCTTGTCCCAGGCCGGATTTTGCCAGCGCGTCTCGATATTGCCGAAGCCCGGCATGGTCGCGGCATCGACCTTTTGGATCAGACGCTGGTCAATGAAAATCGGGACGAAGTCCGAGGTCACGACGACGATGTCATAGCCGGCTGAGTCGGACTTTAGTTTGGCCAACAACGTTTCATTGGAATCGTAGGTATCGACCGTCACCTTGATGCCGGTCTCTTTTTCGAACTTGGCGATGAGGTCCGGCGAGGTGTAATCGGTCCAGTTGTAGACAAAGAGATTGCCGCCGGCCTTTACGCTCGCGCCTGTCATGGCAAGCATGAACGCTGTGGCAGCTGTGACGGTGAGGATGCGCGAGATCATGATCGTGGGCCTTTCATCGCTTGGCAGTCCCGCGTGGTGAAACCGCATAGGCCATGACAACGGCGGCGATCGACACGAGGAGGAGCATCGTCGCGGCGGCATTGGCCTCCGGTGTCACGCCCAGACGCAGCATGCTGTAGAGATAGACCGGCAGGGTCGTGGCGCCCGCCGGCGCGACCATCAAGGTGATGAGGAAATCGTCCAGCGAGACAACGAAGGCGAGCGTGGCGCCCGCAACGATCGCCGGTACCAGCAGCGGCAGCGTGATCAGGCGAAACACCTGCCAGCGCCCGGCGTAGAGATCATGTGCGGCATCTTCGATATCCCGCGGCATCTCGCGCAGGCGCGCGCGGATCGGGAGCAGCGCGAAGGGGATGCAGAAGACGACATGCGCCAGGATGACGTTGCCGATGCCGCCGTGCAAGCCGATGGCCTCGAAGAAGACAAGGGTCGCGATGGCGGTGACGATTTCGGGTGCGATCAGCGGCATCGCGACCAGCGCTTCGCCGAACGCCCGCCCGGGCAGCGAGCGTCCGCGTTCGAAGGCGAGGGCGGCGGGAAGGGCGAGAAGGGTGGAGATCGGCGTCGCGACGGCGGCGACGATCAGGCTGTTGATGGCCGCGCGCTGCAGGTCCGTGTTGCCCAGCGCCTTGACGAACCATTGCGTGCTGAAGCCGTCCCAGATCAGCGCCACCTTGTTGCTGTTGAAGGCATAGACCATCAGCACGACGAGCGGCGCATAGAGGAACAGCAGCGCCGCGATGCTGGCGAGCCGAAGGAAGGGCATGCGGCGCCAGTCGAAGGGGTTCGCGCTCATGCGGAGCTCATGGCAGCACGCGGCCGGAGCGTTGTCGGGCGTGCCACATCAGGGCGCCCAGCACGAAAGTCATGAGGATCATCGACAGCGCGGCGCCGAAGGACCAGTCCCGCGCCGTGGAAAACTGCTGCTGGATGAGGCTGCCGATCATCAGCGTCTTGCCGCCGCCTAAAATGTCGGGCGCGAGGAAGGCGCCGAGCGCGGGCACGAAGACCATCAGCGTCCCGGCGGCGGCGCCCGGCTTCGCGAGCGGCCAGACGATGGTTTTCAGGATTGCCCAGCGGCCGGCGTAGAGGTCGTACGCCGCTTCGATCAGGCGCGGATCGAGCTTTTCCAGCGCGGCGTAGATCGGCAGCACCATGAACGGGAGGCTGGCGTAGACGAGCCCCAGCAGCACCGCGCCGTCGGAATAGAGGAAGGTGATCGGCGCCTGCGTCAGGCCGCTGCCCTGCAGCACCTGATTCACGAGGCCCTGGTCGCGCAGCAGCAGCACCCAGCAATAGGTGCGGATGAGGAGATTGGTCCAGAACGGGATGGTGACAAGCAGAACCAGCCCCTGCCGCAGACGCGGCGGCCGGGTCGCCATGTACCAGGCGAGCGGCAGTCCGATGACGAGGCAACAGGCCGTCGCCAGCACCGCCTGGATGAACGACCGCGCAAAAATGCGGAGATAGGTCGTGTCGAACACGAGGACGTCGTCGAGATCGCGATCGTACAGGAAGCGCACGTAGGAGGCCCCGGTGAAGGGCCGGGTAACGCCGCCGTAGGGCGTCGAGGTCAGAAACGATGCGGCCAGCGCGATCGCCATCGGCAGCAGCATGAGGACGACGATCGTCGCGAGCGCGGGTGTCGCGAGAAGCAGCGCGCGATCGCGTCGCGTCGGTTCGCCGCTCATGGGGTTTCCAGCCCGACGAGCGCTTCCGGCGGAAAGCGACAGAAGACCGCCTGGCCCGCCACAAGCCCGGCCGGCAGGTCGGCCCGCTCCACCTTGATCATCGGACCAGCGTCGAGCGCAATTCCACACGCCGTTCGCGCGCCGAGATAGGTGATCTCTGTGACCCGCCCCGCGATGGCGTCGGCGGTTGCTGCGGTCGCAACGACCACCCGCTCCGGTCGCATCGCGACATAGGACGCGGGGTGCCCGACCAGCGATCCCGGCAGGACATTGCTGCCCATGAAGGCCGCGACGAAGCGTGACGTCGGGCGTTCGAAGATCACACCCGGCGTGCCGACCTGCAAAATCTTGCCGCCGTCCATGACGGCGATGCGATCCGACATCGACAAAGCTTCTTCCTGGTCGTGGGTGACGAGCAGGAAGGTGATGCCGGTCTCCCGCTGCAGGCGCTTCAGCTCGACCTGCATGTCCCGCCGTAGCGCGCGGTCAAGCGCGGAGAGCGGCTCGTCGAGAAGCAGCAGCTTCGGCTGCGGGGCGAGCGCGCGGGCCAAGGCGACGCGTTGCTGCTGTCCGCCCGACAGCTGCCCGGGGTGCCGCGCCGCCAAGCCCTCCAGGCGGACAAGCTGCAGCATGGCCGTCACGCGCGCCGCGACCATGGCTCCGCGCAGGCCTTGCCGCTCGAGCCCGAAGGCGACGTTCTGTGCGACGCTCATGTGCGGAAACAAGGCATAGGACTGGAAGACGATGTTGACCGGCCGCTTGTTGGGCGGATCGCTTGCGACGTCCCGGCCTTCGAGACGGATCGCGCCTGTGCCCGGGTGGTCGAGGCCGGCGAGAAGGCGCAGCAGGGTCGTCTTGCCGCATCCGGACGGGCCGAGCAGGGTGAAGAACTCGTTCGTCCCGATGGAGACGGAGACGTCGTCGAGGGCGCGAACCGCCGTCGCTGCCATACCGAACGATTTGGTGACGCCCTGGACGTCGACGAGATCAGTCATCAGCCTGGGGCCAGCGCGGGTCGGCGCCACGGTGTCGCCATGAGCCGGCGCATCGTATCGCCCTTCGACGCCGTCACGGGAAGCCTGGGTCACATCCTCATCCATGCCTGCATCGTGCGTCCACCGTGATCGGGCCATGCGGCGAAAGCAGGGATCATGCCCTTGCGGAACGGACAGGCCCGGCGCAAGCGTCGCTTTTCGCCCCCCAAACGGGGTCGTTCGCCTCTTATCGCTCGGCGTTTCCCGACTTGCCGTTGCTTTGCCGCATTGATCAGGCCTATAGGTGATCAACTGGCTCCGCTTGGGCCAGTTGTTAATGATCGGACGATTCTATGGCTACGGGTACTGTGAAGTGGTTTAACGGCGAAAAGGGCTACGGTTTCATCCAGCCTGATCAGGGTGGCAAGGATGTGTTCGTTCACATCTCCGCTCTCGAGCAGGCCGGCATGCGTAACCTCGACGAAGGCCAGAAGGTCTCCTACGAGACCAAGGCTGACCGCGGTAAAGAATCCGCCGTGAACCTCAAGGCTGTCTAAGACCGAACGCCGCGCTTCAGCGCGGCGACCGGCTTGGATTTCTAGGAATGGCGTCGCCAAGCTCACGCTTGGGGCGCCATTTTCATTCGGCGCATGGTTTTTCGCGGAGCGCAAAAGTCGATAGACTTTTCCCGAGAGAACGCGCCCTTACTTTATTGATCTTAGGCAAGTTCTGAGGCGCTGGGCAGATCCGCTCGGCCGGAACGCGCTCGAGGCGTTCGACAGAAAGACAAGATGATGACGCCTGAACAATGCAGAATGGCCCGCGCCGGCCTCTCGATCAGCACCCGCGACCTCGCTGATACCGCCCGCGTCTCCGTCAGCACGATCACCCGCTTCGAATCCGGCCAGAGCATCCCGAGCATGACGGTCGGTCTGTTCCAGAAGGCGCTCGAGCGCCAGGGCGTCGACTTCGTGACCAATGGCGCCAACGTCGGGATCTGGCTGAACAAGGCTCCGGGCATCGCGCCAATCGTCCCCGTCGAAGGCCTGAACGCCACCAACGACGAATAGGCCTGCCACCATCGGCCGGTCGCTCGATCGTGCCGGCGCCCTTCTCGTTTTCCCGCGATGATCTTATCTGTCGGACAGCCTCGGTGCGATCGAGAGCTGGAACATTGATGGACCGATAGGGCGCGCGTTGAACGAGGTTATCGAATTCACCAGCCGGCTCGATTCGACCGAAGCTCTGCTCGAAGAGATCTACGGCGAAATCCGCACCTGCCGACAAGCCATGATCATGTCGCGCGCCGCGATCGGGCTCGGCCTCGCGACGGCGGCGATCGTCTTCACGATTGCGCCAGCCTATAGCACCGCACCGGTCGTTCTTTCGGCTTTTACCGCGATCATCGGCGGCCTCGTCTGGCTCGGCGCCAACAAGTCGACCAGCGAAGAGCTGGACGCAAAACGCACCGCGCTCGAGGCGGAAAAGGCGGATCTGTTCGATCGTATCGCGGCGCGCAACGGGTGGGCGGCAAGTGCAATCCATACGATCCACTGATCGCCCTCACTGCTTTGCTTTCTCGCCATTAACGCGGCAGCGATGACGCGAATGTGCCTCATATTAGGACAGGTGCTTTAAGCGTTTATTAACCAACGCAGCCCCAGGTTTGCTTGTCTTTCACGACAAAGGACCAAATCATGGATGGGGTTTTCGAAGAGCAAGTCCGGCAGCGCGCGTATGAAATCTGGGTCGATCTCGGGCGCGCCGATGGTCAGGCCCACGAGCATTGGGTTGCCGCCGAGCGAGATCTCGCCGCGCAGCCTGCCAAGGTCAAGAAAGCGCGGGCTGTTGTCGCTAAATCCAAGACCGCAGCGCCGAAGGTGATAAAGGCGACGCCTGCCAAGGTTGCGCCATCGAAAGCGACGAAATCCAAGAAGGTCGCGCGCGAAGCGTCGAGCGGCGCCGCCGCCTGATTTGCCAGTCTAGGCCGCGGCGGGACCGCGGTACATTAACGCCATATACCACTGGTCGAGCAGCCGAAGCGTCGGCGGCGTCACGATGGTATTGAGCATCGTCACGGCTGCGGCGACGGCGGCGTCATCCTCCGCCGCGCCGGCAAATTCCAGCGGCGCCAGCACGTGCGTCGTAAACCGAGCACCTCGATGCCGCTCGTTATAGAACGGCACGACGATCGCCCCCGCACGCAGCGCCAAGCGGGCCACTTTACCGAGATTGCCGTCCGATCGCTGCGGGCGGCCAAAGAACGGCGCGCCGATTGCGCCGTTGACGGCCTCGTCGGCGGCGGTGATCAGCACGCCGCCCGGCTTCTGCAACTGGCCGAGCGCCCGCCGCCATACCATCCGGCTCATCGGAAACAGATCGAACGGCGCCTGACGCCGCACCTTCAATGCGATCGCCGCACGCGCCGTCTGCTTCGGCGGATCGAAGATCAATGCCGCGCGGCCCGGCGCATGAAACGCCAGCTGCATGAAGGAGACCTCCCAGTTCCCCGTATGCAGAAATAGGGCGATGACCGGTCTGCCGCTGGCCAAGGCCGCGTCGAGGTGTTTTTCGCCGGAAAAGACGACGCGGCCACTGCGAATCAGACGATGGCTGATGGCGAATTCCGCGTAGGTGCGCCCGGTGCAGTCCCACAACCGATCCACGGCCGCCTCGAGCGTCGCAGCGTCGCGTGCCCAGTCCGGGCGCAGCGCCGCGAACAGGGCGGTCGCATTGGCATGCGCGGCGGGGTTCGAGCGGCGGCCCATCAGCGGCGCAAGCCGCGCCCCAAGGGCCGAGCACGCCGACGAGGGCATCGCCGTCATCGCATGGTGCAAGGCCCAGTCGATGCGGTCCGCCGGGGTCATCGCGCCTCGATCAGCATCGGCAGGACTTCGCCGGGCCGCAGACTGAGCCGGCAGCTCGGTTCGACGACCCAGCCCGGGCGCAGCGTCAGCCGCACCTTGCGCGCCAGGGTGGCAAGACAAAGCACCGCCTCAAGCAGCCCGAAGGCGGCGCCGGTGCAGACGCGCGGCCCGATGCTGAACGGAACATAGGCGTAGCGCGAGGGGATGCCGCTGCCACCCGGCAGAAACCGGTCCGGCGAGAAGACGTCGGGATCGGCCCAGAGCTTACGGTGGCGGTGCATCAGCCAGGCATTGAGCAGGACGAGGTCGCCCGCTTTCACCGCGGTGCCGCCGATCATGCCGTCGCCCGACGCGACGCGCCCCTGCAAAGGCACGGGCGGATAGAGGCGCAGCGTCTCCTCGATGACGGCACGGGTGAACGGCAGCTTTTCGTAGTCGGCATGGACGGCGGGGGCTTCGCCCAGCACCGCATCGACTTCGGCGTGCAGCCGCCGCTCCGTCTCGGGATCCTGCGAGAGGAGAAACCAGGCCCAGGCGAGGGTGTTGGCAGTGGTTTCGTGCCCGGCCATGAACAGCACGGCGGCCTCGTTGCGGAACGCCTGGCGATCCATCGTCGGTGCGTCGCCGGCATTCGCCGCTTCGGTCATGGACCGCATCAGCGAGGCTTCCGCTCCGCCTTTCTTGCCCAAAATATCGTCGATCAGGCCTTCCAGAACGCGGTGAATCTTGCGGGCGGCGAAGCGGATGCGAAAGCCCTGGAAGCGCGGCAGCAGGTCCGGAAGGCCGAGGAAGGACAGGATGTCGACCTGGCCGATCAGCGCCTGGTAGACGCCGAACGCCTTCACAAGGCGCTGCGTCGCGCGGCGCGCTAGCTGGCGCCCGAAGATCGAGGCGCAGATGATGCCGGCCGTCAGCTCCGCCATGTCGACCAGGACGTCGATCTCCTGGCCGGCTTTGGCCTGCCACTCCGCGCGGAGGTCGGACGCGCCCGCCGTGATCGCCGGTGTCAGCTCGGCAAGGCGGGAAATATGGGTGACCGGCGCCACGACGCGGCGCCGCGCGCGCCACGTTTCGCCGTCGCTGATGAACAGCCCGTCGCCGATCAGCGGCGCCAAGGCATGGCGCTGCTGCGAGGACTTCCGTTCGTAGGTCGTGCCGCCGTCGACGAAGACCTGACGCACGGCGTCCGGCGTGGTCACGACGTGAACCCGGCGTTTCAGGACCTTGTAGGAAAAAGATTCCAGCTCGAACGTCGCGTCGGGCCAGATCGCAATCAGGTTCTTCCGCGCCATCCGCAGCAGCTTGAAGGGCGAGGCGGGATTGAGCGGCCGTTCGGGATAGGGCGGCGTGTACACGTGCGGTCTGCCTTCTGCCGAGGGGGCCTCGGCGGGTGGCGACGCAATCGCATGTTTGGTGCCGTTGATCCAGTTTGATGGGCGGCCCTTGCTGTAATGCTTTGTTGGCGCTCGGCGACCTGATCGCTATTGTGATGGCCTATCGGAGGGACAGGATATGTCCGGCGACGCCGATCTCGGCCAGCATCTTGAGCACTTTGTCTCCGCCCTCGTACGGGATGGCCGTTACGAGTCCCGGAACGACGTATTGCGCGAAGGCATTCGTCTGATCGAACAGCGGGAAAATCGCTTGGCAAGCCTTAACGCCGCGCTTGCGCGCGGGAATGCCGATGCCGATGCCGGGCGCGTCAAGCCGGCACGCGAGGTCGCCGACCGTCTTACCGCCAAGTACCAACGAATGGCGAAGGATCGGGACGATTGATTGTCGTCTTTACCGACGAGGCCGATGCCGACCTCGAGCGGATCGGCGATTACATAGCGCTTGCCAACCCCCGCCGCGCCGTGACGTTCGTTCATGAACTAGTCGAGCGATGCTACGGTCTCTCTGAGATGCCGCGCGGCTTCCCCTTGGTGGCGGGATACGAAAACGCCGGTATCCGGCGGCGACCGTTTGGGGCCTATATTATTTTTTATCGAATTCGCAACGAACGTATCGACATTTTGCATGTCCTGAACGGCGCGCAGGATTATGAGGCCGTTCTATTTCCCAATGCATAAATCCTCGTGTTGCGAAGCGGCAGGACATGTTTGCCTCAAATATCCTGACCGTCCTGTTTCATCAGCCCGCAACCGCTGATCCGCCACTCGCCTGAGATCCGCTCGAAAATATAGACCGCTGTCCACACCGTGCCGTCGGCGGCGACGACCGTCATCTTCTGCAGAGGACCGTGCGGCGAGTCGCTGATATCCTCGAAATGAGTGCTGCGCGGCTTGAACAGCGGCGCGTAATTCTCCTTCACCATGGCAAAGAAGGTTGCGGGATCGGGGTACTTGTCGCGAAACTGCGGGGTGGCGAAACTTTCCGCCGCCGGCGCGTCCGCGCGGTTGAACGCGTCGAGCTGCTTGGTGATGAGGGTTTGGAGCTCACGCGTCGTTGCGGCGTCATAAGGACTGCCGGCAGGATCGGGCGTAACCGCCGCCGCGCAGACAGGGACGCCTGCCACGGCAAGCCCCGCGACAACGGCGAGCGCCAGAATAAGCGAAGGAATAGCGGAGCGAACGACGTGCATTGGCGTGCCTCGCGATGATCAAACCGAAAGACTAAGCCGATCCGCTCCGATTTGTAGCGAAAAAGCAGGTCGGGTTCGCGGCAGATTGCCCCGGCCCTGCTCGGGCAAGGCGCGGCGTAATATGCTTGACCCGGACGGCTCCTGATCGGCGTGCAACAGGGGTCGGTCTATGCCGGTGGCGGGGCTTGCCGACGCCGGCATCTCGGCAGAGATTGGCGCAAAGCCATGACGCTAGAGATACTGAATGATGGAGCTCCCCGCAAAAGTCGATGTGCTGATCGTTGGCGCGGGACCCGTCGGACTGACGCTGGCCGCTGCGCTCAAGCGGCGGGGCCGCAGCGTTCTGCTCATCGATCAGCAGGCCGAGGGCGCCCATACCTCGCGCGCCGCTGTCGTGCATGCCGGCACGCTCGAAGCCCTGGATGAGCTCGGCGCCACCGCGGCGCTGCTGGCATCGGGCGTCCGCGCCCGACAGTTTTCGGCCCGCGATCACAAGGCGGTGCTGCTGACGATCGATTTCGACGCAATTCCGAGTCGCTACCCCTTCGCCTTATTGTGCCCACAGGATCGGACCGAGGCGATCCTGCTTGACCGACTGCAGGCCTTCGGCGGCGACGTGGTTCGCCCCTGCACCCTCAGCGACCTCGCGGCCGATGACGACGGAGTGACGGCGACGCTGGAACGCGGCGGCCGGACGCATAGTGTGGAAGCGGGCTGGGTGGTCGGCTGTGACGGCGTCCGCAGCACCGTCCGCGACAAGGCGCATATCGCGATCGAGGGCGGCCCCTACCCCGAAAATTTTGTTCTCGCCGATGTCGCCGTCACCGGGGCCTTCGATCCGCACGAGGTCGTGCTGTATCTCGCGGCCGATGGCATGCTTCTTTTCGCGCCTTTGCCGTGCGATCGTGTTCGCATCGTCGCCACCGTCGCCGAAGCGCCGGAACATCCCTCGCTTGCAACGGTGCAGCGCCTGCTCGACGAGCGCACCGCGCTGGCGGTCACGATCGCGGAAACATTTTGGACCGGCCGCTTCCATATCCATCATCGGGTCGCCGCCACGATGCTCCAAGGGCGGGTCGTGCTCTGCGGCGATGCCGCCCATGAGCACAGTCCTGCCGGCGGGCAGGGCATGAACACCGGCATCCAGGATGCCGTCGCCTTGGCCGGGCCTTTGGACGAGGCGCTCGCGGGGGGCGATCTCGCGGCGCTGCAGGCCTGGGCGGAGCAGCGCCGTCGCAACGCCAAGCGCGTGGTGGCGATGACCGACCGCATGACCCGCGCGGCGACGGTCACCTCGACACCCGCCCGCGTGCTTCGCAATGCCGCGATGCGCCTGATCGGCCATCTACCCCCGGCGCGTCATGCCATCGCGGCGCGGCTCGCGGAGGTGGATCGGCACACCCGAGAGCCCTAGATAGAGGCTGCCGAACCGAGTCGGCGCGAACGGGGACTGTCATGAGATTAGCGTTTTTCGGGGTGGCCCTGATTTCCAGCACGGGCTTTGCCGCGGCAGCCGACCTCAACATTCCCCTGGGCAAAGAGGCGAGCGTCGAGCGCCTGACGGCGGAGTTCCGTTGTGACGCCGAGGGCGTCAAGCTCGGCCTGCCCGCCGGTCCGTTCATCGTCGAATATATCAACGGCGGCGGCAATTCGCTGGCCGTGCTGCCGATTCACGAAAAGCCGATGATCTTCGCCAACGTGGTTGCGGCGGATGGCGCGCGCTACGCCGCGGGGCGTTATATCTGGTGGGACGCGCCGGGCCGCAGCATCACGTTGAGCGCCGACACGGCGGACGGCCATAAGCAGAGCGACTGCCAGGGCGCCGAGAAAAAGTAGATTTTTATTCCAGGACGATCGCCGAGATCAGCCGGCCGTAATCCGGCTCGTTGCGATGCGTCGTGCGGCGATAGGAGAAGAACCGCGCCTCGTCCGCATAGGTGTCGAGCGCGAGGTTCTCGAACCGCCCGACGCCCGCAGTCAGCAGGCGATGCCCGATAAAGCCGGGCAGATCGAACATCGCATGATGTTCGCGCGCCGAGCCTTTGAAGAAACCGGCGTAAGAGGCGTCCGCGGCGACGAACCGGGCCACAAATTCCGGGCCGGTTTCGTAGCTCTGCGGCCCGATCGTCGGGCCAAGCACGGCGGTGATGTCCGCACGCTTCGCGCCAAGCCCTTCCATCGTCTCGAGCGTCGCCTCGAGCACGCCGCCGAAGGCGCCCTGCCAGCCGGCATGGGCCGCGCCGATCACACCTGCCGCGCGGTCGGCGAAGAGAATCATCCCGCAGTCGGCGCCGGTCACGCCGAGCGCGGCGCCACGGAGCGCCGTGGCCTGGGCATCGCAACGCGGGCGCTCGCGCCAGGGTTCGGTGACGGCGAGGCAAAGCGGCGAATGGATCTGGTACGGCACCAGCAGCGTGTCGACGCCGAGATGCACCGCCATGCGGCGGCGGTTTTCCGCCACGGCCTCGGGCGCATCCTTGGAGCCGACACCCCCGTTCAGCGAGGCATACACGCCCTCGGACACCCCGCCCTCGCGGGTAAAAAAGGCGTGGCGGAGGCCGGCCAGGGCGGGTGCTTCGATCGCGGGCAGGCTCATGCGGGATCCTCGAAACCGGGTGGCGGCATCATATCACGATGGGTGACGGCCAAGACCTTGAACAGGGTCGCCATGCTCGACGTCGGCCCCGTCAGCCGCGCCAGCGCGGCATCGATCACCACGGCCTGGTCTGGGCCGGCCTTAACCTTGAGAGCCCGCGCCCGGGCCCCGATGCCGAGTCGTTCGAGCCACGCGCCTTGCGCGAGCGGCCCTGTGACACGGGTCCCGGCGGTCTCTGCGGTCCGGCGCAGCATGGCGAAATCGACATGCGTCGTCAGGTCGGCTTCACCGGGCGCGGCAAGCGGATCGACGAAGGCGTGGTTTTGGATCGCCTGCAGCGTCTCGCCGAGCGACGTTTCGGCATGGCCATAGTCGCAGACCAGCAAGGCGCCGCCGTGCGTCGCGATGCGGCCGGCCAGGGCGGTCATGACGCGTCGGGCGGCATGGCCGATTTCGAGCACCGCGCCGGGGCCCGCCGCCAAGAAGGCGTCGATCGCCATCGGCTCGGCGGCGGCGCCGAAGGCCAGCGCCCCGTCGGGGCCGAGATCGACCTGCCGCTCGTGCCAGCCCGTGGCGCCGCGTACATAGTGGCGCACGGGGAGCGCGTCGAAAAACTCGTTGGCGAGGAGGATCGCCGGACCGTCGGGCACGGTGTCCATCGCCGTGTGCCAGGTCGCGCTCATGCCGACCGCCGCAAGGGCGTTTTCCTGCGCATCTTTGAGGATCGGGCTCGTTTCCACCAGATGAACGTCGATGCCGGCCAAAAACCCGGGGACGACGCGGGTGGCGCGCAGCGCGTCGGCCATCATCGTGCCGCGGCCCGGGCCCAGTTCGACGAGGTGCA
Organism: Beijerinckia sp. L45; assembly: GCF_009765775.1. GTDB lineage: Bacteria > Pseudomonadota > Alphaproteobacteria > Rhizobiales > Beijerinckiaceae > RH-AL1. Next base: position 15,469 of record NZ_LMUU01000251.1, read on the forward strand.
GGCCGTGCGGGGCGCCCATGTCGAGCCAGACCTGCGCCGCCCAAAGTCCCACAAGCTCGCCGAACATCTGGCTGACGTCCGGCGCGGTGACGAAATCGCCCGCGCGCCCGAACGGCATCTTGCTGGTGTAGTAGCCATGCACCGGGTGCTGCAGGGCGAGCAGCATGAAGCGTTCGACCGAGATCGGGCCTTCCGTGGCGATGATCTGGCGCAGCGCGTCGCCGAGAACGCTCATGCCGGGATGGGCGCATCCGCCGGCGCCCGACGCATCGCGCGAGCCAGAAGCCCAAGGCCGAGAAGAATCAGCGGCACCGACAGCAGCATGCCCATGGTGGCGTGGGCGAAGAGGAAGCCGAGTTGCGCATCGGGTTCGCGGAAGAACTCGCAGATGATCCGGGCGATGCCGTAGCCGATGCAGAACAGCGCCGTGACGAGGCCATCGCGCTTGAGGCCGCCGGCGAAGATCACGATCCACAGAATGACGAACAGCGCCACGCCTTCAAGTCCGGCCTCATAGAGCTGGCTTGGATGCCGCGGCTCCCCGTCCGATCCGGGAAAGACCATCGCCCAGGGCACGTCGGTGATCCGGCCCCAGAGTTCCGGCTTGATGAAGTTGGCGAGCCGCCCGAGGCAGAGGCCGATCGGGACGACGGGCGACACCGTGTCGGCGACGCTCGACAAGGTGACGTTATGGCGCCGGGCGAAGATCGCCATCGCGATGGCGGCGCCGATCAGCCCGCCATGAAACGCCATGCCGCCCTTCCAGACGATCAGCGTTTCGAGCGGATGCGCGAGATAATAAGGCAGGTTGTAGAAGAGGATATAGCCGAGCCGGCCGCCCAGAATGATGCCGGCGGCGATGTAGACGACGAGGTCGTCGATCGCGAGCACCGGCGCATGCGCCCGGCGGCCCCAGAGTGCGTCGCGGGCGACGAGAAAACGCGCCGCGGCCCAGCCGCCGATCAGGCCGCCGATATAGGCGAGCGCATACCAGCGGATCGGCAGGGGACCGATGTTCACCAGGACGGGATCGATGGCGGGATAGGCGATGAGAAGCGGCGGCACGGGGTCTCGCTGTCGTTACGCGGTGCCGTGATGCGATGCGGGAGGGGCTGGCGTCAAGGGTGCCGGGCCTCGGCCTCGGTGCGAGGTGGCTCCGCCCAGTATGTTTCGTCTTCGATCTCTTGCAGGGTGAATGGAGGCGTCACCGGAAAGGCGGATGGAGCCAAGCCGGTTTCCGCCGCCGCTTCACGCCGCGCGTGTTTGTAGGCCCGCGCGAAAGCGCCTGCTTTTGGGGCTTCAGGCCCGGATTATCCTCGAGGTTGGATTCGGCATTCTTGCGTTCACGGACGATGGTTTGGGTCCAACTGCGGCTCTCGGGGCGCTCCGGTTGAAACATCCGCTTCAGTTGATGCAGGCAGATCAATCGATACGACGCCATGAGCGCCGCGCGTTCCGTGCGTCCCAACGTCTCGATCTCCTCCGTGAGGTTGGCCAGATCGAGCCGATCAAACTGGCCGCTTTTGAGGAATTCAGCTTGCTCCCGCGTCCAACTGTAGAAATCGGTTTCGTAGAGCGTCGTGTCCTTCAATCCGTCCATAGCACTAACCTCGGAGCTTACCCGCCACTTTACCACCCAGCGCTCGTTGCGGCATCACAGGCCTATGCACCATCATGGATAGAATATTTTACGCTGATTGCATCATGGGTTCACGACGGCTTGTTCCTGGAGACGTAAATCCCTACCGTCGCGATACTCCCATTAGGATATCCGGATGTTCCCCAAGCCCGTGCCACTCCTGATCCCGAACACCTACGCCTACGAATCCGCGCCGATGGTCAAGGCGACGGGATTTCGCGAGTACGACGCGCGCTGGCTGTTCGAAAAAGAGATCAACCTGATGGGCGTTCAGGCCCTTGGCCTCGGGCTCGGCACGTTGATCCACGAGATGGGCATCAAGCCGGAACTCGTCACCGGCCATGATTTCCGCTCGTATTCCGCTTCGATCAAGAACGCGCTGATCGTCGGCTTGATGGGGGCCGGCATCAAGGTCCACGACATCGGGCTCGCGCTGTCGCCCATGGCCTATTTCGCTCAGTTCGCCCTCGACGTGCCGGCGGTGGCGATGGTCACGGCCTCGCACAACGACAACGGCTGGACCGGGGTGAAGATGGGTGTCGAGCGCCCCGTCACCTTCGGGCCGGACGAGATGGGCCGGCTGCGCGACATCGTGCTCGCCGGCACCTACAAATACCGCGACGGCGGCGGCTACGTTTTCGTCAACGACTTTCCCAAGGTGTATCTCGACGATCTCACCACCCGGCCGAAGCTGAAGCGCAAGCTCAAGGTGGTGGCCGCCTGCGGCAACGGCACGGCGGGCGCCTTCGCGCCGCAGATGCTGGCCGCGCTCGGCTGCGAGGTGGTGCCGCTCGACACCGAGCTCGATTTTACCTTCCCGCGCTACAATCCCAATCCCGAAGACATGCAGATGCTGCATGCGATGGCCGACGCGGTGAAGGCGAGCGGGGCCGACGTCGCGCTCGGTTTCGATGGCGACGGCGACCGCTGCGGCGTCGTCGACAACCACGGCGAGGAGATTTTTGCCGACAAGATCGGCGTGATGCTGGCCCGCGACCTCTCCAAGCTGCACCCGAACGCCACCTTCGTCGTCGACGTGAAGTCGACCGGCCTGTTCGCCACGGACCCCGTGCTGATCGCCCAGGGTGTCAAGGCGGACTACTGGAAGACCGGCCACTCCCATATCAAGCGCCGGGTCACCGACATGAAGGCGCTCGCCGGCTTCGAGAAATCGGGTCACTTCTTTTTCAATACGCCTGTCGGACGCGGTTACGACGACGGCCTGGTCACCGCTATCCATGTGCTCGACATGCTCGATCGCAATCCCGACAAGTCGATGGCCGATCTTTACGCGGACCTGCCCAAGACCTGGGGCTCGCCGACCATGTCGCCGCATTGCGACGATGAGCTCAAATACGGCGTCGCCGAGACGGTCACCGCCCGGATCAAAGCGATGCAGGCCAAGGGCGAGACCATCGCCGGCCAGCCGATCCGCGACGTGGTGACGGTCAACGGTGTCCGCGTCACCGCCGCAGACGGCACCTGGGGCCTGGTGCGCGCCTCGTCCAACAAGCCGGAACTGGTCGTCGTGGTGGAAAGCCCGGTTTCCGAACAGCGCATGCATGACATGTTCAAGGCCGTCGACGGCATCCTGCGCGAGAACACGGCGGTCGGCGCCTACAACCAGACGATATAGGGCAACGCCGGGCCCCAGGCCCGAAGGAAATCCAGAGATCCGGGCGCGCCGTTCCTGCCGGTCCGCGGGCAATCATGATTCTCAGCATATTCAGACGAAAGACCGGAACCCTGCTTATGTTGTGACGATTTCTTGACGGCGACCCTGGAATTGGCACATTAGATTGTGTTGCGATCGACGGGAATCGATCGATTTTTAGAATACGACGACCCCGTCTCGCTGCCTTGAGGTGTCACCGTTTGCGTAGTCAATCTTCGCGCCCGCCCAGAGGGCTGCTGACAGCCCCGCGGATCGAGGAGCGCCTCGCGGATGAGGCGCGTTTCATCAAAACCTGGTTCGACAACCCAATCTTGACCGGGGCAGTGTCGCCGTCGGGGCGGTTTCTCGCCCGGATGATGGCCCGCGCCGTCGATCCCGATGGGACCGGCCCTGTCGTCGAACTTGGGCCGGGGACCGGTCCGATCACCCAGGCCCTGCTGCGCCGCGGCGTTGCGCCCGAACGGTTGGTGCTCGTCGAGTTCGACGCCGCCTTCTGCCGCCTGTTGCGCAAGCGCTTTCCCGGTGTCCAGGTGGTCCAGGCCGACGCCTACCATCTGCGCGAGAGCCTCGAGCACGTGCTGACCAAGCCCGCCGCGGCCGTCGTCTCCAGCCTGCCGCTGCTGACCAAGCCCGACGATCAGCGCCTCGCCCTGCTCGACGATGCCTTTTCGCTGATGGCGCCCGGCGGCTCCTTCGTGCAATTCACCTACGGCATGAACTCGCCGATTCCGCGCCATGCCGCGCCCGACTACGAGGCCGATGTGTCGGCACCGGTCTGGCTCAATCTGCCGCCCGCCCGCGTGTGGGTCTATCGCCGCTGCGGCGAGGGCACGAAGACGGAATTGCTGCTGACGCCCGATCTCCCCGCCCGCGACATGACGGGCCTGCGCGTCCGCCCCGACAAGTCAGGGTTCCGCCCGGCGCGCGATCATCGCGCCAGCCTGTTCCATCGGGTCGCCGCGCGCGCCAGACAACGGCCTTGAGCGACGCTGCCGCAATACCGCTCCGGGATCGGCTGATCGTCGCGCTCGACGTGGCGACGCCTGAGGCCGCCGCAGAGCTCGTGGCGCAGCTTGGCGACAGCGTCAGCTTCTACAAGATCGGCCTCGAGCTCGCCTACGGCGGCGGCCTGTCGCTGGCGGAACGCCTGATCGACCAGGGCAAGCAGGTTTTTCTCGATCTCAAACTGCACGATATTCCGGCGACTGTCGAAAAAGCGGCCGCCCAGGTCGCCCGGCTCGGCGCCACGTTTCTGACCGTGCATGCGTTTCCCCAGACGATGGCCGCCGCCAGGCGCGGCGTCGGCGCCGCGCCGCTGCTGATCCTCGGCGTGACCGTGATGACCTCCTACGACGATGCCGATCTCGAAGCGGCCGGCTACGCCTTTGGCGTCCGCGACCTCGTTGCGCGCCGCGCCGATCAGGCCGTAGCTGCCGGGATAGGCGGCCTCATTCTCTCGGCGGAGGAAGTTTCGGCCATGCGCACCCGCGTCGGCTCGTCGCTTCGGCTGATCACCCCCGGCATTCGGCCGGCTGGCGCCGCTGTCGGCGACCAGAAGCGCGTGATGACCCCGGCGGCGGCATTGCGCGCCGGGGCCGACCACCTCGTCATCGGCCGGCCCATCACGCAGGCCGCCGACCCGCGCGCCGCTGCGGAGGCGATTTTGAGCGAGATGGCCGGCGCCTGATTCCGATGGTATGACAACGCGCCCCGCGCCTTTCGCGCACGGCGGATCGATGGAGGCTGTCATGGCAAAAGATGATATCGAGCCGCGCTTCTGCTTTTGAGGCCATGAGCAAGCGTCGGAGAGGATTTCAACTCCGAAACGCACGTCAAACGTGGTCTTCGGATTATTCACGGCGACAAAGAACTTGTCGAAAAGCTAGGCCGGCGTGATCCCTGCCCCTGCGGTTCGGGACGCCTCTTTCAGGCGTTGCTGTTTGAAGAGCGGCCGCTACGAAGGCACAATGCGCGATGATTATCATCGCGACTAGGCGTGACGCCCAAACCAGCTCAGTCTGGTTTGGGCGCCACACAGAAGTCGCCGCGAATGGGGACTTTTCTCGATCCGCGTAATCGATACCGCTCACGTGTTTCCGGTGGCAGGACCATGGCATGAAGGACATCACGGCGCGGGTGGCCCCTTATTTCACCGCGGGGACGCGCCGTTACACGCCAGCCGCGCGCGCCTTTCACTGGATCTCCGCGCTGCTGATCTTCACCGTGGTGCCGCTCGGCTGGATCTTTGCCGAGTTCAAGAAGCCGCCGGGCGGCCCCGATCTCTATGCCTCGCTGCACAAGACGCTCGGCCTTGTCATCCTCGCAGTCATCCTCGCCCGCCTTGCCTACCGCGCGATGAACCCGCCACCGGCGCAACCCGGCCGGATGGCAGCATGGGAGCGCGTCTCGGCGGCCATCAGCCATTGGCTGCTCTATTTTATTTTTCTTGCCATGCCGATCAGCGGCTACGTCATGTCTTCGGGCAGCAAACGTCCGATCAGCATCTTGGGCCTGTTCGATTTTCCCAAATTGCCGATGACCACGGATATTGCGGAGACGGCCAAGCAGATCCACATTCTCGGCCAGTGGGCGGTCTATGCCGTGGTGCTGATCCATGTCGCGGCGACCGTCTGGCACCTTGCGGTGCGCCGCGACGCGATCCTCGATCGCATGCTGCCGCGCCAGGTCAACGCCGAGTAGCCCGAGGATGTTGTTCAAGATGCTCATGCCCGACGGCCCCGCGCTTCGCGACACTTCGCCGATGGCGGTAAATTTCGGTCCGACGGCGGCGGATTACGGGCGCTACCGCGCCGGCTTTCCGCAGCGTTTCTTCAAGCGTCTGTTCGCCGAAAGCTGGGTCTCCCCCGACCATGCCGTGCTCGATCTCGGAACCGGGACCGGCACCATCGCGCGCGGTCTGGCGCTCCGCGGCTGTCAGGTCACCGGCCTCGATTCCGAGCACCACCTGCTGACCGAGGCCGCCCGTCTCGACCGCGAGGCCGCGACCGGCGTCACCTATGTCGAGGGTCGCGCGGAAGACACCGGCCTGGCTTCGCGCAGTTTCGACGTCGTCACCGCCGGCCAATGCTGGCACTGGTTCGACCGGCCAAAGGCCGCGGCGGAGGTCGCGCGCGTGCTCAAACCGGGGGGCCGTCTCATCATCGCGCATTTCGACTGGCTGCCGCTCAACCACAACGTCGTGGCGATGACGGAAAACCTCGTGGCGCGACACAATCCCGAGTGGCATCTCGGCAATAATTCGGGGATCTATCCGGCATTTTTGGCGGATGTCGGCGAAGGCGGTTTTGTCGGCGTCGAGACCTTCTCCTTCGACGTCGACGTGTCCTACACTCACGAAGCCTGGCGTGGCCGCATCCGCGCCAGTGCCGGCGTGGGGGCCTCGCTTCCGGCGGATGCCGTCATGCGGTTCGACACCGAGCTGGCGGCCGCGCTCAGCGCGGGATGGCCGGTCGAGCCGCTGGTGGTGCCGCACCGGGTGTGGACGCTGAAGGCGGAGCTACCGGCCTAACGCAGTGCGCTAAAAGCTCTGCGTCTCGCCCGGCTGCATCACCACGATCTTCGTCGCGAAGTTCGGCCCCAGCGCCTTGATCAGCTCCTCCGGCGTTCCGGCCAACTGCGGCGTCGTGCCGTAATGCATCGGGATCGCGTACTTGGGCTTCAGGTAGGTGCTGAGGGCGAAGGCTGCGCCGGCCGGATCCATCGTGTAGTTGCCGCCGATCGGGATCATCACGAGGTCGGGATGGTACATGTCGGCAATCAGCTTCATGTCGCCGAACACCGCGGTATCGCCCATGTGGTAGATGGTGAAGCCGTTCTCCAGCTTGATGATGAAGCCGGCCGCCTCGCCACCGGAAAAGCTGTAGGTCTTTCCGGTGAACGGGTCCGTGCCCATGAACTCGGACGAATGATCGGCGTGGACCATGCTGATGGCGATGTCGGGGCCGAGCGGATGGACGGTGCCGCCCTTGCTCATCTTCGGCGCCCGTTCCGGCGGCAGCAGGCCGAGCGTCGTAAAGGTGTCTTCGAGGCCGGCCGGCGCATAGACTTTGATGTTGTTGGTCTTCGACAGCTCGAACGTGTCGCCGACATGGTCGAGGTGCCCATGGGTGACGAGCAGCAGGTCGAGATGGCCGAGCTTCGAGAGATCTTTCCAGGCTGCCGGCGTCTTCGGGTTCTTGGTGATGAAGGGATCGACCTGGATCACCTTGCCGCCCGGCGTGGTGATCCGCATCGCGGATTGACCGAGCCACAGGATCTCGGTCTTGCCCGAAACCTTTACGGCGTCCTGCGCCAAGACCGGAGCAGCGGTCAAAACGGCCATGGCGGCCACGAACAACTTCAACGGCTTACGCATGCGACGGTCCCCAGGGCCGCCCTAATCGCTAGCGCATTCTCTGGCGAATTCGAAGTCACAGGGTCGCGAGCGATTAAATTTGCCGCTCGATCATCATGCTCTTGATCTCCGAGATTGCCTTCGCCGGGTTGAGCCCCTTGGGGCACGCTTTGGCGCAGTTCATGATCGTGTGGCAGCGATAGAGGCGGAACGGGTCCTCGACGTTGTCGAGCCGCTCGCCGGTGGCCTCGTCGCGCGAATCGATCAGCCAGCGGTAGGCCTGCAGAAGAACCGCCGGGCCGAGATAGCGGTCGCCGTTCCACCAGTAGCTCGGGCACGACGTCGAGCAGCACGCGCAAAGAATGCACTCATAGAGGCCGTCGAGCTTGGCGCGGTCGGCCGGCGTCTGCCGCCATTCCGTCTCCGGCATCGGCGTCTTGGTCTGCAGCCACGGCTGGATCGAGGCGTGCTGGGCGTAGAACCCGGTGAGGTCGGGCACCAGGTCCTTGATCACCAGCATGTGCGGCAAGGGATAGATCTTGATGGCGCCCTTCACCTCGTCCATGCCCTTGGTGCAGGCGAGCGTGTTGGTGCCGTCGATGTTCATCGCGCAAGACCCGCAGATCCCCTCGCGGCAGGAGCGACGGAAGGTCAGGGTCGGATCGATCTTCGACTTGATCCAGATGATGCCGTCCAGAATCATCGGGCCGCAGTCGTCGAGGTTGATGAAGAACGTGTCGACGCGCGGGTTCAGCCCGTCATCCGGGTTCCAGCGATAGACGCGGAATTCTTTCAGGTTGGTCGCGCCTTCCGGCTTCGGCCAGGTCTTGCCGGTGCCGACGACGGAATTCTTGGGGAGTGTGAGCTGGACCATGGAACCTCGTTCTTCGCAGACCGATGGTCCACGCGGCATCTATTGTTGTCTCTGCTCAGACCTCGATGAGATCGAGGCGGCGTTCGATCCGTTGCAGGTGCTCGTCGAACCGATCCATCCGATGATCAATTCTGACGACGTCCTGTCGAAGCAGCGCGATTTGCTCTTCGACCGAATGCAGGCGCGAGCGCGTATCGATCACGATCGACTCGACATTCTCAAGCCGACGATCGATGCGCCTGACGAACTCGAGAACGAGATCGACCGGTTCCCCTTCCATCGCACCCTCCGTCTCGCGCCGCGTCCCCGCGTCCTGATCAGTAAACCCGCGCCTTCGGCTCGATATACTGCATCTCGTTCGACATCGTGTAGCTATGCACCGGCCGGTAATCGATCGAGATCGCCTTCGCCTGCGGGTCGATCGAGGCCAGCGTGTGCTTCATCCAGGTCTTGTCGTCACGCTCGGTGAAATCTTCGCGGGCATGGGCGCCGCGCGATTCCGTGCGGTTGACGGCGCTGTCCATCGTCACCACGGCCTGGACGATGAGATTGTCGAATTCCATCGTCTCGACGAGGTCGGAGTTCCAGATCAGCGAGCGGTCGGTGATGCCGACCTGATCCTGGGCGCCCCAGACGTCGTGGATCAGCTTCGAGCCTTCCTCCAGCGTTTCGCCGGTGCGGTAGACCGCGCAATTGGCCTGCATCACCTTCTGCATGTCGAGGCGCAGCTTGGCGGTCGGCTCGCTGCCCTTGGCGTTGCGGAAGTGGTCAAGGCGGGACAGTGCGAGGTCGGCCGATCCCGCCGGCAGCTCTGCCTGCTTGGCGCCGGCCTGCACCACCTCGGCGGCGCGCAAGCCCGCGGCGCGGCCGAACACCACCAGATCGATCAGCGAGTTCGAACCCAGGCGGTTGGCGCCGTGCACCGAGACGCAGGCGGCCTCGCCGATCGCCATCAGGCCCGGCACGATGACGTCGGGATCGCCGTCCTTCTTGATCAGCACTTCGCCGTGAAAGTTGGTCGGGATGCCGCCCATGTTGTAATGCACCGTTGGAATGACCGGGATCGGCTCCTTGGTCAGATCGACACCGGCGAAGATGCGCGCGCTTTCTGAAATGCCGGGCAGGCGCTCGTGCAGCACGCTCGGCTCGAGGTGGTCGAGGTGCAGGAAGATATGGTCCTTGCCCTTGCCGACGCCGCGCCCCTCGCGGATCTCCATCGTCATGGCGCGGGACACCATGTCGCGCGGTGCGAGGTCCTTCACCGACGGGGCATAGCGCTCCATGAAGCGTTCGCCCTCGCCGTTGGTGAGATAACCGCCTTCACCGCGGGCGCCTTCGGTGATCAGGCAGCCGGCGCCGTAGATGCCGGTCGGGTGGAACTGGACGAACTCCATGTCCTGTAGCGGCAGGCCGGCGCGCAGCACCATGGCGTTGCCGTCGCCCGTGCAGGTATGCGCCGAGGTCGCGGAGAAATAGGCGCGGCCGTAGCCGCCGGTCGCCAGCATGACGAGCTGGGCGCGGAACCGATGGATCGTGCCGTCGTCGAGTTTCAGGCAGACGACGCCGCGGCAGCGGCCGTCTTCCATGATCAGGTCGATGGCGAAATATTCGATGAAGAACTCGGTGTCGTTCTTCAGCGCCTGGCCATAGAGCGTGTGCAGCATCGCATGGCCGGTGCGGTCGGCGGCGGCGCAGGTGCGCTGCGCCGGCGGCCCCTTGCCGAAATCGGTGGTCATGCCGCCGAACGGGCGCTGGTAGATCTTGCCGTCCTCGGTGCGCGAGAACGGCACGCCCCAATGCTCCAACTCGTAGACCGCCTTCGGCGCGTTACGGCAGAGGTATTCGATGGCGTCCTGATCGCCCAGCCAGTCCGACCCCTTCACGGTGTCGTACATGTGCCATTTCCAATTGTCGGGGCCCATGTTGGCGAGGGAGGCGGCGACGCCGCCCTGAGCCGCAACGGTATGCGAGCGCGTCGGAAACACCTTTGAGATGCACGCGGTACGAAGACCGGCCTGAGAGCAACCGACCGTGGCGCGAAGCCCCGCGCCGCCGGCGCCGACGACGACGACGTCGAAGGTGTGGTCAGTGATCGGGTAGGCGGCCCCGCCGATGCCGGGAGCCGTGCTGCCGTTGGTCGTACCGTTCGTGGCCATGGGGGAACGTCTTTCAGAAGGGGAGAGAGCAGGCGCCGAAGAGGCTCAGGCGAAGCTCACTTTGAGCAGAGCGTAGATGCAGGCGAGGCCGATCGCGACGGAGAAGAAGATGTTCGCCATCAGCGCCCAGTCCTTCAAATGGTGTTCGTGGACGTAGTCGTCGATGATCGCCTGCATGCCGAGCTTCATGTGATAGATGCCAGCGCCGACGAAGAGCAGCATGACGATCGCCGGGAACGGCTGGCCGAGTTCGGCGCGGACGGCGGTGAAATCCTTATGGATCAAGGTCACGAGGATCCAGACGAAAGCGATCGTCAGCGGCACCAGCGCCACCGAGGTCAGGTGCATCGCGCGCGCTTCGCCGACGCCGGACTTCGCGGAGCCGAGATGGCTGACCTTCTTGGAAGCGGTTTTGAGGGAGCGCGGGTCGTTCGCCATGGAAAAGTCCTGTCGAAGAGAGCGGAGCGTCTAGGCGAACCAGGCGACGACCCAGACCAAAACGGTCAGGAGCAAGCCGCCAACGAGGGTCCCCTGCGCCAAAAATTCGCGCGCGGGATGGTCCATGCCGTAGCCGAGATCCCAGATGAAATGACGGACGCCACCAAGCAGATGGTGGAACAGGGCCCAGGTGAAGCCGAAGAGAACCAGTTCGCCGAGGAGCGAACCGTAGACCCAAGAGACCGTGGCGAAGGGTGCGGGGCCGGCCGCGAGCGCGATCAGGTACCAGGCCAGCAGCAGGGTGCCGAAATAGAGCGCCGCGCCGGTGATGCGATGGACGATCGACATCATCATCGTCAGCATCGGACGATAGATCATCAGGTGCGGCGACAGCGGGCGCCTGTCTTCGAGGCTCAAGGCACGCGTATCGGTTTTAGCCATGAAAAGCGCCACCATCCAAACGTCAATGGCATCCCATAAGACGAAGCCCGATGCACCGCAATGGCGGGCGCGCATGGCGGCTCTGCCATCGAAGGGTCATAAGAGCACAGGCATCGAACCGCCAGGCGCGGCGGCCTGGCGAACATCGATAGGAAGCAACAGCGTACGGCTAGCAGCGTCCGTGCGCTCAGTTGATGGTCTTCGGGCCGCCGCGGGACACGCCGACCTTGGCCGGCCGCAGGACACGGTCGCCGATGGAGAACCCTTGTTCCACGACCTGGAGCACCGTGCCGGACGGTACGGTCTCGTCGGGGATTTCGAACAGCGCTTCCTGCATGTTCGGATCGAACTTCTTGCCGAGCGGCTCGATCTTCTTCACGCCGAAGCGAACGAGGCGCGAGATGAAATCGCGTTCGGTCAGTTCGATGCCTTCGATGAACGTTTTGAGCACCGGGTCGGCCTGCTCGCGGAGTTCGGCCGGCACCGCCTCGAGCGCGCGATGCATATTGTCGACGAAGGTCAGCATGTCGCGCGCGAAGGAGGCGATGCCGTAGATTTTGGCATCCGACACCTCCCGCTCGGTGCGGCGGCGCAGGTTTTCCATATCCGCCAGCGTGCGAAGCGTTTTGTCCTTCAGCTCGGCGTTCTCGACCTGCAGGGCCTCGAGCACCTTGAAGGGATCGGGCTCAGCCTGCGGAGCGCCTGCGGCCGAAGCCCCAACCTCGCTGGGTGCGAAGGCGGGCGCTTCGTTCGGGGAGCGGACGTTTTCTGCCTTGGGATCGTTCATGTGACCATACGAAAAGATGAAACTGAGGCGCTCATATCAGTTTTGACGGGCAAAATATCAAGTTTCCTCACAAGCCTTCACCGCGCCGCTGGCCCTGGCCATCGAGCCGTCGCGTTGCCGGGGCGGCAAAAGCCGACAGCAAGGCGTCGCGGATGGTGTCGCGGCGCACGCCGTCGGTGATCTTCTCGCCGTTCAGATCGGTCACGTAGAAGACGTCGGCGGCCTTCTCGCCGAAGGTGGCGATATGCGCCGAGCCGATGTTGAGATGCAGCTGCGACAGGAGCGCGGTCAGTTCGAACAAGAGACCGCGTCGATCGAGTCCGGCGACTTCGATGACCGTCATGCGGCTCGACAAGGCGTTGTCGATCACCACCTCGGGTTCCACCTCGAAGGTCTCGGCGGCGGGTGCGTCACCCTGGCTGCGTGCCGCCACCATCTCCGAGAGGCGGATTTCCCCCTTCAGGGCGCGTTCGATGGCAAGGGCGATGCGGCCGGCGCGACGGAGCTCGTCTTCGTCGCGCCCCAACGCCCGAGTCACGTAGACCATGTCCAGAGCTAGGCCGTCGGTCGTGGTGAAGATCTGAGCGTCGACGATATCCGCCGCCGCCGCGGCACAGGCTCCGGCGATGGTCGAGAGCAGGCGCGGATGATCGGGCGCGATGATGGTCAGCTCGGTGATGCCCCGCGTCTCGTCGGTCAGGATGTCCACCGTCGGGCCGGGCAGCTCGACCTCGGACATGTTGAGCAGATTGGCGTGGCGGATCTTGTGGGTGAGATCGACTTTCAGCCAGTACGGCGGCTGATGCCGCGCGGCATAGGCGTCGAAATCATGCTTGGTCCAGCTGGGGAGTGCGGCCCGCAGTTCCTCGCGCGCTTCGGTCACCCGGCGATCGCGTGCGACGGTCGACTGTTCCCCGCCAAGGGCGCTCTCGGTCTCCCAATAAAGGGTGCGCAGAAGCTCGGCCTTCCAGCCATTCCACACACCGGGACCGACGGCGCGGATGTCGCACACCGTCAGGATGAAGAGCATGTTCAGACGATCGAGCGTGCCGACCAGCGCCGAAAACGTCTCGATCGTGCGACGGTCCGAGAGATCACGCCGCTGCGCGGTATCCGACATGACGAGGTGGTTCTCGATCAGCCAGGCGACCGATTCCGTCTCCTCCGGGCTCAGGCCGAGCCGCGGACAGATTTTGCGCGCGACGGCGACGCCGGCCAGGGAGTGATCCTCGATCCGGCCCTTGGCGATGTCGTGAAGGAACAGCGCGACGTAAAGAACCCGGCGGTCGACCAGTTCCGGCAGCACCTCCTGGGCGAGCTTATGCTCGATGACGCTGCGGCCGCTTTCGATATCCGCGAGGATGCCGACCGCCCGGATCAGATGCTCGTCCACGGTGTAGCTGTGGTACATGTTGAACTGCATCAGGGCGACGATGCGGCCGAAGTCGGGGATGAACCGGCCCAAAACGCCGGCCTGGTTCATCAGCCGCAGCACGATTTCGGGCGAATTGCGCGAGCTGAGGATCGAGAGGAACAGGCGGTTTGCCTCGGGATCGCTGCGCATCTCGGCATCGATCCGCGTCAGGCTCAAGGTCACCAGGCGCATCGCGTCGGGATGGATGGCAAGACCGCTCTCGTCGGCGATCGCGAACAGGCGGATCAGGTTGACCGGATCACGGGCGAAGGTGGCGGGATCGGCGACCGTGATCCGCGCGTTCTCGATCGCGAAATCCTTGTTGGCGACGGTTTCGCGGCGTCGCCAGATGCGGCCGAAAAAGCGGTCCAGCATCGGGCTGGGCTTCGCCTGCCGCTCTTCCAAGGCGGCGCAGACGATGGCGGTGAGGTCGCCGACCTCCTTGGCGATGAGGAAGTAGTGCTTCATGAAGCGCTCGACCCCGTAGAGACCGGCGCGGCCGACATAGCCGAGACGCTCCGAGATCAGCCGCTGCTGGTCGAACGACAGGCGCTCCTCGGGCCGACCCGTCACGAAATGCAGGTGGCAGCGGACGCGCCACAGGAATTCCTCGCAGCGGCAGAACAGCCGGTATTCCTTGCGCGAGAACAGGCCGGCCTCGACGAGTTCGGACGCTTCGCGGACGCGGTAGACGTATTTGGAGATCCAGAACAGCGTGTTGAGATCGCGCAGGCCGCCCTTGCCGTCCTTGACGTTGGGCTCGACGAGGTAGCGGGACTTGCCGGCCTTGACGATGCGGGCGTCGCGCTCGGCAAGCTTCGCGGCGACGAATTCCGCCGGGGTGTTCGACACGACCTCGCGGTCGAAGCGGGTCCGCATGTCCTCGAACAGCGCCTCGTCGCCGAGGATGAGCCGCGCCTCGAGCAGCGCGGTGCGGACCGTCATGTCCTCGAGCGCGTAGCGCACGCACTCCTCGATGGAGCGCGTCGAGTGGCCGACCTTCTGGCGCAGATCCCATAACGTGTAGAGGATCGACTCGATGACCTTGTTGCTCCAGGTCGGGTTCTGACCCGGCAGGAGAAACAGCAGATCGATGTCCGACCCCGGCGCCAGCGTGCCGCGGCCATAGCCGCCGACCGCCGCGACGACGATCTGGTTTGCCGCGCCGGCCGGCGCCGGATGGATGTAACGCACGACGTAGGTGTAGAGGGTGCGGATCAGCGCATCCTCGATCAGGGAGAGATGGCGGGCGCAGCGAAGGCCCTCGCCGGTGTCCTCGAACGCTTCGCGGACCAGCTCGCGCGCGCGCTCCAGCGCGTCGCGGAAG
>NZ_LMUU01000251.1:30650-52638 GCF_009765775.1 Beijerinckia sp. L45
CGCCGTGGGACGCGGCGGCGCCGCTGCGAGGCAACGCGTTCGAGAATGGCGGTCACGCGTCGGCTCTCCGTTCCACGGTTAAATCGAGGCCATCAACGCGAGGCGTGCTTGGCTTCGATGGCGTCCCAGACGGGGACCGCAAGGTCGGGGCCACCGATCCGCTTGATGGCGCGGATTCCCGTCGGCGACGTCACATTGATCTCGGTCAGATAGCCGTCGATGACGTCGATTCCCACCAGCAGCAGACCCCTGCGTTTTAGTTCCGGCCCGATGGTTTCGCAAATTTCCCGCTCGCGCGCGGTGAATTCGGTCGCCGCCGCCGCGCCGCCGCGGACCATGTTGGAGCGGATGTCGTTTTCTGCCGGCACCCGGTTGACCGCGCCCAGAGGGACGCCGTCGACAAGAATGATCCGCTTGTCACCATGCACGACATTCTTAAGGAAGCCCTGAACCACCCAGGGTTCGCGGAACAGCGTCGCGAAGAGATCGAACAGCGACCCGAAGTTCGGATCCTTTTCCGCCACCTTGAACACCGACGCGCCGCCATGGCCGTAGAGCGGCTTCATGACGATCTCGCCGTGCTTCTGCCGGAAGGCCTCGATCTCCGCCTTGTCGCGGGTGATCAGGGTCGGCGGCATCAGCTGCGGGTAGTCCAGGACGAACAGCTTTTCCGGCGCGTCGCGAACGCTTTTCGGATCGTTGACCACAAGCACGCTGGGCGGCAGCCGCTCCAGCAGGTGCGTCGAGGTGATGTAGGCGAGATCGAAGGGCGGATCCTGGCGCAGGAGGATCACGTCCATCGTGGCGAGCTCGAGCGGCTTGGCCGCGCCGAGCGTCGCATGGTTGCCGACCTCGTCGCGGACGGTCACCGGCGCGGCAAGGGCCACCACGGTTCCGTCATCGCGGAGGCTCAGCGACTCCGGCCGGTAATAATGGAGCGCATGGCCGCGCGCGGCGGCCTCCAGCATGAGAGCGAAGGTCGTATCCCCGGCGATCGAGATACGCTCGATCGGGTCCATCTGCACGGCAACGCTCAGCGGCATTCTCTACCCTTCGGTGGTGATCCGGGCGCATCCCTGACTCGGGCGCCCCGCAATATCTCTGCTGAGTCAGGCCAAGCATTAACCGGGCATGAAGGCAATCGCGCTAACCTGCTCTTTTCAAAGACCGGGATTGTTTTTCATGGGCATCGTATCACTTGGCCGAAGCCTCATCATCAGGCAACTGCTGCTTGCTGCCCTCCTCCTGGCGCTGGGCTTTTTCGCCAATAGCCTGATCGGGCAGATCGGCCAGTTGGCCGAGACGGGCGCGGCATCCCTGACGATCCTCGCCGAGACGCAGCATGCCGAGTCTCTGCTCCTGATGGCGACCGCCGCCGGATGCCTGGTCATGGTCGCGGTCACGGTGCCGGTTACCTACTACACCCTCAGCAAGCCGATCCGCGCCATCGCCGATACGGTCGAACGCCTGGCGGCGGGCGACTTCGACATCGAGATCGCCGGCGAGACGCGCAACGACGAGATCGGCACCATCGCCCGCGGCCTGAGCGTGCTGCGCGAGGCCGCACGGTCCGCGCCGACCAAAGCGCTCAGCGAAACCTCGCGGGTGCAGGACGGCAACACCCGGGCACTCGCCGTCAAGGTCGAGACCTTCGCCGAAGACCTCGGCGCCAGCGTGCGCCGTCTCGCGGCGATGACTCAACGCATGACCGAAGCGTCCAAAGTGATGATCGTCGCCGCCCACAACGCCAACGAAGGGTCGGATCAGGCCAAGACCGCTTCGGCCAATGCCGCCGGCGACGTTTCTTCGGTCGCCACCGCTTCTGAGCAGCTCCTCGTCTCGATCGAGGAGATCAGCCGCCAGGTCGTGCAGTCGACGACGGCGGTGAAGAATTCCGTCGAGCGCACCGTGGCCACCAACGCCGGGATGAACCGCCTAGCGACCGCGGCGCAAAAGGTCGGGGACGTGGTCAGCCTGATCTCGCGCATCGCCGCGCAGACCAACCTGCTGGCGCTCAACGCCACCATCGAAGCGGCGCGTGCCGGCGAGGCCGGCCGCGGCTTCGCCGTCGTCGCCCAGGAGGTCAAGACGCTCGCCACCCAGACCGCCAAGGCGACCCAGGACATCACCGGCCAGATCGCCGAAATCCAGGAGGCCACCGACACCTCCGTCAGCGCCATCGAGAAGATCCAGGGCAAGATTTCCGAAGTCGAACATATTTCCACGCTGATCGCCGCCGCGGTCCACGAGCAGGGCGCGGCGACGCAGGCCATCGCCCGCAACGTCCGCTCCGCGGCGTCCGGCACCGCCACCGTTTCCGGCCACGTCGAAAAGGTCGTGCGCTCCGTCGGCGAGACCAGCGCCAGCGCCAGCTCGGTCGCCGACCTCGCCCACGAGATGGACGAGATCGCGAGCGCGATGACGGAGAAGGTGCTGGCGTTTACGCAGGGATTGCGGGCGGCGTAGCCCATGTCCGATTGCAGTGATCGCGGCCGACGGACCCTGCATCCCCTGGCGGCCCCACGCGTTTGATTGTAGCGCGGCGTCTTCCGGAGGGACGGCAGGCCCACCTGTTGCCGGGCGACGACAATCGAAAAACCCGGGACGTCGTCGGCTAACACAGAAGCGGGACATTGTTGCCGAGCGGTGACGCAGAGGCGGGACGAAGGCGGTTCAGGCGGACACCGGAGCGGCCCATGTCAGGGTCCGCTGACACAAGATCTTGTGAGGCCGTCGCCGTGCGTCGACGACGCGGTGACAGCCTACGGATCGAAGCTCGCCGCCGCTCTGATGCAGTTGTGCGAATGCGGCAATCCCGGATTCGCGCGCGTTGACGATGTGCGGCAGCAGCGACTGAACCCGTGAAACGACACGCTGCAACGCGGTCGTTCCGCTTTGCGCGTTTCAGACGGTCTGGCTCAAGTGGACGGTTCTCGTGAGCGGTCGCTCGTCTATGCCGATCACCTTCAATCTACCGACGAAGCAAACATTACGCCAGGTGTCGATGACGAAGGCGTTATGCGCCCTTGCTCGGCTGCGATTTTGTTGAGATGGGGATCGCCAAACCCAATGAAGATCGCCGATATAACGGCTGGCACGAAAGCCGCGTACGAAGATCGTGAGGCGGCTATCCCGTCCAGCGATCATCAATTTGAAGGAAACAGAATGACCAAGGACACTTCGGACGTGATCGACCTGACCGAGCTGACGGTTGAGCAAGTCCAGAATGGCTTCGCGCATGGCACATTCACGTCAGAAACCCTGACGAAGGCGTATCTCGCGCGCATCGCGGAATTCAATCCCGCCTACAACGCGATCGTCTTCCTCAACGACGCGGCCCTCGATGACGCGCGTTCGGTCGACAAGCGACGCGCCGCAGGTGAGAAACTCGGACCGCTTGCCGGTGTCCCGGTCGTCGTCAAGGACGCGATGGACATGAAAGGCTTTCCGACGACGGGAGGCTGGTCGCTTCTGCACAGCAAGACCGGCGGCGTCGACCTCATGCCGGAGACCGATTCGCCCGTCGTCGCCCGCATGCGCGCGGCCGACACCGTCATCCTGGGAAAAACCAACATCCCGATTCTCAGCCACACCGGCGCGCATGCGAACGGCAGCTGGGCTGGCTCCACCTACAATTCGGCTGGCCGTGAATTCCTGCCGGGCGGCAGCAGTGCTGGAACCGCGACGGCCGTCGGCGCCAATTTCTGTGTGCTGGGACTTGCGGAAGAGACTGCGGGTTCGATCCAGAATCCAGCTTCGGCCCAGGGTCTGGTCGGCATCAAGCCGACGTTCGGGCTGGTTCCCAACGCCGGCGTCATGCCGCTCGCCAGCCTGCGCGACGTCGTCGGTCCCATCGCGCGCTGCGTGCGCGATGCCGCGCTTACCCTCGATGCACTGGCCGGCTTCTCGATGGAGGACCCTAAGACGAACGCCAGCGTCGGCAAGCGTCCGGTCGGTGGCTATGCTTCGAAATTGCACAAGGACGCGTTGAACGGGAAGCGCATCGGTCTTTTCGGACAGGGCTGGCGTATTGCGACGCTCGCCGAGGAAGCCGTAAGCCTTTACGGGCGCGCGCAGGACGAACTCAAGACGCTGGGCGCCCACCTCGTCGAGGACCCGTTCGCCGGGTCGGGTTTCCGGGAACTGCGGAAGCCGATCATGCCAGGCGCGGAGTTCGATGCGCGCGGTATGGAATCCATTCCCTACGACGTCGAAAAATATCTGCAGCGCATGGGGTCGAGCGTTGCCTTGAAGTCGTTCGCCGACTTCGCGAAGGCGACGGAGAAAGAAAACGCGTTCGGGCCGAAAGGCGTGTTGAACTACATGCCGCATTCGCCGGAATTCATGGAGGTCATGAAGGATCCGACGCGGCCGCCGGACATGTCGTCCTTCATCGCCCTGCGGGAAGCTTATCTCGAGATCTTCAACGCGGT
The DNA here is from genome assembly GCF_009765775.1 of Beijerinckia sp. L45. GTDB lineage: Bacteria > Pseudomonadota > Alphaproteobacteria > Rhizobiales > Beijerinckiaceae > RH-AL1. The sequence goes on from NZ_LMUU01000251.1 coordinate 35,084, forward strand.
GTTCGACAAGCAGAACCTCGATGCGCTGATCTACCCGCAGATGCGCGGTCCGCTTGGTCCCCTGCACGGCGAAGAGGTCATCGATGCGATGGTTGTAAGCGAGATCAACATCGGCGGCCTGCCGGCCGTCACGGTGCCCGCCGGCTTCTACGCCTCCGGCGCCCCGTTCAATCTCGTGATTGTCGCGAGGCAGTGGAGCGAAGCAGACATTCTTGGTCTTGCTTACGCTTACGAGCAGGCGACAAAGCATAGAAAGGCGCCCCAGCTCACGAAGCCCAGCTGATATGTGACAGGCGAGACAAAAGTCGCGCCGACTATCCGCCACGACTGAAAGCTTCTCGCGACAGGTTTCGAGATCTGACGCGAGAAGTTCTCTATCTCGAGCCGGCGCGGGCATCGTCTGATCCTGGATTTGAGGTTCACAAGCGGTTGTCGCCGGAAAGCCGGGTGCTGTGACTTCGTCAAAACAAGCAGCAGCGACGTTGCCTGCGAACACACTTTCCTGCTTAGCTTGGCCTTGATGAAAACGCTCCTCGCCGGCCTTCTCCTCGTCACCGTCGTCCCCGCCGCTGCGGCGCCGCTCGACGCCTATCTCTCCGCCCGCGACCGCGACATCGCCGCGGCGAACCGCGAGAAGGCGCCGCTGTCCGAAAAAGCCGAAGCCCTCGCGCGCAAAACCCTCGAGCGCGAGCTCAAGCGCGTCGTCCCGCCTTTCACCGCGCCCGGCTTCAAGCCTGAGGCCAAGAGCAACATCGCGTCCCTGACGCGCGAACAAGGGTTCGGCCAGCTCGACGGCATCGTCTACACCTCGAAAGACGACAAAACGTCCGTGCTCGTCACCACCAGACCGCTGTTTGCGGCCTGGCTGAAGGTGCACGCGGCACCGGATGCCGGGGCACTGCCGCAGACGATCGAGGCCGCGCTCCAGGCCGACGGGCTCTACACCCAGGCTATCAGCACCGACGCGGCGGTCGACAAATACGCCGACATTCCGGTCGCCAGGCCTGCCGAAGCCGGCTTCGCCACCGCCATGCTGGATCTGCGGCGCCAGGACATCGCCCGCGACATGCCGAACGAGATCTTTGCCGCCGTGATCCGCGGCGACAATGTCTTCATCGCCAGCCAGCCGGTCGCGATGGTGCTGAAGCCGATCGCGGCCTGCGAGGCGGTCTTCGACACGGCGCAGACCAAGGCCGATGCCGCGATGGCCGACTATCAGGCGCATCACGTGGGCGACGACGCCATTTTCGCGGCGGCACAAAAACTATCGAACGACGGCGATGTCGCGCATCGGCGGTGCATCGCGGAGAAGCTCAAGGACGAGGCGGGCTACAAGCCGCTGCTCAGCCAGGCCCAGACGCTGGTGGATTTGTTGAAGTAGCCGAGATCTGGCCCGCCGCCCGCTGAGGCGCTATGCATCACGCCACACCCACACCGAAAGGCGACGCGTGAAAGTCTCCCTGATCCAGATGAATTCCGTCAGCGACAAGCCGGCCAACATCGCGGCCGCCACCGCGCTGATCGAGCGGGCGGTGGCGGAGGAGCGGCCGGACTGGGTGGCGCTGCCGGAGTGTTTCGATTTTCTCGGCGGCGTCCGCGCCGATAAGATGGCCGCGGCCGAGGTGCTGGGCGAGGGCCCGGCCTATGGCGCGATGCAGGCGCTCGCCGCCAGGCACAAGATCTTCGTCCATGCCGGCTCGATGCTGGAAAAGGCCGAAGGCGAAGACCGCATCCACAACACGACGGTCGTGTTCGACCGCAGCGGGACCGAGATCGCGCGGTATCGAAAGATCCACATGTTCGACATCACCACGCCGGACGGCGTGTCCTACAAGGAGAGCGCCAGTTTCAAGCCGGGCGACGCGGTGGTGACCTATGACTGCGAGGGCATCACCGTCGGCTGCTCCATCTGCTACGACCTGCGCTTTCCCGCGCTGTTCCAGGCGCTCGCCGCCAAGGGGGCAAGCGTCATCGCGCTGCCTTCCGCCTTCACGCTGCAGACCGGCAAGGACCATTGGGAGGTGCTGTGCCGGGCGCGCGCGATCGAGACGCAGACCTATTTTTGCGCGCCCGGCCAGACCGGCGCACATACGATCGGCAATGAAACACGCCAGACCTACGGCCATTCCATGGTCATCGACCCCTGGGGCCACGTGATAGCCCGCGCCTCCGACGGCCCGGGCCTCGCCTCGGCCCGCATCGATCCGGCCCGCGTCGCGAAGGTGCGTGCGCAAATGCCCGTCGCCAGCCACAAAGTTTTGCTTCCGACGTGAGCGCGGTGGCCGGTGCCTCTCCGCTGAGCGTCCCCCTCCCCCTTGCGGGGAGGGGACGGGGGTGGGGGTCCATCCGCTTGCCTCACGGATTGAAGATCACGACGACCCCCACCCCTGCCCCTCCCCCTCCCCGCAAGGGGAAGGGGATCGCCGCGACGCTCTTGTGCCTGCTTCCCGCTCTCTTCCTTCTCGCCGCGCCCGCCCGCGCCGACACGATCTGGCGGCGTGGCGAGACGGCGGATCCGGGCTCGCTCGATCCGGCCAAAACCTCCACCGTCGTCGAAGCCCACATCCTCGACGAACTGCTGGAAGGGCTCGTGACCTACGACAACAAGGGCGTCCTCAAGCCCGGCGTCGCCGCGCGGTGGGACGTCAGCGCCGATGGTTTGATCTACACCTTCCACCTCCGACCCGACGCGCGCTGGTCGAACGGCGCGCCGGTGACCGCCGACGATTTCGTCTTCTCGTTCCGCCGGCTGATGGACCCCAAGACCGGCGCCGGCTACGCCAACATTCTCTACACCGTGAAGAATGCCGAGGCCGTCAACACCGGCAAGCTGCCGGTGGAAACACTCGGCATCCGCGCCCTCGATCCTGCCACCTGCGAGATCACCCTCGAACGGCCGACGGCGTATTTCCTCGCCCAGCTCACCCATTTCACGGCGCAGCCGGTGTATCCGCCCAGCGTCGCGCAATACGGCGACGCTTTTGCGCGGGCCGGCCGGCTCGTGTCCAACGGCGCATTCCGGCTGAAGAGTTATCTGCCCAACGACGCGCTCGTGCTGGAGAAAAATCCTTACTTCCACGACGCTGCCGAGGTGGCGCTCGACGGCGAGATCATCCTGCCGCTGGAAGATCAGTCCGCGGCGCTGCGGCGCTTTCTCGCCGGCGAGATCGACAGCTACGACGGCGTGCCCGTCGACCAGATCGCCTTTGTTCGCGCGCACCTGCCCGACGCCTTTAAGGTCGCGCCGAGCCTCGGCAGCTACTTTTACGCCTTCGACACCAAGCAGAAGCCATTCGACGATATCCGCGTCCGCAAGGCGCTGTCCCTGGTGATCGACCGCGAGTTTCTCGCCAACAGCATCTGGGGCGGCACGATGCTGCCGGGCTACAGTTTCGTGCCGCCGGGCATGGCCGGCTATGGCGCACCGTCGACGACCGGCTGGAAGGACGAAAGCCCGTTCGACCGCGAGGACGAGGCCAAGCGTCTCATGGCCGCGGCAGGCTATGGGCCGGAGCATCCGCTGCAGCTCACCTTCCGCATGAACCAGTCCGAGAACCACAAGGCGACGGCGGTCGCAGTTGCCGACATGTGGGCGGTGCTTGGCGTGCGAACAACCTTCATCGTCACCGACGCCACCACGCATTACGCGTTTCTCGCCTCCAAGCAGCCCTTCGACGTCGTCCGCAGCGGTTGGTTCGCCGACTATCCCGACGCGCAGAACTATTTGTTTCTCGCCGAGAGCGACAATCCGGGCCTGAATTACGCGCAGTTTTCCGACCCCACCTACGACGCCCTGATGCACGACGCCGCGGTGCAGCCGGATGCGGGAGAACGGCAAAAGATCCTGCACAAGGCCGAGGCCGTGCTGCTGGCGCAGCTGCCGTACCTGCCGCTGATGACCTATCAAGCTGCGAACCTCGTCTCGCCCAAGCTACGGGGCTGGGAGACCAACGTCATCGACCACCATCCCGGGCGGTATGTGTCGAAGGTGGAGTGATCGTAGAGCGTGCAGACGCACGTTGTTCGCGCATGCACGAGGTTGCTAACACTTCCCCACGTTAGACTCGGTGCGATGTTACGGTTATTGTTGCGCCATCACCTAAGTTGCTGCTAAACAGTCGCGATGAACGCCGGTTCGGCCAAATCACGAACGCCAGCATATAGGCCGTACACTACGTCTTTATAATACAGCGTAATAAAATATTGTTGATCTGACATATAAAAATAGGATGTTTATTGCGATGGCTAGCATGTTTTCTCGACTCTACTCTTATAGAGAAAGGGATAGCATTTCACCTCTTGAAAACTTTCTCACGGAAGCTCTTGCCGAACTATTCAGACGCTTGCCAGCCAACCTTCAAGTGTCGTTCGCTTTAGCGCTCGTGCCGCCCGCGGATAGAAGGAGCTTTTCGCAAGTTTTCAATAGGGAAGTTGCGATCACTCTTGAAACGCAGGTTTCCATTCCGGTCTCAAATGCTTCCAAGAGGCCTGACTTGGTACTTTACGGCAATGGACGACCACTCCTTATTATCGAAGCAAAAGTTGGCGCCGGCCTACAGGAGCATGAGATTGCGGGGGACCCAAACTTTACAGACTCGGTACGTCTCACTCAGCATCAATTAAAAACCTATGCTGATTGGATTAAGCGCGAGAACGACCACGCGGGTGATTGGCCTGGGGCCATTGCGTTCTTGACAGCTTACACGGTGCCACCGGCTGACTTCGCTGAAGGGCTATACCGGGGTGCCATAAGCGCGGTCCGAACTTGGAGGCACATTGGCGACTGGATCTTTCGTGAAGTACCTATCGCTAACAAAAGCACTACTTATTGTGCGTTTGCGGCCGAGCTTCGCCAATTCTTGAAGGAACGAAATCTCATGACCAAATACATGTCTTCGCGCGATCTTGCTGCCGCGGCTCTTTTTGCGCCAGCAGCATCTAATCTGGAAGTTACTTTTGCTGAAGTGATGAAGGCCGTGGGCAGGCACGCGGAAAAGCTCAAAGGGGCTCGGCAAATCAAAACGGAATTCTGGAGCGATGGAAATATTTTCTGGAGCTGGTTCCATTTCGCAAAGAGTGTGAAACGCCCTACGTCGAAACCTTATGTAGCAGTAGGGATTTGCTTCGATGTTGCCGAGCCTTGGAGCGCAGACGTCGCAAAGCTGCCTCGCGATGAGCCTTTTTTTTTCGTAGCGTGTGCCGACGATTGGGCTGTAGAGACGCCCGCGCGGTTTTTGACGGGTATTCCTAACGGCTGGATTGAGATGGATGAGGACTGCTTGATCGCGGTTGCCCGGCCAGTCGCACAATTCGCGGCCGACCCTGATGTTAGGGTTGAAGAGCTAAAAACCTGGGCGATCCGGCATATTGATGAACTTGTGTCACGCATTCCCAACTATGCTGTTGCTCCCCTCGAAGCTTCAAAAATCGAGGCAGACGAAGATAAAGTTGAGGTCTGACAAATGCCAGTCCGGCTGTGCCGGGCTAGAAATTTCGCATCGGCTGCTTACAGGAAGGTGGGAGCAAACGCCTACCAATCCTCGTTGAGGATTATGTTGCCGCGACACTCGATCCAAAATGCCGCTGTGCCAGCCTCGACACGGCGGCTCCGGGCTACCTACTCTCGGAACGGCTCACACCCACAACCCTGCGAGACCCATGCTCCGGCTCATCCTGACGCGTCTCGCTTCGGCCATCCCCACCCTCCTCGCCGTGGTGGCGCTGTCGTTCCTGCTGATGCGCCTGGCGCCGGGTGGCCCGTTCGATGCCGAGCGCGCGCTCGATCCCAAAATCCTCGCCAACCTGCGCCGCATCTACCATCTCGATCTGCCGCTGCCTGCGCAGTTCGGCTACTACCTCTGGAGCCTGCTGCACGGCGACCTCGGGCCGAGCACGCATTGGCGGGATTTTTCCGTCAACGACCTGTTCGCCAAGGCGCTGCCGATCTCGGTGCAACTCGGGGTCGAGGCGATCGCGCTGGCGCTGGTCGTCGGCATCACGCTGGGAATTACGGGCGCCGTGTGGCGGCGCGGGCCTGCAGCCTTCGGGGTCGCCGCGCTGTCCACCTTCGGGCTGGCGGTGCCGATCTTCGTCGTCGCGCCGCTGCTGCAGGTCGCCTTCGGCCTGACGCTGCGCTGGCTGCCGGTCGGCGGCTGGGCGGATGGTGCGCCATCCCACCAGATCCTGCCTGTCCTGACGCTTGCTTTGCCGCAGATCGCGATCGTCGCGCGCCTGACGCAGGCGGCGATGCGCGACGCTTTGGCCGCGCCGCATATCCGCACCCTGCGCGCTTTCGGCCTGCCCGCCTGGCACATCAACGCGCATGCGCTGCGCGGCGCGCTCTTGCCGGTGCTGTCCTACCTCGGCCCGGCCGCTGCGGCGCTGCTCACCGGTTCGATCGTCGTCGAGACGATCTTCGGCATTCCCGGCATCGGCCGTTACTTCGTCGACGGCGCCCTGTCGCGCGATTACACCCTGGTGATGGCGACGGTGGTGATCGTCGGTGCGATGGTGGTGGTGTTCAATCTCCTCGTCGACATCGCCTACGGCCTCGTCGATCCGCGCGTGCGCTATGATTGATTGCAAACGATGAGCGCGGAGAGTCACACCGTTTGGGGCGCGTTGCGCCGCGACCGCGGCGGGATCGCGAGCCTCGCCGTTCTCGCCCTGATCGCGCTGGCCTGCCTGTTCGGCCCGATGCTGTCGCCGCATCCGTACGATCGGGTCTTCCCAGACTATGTGCTGACGCCGGCCTCGCTTGCCGCGCACCCGACGCCAAGTGAACGTGACGAGTCGGTAGTGACGCTTGCGATGCGGATGCACGCGAGCGTCCATCTCGACATGCGATCCGATGGTTTGGTGGCCGTCGTCACAGACGACAAGCCGATCGACATCCGCGTGCTGCGCGCGCTCGGGCGATCCGGCGTTCTCCAGCCTGTCGACGCGCCGGCCGTGGCGGGTGACGGCCGGCGCCTCGAACAGCCGGTCACCCTCAAGTCCGAGCATTTTCTCTTCGGCACCGACGCCAACGGGCGCGATCTGCTGACGCGGGTGCTGATCGCCGGCCGCCTGTCGCTCGCAGTGGGCGTGCTGGCGTCCGCCGTCGCGCTCGGCATCGGCGTGGTCTACGGCGCGATCGCCGGCTATCTCGGCGGCCGCACGGATGCGCTGATGATGCGCGCCGTCGACATCATCTATGCCCTACCCTTCATCTTCTTCGTCATCGTGCTGGTGGTGCTGTTCGGGCGGACGCTGGTGCTGATCTTCGTCGCGATCGGCGCGGTGGAGTGGCTCGACATGGCGCGCATCGTCCGCGGCCAAACCTTGTCGCTGAAGCGACGCGAATACGTTCTTGCCGCCCAGGCGCTCGGCGCCTCCGACCGCGCCATTCTCACCCGCCACATCGTGCCCAACATGAGCGGCCCGATCATCGCCTATCTCGGCCTTCTCGTGCCCCGCGTGATTCTTGCCGAAAGTTTTCTCTCCTTCCTCGGCCTCGGCGTCCAGGAGCCGCTGACCAGCTGGGGCATCCTCATCGCTGACGGCGCGCGCAACGTGCAAAGCGCGCTGCATCTGCTGGTCTTTCCCGCGCTGCTGCTGGCGATAACCCTGATCGCCGCGACCCAGCTCGGCGAAGCGCTGCGCCGCGCCGCAGATGCGGGCCGCACATGAACGGCCGCAATCTTTGCCGTGGTGGTCCCCCTCCCCCTTGCGGGGAGGGGTTAGGGGTGGGGGTCCGTCGATCTGCGTTGCGGCCGGGCGTCGAGCGCAGCGGTCCGAGCGCAATACCTGAAGAACACCGGGACCCCCACCCCTACCCCTCCCCGCAAGGGGGAGGGGAGACAGGCGGCCTCGTCGCGGTCTCATGGTCCGAGGCGCTATGACCGAAGATCCCATCCTCCGCTTCGAAAACCTCGGGGTGCGTTTCGGCCCCGTTGATGCCGTCCACGATCTCAGCTTCACGCTGCGGCGCGGCGAGACGGCGGCGCTGGTCGGTGAAAGCGGCTCCGGCAAAAGCGTCGCCATGCTGGCCGCGCTCGGCCTGCTTCCACCGTCGGCGACCGTCGCCGGCCATGTATTCTTCAACGGCCAGAACCTGATCGGGCTGGAGCGCGAAAAGCTCGACCGCATCCGCGGCAAGGCCATAACCATCGTCTTCCAGGAGCCGCAATCCGCGCTCGATCCGCTGTTCACCGTCGGGTCGCAGATCGCGGCCGTGCTGCGGTTTGGCCTAAAACTCGGCCGCCGGGCCGCCGCGGCGCGCGCGGTCGAGCTGCTACACGAGGTCGGCATTTTGGAGCCGCATCGTCGGGCGCAAAACTATCCGCACGAACTGTCCGGCGGCCAGCGCCAGCGCGTCGCCATCGCCATGGCGATCGCCTGCGACCCCCAGGTGCTGATCGCCGACGAGCCGACGACGGCGCTCGACGCCACGGTCGCCGCCAAAATTCTGGTCCTGCTCGCCGATCTCAAGTCGCGGTTCGGCATGGCGCTGATCCTCATCAGCCACGACCTCGGGCTCGTCGGCCGCATCGCCGACCACGTCCATGTCATGCAGAAAGGCGCGCTCGTCGAAAGCGGCCCCGTCGCGCAGGTGACGCAGCAGCCCCGACACCCCTATACGCGGATGCTGCTTGCCGCGGGCCTCGATCGAGCCGCACGCCCCGCCACGGCACCGGCGCCACCATTGCTCGAGGCCAGAGACCTCGGCGTCTCTTACACGCTGCGCGGCGCTTGGTTCCGGCCGCGCCGGTTTGCGGCGGTCGACGGCGTTTGTTTGACGATCCCGGCCGGGCAGACTTTGGGACTCATCGGTGAATCCGGCTCGGGAAAATCGACGCTCGGCCGCGCCCTGGTGAAGCTGGAGCCGGCGCGCGGCCAGATCCTCTACGACGGCCGCAATCTCATCGCCCTCTCACAGGACGCGATGCGGCCGCTGCGCCGCGATCTGCAGATCGTGTTTCAGGATCCGTTTTCCTCCCTCTCGCCGCGCCTGACGGTCGGCGCCATCGTGGCCGAAGGCCTGCGGATCCACGAGCCCGCCCTGAGCGCGACGGCGCGCCGCGACCGTGCGGCGAAAACCTTGGACGAGGTCGGGCTGCCCGGCGCGTTTATCGGACGCCTGCCGCACGAACTCTCCGGCGGCCAGCGCCAGCGCGTGGCGATCGCCCGCGCGATCATCCTGCAGCCGCGTCTCGTCGTGCTGGACGAGCCGACCTCCGCGCTCGACCGCGCGGTGCAGGCGGAGGTGCTGGCGCTGCTGCAAAAACTCCAGGACGCCCACGGCCTGAGCTATCTCTTCATCACCCACGATCTCGCCGTGGTCCGCGCCGTTGCCGACCGCATCGCCGTGATGCAGGACGGGCGGATCGTGGAGGAAGGACTGGCCGCGCAGGTGCTCGACGCGCCGCGCGAAGCCTACACGCGCGAGCTGGTGGCAAGCGCCTCGTTCGAGCCGGTCAATCCAAATTCGGTCCTATAATCGCCGTGGCTAGGTCCGGCTGATGGGCTTGCTTCCGCCCTGTTTGGCGAGCGCCAAGAAGCGGTCGCGGATCGTCGCAAAGAACGCGGGGGGCAGGAAGCCATAGGCGACGCTGCCGTCGTCCATATTGGGGATCCGCCTGAGGTCGGGTCCAGGCCAAACGAAATCATTCCATTCGGAAAGCACGATCCAGGATCGCGCGTCGTCGAGCCGGAGCCGCTCTTTGATTATTGCTGGGATCTCGATCGCGGCACTGTCGTCGCCAGGCGGCGCATGGGTCACCGGCAGAACCAGGACGCGAGTGTCACCAAAAGCATCCTTATGTATCGCGGCGACGATTGCACAGGGGCGGTCCTTGCGCCCGTCCTCGCGGCCGTCGCGATGTTCATGATACCAGAGATAGCTATAGCGGATGACGAGGCCGGGAGCCGGTTTCGGCAGCGCCACGGGCTACGGCGATTCGGCGTCGAGGTGCGCGTCCGGCACCGCGGCAGCGCTAACCGCGTCGACCCATCGGGGATCGAGCTTGGCGGTCAGGCCGGCACGCCGATCTCCGCGGCGCAGGCGCTCCCATTCGTCTGCCGACATTACGACAAGGGAATCGCGACCATGCTCGGTGATCACGACGGGTTCGTGGCGCGCTTTGTCGCTCAGCGCGTCGAAAGCCTGCTGAAATTCGCTTGCGCTGACGCGGGTCGTTTCCATGCGACGTCGATCATAATCCGAAATCGATCATCTGCGAAGCGTCGCGAAGATCAAAAAGCTACCGTCAGCGGCATCGCCCGAGCCTCAGAGCCCCTAAGCCGCCTTCTGCTTCGGCTGGACCTCGGCGGCATAATCCTCGATCAGCGCCCGCGAAACCGCACTTGGCGTAAAACGGTAGGGGCCGATCTCGGAGACCGGCGTGACCTCCGCGCCGGTGCCGCAGATGAAGCACTCTTCGAACCCATCGAGCTCGTCCGGCATGATGCGCCGCTCGACGACTTCGATGCCGCGCCGCTTGGCGAGCTCGATCACCGTCTGACGGGTGATGCCGTTGAGGAAGCAATCCGCGATCGGCGTGTGGATCACGCCGTTGAGCGTGAAGAAGATGTTGGCGCCGGTGCATTCGGCGACGCGGCCCAGCCAGTCCAGCATCATCGCATCCGCATAGCCTTTGCGCTCGGCGGCATGCTTGGAGATGGTGCAGATCATGTAGAGACCCGCCGCCTTGGAGTTGCAGGGCGCGGTGAGCGGGTCGGGGCGGCGGTAGTCGGCGATGTCGAGGCGGATGCCGTTCATCTTGGTCGCCATGTCGAACATGCTCGGCCAGTCCCAGGTCGCGATCGCGACGTTGATCGTCGCGTTCTGTGCTGCGACGGCCATCATCTCGCTGCCGCGCCAGGCGATCGGGCGCACGTAGCACTCGCTGAGCTTGTTGGCGTCGATGACCTGCTGCTTGACCCGATCGAGCTCCTCGACCGAATAGGGGATTTCAAAATCGAGCAGGCGGGCGGAATTCTTGAAGCGCTCGGAATGCTCGCGTGACTTGAAGATCTGGCCGCCATAGGCGCGCTCGCCCTCGAAGACGCTCGAGGCATAGTGCAGGCCGTGGGAGAGCACGTGGAGCTTGGCATCAGCCCAGGGGAGCATGACGCCGTTCATCCAAATGAAGCCGTCTCGCTTATCGAAAGGCAGGACGGACATGGCTCGCTCCCTCAAAATCATCGCATCGGAATGCCGGATGTCCGGCGTGGGACAAGCTGGTGCAGCCGCTGACGCGTAGCCTTTTGCTTGTCCGTTGAAGCGTTGAGCGGTAGCGTCCCCGCCTAAATTAGTCAACATTGCTGACGTAAAGGGAGAGCCATGCCGCGGCGGTCCGACATCGCCATTCCTAGTGTCGCAGCGAGCCCCGCGGTGCAGCGGAGAGGCGCCCCGATGTACGATCTCATCGAGTTGATGTTTTTCGCCTACCGCGACTTCGTCCGCGACGCCGACCGTATTCTCGCCGGCGACGGGTTCGGCCGGGCGCACCACCGCGTCCTGTATTTCGTCGCGCGCCGGCCCGGTCTGACGATCGCCGAACTCCTGGAGATATTGGAGATCACCAAGCAGAGCCTGAACCGGGTGCTGAACGATCTGCTCGATCGGGGCTACGTGACGACCCGCTCCCGCGAGGCCGATCGGCGTTGCCGGCTGCTGTATGCGACCGCTCGCGGCGACGCGCTCATCCAGGAGATCGCGGAGGTCCAGTCGGCGCGGTTCGAGCGGGCGTTCGGCGTTTTGGGTGAAGACGCCAAGGCGGGCGCGATCGCATTTTTGACGGCGATGCTGGACCGGGCGGACGAGGCGGTGCCGAAGGCCCGACAGCGCCTCGGCTTCGCCACCGGCGCCTTTGCGGTGCCCGACGATTTCGATCGGATGGGAGGGGCGGAGATCGCCCGCCTTTTTGGCGCCGAAGAATGATCCGAGAACCGACAGGCCGATGTCAGCAGAATTCATGATATGAAGCGCCGAAACGGTCCAACCAGGGAGGCTAAGCCATGACAGACGTGCTGCAGTCGCCCGGTGCGGATCCGGCGCCCGCCGACAATGCCGCGCATCTCCTCATCGTCGACGACGATCGGCGCATCCGCGAGCTTTTGCGCCGCTACCTCCTCGCCGAAGGCTATCGTGTGACCACGGCCGGCAGCGCCGCCGAGGCGACGACGGCGATGCGCAACATTTCTTTCGATCTTATCGTCCTCGACGTGATGATGCCGGGCGAGGACGGCTTTTCCTTCGCCACCCGGGTGCGCGGCGATGCCGGCGCCATCGCCCAGGTGCCGATCCTGATGCTGACCGCGAAGACCGAGTTCGAGGAACGCGTCCTCGGCTTCGAGATCGGCGTCGACGATTATCTCGGCAAGCCGTTCGAGCCGCGCGAGCTGTCGCTGCGCATCGCCTCGATCCTCCGCCGCGCCAAGCCGCCGGAGGAATCCGGCATTCCGGCCCAGGTGCAGTTCGGCGCCTTCGCCTTCGATCTCGAGCGCGGCGAGCTGCGCGAGAACGGCGAGATCGTGCGGATCACCGAGCGCGAACGGGAAATGCTGCGGCTGCTTGCCGCCAATGCCGGGACGACGGTGTCGCGCGAAGCGCTGTCGGGCACCGGCGGCGCGGGCAACGAGCGCACCATCGACGTCCAGGTCAACCGCCTGCGCCGCAAGATCGAGCCCGACCCCGCCAACCCGCTCTACCTGCAGACGGCGCGCGGCGCGGGCTATCGCCTGTTGGTGGACCGCTGATGTCCGCCCGGGCGACGCCATGACTCTGCTGACGCTCCCCCGTTTGCGCGACGCGCCCGGCGCCTTCTGGGACGTCGTCTGGAAAGGCTTCGTGCGTCCCCTCCTCGGGTTGATGCCGAAGGGTCTCTATGCCCGCTCGATCCTCATCGTCATTCTGCCGATGGTCATCCTGCAGAGCGTGCTCACCTTCGTCTTCATGGAGCGTCATTGGGCGCTGGTGACGAAGCAGCTGTCGCTGATGCTGACGCAGGACATCGCGGCCGTCATCGATATCTATCAGTCCTATCCGCAGGATAAGGACCTCGAAACGCTGACCCGGATCGCCCAGGACCGGATGAAGATGGACATCGAGTTCCTGCCCAAGGGCCCTTTGCCGGCGGTGTTGCCCAAGCCGTTCTTCTCGATCGTCGACGTCGCCCTGTCGAACGAGATCCGCCGCCAGATCGGCCGCCCGTTCTGGCTCGACACGGTGGGCCGCTCGAACCTCATCGAGATCCGCATCCAGCTCGACAAGACCATTCTGCGGGTCGTTGCCTACCGCAGCGCCGCCTACGCCTCGAATTCCTACATCTTCATCCTCTGGATGATCGGCACGTCCTTCGTCCTGATCGTCATCGCCGTCGCCTTCCTGCGCACCCAGATCCGGCCGATCCTGCGGCTGTCGCGCGCCGCGGAATCCTTCGGCAAGGGCCGCGAGATCGATTTCAGGCCGCGCGGCGCCAGAGAGGTGCGCGAGGCCGGCTACGCCTTCATCGCGATGAAGCGGCGCATCGAGCGCGCGATCGAGCAGCGCACCGCGATGCTCAACGGCGTCAGCCACGATCTGCGCACCGTCCTGACGCGCTTCAAGCTTTCGCTGGCGCTCATGGAGGGCAGCGAGGATTCCGACGAGATGAAGAAAGATGTCGAGGAAATGCAGCGCATGCTGGAGGGCTACCTCGCCTTCGCGCGCGGCGACGCCGGCGAGCCCGCCATCGCCATCGACATGCGCGATTTCCTCGACGACATCCGCGCCGACAGCGAACGCAGCGGCGCGGCGGCGCGCGTGGAATTTTCCGGCGACTCCGTGGTCCGGGTGCGGCCGGACGCGTTCAAGCGCTGCATCGCCAACCTCGTCGGGAATGCCCAGCGCCACGCCAAAACCGTGGCGATCGAAGGCCTACGCGAGGGGCGGTTCCTGACGATCCATGTCGACGACGATGGCCCCGGCATCCCGCAGGCGAGCCGGGACGACGTGTTCCGTCCCTTCGTGCGTCTCGACCAGGCGCGCAACCAGGATGCCGGCGGGACCGGCCTCGGCCTGTCGATCGCCCGCGACATCGCCCGTTCGCATGGCGGCGAGATCTCTCTGAGCGATAGTATGATGGGTGGTCTGCGCGCCTCGGTGCGCATTCCGGTGTAGCGACTCTGTCCGGCCAACGTCGCGTGTAACCGCGGGGGGCTGCGCGTCGAAGGGAGGGGAGAGCCTGCTGGCAGCCGCCACAAGGTGACCCTCGAACGAGATGCGTGATGACCGCGGCCCTTGCCAATTCGCTCTGCGTCGGGATGATGCACCTTCCGTCGACCGGCGAGCGTAGAATGGCGACATCCGAGAGAGCGACCGAGGATCTGGATCGGCGGCTCTGCGTCCTGATGATTGACGTCCAGGGCGGCGACCGCCACGCCTACGCCGAGGTTTTGCGCGCCTGCGAGCCGGTCATCCGCCGCGCCGGGCGCCGCGCCGGCGTCACCGACGATCGCCTGAATGACGTCGTGCAGGAGACGCTTCTGACCCTGCATCATGCCCGGCAGACCTTCGATCCGTCGCGCTCCTTCCTCGCCTGGATAAGCGTCATCGCCCAGCGGCGCGCGATCGACGTCATGCGCCGGCATGGGCGCAACGATCGACGCGAAGTGCATGCACCGCTTGCCTACGAGAGCCATGCCGATGCCGGATCGAACAGCGACCGCGGCTGGGAGCAGAGCGGGCGGGTGAAAATCCTCGGCGCGGCGATCGCCAGTCTGCCGGACGGTCAGCGCGAGGCTGTCGAGCGACTCGCGCTGCGCGAACAGTCGCTGACCGAGGCGGCGGCGGAAACCGGCAAGACCACGGGCGCCCTGAAAGTAAACTTGCATCGCGCGCTCAAAGCCCTGCGGTTGCGCCTGGGCGGGGAGAGCGAACATGTCTGATGTCACCTCTCTCAACCCTGGAACGAACGGTCTCATCGCCGACCTCGTCGCCGATCTGCAGCCGGTGAAGCGTCTGCCGTCGCCCTGGCTGCGCGCGGCGCTTTGGCTCGGCATCGTCGTCGTTCTTGCCTGTGCCCTTGCCACGGTCGCGGATCTCTCGGCGCTTCGGCATCGGCTGATGGGAGCGCCGGATATGTGGCTCGCCGTCCTCGGCTCGACGGCGACGGCCGGGCTTGCCGCGATCGCGGCGTTTCAGCTTGGTCTGCCCGATCGCGGTCGCGCCTGGGCGCTGCTGCCGTTGCCCGGCCTCGCCCTGTGGCTCGGTGCCAGCGGTCTTGGTTGCGCCCGCACCTGGTTCCTCCCGGAGACGCACGGCCCGGCCGACGGCAAGGATTGTATGATGTTCATCATCGGCCTGTCCGTGCCGTTGACCGTCGTGATGTTCGCGATGCTGCGCCGGGGCTATTCGCTGTATCCGTCGTTGGCCGGTGCCGTCGGCGGCCTGGCGGTCGCGGCCGCCGCCGCGACGCTGCTCAACTTCTTCCACCCGTTCGATGCCGCCATAACCGACCTGGCGGTGCATGCGACGGCGGTCGCGCTGGTCGTGGGTGCGAACCGCCTGCTGGGTGGCGCCATCTTGGCGCCGCGACGCCGCGCCAGGGCCTGAAGGCGCGCTTTGCGGTCGCCGAAGATACGCCGGCGACCGCAGACCGTCCTATTTCTTGACGTCGGTGCCGTGCAGGGCGCCGATGTGCATCTCGACGATGCTGTGCGTCTCGGCGGCGAAAGCCTTGAACCCGGCGGTCCCGCCTTCCTTGGCCTCTTTGGCGAACAGGCCGCCGTCGATCTTGTGCACCTCTTCCATCGCGGTGACATAAGCCACGTCGAAGTCCTTGCCTGACAAAGCCGCGATCTTGTCGAGCTTGCCCTGGAATTCGGGGTTCAGTTTCGAATCGAATTGCACGCCTGCGTCGTTGGCGACCGATTTCAGTTTGGCGCCGACCAGCTCGTGATCGTGGGCTTCGGTGACGCCGTTGTCCCTGATTTCCTGAGTCGCGCCCTTGTCGGCCGCGAGTTTGCCGAGGGCGACCTCGAACATCCCGCCCTGCGAAACCTTGGCGACGAACGCCTTGTCCGCTGGCGATGCCATGTCCGCGGCGTAGGTCGTCGACACAGCTGTCGCCGCCATAAGAAGGCCTGTCGAAAGGCCGGTGAACCGTTGCATTGTCTTCGTCATGACATTCCTATTCCGAATCGCGCCTATGGGGGCAGCGACTTGCTAACCGTTGGGACGACGGTCCGTTGCCATGATCACGGGCTCGCGAACGGATTGTGTGCGCAGCAAATGCCCTTGCGGGATGGGTCGCCGCGCCCCGATAAGACCAGCGATTTTGCAGGCATATACCGAAAGGTAAGCAACGTTCGGATTTCACAGGCTTTTCCAGTGAAGCCCAAGGATCGGCCGTCGAAATACCCGTGACCTTTGTGCAACGCCGGGTCGTTAACGCGGTCTGGAGCCCCAGAAGTAGGTTCTTTCTCACGCTTCATGGGGTATCCAACTGTCAACGCCATTTCAGTCCTAGGGGATCACCATGAACATCAAATCAGTCGGAGCGGCTCTCGCCATTGCTCTGCTTTCGACCACCGCTTTCGCAGCCGATCTTCCGTCGCGTCGCGCTCCTCCGGTTTACGCTCCCGCTCCTCCGATCCCCGTCTTCACCTGGACCGGCGTCTACATCGGTGCGCAGGCTGGTTACGAGTTCGGTCACGACGCTTCGTTCGCGGCTGCTACCGCGAACGGCGCTGGCCTTGCTTCGCGCAGCGCCAAGGAGAACGGTTTCATCGGTGGCGCGCACATCGGTTACAACTTCTCGACGCAGTCCCTGCCGGTCTTCGGTAGCGCGTTCGGCGGTCTGCTCGGCACCGGCGGCGTGTTCGGTATCGAAGGCGACGTCGACGGCACCAGCGCCAAGGCAAACTACGGCCTCGGCGGTATCGCTGTCACGACCCGCGACCAGATCCAGGGTTCGGTCCGCGGCCGTCTCGGCATCGCGGTTGATCGCACCCTGTTCTACGCAACGGGCGGTGTGGCCTTCGGCGGTCTCCGCAACACCTACGTCAACACCATCACCGGCGGCAGCGACACGCTCGACCACACCCGGGTCGGCTACACGGTCGGCGGCGGCGTGGAATACGCCATCACCAACAACTGGTCGCTTCGCGCTGAATACCGCTACACCGATTTCGGTCACTACACCGATGTCCTCGGTGGCGCGACTGCCGGTGGCGTCGCTGTCCGTCATCACGAGATCGACAACCGCGTCCAGGGTGGCTTCAGCTACAAGTTCGACACCTTCGCGCCGCTCGCTCCGGTCGTCGCTCGCTACTGAGACCTTCCGGTCTTAGGCGTCCAATACAAAACCCGGCCTCGCGGCCGGGTTTTCTCGTTTCATCGGGCGGGCGCCGTCAGCACAGCGTCATGACGCCTCGATAGACAGCACCTTCACCGTTCAAAAGGGGTGCGCCGATGGCGTCGAGGCCGGTCACCGTTTCCCTGCTCGCGCTCGTCGCCGCCCTTGCCGCGCCGCGGGCGACCTACGCCGCCGAGGCGTCGCCGCATAATCTTATCCTGTTCGTCGCCG
>NZ_LMUU01000251.1:52769-102365 GCF_009765775.1 Beijerinckia sp. L45
CGGCGACACCGGCGACTTTTCGAACGTCATCTACACGGGCTATCCCGTTTCGGTGCCGGGGCAGGGCGCAACCGTGACGCCGTTCCTCGAGAGCGATCCGGTTCTCGGCGACGTCGACGAGCATTTCGCCGGCAACTACCTCGACGAAGACACGATTCTCAAGGCCGCACGCGACGAGGGGCTCGAGACCGCGTCGATCGGCAAGCTCGGCCCGGCCCTCATCTTCGATTCGACGCAGCGCGACGGCCAGCACACCGTGGTGCTCGACGACCAGACCGGCTCGAAGGACGGCGTCCCGCTCGCCGACTGGGTCAAGCAGGGCTTTGCCGCGATCAATCTCGCGCCCGTCGCGCCCGGTCGCGGCCAGCCCAACGGCGACTTCAAGACGCCGGGTACGCTCAAGGCCAACGTCGTGCAGCAGGACTGGTTTGTCGCGGCGACCACCAAGGTCGTGCTGCCCAAGCTCAAGGCCGACGGCAAAGGGTTCGTCCTCGTCTACTGGTCGCGCGATCCCGACGGAACCCAGCATAATCAGGGCGACAGCCTGGGACGCGTAACGCCCGGCATCAACGGCCCGACCTCGATGGCGGCGATTCGCAATGCCGACGACAACCTCGCCAGCTTGCGCAAAGCGCTCGACGATCTCGGCCTCGCCGCGACGACCGATATCATCGTCACGTCCGACCATGGATTTTCGACCATCACGAAAGCCAGCGCGACGAGTCCCGCGGCGAAGCAGTCCTACAAGGATACGCGCCCCGGCGAGTTGCCGCCCGGCTTTCTCGCGCTCGACCTGGCGAAGGCGCTCGACCTGCCGCTTCACGATCCCGACGCCGGCGAACGCCAGATCGGGCCGGGCGAGCACACCAGCCGCGCCAACGGCCTGATCGGGCAGGATCCGCGCAAGCCCGACATCGTCGTGGCGGCCAATGGCGGGTCGGACCTCGTCTATCTCCCCGCCAAGGATCCGGCGTTGGCGCGCCGCGTCGTCGAGATCCTGCTTCGGCAGGATTATGTCAGCGGCCTGTTCGTCGATACGGCGCTCGGCCCGATCCCGGGCACTCTGCCGCTGAAGACCATCAATCTCGAGGGTTCGGCGGTCACGCCGATGCCCGCCATCGCCGTCAATTTCACCAGCGGGTCGACCGGCTGCGCCGACGCGACCCTATGTGGCACCGAGATCGCGGATACCGTGCTGCAGACCGGGCAGGGGATGCACGGCAGCTTCAGCCGCGCCGATACGCGGAATTTCATGGCCGCGATCGGACCGAGTTTTAAGACCGCGTTCGTCGACGACGCCCCGGCGAGCAACGCCGATCTCGGCAAGACCATCGCCGCGCTGTTCGCGCTCAAGACGTCGGACAAGGGATCGTTGGTGGGGCGCGTTCTGTCCGAAGCGTTTCCCGGCGGTTCAATCCCGGCCAGCGAACGCAAGACGCAACGGTCCGCACCCGGCATCGATGGTCTGCAAACCATCCTCGATTATCAGCTCGTCGGCACGACGGCCTATTTCGACGCCGCCGGCTTTCCAGGCCGGACGGTGGGCCTAGTTCCCTGAATCCACGGCGTTCGGCTCGTTCGGAACCCCTGACAAGCCCGCAAGGTCCTGATACCCTTTTTGCATACGCCGCCAATCGAGATTTCGGCCGAGGAGAGTGTCATGTCCGGTTTTCACCGTCGCGCCTTTATGACCACCGCGGCCGCCGCGATCGCGGCGCCGAGTTTTGTCGCCGCCAAGGAAACCAGCGCCATGAATTGGGCCACGATGCCGCTTGCCGCCAGGGATGCGGCCTTCAACAACCAACTCGCGACCGGCGCCGAACTCGCCAAGTCCCTGACCGATGGCTATGTGGCGGCTTCGGCCAAGCTACGGGAACAGCACCCGAACCACCTCGGCCTGTCCTACGGCAGCGGCGCCCGAAACAAATGGGATCTGTATCCCGGCAGCGACCCGAAGGCGCCTTGTCTCGTCTTCATCTTCGGCGGCTGGTGGCAGCGCAACAGCCGCGAGAGCTTTGCCTGCGTCGCCGAAGGCGTGCTGGCTCACGGCTGGTCGGCTGCTTTTCCTGATTACACGCTGGCGCCGGACGCCAGCCTGACACAGATCACCCGGGAAATTCGCGCCTCGCTCGATTGGCTGGCGCGGGAAGGCGGCACGCACGGCATCAGCGGCCCGATTGTTCTCTCGGGCTGGTCGGCCGGCGGCCATCTCGCCGCCTTCACGGCGGATCACCCCCTCGTAGCCGCCGCCATGCCGGTCTCGGGCGCCTTCGAACTCGGCCCGTTGCGCGACGTGCCGTCGGTCAACGCCAAGCTGAAGCTGACGGACCTCGAGGTCGAGACGCTGTCGCCGCTCCGCCTGGCCGCGGTAAACAAGCCGATGACCATCGCTTACGGGTCGTCGGAGCTGCCCGGCATGATCGCCAACAGCCGGGACCTGCACGCGCATCGCTCCGACGCCCACTGCCCGGGCGCTCTGATTCCAATTCCGCATGGCAACCATTTCAGTGTCCTGCAGGAGCTGCAGAAGCCGCACGGCATCCTGACCCGCGCCGCTCTACAGCTTGCGGACGACATCAAGGTTGTCGGCTGACGAAGCGATCAGGCCGCGACCGGCGCGGCCTTCAGCGCGAGGTTCTGGAGTTGATCCCGGGTCAACACCATGCCTGTGTCGGTCGTGACGCGCACCTCGCTTAACCCGAGCTCTTCGAACTCGTGGATCTTGAGCAAGGCTTCCACCGGGTTGTTGCGGATCACTTCGACGCTCGTTTTCGGGGTCGACGCGCAGATCATGTAAGGCATGACGGTCTCCAGCTCTGAATCAAGAACTGGCATCGCTCGTGCGGTCCCGCGCAAGCGGAGCGGTTCTTGTCTGAGATGTGGCGCGCCGCAGGGCTGTCTTCAATTCAGGTCTTTCGACAGACGAAAGCCGCGGGGATCGCCCGCGGCTTCGGTCTTAGTCCCGCGACAAACCGCTTGGCGGCGTCACGCGTGCGGTCACGGGCGCTCCATGACCTTTTTGCACGCCGGGCTCAGGTGCTTGATCTCTTTGTGAAGACAGGCAACGATTGCCGTCTCGTCCGGGATGTACTGATCGCAGAGACGATGCACATCCGGCTCGCAAGCCGCCTGATCGTCTGCGGAACCGCGCTGTTGAGCGGCGGCTAGTCCTGAAAAACCGCCAATCAGAAGGATGGACAGTGCGGCTGCTTTCAACATCATAGGTTTTCTTCCTCGGTTTATTGACATGTGCAACGTCTCGACGAGCGAAACGATCCCTTTTCGCCGACGCGACCGCTGCCTCTTCTCTCGCGCGTCTCGGGCGATATGGGAAGGGCCTTCGGAAAACGGAGCGTGGTTGGCCGCACGGCCGGATTGAGCCATAAGCCGTCGATGGCGCAGAACCCCTATTACAACGGCCCAGCCTCGGATCATTTCGACGGCACGCGTTTCTTCCTCGAAGGTGGCGCCCCGGATAAAAGCCGCGGCGACCTGTGGCGTCTCATGCGGACGCCGCGTGCCGCCTGGCCTGCGGCGGTTGCGAATCCGCCCTCGGCCTTGCCGCAGGATCGCGTCTCTGGTGACGCCTTGCGGGTCACTTCGATCGGGCATGCCAGCGTTCTGATCCAGACCCGCGGCCTGAACATCCTCGTCGATCCCGTCTGGTCGACACGCGCGAGCCCGTTCCGCTTGTTCGGTCCAAAACGGGCGTCCGCGCCGGGAATCGCGATCGGCGACCTGCCGAAGCTCGATGCCATCCTGATCACCCACAACCACTACGACCACCTGGATCTCAGAACGCTCGACGTTCTGCGGCGGCAGAATCCGTGCCGCATCATCACCGCGCTCGGCAACGACACGATCATCAAGCGCCATGACAAACGGTTTGCCGTCGAAGCTTACGACTGGGACGACAAGGTGGCCCTATCCAGCGATGTCACGGTGACGCTGGTTCCGACACATCACTGGTCGGCGCGCTGGCTCAACGACCGGCGCATGGCGCTCTGGACGGGCTTCGTGCTGGAAACGCCGGACGGCCCGATCTACCATATCGGCGACACCGCCTATCCCGACGGCGCGATCTTCCGCGCCATTCCGCAGCGGTTCGGCCGACCGCGCCTCGCGATCATTCCGATCGGGGCCTACGAGCCGCGCTGGTTCATGAAGGATGCCCACGTCGAGCCGGCGGAAAGCCTCCGCATCTTCGAGGACACGCAGGCGCATTATGCCCTGGCCCATCATTGGGGCACGTTCCAGCTGACCGCCGAGGCGATCGACGACCCGCCGCGTCGCCTGGCAGCGGCCCTGGCGGCGAGCACCATCGCACCGGACCGCTTTCGGGTTCAATCGCCCGGTTCCGCCTTCGACGTCCCAGTCGCGGAAGGCTGACCGCCGCCGCCTTGCTGCCCTGGCACCCCAAGTACGATGTTTTTCAACGAAGTAGCGTAGGCATCCTTGCTCTCAGGCTCGCGCTATGGATGCCCGGATATACTGAATTCTCTGTCGGAAGTTCCGCATTCTCGGTTGCGATCGCGCTTCGGCTGCAATGAACGCACAGAACAATAGATGCATAGGCCCATGTATATAGCATCATGGTTGACAGATCGTAGCTTTTACTGAAGATTTGCTTTGTCAATTCATGGTGATTGCGCGATGTCGAGTGTACTGGTGGCCGATGGCAATCGCGATTTCGTGTCCTACATACCGCCGATCAATCGCAGCGTGGTGCAAGAGCTCGACCGCTCGCTGCGGGACACGCTGAAGGTTTTCAGTCAAAACCGGAACGCCGAACAAAACCCGGCCGAGGTCGCTCGAGACATCACGGGCTCTGTCGATGCGGTGGAACGCGCGGCCAGTCTGATCGGGTCGATGGGCTCGCGCATCCGGGACTTGGAGACACGCGTCGAAGAGGCGGAAGCCCAACGTCTCATCCTGTCGGCCGAGCGCGACAAAAGCGTGGCGCAGGCTGCAGCGGCCAGTGAGAAGCTCGCGGCCGAGACGGAGCGGCGTAGTCTGGCGGAAGCGCGTGCCAAGGAACACGAGTCCTATTCGAAGGGCCTCGAAAGCGATTTGTCGGCGGCTCGAGCCGATATCGAGCGGTTGACCGCCGTCATCGCGCAAGCGTTCGGTTCGATCGAACCGATGAATTTCAACGGCGTAGGCTTCGGCACCTAATCGATGGGTCTCGAACGAAACAAGAGGTTCCGAAGAGCGACCCAGCTCTGTTCGTGACCAAACAGCCTCGAGAAACGATGCGGATCGACCGATGATTGCCGACGATATCGCCCTGAGCCCTGATCCGAGCCGCGAAGACGAGCCTGCGAGCGTGTCGCTTTTCGACCTGCAGGTCGCATTTACGACGTTGCTTCATGTTCACGACACGATCAGCGACCTGAAGGCGCGCTGCCTGAGCGTCGCCGATATCGAAAACGCCAACCGCATGATCCGCACCTTGGAAGGCCGCCTGAACGGCTACCAGGGCGAGTGCAAGCGCCTCGCCGAGAGCCTGCAGGAAGCCGAACGCCGCACCAGGATTTACAGGCGCCGCTCCGAGGACGCGGAGACGAAGCTCGCCTCCTTGCAGCGCACGATTTCGCAGCGCCTCATCGGACAGCTGATCGAAGACGACGTGTCCGGCACTTTGCCGCTCGAGCCGTCGCACACGCAACACGCATCACCGGCCTCTTAGACGACCGGCTGTCACGCGGAGGAACGAACATGGGCGAGCGCCACGGTCTGTTAGGACGTCTTTTCGCATCGGATCCAAACCCGCCGCCGCCTGCGCTGCTCGCGCAGGCGCCGTTGAACCTGCCGTTGGTGGCAAGACCCGCCGCCACGCCGTTCGGCGCCTTCGGCGAAAAGGGGGAGCAGCTCGGCGAGCAGATCGCACACGTGTTCGGCCGGATCAACGCGCTGCAGCAGCTGCGCGACGACTTCGCGGCGATCGCCACGCCGATGAACGAGTTCATCACGTCTCATGCCGATGCGCAGACGCGCCTCGCCGAAAGCGAAGCGCTGCTGGCGCGCGAGCGCAAGGAAACACTGACGCTGCGCGGCGTCACCGGAACCTTGCGCACCAAAACGTCTCAGCTGGAAGACGACATCGTCGCGCTGCAGAGCCAGCTTCGTATCCATCGGGAGACGGCCGACGCTCGCGACGCCGACCTGAAGAGCCTGAAACTCCGGGCGGATGATTCCGCATCCCGGCTCGACTGGACCGGCCGCCAGCTCGCCGCCGAAACCGAGAAGGCGCAGAATTCTGCCGATGCCCATCGCGGCGTGGCCGACGACCTTCAACGCGTCGAGCAGGAGCTTGCGCTGGAAAAGGCGCGGACGATGGAGCAGCGCGACGCCGCCATCGCCGCCGAGGCGGAGATCAAGCGCCTGCATGAGCTCGTCGAGCGGCTGCAACCGGCGCTGGGTCAGGCCAAGCGCCGCATCGGCGATCTCGAAACCGACCTCCAGTCTTCCGGCCTGAGCCTCGGTGCATTGGAGCTAAAGATCGCGAGCGAACAGGAAACCCGCCAGACGTTGGAAGCAGCCCGCGCGCAGGAGAAGGTGACGTTCGAAAACGAGATCGCGTCGCTCGTTATTCAGGTCGAGGCGCTCACCGGTCGCCAGGCCACGACGGCAAGGCTGCTCGAGCAGACCCGGGCGCTGGTCACCGAAAAGATCGAAGAGATGCGGCTTGCCGATCGCGCGGCGAAGGACGCGCTCGCCGGCAAAATCGCGGCGGAACGGCGCCATGCCGCGGCCGACGGGGAGGTCCGCCGGCTGGGGCTGCAGTCCGAGGCCGCGGAAAAGATCGTGCAGGACACGCAGGAGCGCTGCGCCATGTTGGGCAAGGCGATGGCCGCCAAGGAGCTGCAGCTCGAGCAGACGCAGGGGCGCCTCGAGAGCCTGTCAGGCCAGCTGGAGGCCACCACCCGGCGCTACGACCAGGAGCGCGCGGAAGTCGAAGCGATGAACCGCAATCTCATCGAAGAGGTCCAGAGCGAAAAGGCCGAACGGGCGCTCGCGCAAGGAGCCCTGTCGATCGCCCGCGCCAGTCGCGAAAAGCTGCTCGGCCAGATCGAGGAGCTGAAGCGCGTCCGGTCGCTTGGGGATCACGAATGGCGCGAACCGGCGCGTCGCGACGAGCGGGATCCTTTTGAAGCCGCCGAACCGACGAATGTGCGCGTCCTCCGCGCGCCCGAGGTGCAGGGCGAGCAGCAGCCATGACCGCCGAGCGCGAGCACGATCGGCCTTTTTCCAGCCAGCCGGGATCATCAAAAATGGAAACCAGGAAACTCGCCACCACGGATTTGCCCGAACGCCCCGCCGAGCCGGCCAAGGGGCCGCCCGACAAGGTCTTTCATTTTCTTCCCTCGGCGACGGAGCGGCAGCCGGAGAAGCGCGCGGTGCCGGGGGGACGCGACTGGGCGGCCGCCCTCGACCTCATCACCGAGGCCTCCGAAGCGGTGCGCCTCGCCGAGGATCGCACCATCGCCGCCGAGCAGTACAACCAGCAGCTGACGCAATTCTTCAAGGATCAGGGCAAAGCCACCGAGGCGAAGATCGCGGCCGCCGAGAAGCGGGCCGAGCTCGCGGAGCTGCGGGCGGCCGAAGCCGAGGAATGGCTGGCACGCCTCCACGATGCGATCGTCGGCGGCTTCAAGGGCGTCGTTGCGCCGCGCTGAGCTGGCCGCTGACCGCAACGGTGATGTGAATCGGCGATAGGGACCCGAATGGCTCGCGTGACGTTGGCAGGCTCAAGCCACCTCACGCGAGATCATCATGCAAAAGTCCCCAGAGACCACCGTCGCCTCCCACGCCGAACCCGGCGATGCGAGCCTATCGCGACGCATGCTGATCGGCGCGGGTGCGGCGGCGACCGTCGGCCTGGCCGCCACCGCGGCCCACGCCCAGTCGCTCCAGACGACGACGCTCGGCAAGAGCAATGCCAGCGCCGCCGATCTCGGGCCGCGCAACAAGGCGCTCGAAGCCTTGAACCCCGACGCCTACATGGCGCCGCCGACGGACCACGGGACCGTCCAGCAATTCTGGCAGAGCTTTTCCCAGGCGCATCGCCGGATCCAGGACGGCGGCTGGGCGCGCCAGGTCAACGTCAAGGATTTCCCGATCTCGACGGAAATCGCCAGCGTCAACATGAAGCTCAATGCCGGCGGCGTTCGCGAACTGCATTGGCACGAGGCCGACGAGTGGTCGCTGATGCTGGCGGGATCCGCGCGCCTCACCGCCATCGACTATGACGGCCACCCCTACGTCAAGGACGTCAAGGCGGGAGACCTCTGGTACTTTCCGCAAGGCATCCCGCATTCCATCCAGGGTTTGGGGCCGGACGGCTGCGAATTCCTGCTCGTCTTCGACCAGGGCAAGTTCTCGGAAGACGATACGACGTTGCTGACGGACTGGCTGATCCACACGCCGCCGGAGGTGGTCGGCAAGAATTTTGGCGTCGGTCAAAATGCCCTCGATCCCCTGAAGGCGATCCCGCCGGAAGGCCGCTACATCTTTCAGGCGCCGGTGCCGCCGGCGATCGGCGACGATATCGCCGCGATGACGCAGGCGAGCCCCGCGACCAGCACCGCCTTCGATTTCGCCTTGCTGGACATGAAGCCGACCAAGGAGGATGCGTCCGGCAGCATCCGCATCGTCGACTCCCGCACGTTCAAGATCTCGAAGAATATCGCCGCGGCCTATGTCGTGGTGAAGCCGGGCGCGCTGCGCGAGCTGCACTGGCACACCAATGTAGCGGAGTGGCAGTACTACATTTCGGGCCAGGGGCGGATGACGCTGTTCGCCAACAAGTCGGATTCGCGCACCATCGACTTCCGCGCCAGCGATGTCGGCTACGTGCCGGTCACGCTGCCGCATTACATCGAAAACACCGGCGACGAAGATCTCATCTACCTCGAGATGTTCAAGTCCGCGACCTACGACGACATTTCGCTGAACAACTGGCTGGCCGGCCTCCCGCCGGAGCTGGTGCAGCAGCATCTCGGCCTGACCAAAGAGACGATGGCCGCTATTCCGAAAACGAACCTGGGCGTCGTCGGAGGCAAGAAGGGCTAGGTCTTCTCTAGAATTGGACGCTCGGCCTTTACGCGTCTTTGCGAGCATAGCGAAGCAATCCAGCATCCGACAGCCAAGGGTGCCGAACGGCCCCCTAGGTTGCTTCAACTGAGCCTGTGCCGGGAGGCCAACAGGCCGGGCCCGGTGCTCGCAAAGACGGCTTGCCAAGCGACCGCGATTGACGTCAGCCCTCAAGCAAAATGATGCAACACCGGCGCCTCGTCAGAGCGGGCCGGCGTCTGCCCTTCGAGCTTGGCGATGATGTCGTCGAGCTCGCCTTGGACCCGGATGAAGCTTTCCTTGCCGAAGTGAATGTTGCAGGATCCGGTCGCGTTGATGCAGACGTAAAGGACCTTCGCGGGGTTCACCGCCACCTCGCGCCGTTCGAGGCTCAAGCGGAAATGGACCATCGTCATAATGCAAGCCTTCTGGCTGCCTGGAGATTTTTCCAGGCTCGAGGCTAGGCTTCGAGGCGGAGCGGTCAATCCCTCCAAAGGGTCAAGGCGGAGACTTACTGCCCCGCGGCTTGGCGTGCTTCGTAGCTTTGAAGGTGGCAGAACGCGACGCGCAGCAGCGGCGTCTTCAGGCCGGCGGCCTCGGCGCGGCGAAGCAGATCGCCGATGACGTGGTCCGCCTCGATCCGCTGTTTGCCCTCGATGTCGCGCATCATCGACGCCGTGGAGTTGGAGCCGGGCGCGGTGAGATAGGTGAGACCGCTATCGATCGCCTTGGGCCGCACCGGCTTGCCTGCGGCGGCGGCGACGGCCTGGCATTCCAGAAACAGCTCGCGAATGATGGCATCGCCATCCCGCGTCGAGACGATTGCGCCGACGCTGGCGCGCATCAGGCAGGTGGCGCCGGCCAGCGCGCTGAGGAAGGCGAATTTCTCCCAAAGATCCTGCAGCACGTCCGAGCTCAGGCGCGAAGCGAAGTTGGCTTTGGCCATGATCGCCGCGATGGCGTCGATCCGCGGGCTCACCCCACCCGCGCGCTCACCGAAGGTGAGGCTGTGCAGCCGGTTGAAGTGCACGATCGTGCCGTCCGGCTCCATCGTCGCGCCGATATGGCAGAGGCCGCCGAGGATTTGGCCCGCGCCGAACGCCGCGTCCAACCGTTCGAAATGGTTGAGGCCGTTCAGGAGCGGCAGAATCGCGGTGCTTGGCCCCACCGCCGGCTTGATCGCGTCCATGGCCTGGTCGAGATCATAGGCCTTGCAGCTGAGCACGACGAGATCGTAGGGCGCCGTCAGCGCCTCGGCCGTGACCGTCGCGACGGGCCCCTGAAAATCGCCTTCCGGGCTGCGGATGCGCAGGCCCTCCGCAGCAATGCGGGCCGCGCGCGCCGGCCGCAGCAGGAAGGTGACGTCGGCGCCGGACTGCGCAAGGCGGCCGCCGAAATAGCCGCCGGTGGCGCCTGCGCCAAGGATGAGGATACGCATACAAAACTCCGGCGCGGGCGATACGGCCTTATTTGTCTTGGCCACCCCGCAGTCTACAAGACTGGTTCACACGTTTGGACACAAGGCCGTCATGCTTGATCATACGCTTGCACTGTTCGATTTTGGGGCTGACTCGAGCAACCTATTGATACCAAGCTCAATAAGGCGGTCATCGAAGAGCCTAAGTTTGCGCTCTCCAGCCCCGCCAGGCCATTCTGAAAGGGCAGCACGTACCGATCCGACCGAAGGTTCTATACCCTCTGAATTCAGCAACCAGTGAACTGTCGCGAGCAACTCAAGACCAAGTGGCGATTCAAAGCCGTCAATGATCTTGGCCGTCGCTTCCAGGGCCGGCAGGTATGGTTTCGCCTCCGAAGCAAGGTAGGTGGCAACCTTGTCTCTTTGGACGTCATCAAACCAAATGACGTCGAGTGGGCCGGCATCAGCAAGTCGCTTATCGCAGTGCAGATAGCTGCCGTCCAACCCATTCAAGAGATGTGTAAGACGGTGTGCGTATGGCCCATAACGGTTAGGTGTGAATCGAAGGTCTAGTTCGTTTTTGGCACCGACCGACGCAATCGTGTGCTCTAAGAAGTAGGCTAGCTTCTGGATCTCTAGCAAACTGCATTCGATCCCAAGTATCCAGTATCTCCTGACAAGCTCGGCAATCAGTGCGCGCGATGGGGTCAATTTTTCTACCCCTACTCGCTTCGACACATTTTGGTACTTGGAGGTCGGTTCATAAATTGTGATCGATACGGTTGTATCGACGCTGCCAAGGATACGCTCGATAATGGGCTTAACTTCCGCCCAATCCAATCCACCATTGCCGCTTCCGAGCGGCGGAACCGCAATGGAGCCGATGTTTTGTTGCGCGATAAATGCCTTAAGAGCGCAGAGACCTTGCTCGATCCACTCGATTTTAGATGGATTTCTCCAATGTTTCTTCGTGGGAAAATTGATGATCCATCGTGGTCCGACGAGGGCCTGACGTTCGGTGACGAACAAGGTCCCGACTTCGATCAGCTTGCTTTTGCAAGCTTCCTCGTAAGCTCTAAAATTATCAGGAAATGCCTCTTTGAACATCAAAGCAATGCCCTTGCCCATCACGCCAACGGTGTTGACGGTGTTCACGAGCGCTTCGGCTTCAGAGGACAGCAAATTTCCCGTCGTAAAGGTGATCATCAGAAATACCAATTCGGTTTAACGACAACCTTCAGGCTCTTGCCCGCTGCGGCGAAAAGCGCATCGACTGAAGCCTTTCCCGCTTGATTGTAGCACGCGGCACCTTTCAGTGATTCGCAGGGTAGGAAGTTATGCACAAGTGCTTCAGCCTGGTATCGCTCAAATTTCCCAGGGTCGTCTGCATCTTTTCTGAAATTTTTGCTTTGCAGCAAAGGCCAGTCGACCTTATCAAGATCGGATATCGCGCTATAATACTGCGCCGCCTGAAGATAAGCATGTCGATCCGTAAACATAAATTTTCTTTTATTTGTAACTAAGTCATAAATAGAAGAAACAAGAATAATTATCTCGTCGTTATTTCTCTTCGTTACCCCGCCGTAGCCGGTCTTAATATTTAGCATCATTGGAGAGTAGGGGGTAAAATAAAATGGCACATAATCGCTGAGCACGCCACCAGGAGAAATCGGGACAGGGTGAAAGTTGCGCTTCGAGATGAGGTCAGAGTTTCCAATATTTACGTATCTCGGATCGAAAACTGTTGAGTTTCTACAATGCAGCCCATTGGACACAATCCAAGGCAAATTGTTTCGATGGACGATGCGGAAAATGAACGCTTTGTTCGGGTTAAGATCAGACATCGATCATTCGGCTCGGCTGGAGGTAGGCTCCCATAACAAGCTCTCCGCTTAACGAAACGTCTAGATCGAACAAAAAGAGAACGCAAGTGAGCTATTTACGCGAGGTGCGTGGTGTACGTCATGCGCCAGGTTATTGTCTGGTCGAAATAAGCTGCCAATCGATCTAAACCTTGTACCGTGTCGCCTTAAGCTTTTCGCGCACCGGCGGGCTGACCGGCGCGACGGTGTAGCCGGCATCGAGATCGCCGATCATGGCCGACCTCTCCCGCGGCTTGAGGTGCCAGCGGACCGCGATCAGCAGGCAGATGACCGCATCGAGCCGATCCTGATCCGCCTTGCGTGGTTTGGCCAGCGCTCGGAGCGCCGCGAGCCACGCTGCGACCGCTGGACAGCCGAGTCGCGCTGCCTCGACCGAGACCGTGCTTACAACGGCAGACCAATTTTCGATGCGAAAGGTTTTGCGCGCGGGATTATAGCGCGGCCCGAGCCGGCGCTCGAAGAACCGGACATCGAAGGAGAGGAGGGCCAGGGCAGGAAAGGACTCCATGATGCAGACACCGGACGTCGCCGTTCGGGCCCGCACTAGATCGTCGATCGCTTCGATTGCATGAAGGAAACGCCAGATCGGCGCGCCGTCGTCGAACATGCCGATCCGGCCCCGGTTTGCCGGCTGGACGCCGCCGCCGACCCACGAGATCACCGATGCCGCGACCTTCTCCGCCGCACGCATGCCGGTCGCGCTGCAGACGATGGTCGGCTGGTCGATGGCCACGATGATGGGACCGTCCGCCGGGATGGCCCGGATGCACGCTGCAGCGGCCTCGAAGCCGACGAGCGTCGGTTCGGTGAAGCTCGTGAAACGCGTGCCATCGAACACGGCTATGCAAATCGCGCCCGGCGCCTTCGGATTTTCGGCCCAGGCGGAATCGAAGCCGACGAACGTCGCGGGCGCGCGGATCAAGCGGTGAGGCCGAACGTAAATAATAAGATCTGGTCGAGGGCCGTCAAAGAAGCTCTGTCAACGCGCCCAATAATCCCGCCACATTTCTAGCGAGAATGCGCAACAATCTTGTCGGCAATGATTTGCGATCGCACCTTCAGACGGTTGGTCGAAGATGGTTCGAGCGTCAGCCGGTGTAACGGCGTGTCTTTGATCGTGCTTGTGATCAGCGCGACAAGGATGCTGTCGGTCGACCCCAATGCGTCGGACTGGACGACGACAGCCGGCCGCGGTTTTCCATAATCGCCAGCTGCGGAAACAATGACGATATCGCCGCGCCTCAATCGTCAGGCCAGCCTACGGCCTCAATGAAGCGAAGGGCCTCCAGCTCTTCGGGAGCGCCTCGAAGCAAGGCTGCCTGCCGCTCCGCTTCCTCCTTTAAGCCGGGTGCGTTGGGATCGGGCACCCAGATCCGCACGCGCTTCATGCCTTTGTGCCGCTTTGCGTTGCGGTGCCGTTCAACCTTGGTTGTTGCGCTGTCAGGTCGCTCGCGTGTCATTCGCCTCGTCCTTCGTGACGACCAATTTTAACACGAGGGACTTTTCTCCGATACGTCTCAAGTCCGACCTCCACCCTTGCCAGAACCGCGTTGCCCCGTCACAAAGGCGCTTGCCACCGAACCGGGCCGCCCGCGGCCCCTTTTTTGCGCGCTGCTCCGTCGCCGAGCCGCGCGGGGACAAATCATGCCGAAACGCACAGACATTGCCACCATCCTGATCATCGGCGCAGGGCCGATCATCATCGGGCAGGCGTGCGAGTTCGATTATTCCGGCACCCAGGCGGTCAAGGCCCTCAAGGCCGAGGGCTACCGCATCGTCCTCGTCAATTCCAATCCGGCGACGATCATGACCGATCCGGACATGGCGCATCGCACCTACTGCGAGCCGATCACGCCGGAAGTGGTGGCAAAAATCATCGCCAAGGAGCGCTACGCGGTGCCGGGCGGCTTTGCTCTGCTGCCGACGATGGGCGGGCAGACGGCGCTGAACTGCGCCCTATCGTTGGAAAAGATGGGCACGCTGGTCGAGTTCGACGTGGAAATGATCGGCGCGACGGCGGCGGCGATCGACAAGGCGGAGGATCGCGAGAAATTCCGCGAGGCGATGACCAAGATCGGCCTCGACACCCCGCGCTCGCACCAGATCAAGACGCTGTCCCAGGCGCTCGCCATCATGGACGACATCGGCCTGCCGGCGATCATCCGTCCGTCCTTCACCATGGGCGGAACCGGTGGTGGCATCGCCTACAACAAGGCCGAGTTCATCGACATCATCGAGCGCGGCATCGATGCCTCGCCGACCAACGAGGTGCTGGTCGAGGAGAGCGTGCTCGGCTGGAAGGAGTACGAGATGGAGGTCGTCCGCGACAAGGCGGACAACTGCATCATCATCTGCTCGATCGAGAACATCGACCCGATGGGCGTGCATACCGGCGACAGCATCACCGTCGCCCCGGCCCTGACGCTGACCGACAAGGAATACCAGATCATGCGCGACGCCTCGCTGGCGGTGCTGCGCGAGATCGGCGTCGAGACCGGCGGCAGCAACGTGCAGTTCGCCGTCGACCCTGCAACGGGCCGCATGATCGTCATCGAGATGAACCCGCGCGTGTCGCGCTCCTCCGCGCTGGCGTCCAAGGCGACCGGTTTCCCGATCGCTAAGGTCGCGGCGAAGCTTGCCGTCGGCTACACGCTCGACGAAATAGCCAACGACATCACCGGCGGCGCCACGCCGGCCTCGTTCGAACCGTCGATCGACTATGTCGTGACGAAGATCCCGCGCTTCGCCTTCGAGAAGTTTCCGGGCGCCGAGCCGCTGCTCACGACCGCGATGAAGTCGGTCGGGGAAGCCATGGCCATCGGGCGCACCTTCGCCGAGAGCCTGCAGAAGGCATTGCGCTCGCTCGAGACCGGGCTGATGGGTCTCGACGAGATCGAGATCGAAGGCCAGAACACCGGCGACGAGAAGGATCACCGCAACGATCTGCGCGCGGCGCTCGGCCGCCCGACGCCGGACCGGCTGCTTGTGGTCGGCCAGGCGCTGCGCCAGGGCATGCCCCATGACGAAATCTTCGAGGCCTGCAAGATCGACCCCTGGTTCATCGAGCGGCTGCAGGAGATCGTCGACCTCGAGAAGAAGGTGCAGAAGCATGGCCTGCCGGGTGACGCCGGCAACATGCGGCTGCTCAAGGCCGCGGGCTTTTCCGACGCCCGCCTCGGCACCCTGTCCGGCGCCAGCGAGACCGACGTGCGGGCCAAGCGCCACGCCCTGGGCGTTCGCCCGGTCTACAAGCGCATCGACACCTGCGCCGCCGAGTTCGCCTCGCCGACCCCTTACATGTACTCGACCTATGCCGAGCCCTTCGGCGGCGTCCCGGCCGACGAGTCGCATCCGACGGATCGCGAGAAGGTGGTCATCCTCGGTGGCGGCCCCAACCGTATCGGCCAAGGCATCGAGTTCGACTATTGCTGCTGCCATGCCTCGTTCGCCCTGCGCGACCAGGGTTTTGAAACCATCATGGTCAACTGCAATCCGGAGACGGTGTCGACGGACTACGACACATCGGATCGTCTCTACTTCGAGCCGCTCACCGCCGAAGACGTGCTCGAAATCATGGCCGTCGAGAGTTCGAACGGCACGTTGAAAGGCACCATCGTCCAGTTCGGCGGGCAGACCCCGCTGAAGCTGGCGCCGGCACTGGAAAAGGCCGGGATTCCGATCCTCGGCACCTCGGTGGATTCCATCGACCTTGCGGAGGATCGCGATCGGTTCAAGCGACTGCTCGACAAGCTTGGGCTGCGCCAGCCTAAGAACGGCATCGCCTATTCCGTCGAGCAGGCCCGCGTTGTCGCCCGCGATCTCGGCCTGCCGCTCGTCGCCCGGCCGTCCAACGTCCTCGGCGGGCGCGCCATGGCGATCCTGCGCGACGAGGGTGCACTCGGCGACTACCTGCTCGACACGCTGCCAGGTCTTGTGCCCTCCGACGTCAAGGCCCGCTACCCCAACGACAAGACCGGCCAGATCAACACGGTGCTCGGCAGCAACCCGCTGCTGTTCGACCGCTATCTTAGCGATGCCACGGAGGTCGACGTCGACGCGCTCTGCGACGGCACAGACGTGTTCATCTGTGGCATCATGGAGCATATCGAAGAGGCCGGCATCCACTCCGGCGACAGCGCCTGCTCGCTGCCGCCGCGCTCGCTGTCGCCCGAGATGATCGCCCAGCTCGAGCAACAGACGCGGAAGATGGCGCTGGCGCTCAACGTCGGTGGCCTGATGAACGTGCAATACGCCATCAAGGACGGCGAAATTTACGTCTTGGAGGTGAACCCTCGGGCCTCGCGCACGGTCCCCTTCGTCGCCAAGGTCATCGGGCGCCCGATCGCCAAGATCGCGGCGCGGGTCATGGCCGGCGAGACGTTGGCGAGCTTCGACTTGCAGCCGATGGCGTACGACCATGTCGGCGTGAAAGAAGCCGTGTTCCCCTTCGCCCGGTTCCCCGGCGTCGACACGGTTCTGGGGCCGGAAATGCGCTCGACCGGCGAGGTCATCGGCCTCGACCGCTCCTTCGGCATCGCCTTCGCCAAAAGCCAGCTCGGCGGCGGCACCAAGGTGCCGACCCAGGGGGCCGTCTTCGTCTCCGTCCGCGACATCGACAAGCCGCGCGTGCTGGAAACGGTGCGGATGCTGACCGAGATCGGCTTTTCCGTCCGCGCCACCGGCGGCACGGCAAAATACCTGGAGGCCAACGGCGTCCCGGCCGTCAAGATCAACAAGGTGTCCGAGGGCCGGCCGCACGTGGTCGACGCGATTACCAACGGCACGATCCAGCTGGTGTTCAATACAACCGATGGGGCGCAGGCCTTGTCCGATTCGCGCTCGCTCCGTCGCGCGGCCCTCTTGCATAAGGTGCCCTACTATACCACTCTAGCTGGGGCCGTCGCGGCGTCTCAGGGGATCCGCGCCTACAAGGCGGGCGATCTCGAAGTCCGCGCCCTCCAGGATTATTTCGCCTGATTCCCGTCTGCCGACGGGGGTCGGGATCGGTGTGTATTACGTAGAACCAAAAAGAGATCGGACCATGGACAAGATCCCGATGACTCCGGGCGGCTATGCCGCGATGGAAACGGAACTGAAGAAGCGCCAGCAGATCGAGCGCCCGCGGATCGTCGAGGCGATCTCCGAAGCGCGCTCCCATGGCGACCTCTCCGAGAACGCCGAGTATCACTCCGCCAAGGAGGCCCAGAGCCTCAACGAAGGCCGCATCGCCGAGCTCGAAGACAAGCTGAGCCGTGCCGAGGTCATCGACGTTGCCAAGCTGTCCGGCTCGACGATCATGTTCGGCGCCACGGTGACGCTCGTCGATGAGGATACCGAAGAGAAGAAGGTTTACCAGATCGTCGGGGAATCCGAAGCCGATGTGAAGAGCGGCAAGGTGTCGATCACCTCGCCGACGGCGCGCGCGCTGATCGGTAAGAAGAAGGGTGATACCGTCGAGGTCAACACACCCGGCGGCGGCAAGAGCTACGAGATCCTGAAGGTGGCGTTCTCGGCTTGATCCCGGCGGTTCGCTTCTCGGCGCGAACCGTTACAAAGGAGCGGGCGATGCAGGTTTCGATCGACACGGCCAAGGCCGACCTCGCCAAACTGATCGAGGCGGCGCAGAACGGCGAAGAAGTCGTGATCGCGCGGGATGCGGTGCCGATGGTGAAACTGGTGCCGATCCCTCCTAGGGTTAAGTTCAAGCTCGGCATCTGGGCCGATAGGAATCTCGGCGAAGGGCCCGATTTCTTCGAGCCGATGAGCGAGGATGATTTGCAGCTCTGGGAGGGCGGTCCCTGACCGCAGTGCTTCTGGACACGCATGCATGGGCGTGGATCATCGTCGGCGAAACGCGTTTGTCTTCAGCAGCGCGAGCGGCCGTTGACGAAGCAGATTCTGTCTACGTCAGTCCGATCTCATTCTACGAAATCAGTCAGAAGGTCCGGCTGAATAAATGGCCACAGATGGCTCCGTTCGTCGATGACCTCTTTGGTTTGGTTGGCGAGCAAGGCGGGAAGGTCGCAGCATTGGATCAAGCCATCTGTCTCGCCGCTGGCCGGCTCGACTGGACGCACCGCGATCCGTTCGATCGCATGCTTGCGGCGACAGCGCTCCATTATGCCATGCCGCTAATCTCGGCCGACACCGTCTTCGACGGGATCGTGCCGCGGATCTGGTGACAGCGCCTCCGCCCATTTTCGATCGCGCTCTGCTGCGCCGTCGGCTTGAACGAGCTCTCGCGCAGGGGCCGGCCGATTTCCTGCTGACCCGGGTCGTCGAGGATCTCGACGAGCGCTTGGCCGTGGTGCAGAAGCGGTTCGCCGCGATCGTCGACATCGGCACGCCGAGTTCCGGCTTGGCGCAGCGGCTCGCCGCGCGCTTTCCCGATGCGACGACGACCCGCATCGCCCCGCTGCCTGCACCAGGCAGCGCGGGGACGACCACGATCGGTGATCTCGAAATCCTGCCGCTTGCCCCCGAGACCTGCGATCTCGCGGTCTCGGCCCTGGCGCTGCAGAGCGCCAACGACCTTCCCGGCGCACTCGTTCAGATCCGCCGCGCGCTGAAACCGGACGGCTTGTTCCTAGGCGCGATGCTCGGCGGGCGCACGTTGCACGAACTCCGCACGGTTCTGACGGAGGCCGAGACGGCTCTGACCGGCGGCGTCAGCCCCCGCGTGGCGCCGTTTGCCGACGTGCGCGACATGGGCGGGCTGCTGCAGCGCGCGGGCTTTGCCCTTCCCGTCGCCGACAGTGACGTCGTCATCGTCCGCTACGACAATCTGTTCGGCCTGATGCGCGATCTGCGGGCGATGGGCGCCACGAATCCGCTCGTCGATCGAACCCGACGGCCGACGTCCCGCCTGCTCTTCCTCCAAGCGGCAGCGCTGTATGCCGCGCGTTTCGCCGACCCGGACGGGCGGATCCGCGCGACCTTCGAGGTCATCTCGCTCTCGGGCTGGGCGCCGCACGAGAGCCAGCAGAAGCCAGCCAAACGGGGGTCGGCAACGATCAGCCTGGCGGACGCTTTGAAGCCGAAGGCCGGTTAACCCGGCCATGCTGCCGCATACCGCAAATCCTTAACGATGCGCCAGTCCCTGCCACCTCGACGGGCGTGTGCTGCTCCCGATTCAGGCCAGTGGCGGCGGCGCCTTGAACCCTTCCCAGGCGTAAAGATGATCGAAGCCTTTAAAACGAAAGGATTATGCGAAAGCTGAGGACAACTGGCGTTAACCAAGCAGGTCGCTAAAATCTTAGCGTCCGTCTTTACGCAAAGGGAATCTCCGCCGCCCCATTGCTGGTGCAAAGTTAACGCGAGCTTGATGGGGCCGTTTCGATGCCATGTTCCGATATCTGGATCGCGCCTCACCTGCGCGTGCTCATCGCCGACGCGGATAAAACGTACCGCGCCGGGCTCCGCAGGCAGCTGAACAAGCTTGGGTTTTGCGCCGTGGACGAGGCGACGACGACGCGCGACACGCACGAACGCATCGAAAATGGCGCCTATGACATCGTCATGATGGAGATTGCCCGCCCCTACCAGCCCGTGTGGGATGCGTTGGAGGATTTTGGGCCTGGCGCGACGCTCGTGGTCGGCATGTCACTCGATCGCAGCGGTCGCGACTGGGTGGAGGCGATCCACCAGGGCGCCAATGCGATCCTGATGAAGGCCTTCTATACCCAGCTTCTGCAACCGGTCCTGGCGCACATGCTTGCCAGCCCGGCGGCACACCGCTGCCGCCTGGTCCAGTTTCCTCGCCCCGAGCCGATGGAGGCTCTGGAGGCCAGACCGAGCCGTCGCTTCGAGGGCGACTCACGCGACGGCTAGCCGGTTCAGGGCTCCAGGGCCCAGGTGACTTCCATCTCGCTCGACAGCGTCTCCGTGCCGGCCTCGACCGGCACGGCTGGGGCCGGCGCCATCGCCGCCATCATCCGCCCTTTGGCGAAGACCGGCGCGCCGCCGGTGTCCGCACCTGGCCGCTCGATCAGAAGCACGGGGCCGAGTTTGACGCCCAGGGCCTCCGCGGCGATCCCGGCTTTTCGCCTGGCGTCACGCACGGCCTCGCCGAGGAGCCTGTCCTGTACAGGCTCGGGGTGCTCGACGGAAAAACTGATGCCGTTGAACTGCGTGGCGCCCTTGCCGATAAGGCTTTGTGCCAGGGCTCCGGCCTTGTCGAGCGCCCGCACGCGGACCGCGATCGTGTTCTCGGCGGAAAAGCCGCGCGGCTTGCGCCCGGTGAAGCGGCCGTTGGCGTCGTGGATCTCGTC
This sequence comes from Beijerinckia sp. L45, assembly GCF_009765775.1. Lineage (GTDB taxonomy): Bacteria > Pseudomonadota > Alphaproteobacteria > Rhizobiales > Beijerinckiaceae > RH-AL1. The sequence goes on from NZ_LMUU01000251.1 coordinate 73,415, forward strand.
GAAGACTTGGGTCAGCGTGACCGCCTGCGTGCGGATATCCCGGGCTTCGACCCCTTGTGCCTTGGCCGCATCGATGACGCTCTCGGCGACCCGCGCATTCTCGGCGGACGCCTCCGCGGCTCCCGGCTTTTCGGTGATGACGCCGAAGCTGATCTCCGCGAGGTCCGGCACCATTTGGGCGGCCGCGGTGCCGATGACGGTGATGTGCGGCCGATCGTCGATCGCGTTGGTGTCGTCGTCGGCCTGCTGGGCTTGCGCGGCGGTCGCGCCGCAGAGGAACAAGGCAACGGCAGCGGTGGCGTAAGGCAGCTTGGACACGGCGGGCTCCGGACTTGAGACACTTGCGTTTGTCGACCGAAAGCGTGTCGGCACGGTGACGCGGAAGACGATGCTGGAGCCCGTCGCCACTTCGTGCTATCGAACCGCATGTCCCTCGCATTCGATCTGTCCCAAGCCGCGCCGGCTATCGTCGCCGCGCTGCCCAAAACCCCGCTTCTCGGCCTGACCCGAGTCGAGCTGGCGGAGGCGCTTGGGGCCGTCGGCGTGCCGGAGCGCGAGCGCAAGATGCGTGTCGCCCAGCTTTGGCACTGGATTTACTTTCAAGGCGCGCAGAGCTTCGACGTGATGCTCAACGTCTCCAAAGTCTTGCGCGCGACGCTGGCCGACCATTATACGCTGGCGCGCCCGGACGTGGTCACCGAGCAGGTCTCCAAGGACGGAACCCGCAAGTGGCTGGTGCGCCTGGCACCGAACAAGCTCGATCGCACCGCCGGCGGCCTCGGGTCCGAGGTCGAGATCGTCTACATTCCGGAGAACGACCGCGGCACGCTGTGCATTTCGAGCCAGGTCGGCTGCACCCTGAGCTGCGCCTTCTGCCACACCGGCACCCAAAAGCTGGTACGCAACCTGAGTTCGGCGGAGATCGTCGCGCAGCTCGTCGTGGCGCGCGACCGGCTCGGCGACTATCCCGGTCTGACCGCGCCGACCGATGGCCTCATTCCTGGCGAAGGCTCCCGCGCGGTCTCCAACATCGTCTTCATGGGGATGGGCGAGCCGCTGTATAATTTCGATGCGGTGCGCGAAGCGGTCGGCGTCATATCCGACGGTGACGGGCTGACCGTATCGCGGCGGCGGATCACGGTGTCGACCGCCGGCGTGGTGCCGCAGATCGGCCCGCTCGGCCGCGACGCCGGCCCCATGCTGGCGATCTCGCTGCACGCGGTCCGCGACGACCTGCGCGACGTGCTGGTGCCGCTCAACAAGAAGTATCCGCTCGCCGAGTTGCTCGCCGCCTGCCGCGACTATCCCGGCGCGTCGAACGCCCGCCGCATCACCTTCGAATACGTGATGCTGAAGGGCATCAACGACTCGGCCGCCGAGGCGCGCGAACTGGTGCGGCTGCTGAAGGGCATTCCGGCCAAGATCAACCTGATCCCCTTCAACCCCTGGCCCGGCACCACCTACGAATGCTCGGACTGGGAGGCGATCGAGAGTTTTTCGGACATCGTCTTTAATGCCGGCTACGCCAGTCCGGTGCGCACTCCGCGCGGTCGCGATATTCTTGCGGCCTGCGGCCAGTTGAAGAGCGAGACGGAAAAGCTGCGCGCGCGGGCGCAATGGGCGGTCGACGACGAGGCCTGAGTCAGTCGGCCTGCTGGGCCAGCCGCGCCTTCAGCCGCGGAATGGCGAAATCCAGGAACGCTCGCAGTTTTAGCGGCAACAACCCCTGCCCGACGTAGACGAGGCTGACCGGCCAAGGCACCGGCTCGAACGCCTGCAGCACGCGTTCGAGTGCCCCGCTCCGCTGGGCGTCCGCCACCTGGTACGACAGGACACGCGTCAGGCCGAGGCCAGCCACGGCGGCATCGATCGCGGCCTCGGCCGTGTTGACCGTCAGCCGGGAATGCACCGGGACGATCGTCTCGTCCTTGCCATTGGTGAACCGCCAGGCATGCGACGCCGTGAGACCCCCGTAGGTGACGCAGTCATGGTCGCGCAGATCGTCGGGGCGGTCCGGCCGGCCGCGCCGCGCAAGGTAGGCCGGGCTGCCGCAGACGACGCGGCGGATCGAGCCGACGCGGGTGGCGATCAGCCCGCTGTCGGGCAGGGCGGCGATCCGCACGGCGAGATCGACGTGATCCTCGGCGAGATTGATCAGGCGATCCGCGAGCACCAGCCGCAGGTCGATATCGGGATAGGCTTCGAGGAAGGCGATGGCGACAGGGAGCACATGCAGCCGGCCGAAGACCACGGGTGCGGTCAGCGTGAGATCGCCCTTCGGCACGCTGTACTCGCCGGCCGCGGTCCGTTCGGCCTCGTCGACCTGTTCGAGAATGCGCTTGCAGGCTTCGACGTAGGATTGGCCCGATTCGGTCAAGGCGATCGTCCGGCTCGTGCGGTTGAGCAGCCGTGTCTTCAGGTGCCCCTCGAGGTCGGCAATCCGCCGGCTGACCGTGGCCAGCGGCATGCCAAGCCGTCGCGAGGCCGCGGACAGGCTCCCGGCATCCACCACCGTCAGCAGGAGAGACATTGCGTCGAGCCGGTCCATGGCTTTCCATTTTTCGGGAGCATGCCTCCTGATCATGCCAGATACCGCGCCGATCCGGTAGGGACTATGTTCCTTGCGCGGTTGGATCGGTCCCACCGTCAGCAAGGATCATCATCATGAGCCGTCCTCCGTTCCCGCCTTACACAGCCGAAACGGCCGCCCAGAAAGCGCGCGGCGCCGAGGATGGCTGGAACAGCCGCGATCCCGCCAAGGTGGCGCTGGCCTATACGCCCGACAGCGTCTGGCGCAACCGGTCGGTCTTTCTAAAGGGGCGCGCAGAGATCGAAGCGTTCCTGAAGGACAAATGGGACCGCGAACTCGAGTACCGCCTAATCAAGGAAGTTTGGGCCTATCACGAGAACCGCATCGCGGTGCGCTTCGCCTACGAATGGCATGACGCAGCGGGGCAGTGGTTTCGCAGCTACGGCAACGAGAACTGGGAATTCGATGCCGAGGGCCTGATGCGGATTCGTATCGCCAGCATCAACGACCTGCCGATCGCGGAAGCCGACCGGAAATTTCACTGGCCTCAGGGCCGTCGGCCGGACGACCATCCGTCGCTCAGCGATCTCGGCTTGTAAGGATTCAAACCATGGACGCGAGCCTGCGCTTTTCCAGCGATGTCGCTTTTACGCCAGCCGTGAAAGCAATCCAGACACGCAAGGGTTCGCGGCACGCCTATGCCAGCATGGAGCGGCGCGGCGGTTGGCAGACGCGGATCACACCTGATCTCGCGGCCTTTATCGAGAGCCAGATCAGCGTCTTCTTCGGCACCGCAAGCATCGAGGGGCAACCCTACATTCAGCATCGCGGCGGCCCGCCGGGCTTCCTCAAGGTTTTGGACGAGACGACTATCGGTTTCACGGATTTTGCCGGCAACCGACAATATATCAGCCAGGGCAACCTCACCGAGAATCCGAAAGCCGTGCTGTTTCTGATCGATTATCAGGCAAGGCGACGGGTCAAAATCTGGGGTGAAGCGCGCGTCGTCGAGAACGATCCGGCGCTGGCCGCGAAACTGATGCCGGCCCCATACGAGGCACGACCGGAGCAGGTGATCCTGTTCACGGTGACGGCATGGGACATCAATTGTCCGCAGCACATCCCGCAGCGCTTCGAGGCAATGGATGTCGCAGCGAGCCTTGCCGCGCGCGACGCGCGGATCGCGGTGTTGGAGGCCGAAATGGCGATGCTGAAAGCGGAAATTCAACGGTCATCGTCGGACGTCCATTGAAGAGGGCGGGGCCTGCACCCCGCCCGTACAGAATCAGGCTGCGATAGAACGCGGGCGGCCACGGCCGCGCTTGACGGCCGATGCCTTGCCGTCCATCGCCTTGGCTTTCGCCTTCTCGGGCGCGGCGCTGCGCGGCTGGCCGAGGCCGGACTGCTTGGCAAGCGCCGAACGCGCAGCGGCATAGGCCGGTGCAACCATTGGATAGTCACGCGGAAGACCCCATTTCGCACGATACTGATCAGGCGAAAGATCGTACGCCGTGCGCAGGTGACGCTTCAATGATTTGAACTTCTTGCCGTCCTCGAGACAGATAATGAACTCGGGTGTAATCGACTTCCGTATCGAAACGGCAGGCTCTTGCGGCTCAACAACCGGAGCGGGTGTTCCGATGCCCGCGATATTCTGGATTGATGCATGTACCGACTGGATCAGCGAGGCCAACTCGCTCGCGGGCACGGAATTGTTGCTGACGAAGGCCGAGACAATATTCGCTGCCATTTCGAGATATTCGCCCTGCATAGCCATCTCACTCATTCACGTTCTCCAATTCTGAATTGATCTGGCACCGATTTGGGCCCTAACGCGTTTTATTGCAATAGATGAGCGCTTGCCAAATCGAATTAGCACGTAATTATTGTGAATATCGCGCCAACGTCGGATTTCTATGCATCCAAATGACGCGACCGTGATTCGGCGATGCGGAGATCACGACGGACAAAGCACTGCGCTTGTGAGATTACCACTCGGAGCGGCGAAACACTAAGACGGCGGCGGCTAAGTGGTTAAAGCGCTTGACGTACGGGCGTTTCGCAGCATCGACCAGCATCGCAGGCCGCTCCCGACAGTCCAGTCATGGGTTACCCGAAAACCGAGTGCACTGTAAACCGGAAGATTAGCTTCGTTTGCTGTTTCCAAATAAGCCGCGATACCCGCGGCATCGCTGCGCGCCAGGCCGGCACGGATTGCGGCGCCCCCAAAACCTTTGCCCTGGGCCTGCGGCGCGCATCCCGCAATGTGAAGATACCAGTGCGGTCCCTTCGGATGATTGGCGTCGCTCGCGGCGCTGACGATCAGGGCGCGGGCCAAGGCCGTCCGCGACGTCGCAATCCAGGGCCACGCCTGCTGCAGCATCTCGCGAAAGGAAAGATGACCACGGCCCGGCGCACGCCACGTCGTCGCCGCCTCGCCCTGGGCCGTCATGAAACACGCCCCGGCCGGCAGATCGGAGTTGAAGATCACGCTCAGGAAACCGGGCAGACGCGCGCGACGAACCACCGGATCGGGAAAGATATAGGCCATCACCGGATCGTCCTGGAACGCGGCGGCAAGCATCGGCGCAAGCCGCGGCAGATCCGCTCGCCCGGCGGCTCGTACCAGGTGGTCCGCTGTCACGTCCAACTCCCCTTCGTTCGAAATCAGCCGGCTGCTGTAGCGCAGTTGAATGCGGCAGCGAGATGTCGACGACACGTCACGGCTCGAAATCGGCCCGCCAAATCAACACGAGCGATCCCGATCCCGGCGGAAATGGAAACGGCGCCGCGGCCCGGACCGTCGCCATCGCGATGGCATCGAGGTGCGGCTGGCCGCTGCTCTCCGTCACCTCCTGCCGTTCGATATTGCCCATGTAGTTGACCACGAAGGTGACGCTGACGATGCCGTGCTCGCCGTGGCGCGCCGCGGCACTCGTCGGATAGCGGTTTTTGCTCATGATCTTGCCGTAGACGATCGCGAAATAGCGATTGTCTTCGGTGCCGGGCGGAAAGTCCTGCATCTTCGAGGTCGCGGCGAACCGGTTGACCTCGACGTCGGACAGGCCCGAGCGCTGGCGGGCCGCCTCGGTGGCCTGGGTCTTCGGATCGGCCTTGGCCTCCTCGGCATCCGGCTTGTCCTCCAGGTCGGGCTTCAGCTTGTCGAGGGCTTCGGCGTCGCGCTTGTCGTCTTCGAGCTTCGGTGCGGCCGCCGTCTTGGGTTGCGGCGCCGCCGGCTGCTCCCGCGCGGTCGCGGCCGCCTTGGCCGGATCGGCCTGGCCATCGCGCGGCGGGGCCGCGGTTTTCGCCGCCTCGGTCTTGGCATCGGTCATCTTGGTGTCGACGGCGGTCTCGCTCGGCGCGCGGGGGGCGCTCGAGGCCGGCTTTTCCGACATGTCCTGATTGGGCTGCTGCTTGGGCTCCGGCGGCGGCGGCTGTTTCTTCTGTTGCTGCGGCGGAGGTGGCGGCGGCGGCGGCTCCTGCACCACCTCGACGGGGGTCTCTTCGGCCGCTGGCGCCGGCGTCGGCGCCGTGGCGTCGCGATACAGAAAGTAGCCGATCACCGAGGCATGGATGATGAGGACAAGGGCGACAAGGGCGATGAACCGCGACCGGGACCAGAACGCGTCGGGACGTTCCGGCGCAAAAAAGCGCTCCTCCTGACGGCCGGAGACCGAAACTTGCGGGACGGTGTTTTCGATCAAGGTCATGGCACGGTCGTTACAGGGCAGAATGCTATGGCATTCCGACCCCGGCTTGAAGCGCAGCGGATTGCACTGCCTACAACCCTTTCATGCGCCATCGGTGCCAAAGACGCGCTACGGGTATCAGGGCCGGCATGGCCGCGTCGACCAGATTCCACTGCCCCAAAATACGGTCCTGCAGGGCTTGCGCCAGAATCTGCGTCGCATCGAGGGGATTTTGCGCCGATTGCGGCTGGCGCGGCCCCGAAGGCGACGCCGAGAGCGTCACGCCGTAATTTTCCGCCAGCCAGGCCGTGTCCTCTGCCGCGATGGCGTCGAGCCGTGCAAGGTGCGCCGCGCCGAGATGCCACGGTTCGCGATTGCGCGTTCCCGCGGCGGCGACCAGCCATCGCTTCATCCGGACTTCGCAGTACCGCTTCTGCAGCCAGGACCAGTACGACCGCGACGGGCCGCAGAACCGGCTTGCGAGGGCTAGATTGGCAAGACGCAAGGCTTCGGTGCAACTCGGTCCCAGCGACCGGTTGTCGTCGTAAGCCTTGGACGAGGAGACCGCCACAGGCCGAGACGAAACGCTTTCGAGCAGAGAGTGAATCAGGCCGTCGTCGGACCGGTAAGGTTTGACTACGATCGCGTCCTTGCCGAACGCGCCCTCCCACATCTCGATGATCGCCCGGTAGCGAAGATAATGATTCTCCGGCGCCAGAACCTCTTCGGCGTACTCTTCGACAGTGAGATGGCGGCCGCTCATGACGCTCGTGGCATAGGCTGAAAAAAAGCGCTGCCGGTGGTCGCGGACGACGAGGAGGATCTTGCACCGGCGGCCGGCGAAGTCCTGCGCCAGCGCTTCGATGTCCGCCGGCTCGAAACGGGAGGAAAAATGCTCGCTGCTGATCAGGACGATGTCTGGTGACTGCTTCGCCACATTCTTGAACAAGGACTGCAGCACGGTGGCTTTCGCCGCCAAAGTCGAGTGAATCGCGTAATCCGGATCGGCACAGTGGGCTGCGAGGTAGCCGGCAACGAGCGGCCCATGGTTATCGACGCGAAACGCCGGCGACTTGGTCGGGTAGAGGATGCCACTGCGCTGAAGCTGCGCGGCGTTGGTGGTGCAAAACCGCTGGAACGACGTGCTGCCCGTCCGTTCGAGGCCGATATGGAACACGAACGTGGGACTTTCGTCTCGCGTCATCGATGGCCTCAAGCGCTGCGCGTCCCCCGCGGCGACCTAAGAACAAAGATTGTCTGAATTCAATGTCTGGGTGCCTTTGCAGGCACCATGCACCATCAACCTTTCGGGATAAGCTGCCGCCTCGGTGCCGACGTCCTGGTCGCGCTCGATCGAGCAAGGCGATCTCGGCTTCATGGGCAGTCCGCGCAACGACCTTTGAGGACGGATACCGCGACAGGGCATAGATCGGGGCGGCGAGAGTCTTTATGGTCCCGGCCATGTCAGCCCTTGCCCCAGAACCGACCCAAGCCCCGCGCCCACTCCAGGCCGGCGATCATGTCTTTCTCGTTGATGGATCGTCCTTCGTCTTCCGCGCCTATTTCCAGTCGATCCGCCAGGACGCGAAGTACAACTATCGTTCCGATAGGCTGCCGACCGGGGCGGTGCGGCTGTTCTGCACCAAGCTGTTCCAGTTCATCAACGAGGGCGCGGCCGGCATCAAGCCGACGCATCTGGCGATCATCTTCGACAAGTCGGAGAACTCGTTCCGTAAGGAATTGTATCCCCCCTACAAGGGCAACCGCTCCGAGCCGCCCGACGACCTGATCCCGCAATTTCCGCTGATGCGCGACAGCGTCCGCGCCTTCGGCCTGCTCCCGGTCGAGCAGGACGTCTACGAGGCCGACGATCTCATCGCCACTTACGCGAAGCAGGCGCGCGAGCGCGGCGCCGACGTGCTCATCATTTCCGCCGACAAGGATCTGATGCAGCTGATCGAGCCCGGTGTCGCGATGTACGATCCGGCCTCCGGCGACCAGAAGGCCGCGGGCTCGCGCGCCGAGCGCCGCATCGGCGAGGCCGAGGTGCAGGACTATTTCGGTGTCCCGGCGCATCTCGTCGTCGACGTGCAGGCGTTGGCCGGCGATTCCACCGACAACGTGCCGGGCGCCCGCGGCATCGGGCTCAAAACCGCGGCACAGCTGATCAACGAATACGGCGATCTCGACACGCTTCTGCAATGTGCCCGCGAGATCAAGCAGCCGAAGCGCCGCGAGATTTTGACCGACCCCGACAGCGTGGCGCTGATCAAGGTGTCGAAGCAACTCGTGACGCTGGTGCGCGACGTCGCGGTGCTGACCTCCATTGACGACCTCGGTCTGGCCCAGCCGGACGGCAAGCAGCTTGTCGCATTCTTCAAGGCGATGGAATTCACCACGCTGGCGAAGCGCGCCGCCGAAATTTTTGGGGTCGAAGCGGCGGAGATCGAGGCCGATCCTGCCTTCGTCGGGCATGCCGGGTGGCGTGGGCGCAACGGCGAAGCGATGCCTATGCCGGAGCCGGGCTTTGCGGCGACCACGGCGGAGGCCAAGCCCTTCGATGGCCCGGCGCGCAATGCCCGCTATGGCGAGCAGGCGCCCAAGGCGGCGATCACCACGGGTCCTGGTGAACTCGCGGCTCAGAGGGCGGCGGCGGCGATGGGCGCGCCCTTCGATCACGCGAAATACCGGACCATCACGACGCTGGAGGCGCTCGACGCCGAGATCGCCGCGGCGAAAGACGCCGGCCGCCTCGCGATCGATACCGAGACCTCGTCGCTCGATCCGCTGACGACGAAGCTCGTCGGCATTTCGCTGTGCTCGGCGCCCGGCGCCGCCTGCTACATCCCGCTCCAGCATATCGGCGAAGGCGGCGGTGATTTGTTCGGCGGCGCGGAAATCGTGCCGGGACAGCTGCCGTTGGACGCCGTTCTCGCCCGGCTGAAACCGCTGTTCGAGGATTGCGCGGTCCTGAAAATCGCGCATAATATGAAGTTCGATTGGCACGTGCTGAAGCAGCACGGCATCGAGGTGGCGCCGGTCGAGGACACGTTGCTTCTGTCCTACGTGCTCGACGCCGGGCGCACCGACCACGGCATGGACGTGCTGGCGCAAAAGTACTTTGGCCACAAGCCGATCCAGTTCGGCGCCGTCGCCGGTTCGGGCCGCACCTTCATCGGCTTCGCCCGTGTCGCCATCGACAAGGCCACAGAATATTCGGCCGAGGATACCGACGTCACACTGCGGCTCTGGGACGTGCTGAAGCCCCGCCTCCCGGCCGAACGCATGACCACGGTGTTCGAGACGCTCGAGCGCCCGATGACCGCGACCCTGGCGAAGATGGAGCAGCGCGGCATCGCCATCGACAGGCAGATCCTCTCCCGCCTCTCCGGCGAGTTCGCGCAGGACATGGCGCGGCTCGAAGCCCAGATCTTCGAGGCCGCCGGCGAAAGTTTCAATCTCGGCTCGCCCAAACAGCTCGGCGACATTCTGTTCGGCAAGATGGGCCTGGCGGGCGCTAAGAAGACGGCGACCGGCGCCTGGTCGACGGCGGCCGGCGTGCTCGACGATCTCGCGGAGCAGGGCAACCCGTTCGCCGGTCTGGTGCTGGAATGGCGGCAGGTCTCGAAACTGAAATCGACCTACAGCGACGCGCTGCCGACCTTCGTCAATCCCAATACCGGCCGGGTGCACACGTCCTATGCCCTGGCGGCGACGACCACCGGGCGTTTGTCCTCGTCCGAGCCAAATCTCCAAAACATTCCGGTCCGCAACGAGGCCGGCCGAAAAATCCGCAAGGCGTTCATCGCCGCACCGGGGCACAAGCTGGTTTCGGCTGACTATTCGCAGATCGAGTTGCGTCTGCTGGCGCATATGGCTGACATTCCGCAGCTGAAGAGTGCCTTCGCCGAGGGCCACGACATCCACGCGATGACGGCGTCGGAAATGTTCAACGTGCCGATGGAGGCGATGACGTCGGACGTGCGCCGCCGCGCCAAGGCGATCAATTTCGGCATCGTCTACGGCATCTCGGCCTTCGGCCTGGCCAACCAACTGAGCATTCCGCGTGAAGAGGCGGGCGCCTACATCAAGCGCTATTTCGAGCGCTTTCCCGGCATCCGCGCCTTCATGGATTCGACCAAGGCGGTTTGCCGGCTGCAGGGCTACGTCGAAACCCTGTTCGGCCGGCGCTGCCATTATCCCCGGATCAGCGCGTCGAACCCGTCGGAACGCGCGTTCAACGAGCGCGCCGCCGTCAACGCGCCGATCCAGGGTACGGCCGCCGACATCATCCGCCGGGCGATGGTGCGGATGGACGCGGCGCTCGCCGCCGAGCGGTTGAGCGCGCGGATGCTGCTTCAGGTGCACGACGAGCTGGTGTTCGAGGTCCCCGACGACGAGGTCGAAGCGACGATCGCCGTGGCCCGGCGGGTGATGGTGGATGCCCCGCACCCCGCGGTGCAGCTTTCCGTGCCGCTCCAGGTGGACGCAAAGGCGGCGAACAACTGGGACGAGGCGCATTGAGCGCCTTGGCCTAGATGCAGTGGATGTAGGTCATTGGTGTCAGTTTATGCCGCCCAATGAGCTCAGCCATGTGGTCGAGGTCCCTGATCAAGTGCGGCCGCTCACCCTTGGTGAATTCGTCCGGCACGGCTTCGACAAGATCCTCATGCGTGACGCCATAGGGCGGGCTTGCAGCACCATCCGTCCAGTAGATAAGACTTCGCGTACGATGCGTGATCTCAAACATGCGCGCCATAAACGTTCTTCCACCGAAGTGTGCGAACGTCAGGCTCTGATCACGCCGTTCGACCAGACCGAAGACTTCGCCAGCGCCTCCACCATCCGGATATTCAAAGAAGTATAGATTATCGGGGTCTTTTGCGTCACGAGCCAGGATTTCGGTGACGACATCCCAGTCCCAATAATCATTGGGTTCTTCCGACTGCAATCTCGGATTGAATAGAAAAACGTCCAAGCCCATGGCGACAATCCCTCAAACAGGATGTGCCAGCTTGTCTGCCATCGTGCAGACCGACGCAAAAATGCCCCCAACGCCGAAAAGCGTCAAGAACAAAAAGAGAACCAAAATGCTTTAAACCGATACTCTGTCGTAAGTCCTGCAGATACCCTAAGCCGCGACCTCGAGCTTCGTCAGCTGGCCTTCGACAACCACGCGCTCGAACTTCTCGTCGTCGAACTTGATGCGATATTGCAGTTGGGTGCCGAGCGGCGGCATCAGCTTCATGATGCTGCAGGAAGCCGAGCCCTTGGCGCCGTGGATCATTTCGCACATGACGGCATCGCCAACGGCATAGAGGTAGGTGTATTCGGCCATAGTAAGGAGTCCAGTTCGCTTTACCGCCCATATGGCGGCATCTTGGCGCTTTTACAATCGCCACGCCCTTGCGCGCTGCATAAAAGTTAACACAGGCTTAACGACTTTGCGGAGTGCACACCTTAAGCGTGTCGTTTCGGTGGTCGCGGAGCCACCGGTGTTACGGCGCGAAAGGCGCTAGGCCGGTCCGGCCTCCGCCTCCTCTGCAACGGCTTGCGGAAGCCGGAGCTCGAGACGGCGGATGATCTGAATCAGCTCCGAAACCTCCGTCTCCCGAAGCAGATCGAGCTTTTGGTGCAGCAACTCGATCTCGAGCTCCGCCTTGGCATTGATTCCGTAGTCGCTCTGGGCAGCGGCCCGATCGATCGAGGCCTGCCGATTCTGGCTCATCATGATGAACGGCGCCGCGTAGGCGGCCTGAAAAGACAAGGCGAGGTTGAGCAGAATGAACGGATAGGGATCCCATTGACTGATGAAAGCGGTGACGTTCAGGATGATCCACACGCCGAGGATCACCGTCTGGATGATGATGAACGGCCAGGATCCCATCGTCGCCGCGACCTTGTCGGCGACCCGCTCGCCGAAGCCGCAATTGGCCTCGATGACCTTTTCCGAGCGGGACCGGCGTGCGGCACGGAGTTGAGCGAGAAGTTTGATCTCTTGCTCATGGAGACGATGAGCCAGGTCGGCGGCGGCATTCATGGTCGAACTCCTGTCGTCTCTCGATGAGCGCTGCGGTCAGGTCGCAAGCATGGTGTGACCTTGCTCTGTCGCTCTGTTTTGGTGACGTGCGTATGACGCGGTGCCACTATGTTCGTCGCCATGCAAGGTTCATCGCACCGATACCAATATCCGCTCCCTCGCGCCAAACGAGCCGGGGGCCAGCGTCAGAGGGGCAGACATGATCAAGGGTAAGACCGCCGTCGTCACCGGCTCCACCAGCGGCATCGGCCTCGCCATCGCGCGAGCCTATGCCAGGGAGGGAGCCAATGTCGTGATCAATGGGTTCGGCGATCCCGCGGCGATCGAAGCGGCGCGCGCCGGCATCGAAGCGGAATTTGGCGTCAAAGCGCGGTACTCCGGCGCCGATATGGCGAAGGGCGATGCCGTCGTCGCGATGATCCGCGAAGCCGAGGCGACTTTCGGCTCGGTCGACATCTTGGTCAACAACGCCGGCATTCAGTATGTCGCGCCCGTCGAGGACTTTCCCGCAGACAAGTGGGAGGCGATCATCGCGATCAATCTCTCCTCGGCCTTCTACGCAATCCATGCAGCCCTGCCCGGGATGAAAGCGCGCAAGTGGGGCCGCATCATCAACACGGCTTCGGCCCATGCGCTGGTTGCCTCACCCTACAAGTCCGCCTATGTCGCGGCCAAGCACGGCATCGCAGGCTTGACCAAATCAGTGGCGCTGGAGGCGGCGACCTTCGGCGTGACCGTCAATGCGATCTGCCCTGGCTATGTCTGGACGCCGCTGGTGGAAAAGCAGATTCCGGACACGATGGGGGCGCGCGGGCTGACCCGGGAGCAGGTCATCAACGACGTACTCCTTGCCGCACAGCCGACCAAGCAGTTCGTCACGGTCGACGAGGTCGCGGCTTTCGCGATCTTTTTGTCGGGCGACATGGCGAAGAACATCACCGGCGCCATTCTGCCGATCGACGGCGGTTGGACCGCCGCCTGATTTTTCGCGCCCTTCTTCCTCGGGGGAAGAAGGGCGTTGGCCTCAGCTGTAGGCTGGCGCTCCGAGCGGCTCGGCGTGCGCAAAGTTACCCCGACGCGCGCGCATCCCCTTGAGGACGAAGAAGGCGAGGAGTGCGGTCACGAGGTCGAGGCCGATGATCACGAAGAACACCGGCTCCCAGCTGCCGGTCCAGCCCTTGAGCATGGCCGCAAGCGGACCGCCGAGGATCGAACCGATGCCCTGCGCCATATAGAGGAAGCCGTAGTTCGTGGTGGCGTAGCGCTCGCCGAACGTATCGGTGAGCGTCGAGGGGAACAGCGAGAAGATCTCGCCCCAGCCGAAGAACACCACGCCCGACAGCAGCACGAAGATCGTCGCGTCATGCCGGAAGTAAAGCAGCGCCGCGATGGCGACGGCTTCGAGACCGAAGGCCAAAGCCATCGTGTTTTCGCGGCCGATGCGATCGGACACCCAGCCGAAGAACGGGCGGGTGAGGCCGTTGGTGATGCGGTCGATCGACAGCGCCAGCGGCAAAGCCGCCGTGCCGAACACCACCGCGCCGGCAATGCCGAAATCGCGCGCGAAGCTGGCGAAGTTGAAGACGATCATCAGGCCGCCTGTCGACATCATCGTCATCATCAGGAACATCAGCCAGAAGATCGGCGACCGCAGCATCTCTTTCGGGGTCGCGCCGGTCCGCAGTTCGGCGGCGTTGACCACATCGCCGGCGTGCGGAACGCGGAGGCAGAGCGCTGCGAGCACGCCGACCACGCCCAAAATGATGCCGAAGGTGAGCAGCGTCGGGCGGAAGCCCTCGGCCTTCATCATCGAATCGATCGGGAAGGTGGTGAGCAGGGCGCCGAAGCCGTAGCCCGCCGCAACCACGCCGACGGCGAAGCCGCGGCGCTCGGGAAACCAGCGCACCATCAGGCCGACGACGCCGATATAGACGAAGCCGGTGCCGACGCCGCAGAACAGGCCGTAGGTGGCGTAAAGGCCGTAGAGCGACGAGATCTGGCTGGCGAGGATCCAGCCAAGACCGCTGAGCGCCGCACCGAGCGTGATGAGAAAGCGCGGACCGAAGCGGTCGATGAGCCAGCCTTGGCCGGGCGACAGCCAAGTCTGGAGAATGACGAGGATGGAGGCCGTGACCTGGATCGCCGGCAGCGTGGCGCCGGTGGCTTCAGCCAAGGGCTTGGTGAAGAAGGTCCAGACGTATTGCGGGCTGGAGATCGACATCATGACGATCAGGCCGAGCAGGAGTTGCAGCCATCGGCGGCCTGGGGGCGGAGCGAGCGTGGTCGTTTGCATGGGTGCCTCATTGCACAAGGGAATTGTGCAAAAGAGTTAGGCAAGTTCCGTGCTAGATTGTTGACGGATCACGGTTTCAGGCCCTTCTTGGTGATGGCCGGTCGTACCGCGATGCGAATGCCGAATGGCAGCCATGCAACCGCAATATGCGGTGGCATCATATGGGCTGTATCGCTGTGTTCTGCCTATCTTTTAATCATGTCCGATGGTGGATTAGCTCGACCGTGCCGTCTTGGCGAGCGCCACAAGCACCATGCGCAGATCGCCCGGTGTCGTCACTCTGTGCGGAAACACGAGCCGCGCCGTGCGGTCGCCACAGGCGAGGTCCATACCATCGGGATCGAGACCGGTCGCCAGCCATGCGCCGGCCGGCTGGCCCGCCAAAACCTGCGCGTACACCGCCAGCGCATCGGCGTGATCCGCGTTCATATGCGCGATCGCGCCGGCTTCCGACGCCAGCAGCGCTTCGGCATCGGCCGTTTCGGTCAGGATGCGCCTGGCGGGAAAGCGGGCGGCGCGGGCGAAGCCGCCGTTGAGATGGATCTGGTCCATCGCCAGGCGCCAGAAGGAGAAATCCCCAAAATCGGCGTAAAGCGCGGCCTTCGGATGCTTCGCGAGAAAACGGTCCCGGGCGGCGGCACGTGCCGCCGGCTCGGCGAGCTTCTCCGCAACGCCGGTGATCGTCAGCCGCGGATGGGTCAGCGGGTCTCCTTCGCCGGTCTCGGCAAGCAGCAGGGATGCCCGGGGATCCTTGTCGAGATGCCGGGTGT
Organism: Beijerinckia sp. L45; assembly: GCF_009765775.1. Lineage (GTDB taxonomy): Bacteria > Pseudomonadota > Alphaproteobacteria > Rhizobiales > Beijerinckiaceae > RH-AL1. Next base: position 88,737 of record NZ_LMUU01000251.1, read on the forward strand.
GCGAGGAGAGCTGCGACACGAGGATCAGCGGCGAGCCGTCAGGTTCGGTGGCGACGCTCACCAGCGACGCGAAAGGATCGCCCGAGCCGTTCAACGTGGCGAGGGTGCCGGCGCGGATGCTGCGGAGCAGGCGCCTCGACTCAGCGAGAGGCTGGAAGTCCGGGTCCCCGCCAGGACGCGCCTGCGCGTCGTCCGGCGCGCCCGCTTCGCCTGATAGATTTTCTTCGTTCATGACGTCCTCCGGCAGCGCAGGATTGGCAAGGTTGCACGCGCCGCGCAATGCGTCCGGGCGTCACCGTCACGGTGGTGACGGAACCAACGTTCCCAAGCGTCTGTTCCGGCCTATGAATTCGAACGGAGACCGACATGGTAGAGCAATCCAACACCACCGACGACCGTCAGAAGGTCTGGGAACTCATCAAAGACATCAAGATCGCTCTTATGGTGACCACTGGTGAAGGCGGCAAGCTGCATGGGCGGCCGATGGCGGCCATGAACAAGGATTTCGCGGGCGAACTCTGGTTCGCGTCGCGTGAAGGCGCGCCGAAGCTCGGCGAGATTGCCGATCATTCCCAGGTGCTGTTGGCCTATTCGGAGCCGAAGGATCAGAATTATATCTCCGTTTCCGGCACCGCGCATTCCGTACGTGACCCCGCCAAGGTCAAGGAACTGTGGAGCGAGGCGATGCGCGTCTGGTTCCCGAAGGGCCCGGACGATCCAGGGATCACCCTCATCAAGGTCACGGTCGAGACGGCCGAATTCTGGGATGCGCCGTCGTCCGCGTGGGTCTACGCGTACGGCTACGCCAAGGCCCGGCTGACCGGCGAGCCGCCAAAGCATGTCGGCGATAACAAGGTCGTCAACTTCTAGATTGATTGGTCGGCGCTCCCGCAAGTCATCGTGTGCGGGAGTGTCGGCGCCGACAACAACATGAACGCGGGATGAAACCGTGTCCTTCAATTGAGCCGAGAGCAAAGGTTAATGTCCGGCAGGTTGTTCGATGCATGCGTGCAATAAAGCAGGCCGACGACTTCGCTGTGCATGCTTTGCACGATAATTTGACGTCTGCCTTGACATGCCTCATCTTGCTTGAGCGATTCTAAAGCCCTCCGGCGTCACATTTCAGCCTCCAATTCCGCTAAGGGTCTTGGCGCTGCGGTGCGGTCAAGCTGCCGAGCAAGCCAATCGTCGCCTGCTCCCCCGGCGGCCTGACATGAAGCGTGAGTGTGCTCGATGCCAAACATTGCCCTGGTCGACGACGACCGCAACATCCTGACCTCCGTCTCGATCGCTCTCGAGGGCGAAGGCTACCGCGTCCAAACCTACACAGACGGGTCGATGGCGCTGGACGGCCTCAAGGCCAATCCGCCGGATCTCGCGATCTTCGATATCAAGATGCCGCGGATGGACGGCATGGAGCTGCTGCGCCGCCTGCGCCAGAAATCCGACCTTCCCGTGATCTTCCTGACGTCCAAGGACGAAGAGATCGACGAACTTTTCGGGCTCAAGATGGGCGCCGACGATTTCATCCGGAAGCCGTTTTCGCAGCGCCTGCTCGTCGAGCGGGTCAAGGCGATCCTGCGCCGCGCCAATCCAAAGGAGGCCGCGCAGCAGAAGGAATCCGAGGCCAAGATCCTCGAGCGCGGTCTTCTCAAGATGGACCCCGAGCGCCATACCTGCACTTGGAAGAACGATCCGGTGACCTTGACCGTCACTGAATTCCTCATTCTCCAGGCCTTGGCCACGCGTCCGGGCGTCGTGAAGAGCCGCAACGCCTTGATGGATGCGGCCTACGACGATCAGGTTTATGTCGACGACCGCACCATCGACAGCCATATCAAGCGGCTTCGCAAGAAGTTCAAATCGGTCGACGACGATTTTGAAATGATCGAGACGCTGTATGGAGTCGGCTATCGTTTCAAGGAATAGTGGTTCGCCAGGGCCCTGCGGCTTCGGTCTGACGCCGTGAGCGTCGACCTGCATCAAGGGGGCGTGACGCCGATCGGTGATGCGATGCGACGGACCCGCAAGGTCCGGCGCAAGCTGATCCGCCGCAGCAAGACGCTGTCGCGTGCGATCTCCTCGCGGTTTTCCTCGTCGCTCACTCGCCGTATCGTGTTCCTGAACCTCGGCGGCCTGGTCGCCCTGGCCGTCGGGTTTCTCTACGTGAACCAGTTCCGCGAGGGGCTGATCGACGCGCGCGTGCAGAGCCTGCAGACGCAGGGCGAGATCATAGCCGCGGCGATTTCGGCATCGGCGAGCGTCGAGACCGACGCGATCACCATCGATCCCGAAAAGCTGCTCCAGCTCACGCCCGGCCAGAGCGGTGGCGCGCTGGACGAAACCCAACCCGCGCTGCAGTTCTCGATCAATCCCGAACGCATCGGTCCGGTGCTTCGCCGGCTGGTTCTGCCGACGCGGACCCGCGCCCGCATTTTCGATCCGGACGGCTACCTCCTTCTCGATTCGCGGTCGCTCAGCCGGCGCTCCACGATCTCGCGCTACGATTTGCCCGCGACGGCGCCGGCGGACGACGCGATGACGCTCATCGAGCGCACCTGGAACGCGGTCAGGGGGCGCTTCGGCAAGACCGATACGCCGCATTACGACGAATTCGCCGCTCCCAACGGCAAGAACTACGCGGAAGTTGCCCGCGCTCTGGCCGGTGGCGTGCAGTCCGTCGTTCGCGTCAATGCCAAGGGCGATACGATCATCTCGGTTGCGGTGCCGATCCAACGCCTGCAGATGGTCAAGGGGGCGCTGCTGCTCTCGACGCAGGGCGGCGACATCGATTCGATCATCGCGTCGGAACGCTGGACGATCGTGCGTATCTTTCTGGTCTCGGCGGCGATCATGTTCATGCTGTCGCTGTTTCTCGCCGGTACCATCGCCGAGCCGATGCGCCGCCTCGCCGAGGCTGCCGACCGCGTGCGCAAGGGCACCAAGTCGCGCCAGGAAATCCCCGACTTCACCGGCCGCGCCGACGAGATCGGGCACCTCTCCGGGTCGCTGCGCGACATGACCAAGGCGCTCTACAACCGCATCGAGGCGATCGAGAGCTTTGCCGCCGACGTGGCGCACGAGCTCAAAAACCCGCTGACGTCTTTGCGCAGCGCGGTGGAAACGCTGCCGATCGCCCGCACGCCGGAGTCGCAGGGACGGCTTCTCGAAGTGATCCAGCACGACGTCCGCCGCCTCGACCGCCTGATCAGCGATATTTCCGACGCCTCGCGGCTCGATGCCGAACTGGCCCGCGCCGACAATCGCGACGTCAGTCTGGTGGCCGTTCTGGAGGCTGTGACGTCGATGGCCAACGAAACCGGCAAGGACAACATTGAAGTCAGCCTCGACGTTGCCCAAGCCGTCAATGACGACGAGGAGCCCTGCGCGTTTCTCGTCCTCGGCTTTGATTCAAGGCTCGGCCAGGTCTTCAACAACCTTATCGACAATGCGCGCTCTTTTTCGGAGCCGGGTGGCAACGTTCGCGTGGCGATGCGTCTGGCACGGGATACCAAGCTTAGCCGCGAGGGCTACGAGATCGTCATCGACGACGACGGCCCGGGCATTCCGGCCGACGCCTTCGAGCGGATTTTTGAACGCTTCTACACGGATCGCCCAAACCATGGCTTCGGCCAGAATTCCGGCCTCGGCCTTTCGATCTCGCGCCAGATCATCGAGGCGCACGGCGGCCGGATCACCGCGGCGAACCGTGTCGGACCGTCGCCGGACCCCGACGAGGCGCCGCCGATTCTGGGTGCCCGGTTCACCGTATGGCTGCCGGCGTCGATCGATGCCGAATGAGTTGGCTTCCTTCGCGATCCACGCGACCGCCGTCGCGATCGGCGATTGGGGGCTGGTGATCCGGGGACCATCAAGGGCGGGGAAAAGCACCTTGGCGCTGCGGCTGATCGCGGCGTCCGAACCCGAGCGGCCCATCATGCTGGTCGGTGACGATCGGCTGATCGTGTCGCGCCGGGGACCAGATATCGTCGTCGCGCCGCATCCTCGCATCGCCGGTCGCATCGAAAAACGGGGTGACGGCATTCTGGCGATGCCCTTTCGGGCCGACGCCCCGGTGCGCGCCATCGTCGATCTCGACGGACGATCCGATGCCGCGGATGGGTGCGTCGCCACCTGCGACTTTGTCGGCCAAAACTTTCCGTCGCTCTGCTTCGTTAAGGAGGGGAGATGGGATGCGCGCTATGCGCGTGTTTTGGAATGGCTTGCCGCGACATCGGTGGCACACCCCGCTCTAAAGTGCGGCCTGAACCTCTTCAATGCTTAAAAGATTAGAATTGGTAACAAAAACGCGCTCATATATATCAGCTCTCCCAAACGGCCGCTTGGCGCTGTTTACGGGGCACGTTTGCCTTCAAAAAGGCATTGGATCATGAGCGACGGCGCAGACGCGCGGAGTTTCCGAATGGTTGGTTCCTGCCGATGATCGGAATGGTACTTGTGACCCATGGCGAGCTCGCGACGCAGTTTCGGGCGGCGCTAGAGCATGTCGTCGGTCCACAAAAGCAGGTTGCAACCGTCTCCATCGGGCCGGAAGACGATATCGAACGACGGCGCGGCGACATCGTCGATGCGGTCACCGCGGTCGATACTGGATCGGGCGTCGTTCTACTGACCGATATGTTCGGCGGCACGCCCTCCAACCTGGCGATCTCGGTGATGAACGGCGCGCACGTGGAAGTGGTTGCCGGCATCAATCTGCCGATGCTCATCAAGCTGGCGTCGGTACGCGATGGCACATCGCTGGAGCAGGCCGTGATCCAGGCGCAGGACGCCGGACGCAAATACATCTACGTCGCCAGCCGGGTGCTCAGCGGCAAATGACCGAGATGGACCCGAAGGCGGAGGCCGCCGCGGCGGGCTCGGGACAACTCAGCCGCGAACTGCCGATCATCAATCGCAAAGGTCTTCACGCCCGGGCGACGGCGAAATTCGTTCAGTGCGCAGAAAAGTTCAGCGCGGCCGTGACGGTGACGCGCAATGGCGAGACGGTCGGCGGCACCTCGATCATGGGAATCCTGACCCTCGGCGCCGGCATCGGGACGACGATCCTGGTGTCCGCGGACGGTGCCGATGCGGAAGAGGCGCTCGACGCGATTGCTGCTCTCATCGCCAACCGCTTCGGCGAAGACGAATAGCGCCTTCGCGCTAGCGCCGCATCGGGATCGACGACGTGGCGTCCCAGTCATGCGCCGACCCTTCCGGGACGAAAGCGCCGTCCTCGCGGATCGCACCACGGCTCGGCTCAGGTGCCCGGGCATAGGCTGAGCCTGGGCTGGGATATGCCGGCGGCGCAGCGGCGATCAACCCGCCAGGTCCGGGATGCAGGCTTTCCGGATCGCTCGGCGGCTTGCCGTCGGCCATGTCCTGTTCTTCCTCGACCATCGGCGGATCCGGCAGGAGGTCGCGACGCGGCGGACCGGCGATGGTGGTCTGCGGGATCGGCTTGCAGATCCGGCGCGGTCCCGACGACGTGTTGCCGTGCATCGCGAGATCGACGTGGATGTGGTTGTAATGGAAGACGTTGGCGCCCGGGCCCAGCACCGTGGTGAAGCTCGAGCAGGCGCCGGCATGCACATCGCGCAAAAACGCCTGGGTCTGCTCGTCGCCGCGCGTCCAGTCGCGGACGACGGTGATGCGGCGGCCGTCGGCAAGCCTGAAGCCGGCGATGTCGATCGCGTTGCCGAAGGCATGTTCCGAAATCTTGGCCCCGGCCTGGCCGTTCATGCCGCGGCAGGAATAGGATCCCATCGTGTCGATTTGGGTGACGACCTGGCCGAAGCGCGCCTGCGCGTCGGGCTGCACCACTTCGGCGACCCAATGGTCGAGCGCTGCGATCATCGGGCAGTCGAGGGTTGCCACGGTATCGAGTTGCACCTGGTCGCCGCTGAGCGCCCCGACGAGGAACGGGTGGGTCAGGCCGCAGATGCCCGGGCCGTCGATGTCGCGGGTGCGCGGCTGAATGAACCGGGAAAGGTGAACGCGATGTTCGGCGATGCAGGCGTTCTCCGCCTGCGCACGCCATGCTGGTCGTTGCGGACGCTCGTAGTTCGAGCAGCCTGCGACGGTGAGAAGAGCCGCGACGGCGGCGAAAAGCGATACGCGACATGCCATAGCGCTAAAATGCCGCGAATTCTTTAAGTCCAGTCTAAGCAGCAGCGTTAACGCTTGCTGAACCGTGTCGACAGCGAACACGCTTCTGTGTCTTTGCAGACGGCGTTTCGAATGACCGGATCCTCCCGGATTTACCCGCTGGCCCTCGCATGATCAAAATCACCGACAAGATCAGCATCAGTGAAACGGAGCTGCATGAGGACTTCATGCGCTCGTCGGGAGCCGGTGGCCAGAACGTCAACAAGGTCGAAACCGCCGTCCAACTCCGGTTCGACGCGCGCAACTCGCCGAACCTGCCGGACTATGTGCGTGCGAAGCTGCAGACGCTGGCCGGCAGGCGCACGACCAAGAACGGCGAGATCGTCATCACGGCGCAGCGTCATCGCACCCAGGAGCGCAACCGCGCCGATGCACTGGAGCGTCTGGTGGCGCTGATCCAGGAAGCGGCCAAGCGGACGCCGTATCGCGTCGCAACGAAACCGACCTTCGGGTCGAAGGTCAGGCGCCTCGACGAAAAGAAACAGCGGTCGGGCGTCAAGAAGCTGCGATCGGGCCCGGACGCCGACTGATGGCTTACTGCGCCACCGGCGCATCGGGCACGGCGTCGATGCGGAACGCCGCAGCGAACAGCGCCCGCGTATAGGCGTCTTTCGGGTCAGCAAAAACCTCCGTCGCCGGCCCGGACTCCACCACCTTGCCATTGCGCATGACGATGACGTCGCTGGCCAGCGCCCGCACCACCTTCAAATCATGGCTGATGAAGAGGTAAGCGAGGCCGCGCTTCTGCTGCAGGTCGCGCAGCAGATCGACGATCTGCGCCTGCACCGACATGTCGAGCGCCGAGGTCGGCTCGTCCAGCACCACGAACTTCGGCTCGAGCACCATCGCGCGGGCGATGGCGATGCGCTGGCGCTGGCCGCCGGAAAATTCGTGGGGGTAGCGATCCATGACGGCGGGATCGAGCCCGGTCTCGGCCAGCGCCCGCGCGACCGCCTCGCGCCGGTCGAGATAGCTGAGCTTGGCTTTATGCAGCACGAGCCCTTCACCGACGATGTCCACGATCGGCAGGCGCGGCGACAGCGAGCCATAGGGGTCTTGAAAAACCACCTGCATGTCGCGGCGCAACGGCCGCATCGCGGTAAAGCCGAGGCCCTCGATCGGCTTGCCGAGATAGGCGATGCGGCCCTGCGACGAGATCAGCCGCAGGATGGCGAGGCCGAGCGTCGTCTTGCCCGAGCCGGATTCGCCGACGACGCCGACCGTCTGCCCCTCGCGCACCACCATGCTGATGCCGTCGACCGCCTTCACCGACCCGACGGTCTTGCGCATCAGACCCTTCTTGATCGGAAACCAGACTTTCAGATCGTCGACCGCGACGATCGTCTTGGCGTTGCGATCGGCGGCGGGCGCAACGCCCTTCGGCTCGGCCGCGAGCAGCGCGCAGGTGTAGGGATGTTTCGGCGCTGCAAAGATATCCTGGGCTGGACCGGACTCGACAATGCGGCCTTTCTGCATGACAGCAACGTCGTCGGCGAGGCGACGGACGATGCCGAGATCATGGGTGATGAAAAGCATCGCCATCCCATAGCGCGCCTGCAGCCCCTTCAGCAGGGTGAGGATCTGCGCCTGCACCGTGACGTCGAGGGCCGTCGTCGGCTCGTCGGCGATGAATAGGTCCGGCCGGTTGGCGAGAGCCATGGCGATCATGACGCGCTGCCGCTGCCCGCCGGAGAGCTGGTGCGGATAGCTGCCGAGCCGCTCGCCGGGATCGCGGATGCCGACTTCTTCCAGAAGCTCGATTGTCCGTGCGCGGATTGTTTTGGCGCCGCTAGTGCCGTGAATCGAGAGGATCTCGCCGATCTGCCGCTCGATCGTGTGCAGCGGATTGAGCGAGGTCATCGGCTCCTGGAACACCATGGTGATCGCGGAACCGCGCAGCCCGCGCAGCGCTTTCTCGCTACAGGTCAGCAAGTTCTGGCCGCGGAACAGCACCTGACCGCCGATCCGGGTGCCGGGCGGCAGCAGACGCGGGATCGACAGCGCCGTCACCGATTTTCCCGAGCCGGACTCGCCGACCAGCGCCAGGGTCTTGCCCTTCACCAGCGAGAAGGACACGTCGTCGACCGCCTTGAAGGCGCCGCCCTGGCCGAAGCCGATGGTGAGGTTCTGAACCGAGAGCAAAGGGGTGTCAGGCATCGAGCGCTTTCAGGACGGTGGCGATGCCATCGGGGTCGGGACGGATCCAGGTCAGGGCTGGAGGCAAGCGCCGTGCGTCCGTATCGGGCGCCATGAAAAAATGACAGCCTGTCTCGACAGCGGTCGCGATGTGGATTGCATCCGGCAGCCTCTGGGGGTGGCTTTGCCTTAATGGCGCGGTTCGCAAGAGAACTGTACGAGATATCGGTCTCAACGCGATGAATGCACCCTCGTCGAACAGAGGCAGGTAAAGATCCTGTCGTTCCTCAATCGTCATGGCGCCAGCCGCCTTGATAGGTGCCAAAAGTTCCGCAAGTGTCAGTTCGCTTGTCACTGCTTCGAGCGGGTAGCGCGCGAGATCCGCGAAGAAGTCGCGGAACAACCCAGGCCGCGGTCCGGCAAATTCGAATGCGTGGATGAAAACGCCGGTATCAAGATAAACGAGCGGCACCTACCTTCGATCCGTCCATTCATCACGTATGGCATCGATGTGGGCCGCGACCTCTTCGTCAGTGGCGAATGAGGGGCGAGCTTTCGCAAATAACGCGTCCAACGAAAACGGCGTCTTGCCAGCGGCGGGCTCTGACTTTCCAGGTGCCAGCTCGACCGTAATTCGAACATCGTCCGTCGGCTCAAACCCCTCGCGCAAATCCTCGGGCAGCGCCGCTACGGGATAGTGCTCGCGTACGATCCGGTTCATCGCTTGTTCTCCGCGCTCGATCCTACCACAGGCTCAAACCAGCGTCTTTCGCGGATCGAAGGCGTCGCGGACGCCCTCGCCAATGAAGATCAGCAGGGACAGGATCGACGCGATGCAGAGGAAGCCGGTGAGACCGAGCCAGGGTGCTTCCGTATGCGATTTGCCTTGCAGCAGCAGCTCGCCGAGCGACGGCGAGCCCGGCGGTTGCCCGAAGCCCAAAAAGTCGAGGGCGGTGAGCGACGTGATCGAGCCGTTGAGCACGAAGGGCAGCAGCGTCAGGGTCGCGACCATCGCGTTGGGCAGCACGTGCTTGACCATGATGGTGAGGTTGTTGAGACCGAGGGCGCGAGCCGCCTTCACATACTCGAAGTTGCGCGCGCGCAAGAACTCGGCGCGGACGACGTGGACGAGCTGCACCCAGGAGAACAGCAGCAGGATCCACAGCAGCACCATCACGCTCGGCGCGATGACGGACGAGATGATGATCAAAATATAAAGATGCGGCAGCGCCGACCAGACCTCGATGAAACGCTGGAACAGCAGATCCGTCCAGCCGCCGAAATAGCCCTGCACCGCGCCGGCGGCGACGCCGATCACCGACGACAGCAGCGTCAGCGCCAGGCCGAAGAGGATCGAGACGCGGGCGCCATAAATCATCCGCGCCAGCACGTCCCGGCCCTGGTCGTCGGTGCCGAGCCAGTCGTATTCCAGCGCGCGGCAGCCGCGGTTCGGTTCGCCCGGCTTGGTGAAGCGCACGGCCGCCGCCTCGCACTGCTGCTGGCTCAGCAGCCACGTCGGCGGCGAGGGGGCCGGCCTCGGGAGGGCGTAGTTGATCGTCTGGAAGGAGAAGCGCACCGGCGGCCACAGCATCCAGCCATGCGCGTTGATCTCGTCGGCGATATCCTTCACCCGGTACTCGGTATGCGCCGCGAAGCCGCCGAACTTTTCCTCCGGGTAGTCCTGAAAGACGGGAAACAGGATTTCGCCTTTGTAGGAGACCATCAGCGGCCGGTCGTTGGCGACGAATTCGGCGCAGAGCGACACGCCGAAGATGGCGAGAAAGATCCACAGGCACCAGAAGCCGCGGCGGTGCTGGCGGAAAATCGCCAGCCGGCGCTGGTTGATCGGGGTGAGCCGGAAGCGCGACGCCGGGACGGGGGGGGCCAGGCGGGGCGCGGCGAAGCCGACGTCGGTGCGGAGCACGGGCGCGCTCATTAGACCTCGCGCTTTTCGAAATCGATGCGCGGATCGATCCAGGTGTAGGTCAGGTCCGACAGCAGGTTCACGACGAGGCCGAGTAGCGCGAGGATGTAGAGGTTGGCGAAGACTACGGGATAGTCGCGGTTGACCACCGAATTGAAGGACAGCAGGCCGAGCCCGTCGAGCGAAAAGATCATCTCGATGAGAAGGGCGCCGGAAAAGAAGGCGCTGATGAAAGCGCCGGGAAAACCGGCAACGACGATCATCATCGCGTTGCGGAAGACGTGGCCGTAGAGCACCCGGCGCTCGGACAGGCCCTTCATCCGTGCCGTCTGCACGTAGGATTTCTTGATCTCGTCGAGGAAGGAATTTTTCGTCAGGTTGGTGATCGTGGCGAAGGCGCTCAGCGTCAGCGACAGGATCGGCAGAAAAATGTGCCAGAGATAGTCGCCGACCTTACCGACCAGCGTGAGCTGGTCGAAATTGTCCGAGGTGAGGCCGCGCAACGGGAAGATCTGCCACACCGAGCCGCAGAACAGGGTGACGAGCAGCACCGCAAAGAGAAAGCTCGGGACGGCATAGCCGACGATCACCACGGCCGAGGTCCAGATGTCGAAGCTGGAGCCGTCGGTCACCGCCTTGCGGATGCCGAGCGGGATCGAGATCAGGTAGGAGATCAGGGTCATCCACAGGCCGAGCGAGATCGACACCGGCAGCTTGTCCTTGATCATCTGCAAAACCGGCTGGTCGGAAAAGTAGGACCGTCCGAAGTCGAAGCGGGCGTAGTTCCACAGCATCATCGCGAAGCGTTCGGGCGCCGGCTTGTCGAAGCCGAACTGCTTTTCCAGCTCCTTGATGAACGCCGGGTCGAGCCCCTGCGAGCCCCGGTATTTGGACGAAAAATCGCCGCCGCTCGCCGCGGTGCTGCCGCCGCCACCGCCGAAATTCGCGGTGGCGCCAGTGTCGGTGCCCTGGAGTTGCGAGAGAATACGTTCGACGGGACCGCCCGGCGCGAACTGCACGATGACGAAGGATATGAAGAGAATCCCGACGATCGTCGGGATCATCAGGGCGATCCGGCGGAGGATGTAGGCGAGCATCGCTTCGCTCTCAGTGAGTCGACAGGTCGGTCTTCTTGGCCTTGGCCTCGTCGTACCACCATGTGGCGATCTCGTTCAGTCCATATTTCGGGTTTTGCGCCGGCCGCCCGAACAGGTCCCAATAGGCGACGAGATGGTTCGCCTTGTTCCACATCGGCACCCAATAGTGCCCGGCGCGTAGCACCCTGTCGATGTCCTTGCAGACGGTGGTCAGCGTCTCTCGCGTGTCGGCGACGAGGGCCTTGGCGATGAGATTGTCGATGGCGGGATCCGTGATGCCGCACAGGTTGCGCGATCCCGGAATCTTGGCCGCCTCGGAGCCGAACACGTCGCGCAGGCTCTCGCCCGGCGTGAAGCCAAAGCCGAAACGCTGGGTGACGACGTCGAAGTCGAAGTCGTCGGTGCGCCGCTTGTACTGGGCCGCGTCGACGATGCGATAGCGCGCGTCGATGCCGAGCAGGCGGAGGTTGCGGATGAAGGCGCCGGTATGCGGCTCGAGCCCACCGTCAAAATCGAGGAACTCGATGTCGAGCGGCTTGCCGTCCGGTAGCAGCAAGGTGCTTCCCTGGCGCTTGCAGCCGGCGGCTTCGAGAAGCCCCAGCGCTTTTTTGAGCAAAGCGCGGTCGGCGCCTGAGCCGTCGGACTCTGGGGGGACGTAGACCGGCCCGAAGACATCGGGCGGCAGCGTGGCACGGAACGGCTCGAGGTATTTCAGCTCGTCGGGGCCGGGCGCGCCAGCCGCTTCCATCGGCGAGTTCTGGAAGTAGGAGACCGTGCGCTTGTAGACGCCATACATCAGGTTGGCATTGGTCCACTTGAAGTCGAAGGCGTAGCCGATCGCCTCGCGAATACGCGGGTCCCGAAACTTGTCGCGGCGGGTGTTGAAGAACCAGCCCTGGGTGCCGTTCGGCGTATCGTCCGGCAGCGTCTCGCGCTTGACCCGGCCGCTCGTCGCCGCGGGAAAATTGTAGCCCGTCGCCCAGGTGGCTGAGGTGAACTCTTCGCGGAAGGTGAAGACGCCGGCCTTGAACGCCTCGAAAGCAATCTTGCGGTCGGCGAAATATTCGTAGCGCACCGTGTCGAAGTTGGCGGTGCCGATGTTGATCGGCAGGTCCTTCGCCCAGTAGTCCGGCACGCGGGTGAAGCTGATGTAGCGGCCTTGGACGAAGGGCCCGACCTTGTAGGCGGACGAGCCGAGCGGCGGCTCGAGGCTGGTCTGGTCGAACGGCTGCTTGGCGTAATAGGCGGCGCTGAAGATAGGCAGGCCGGCGACGAGAAGTGGCGCCTCGCGGCTGCGCGTCGGCTTGAAGCGCACGGTCACGACGTCATCGCCCTCGGCCTCCGCCGACTCGACGTCGCGCAGCGGCATGCGGAACGAGGGGTGGCCCTTGGTCTTGAGGATGTTGATCGAGAACACGACGTCCTTGGCCGTCAGCGGCGAGCCGTCGTGGAAGCGCGCTTCCTTGCGCAGGCTGAAGCGATAGAGCGTCTTGTCCGGCGACACCCGTACCGATTTGGCGACGAGGCCGTAGAGCGCGTCCGGCTCGTCGGCATTGCCCGTCATCAGCGAATCGAAGATGAGCGCCATGCCCGCTGCGCCGTCGCCCTTGAGGATGAAGGCGTTGAGCGTGTTGAAGGTAGTAAAGTTCTGGTTGCCGGCGGTGTTGCTGATCTGAAGCACGATCTGCCCGCCCTTTGGCGCGACCGGATCGGCATAAGGCAGGTGCGGAAACCCGGCCGGCAGCCCGAGATCGCCGAAGACGGAGAGCCCGTGCGCCTCGACACCGTCGGGCACTGCAGCCTGCGCCAAAGCCGTACCGCGCAGAATTGTCGGAAAAACAAAGCCGCCGAGGGCCAGAGCAAGGGACGAGCGCCTGGTGATCGTCGGCGGAAGCTTTGCGGTCAAAGGTCTCGATCTCCGGGGGTGGCGGCGTCGCCGCTTTCATCACCGGTGATTGTGTCGCTTTTGTCGCCCCGCCGCCAGCCTCGGCGGCGAGGTTTCGAGCATCAGCCTACTTCTGCTCGGCCGGATATTGCGGATCGGCTGCTTTGTAGGGTTCGCCTGGCGCCGAGTCCGTCGGGCCCGGCGCTGCCGTCAGTGGCAGCGGTTCAGGCGGCGGCGCTGCGGGCTCGGATTGAGCCGGCTGCTCGGCCGGGTATTGCGGGTCGGCGCCTTTGTACGGCTCGCCGGCACCGGGTTCCGCCGAAGCCGGTCCGGGCGTCGCTGCTGCAGGGGCCGGCGGCGGCGATGCTGGCGCAGGCGGGGCCGGCGGTTCTGGTGCGGGATTCGGCGGGGCGGCC
>NZ_LMUU01000252.1 GCF_009765775.1 Beijerinckia sp. L45
CGGTTTCGGCAACAACACCCGCACCGAAATCCTCACCGCCAACCGCCTGACGCTCGATTTCGGCGATGTCGCGTTCCACAAGCCGCATGTCGTCGACGTGTTCGTCGGCTACAAGTACTGGCTGAACAAGTTCGGCAACAACGCCCACTTCGGTGACAACAGCTACACGGCCGGTTCCTTCGAGAGCCAGGTCTTCGCCGGCGTCGCGATCCACGCGTTCTAGACGGAACGAAGGCGCGATGCTCGGGGGAGCGTCGCGCCTTTATCCTGGCCGATGGCGTAAAAGGTGCTTGCCCCTGGCCAAGAGCAACGGCGTGTCCCGGCATGGATGATCCCCACACCATCGTGGCGAAGACGCCGCTGCGCGATTGCCGCTATTTCGAATCTACGGATCTCGACGAGACACGCGAGCAGATTGCCGGCGTCCTGTCCCACCACAGCCTCGTGGCCGCCCAGCCTTCGCGATCCGTCGCCTCGCGCATGGATCTGCTCAGCGTCGCAGGCCTGAGCTTCGGGACGCTCGGCTACGGCCAGGCGATGCACGTCGACGTGCCCGAGATCGCCGACTACCACCTGCTCATCTTTTGTCTCGGCGGCGCCGGGTCCGTGCGCACCGCGAAGACGGATATCGCGATCCGCGGACGCCGCGGCTTCGCCTGCAATCCCGGCCAGTCCTTTGCGGCGTGCTTCGCCGAGGAAGCCGAACAATTGTTTGTCCGTTTCGACCGCACGATGCTGTGGCGTCACAGCGGCATCAGGGACCTTTGGCTCGAGCCGCAGATCGACCTGGCCCGGCCGACCCTCGCAGCTTGGGAATCCCTGCTTCGGGTCATTCTGGAGGACGGCGAGACTCTCGCCGCGATGCGTGCCGATCCGCGCGTCGCAACCGAATACGAGCAGCTGCTCGTCAGCCTGCTCCTCGCGGGTCACCCCAACAGCGATCGCGCCCGGATCAGCCGCGGCGCCATCGCACCGGCCAGCGTGCGCCGCGCCGAAGCCTTTATCGTCGCGCATGCGCGGGACGCGATGACCCTGCAGGATATCGCGGAGGCGGCGGACGTGCCGGTCCGCACGCTGCTCGACGGATTCAAAACCTTTCGCGACATGAGCCCGATGAAGCGGCTGCGCGATGCCCGCCTCGATCTGGTGCGGCGCAGCCTGCAGGATCGCCGCGAGCCGGACGGCATCGCCGACGTGGCCCGCCGTTGCGGCTTCGGCCACCTCGGCCGCTTCGCCCAGGCCTACGCCGAGCGGTTTGGCGAAAAACCGTCGGCGACGCTTGTGCGGGTGCGCGGGCGGTTGGGTTAGCGCGATGTTCTAGCTTGTCAGCCCCATGACGGCGGCAAACGCCGCGCCGTCCGCCGCAAGCGCGCGCAAAAGGCTGAAATGATCGGCCCCTTCGACCTGCTGCAAGGCGGATTCCCCGCCTTCGGTCACCCACGCCCCGTGCATCGCCTCGCTCTGCGCGCGAAACGCCGGCGTCTCCAACCCGCCGACGATGAAATGCGCGGGCGGCAGAGTGCCGGCCACACGATGCAGCGGCGACATCGCCTGCGCCTCGGCAGCATCGAGCAGGAGCTTGTCATTGAGCCTGGTGTCGCGCAGCGGCGCGAGATCGTAGATGCCGCTGATCGGCACGATGGCGTGAACCGACGACGCCGCCAGCCCCCTGGCGCGCCAATCCGTCAGCGCGAGCTCCACGGCGATGTGGCCGCCGGCGGAATGGCCGGCGACGACCATCGTGTCGCCGCCGCGGCCTTCGCGCTTCAGATGGGCCAGGATCACCGACACCCCGCCGCGCACCGTCTCGACAAGCGAGCGCAGCGACACGTCGGGACACAGCGGATAATTGATGAACACGACATCCACGCCCGCGGCGAGGAAGGCCGGCGCGAGAAAGCGGAACGGCGCCTTGTCGCGCGCCTGCCAGAACCCGGCGTGGAGGAAGGCGAGTGTGCCGCGCCAGGGCAGTGCGCTGCGGTAGACATCGAACACCGCGCGAGGATGTGCGCCATAGGGAATGTCCAGCGCGGGCGCGTAGGCAGAGAGCGTGGCGTCGCTTTCGGCGGCAAAAGCCTCCAGCAGCGCCCCCTGGCTGGGATGAAGCTGGCCGGTGAGGTAGGCGGCCGTCGCATCGGCCGGATGCATGAGGGCCGTCAGGTCCGCCGTCATGCCTTGGCCGCCACGGCAAAGCCGGCAAGTTGCGCGTAGCCCTGGGCGATGCCGCGCAGCTCCTCCGGCGTCGCGACGTCGTCGAGCTTTTGGAAGCCGGTCGGCGCGCGCGACGCCACGAGATCGATCACCCGCTCCGGGCCGCCGACGCGGTTGGAGGCGACGATCGCCGCCGTGGCCGGCCGCCGCTCCGCCTCATAGGCGGCGAGCGCCTTGGTGACGGACAGCGTCGCCAGATGATCGGCGAGGCAGCGCGCGTCGAGGATCGCCTGCGACGCACCATTGGAGCCGACGGGATACATCGCATGGGCGGCATCGCCGAGCAGCGTCACGCGACCCTGCGTCCACCACGGCAGGGGATCGCGGTCGCACATGGGATACTCGAAGATCTCGGCGGTCGAACGGATCAGCCGTTCGGTCTCGACGAAGGGCAGGTGCAACCGGTCGACGAGGTTGGAAAAATCCTCGTAGCGGCCTTTGCGCGACCAGCTCTCGCGCTCCGGCATCGGGGCGTTCGGCTCGGCGACGCGGGCGTAGATCACCCAGTTGGTCAGCCGCGTCTCGGGTGTCGCGCCCGCGCCGATCGGGTAGAGCACCAGCTTGGCGACGCCATCGCCCGCGATCACCATCGCATCGCCGCCGTCGAAGGCTGGCCAGTCCGTGGCCCCGCGCCACATTTTGATGCCGTTCCAGCGGATGCCGGGATCGTCGGGATGCAGCGACGCGCGCAGCCACGAATGGATGCCGTCCGCGCCGATCAGCGCGTCGCCTTTTTCCTCCGTGATCGTGCCGTCCGTGCCGGTGAAGCGCGCGATGATGCCGGTTTTGGTGCGGCGATAGCCGACGAGCCGCCGGTCCGGCCGGATCGCCTCCGCACCCAGCCGCTCGACCGCCTCGTCCCACAACATCTGCTGCAGGCGGCCGCGATGGATGGAAAACTGCGGCACCTTGTGGCCGGCGTGGAGACCGCGGGGCTCGGACCAGATGGTTTGGCCGCGATGGTTGGCGTAAGTGAGGGTCCGTGTGGCGATGCCGATCGCGTGCAACTGCGGCAGCAGGTCTAGCTCATCGAGCTGCGCGATGGCATGCGGCAGCGCGTTGATGCCGACGCCGAGCGGTTTGACCGCTGCCGCCGCTTCGAACACGGTGGTCTCGATGCCGCGGGCCTGCAGCATCAGCGCCAGCGTCAGGCCGCCGACGCCGCCGCCGGCGATGAGAATGCGCATCGGCTGCTACGCCGCGGGCGGCGGCAGGAAATGGATGTTGTAGTCCAGCGCGATGCGCACGACCTCGCCAGGATCAGTCTTCTTGTCGATCTGGGTGAACAGGTCATAAAGCTTTAGAGCCGGCGCGACCCAGAACAGGGCGCGGACGGGCTTGTCGCTCTTGTTGAAGATGCCGTGCTTCGAGCCCATCGGCATCACGATGAGGTCGCCGGTCGTCGCGCTCATTTCCGCGCCGTCGAGCCAGATCGAGAAATCGCCCTCGATGACGCGGATGAACTCGTCCTGGTCGGGATGGAAATGCGGCGGCACGAAGGTGCCCGGCGGAAACAGCGTGTCGAACGCGAAGGAGCTTTCGGAGCGCTGGACCGGCTTGTAGGTCTGGCCCAGAATGTTCCAGCTGACGCCGCCCAGGCTGTCGCCCGCCTTGGTGATCCCGGCTTCCATCGTCGTCATCCCGTGCTCCCGTTCCGATCCTAGATGTCTTGGACGGGCCCAATCTGACCGGCATCGCGCGGGCCGCACAAGCGCTTTCGCGATTGGCGGTCAAAGCTTTCGCGATAATCGGATAGGCTGGCCGGAAAACGCACGCGACCAGCGGCACGACGAAGAGTGGGGTAAGCGGTCCTCGTCCGAGGGCCCCTTAAATCTCGCGTCGGACGTCGATCGGGCCTAAATGAAATCCCTGGGAACACGGTCGGCCAAAACACGCGAAGTCGAAGGAGCGGTTTCTGGAAACGCAAAGCACGTTCGATCGGCGCGCCCTCGTCGCGGCATTTGAAAGGATAGGGCGGGCCGCGGTGGCAGAGGACACCCGACTTGAAATCGCGGTGTACGGCGGATCCGCGCTCATCCTTGTCAGCAACTTCCGCTATGCGACGGAGGATGTCGACATCGAAGAGATTGGAACACTGTGGCCTGATTGGTTCAGGAAGGTCACCATGGCCATCGCATCCGACAACGGGTGGTCCGAGACGTGGATGAATGATGCCGTGACGGTCCACCTCAGCCCTCGAGCCAGCCGAGCCGCAGACCACATTGAGTTCGGCACCTTTCCAAGCGATAGCGACGGCCGAGGCCTTGCCGTCATCGTCCCGACGACGGAATATATGCTCGCGCTGAAGCTCAAGGCGAGGCGCATCATCGAGCCGCTGAAGGGAAGGCAGGAGGCTGACGACATCTACAGTCTGATTCAAGTGCTGAAGATAGCCTCGGCGGACCAAGCCATCGCGACGATGGCGAAGTTCTTCCCGGCCAGCGCCGCAGGGGCTGAAAAGCAGCGTTTCCTTCTGAAGAATCTTTATCCCAGCGACGAGGCTTTGAGCAACGATGCGCCCACGTACGGTCGCTGAAGCCTGCAGACGGGGCCAGTCCCAAGAGGCCCTCAACAAGGCGATGGGCGAGTTCCTCGACGAATATTACGGCGCATCCAGCGATGCCGAGCGAACCGCAATGCTTGCCGACGAGCCGGCGCTGTTTGTGGACGACAGGTACAACGCGCTTGTCGGCGGCATCGCCGAATTTCTTTACAAGCGATGGACGCCGGACGCGCCGCCAGATTGGATCGGCAAGCCGGAACGCTACCTCAAGGAGCCGTGGTTCCCCTCGGCGATGAACCAGCCCGCGCTCAAGGAATATCTGACGTACTGCAGTCCGTCCGAGTTCAAGAGCCGGAACATCATGACGGACGCCCAGCCGCTTCGTCGCGCCAGCCAGCGCGGGCGGTCGTCGCGGGTGTCGTAGACTTCTACGCCGGTCGCGGGCGCAGCCCGTTCGTCACCAGCGCGATGATATTGGCCGTCGCGGCCTCCATGAAAGCGTCGTCCGCCAGCGTCTTGCCCATGATGGCGTCGATCTGGACGGAAAAATCGGCGTAGTGCTGGGTCATCGCCCAGAGCGAGAAGATGAAGTGGTAGGGATCGATCGCAGCGATCCGGCCGTCGTCGATCCAGCGCTGGATGACCGCCGTCTTGGCGGTGACCAATTCCCGCAGCGGGCCGCTCAGCTCGCCCATCAGCACCGTCGCGCCCTGGGTGATTTCCAGGCAGAACAGGCGGGATGCCTGGGGATAGTCGCGGGAATATTGCATCTTGATGCGGATGTAGGCGCTGATCGCCTCGATCGGATCATGGGTGACCTCGAAGGACGCCAGCGGCGACAGCCACAGCGTCAGGATCCGGCGCAGCACCGCGAGATACAGCTCCTCCTTCGAGGTGAAGTGATAGAGCAGGTTGGCCTTCGAGATCTTGGCGCGCTCGGCGATTCTGTCGAGGCTGGCGCCATGGAAGCTGTACGCCGCGAAGAGGTCGAGCGCCGCGTCGAGAATGGCGTCCTTCTTCTTGTCGATCCGCCGGCTGCGGCTGACGGGGAGCGGGCTCGGCTTTTTCTTCGGCCGCGTCGGCGCGACGAGGGCGCGGGCCCGTTTCTCGATCTTTTCCACGACGCTCATCGACAACCCATACCGGCAAACCCCGTCTTACGCGTAGCGGTGCCGCGATGTTATGCACCGTTCAGCGTCTCTCCTCCCGCACGAAGGCCCGGCCGAGTGCGCCGGGTTCCTCGGAGGTCGCCCGCTTGCTGAGGCTGCTCCAGACCATCACCGCCAAAGTAATGATGTAGGGCAGCATCAACATGAAATATTGCGGCGCCTGGATGCCCGCGGCGGCGATGCGCGGGATCAGCGATTCGATGCAGCCGAACAGCAGCGCGCCGGCGAGCGCCCGCCACGGCTGCCAGCGTGCGAAGATGACCAGCGCCACGGCGATCCAGCCGCGGCCGCCGGTGATGTCGGCGACCCAGACCTTGACGCCGCCGACCGCCAGCAGGCCGCCGGCCAAGCCGATCAGCGCCGAGCCCCCGGCGATCGCGAGAAAGCGCGTCGTGGCGACGCTGATGCCCGCGGCATCCGCGGCCTCCGGGTTCTCGCCGACGGCGCGCAGGCGCAGGCCCGCCATGCTGTTGCGCAAAGCGTAGCTCACCAGGATGAAGATCGGGATAGTGAGGTAGATCACGAGGTTCTGGCTGAACAGGATGCGCCCGACCACCGGCAGGTCGGAGAGCCAGGGGATGTGGACGTGGAGCAGCCCGACCACCGGCTTGTTCTGCCAGCCCGCGAGGTTGCCGACGAGGTTGGTCAGCCCCTGGCAGAAGAACACGATGGCGAGGCCGGAAATCACCTGGTTGACGCGCAGCACCACGACCATCATCGCGAACAGCAGCGAGATCACCGCGGCCGCCACCATGGCGACGAGCAGCGCCAGCTCCGGCTGCCCGCCGAAGGTGAGGGCAGCGCCGATGCCGCTCATCGCCCCGACCAGCATCAGGCCTTCCGCGGTCAGGTTCAGCACACCCGCGCGTTCGCTGATGATCAGGCCGAGCGCCGCCAGCGCGTAGGCCGCAGCGGAATCCGGCACATCGGCCAGCCAGCTCACCAAAAAGTTCAGCATGGCGTCACCGTATCAGTCGCAGGCGATGGCGGATGGCAAATTCCGAGGCCGCCACGCAGATGACGATGATCGCCTGGATCAGCTGCACCATCGCGAAGGGGATCTGGTGGAACACCTGCAGGCTCTGGCTGGTCACGAAGAGTGCCGCGACGAGAAACGCGACGAGCAGCGCGGCGACCGGATTGTTGCGCGCCATGAAGGCGATCAGCACGCCGGAGACGCCGTAGCCGTTCGAGACCGACTGCGTCAGGCGGCCCTCCTGGCCGGCGGCGACGACGAAACCGGCGAGGCCCGCGCAGAGCGCCGAGATCAGTATCGCGGTGAGCGTCGTCGCCACCAGAGGTACGCCCGTCGCGAAAGCCATGCGCGGGTTGGCCTGGACAAAGCGCATGTAGATGCCGAGCCGCGTCCGGCTCACCAGCCACCAGGCGGCGATCCCGACCAGCGCGGCGAGCGGCAGCGCCCCGTTGATGCCGAGCAGCACGTCGGGCAGGCGCTCGGCGGCGAGATAGGGCGGCGAGTGCGGAAAATTGTCCTTGGTGTCGATCCACGGGCCGTAAACGAGGTACAGCAGAAAATATTGCGCGATGTAGTTCATCAAGAGCGTCGAGATGATCTCGTTGATCTGCAGACGGATATTCAGCAGCGCCGGGATCAGCATCCACATCATGCCGCCGAGGCAGGCCGCCAGCAGCATCAGCGGCAACCGCGTCGCCTCCGGTCCGATGTGATAGAAGCTCACAGCGGTGGCGAAGGTCGCGCCAAAAATCATCTGGCCGCCGAGACCCAGATTCCAAAAATTGACGCGGAAGGCGAGCGCCGCGCCGACGCCGACCAGGACAAGCGGCGCCGCCTGCGCCAGCACGGCGCGAAAATTGTCGGGATCGAAAAAGGTCTGGACGATGAACTCGTCGGCGATCTCGTCCGCCGGCACGCCGGCCAGCATCAGGGTGATGCAGGACAGCGCCAGGCCGACGAGAACCGCGATGCCGATCGCCGCCGCCTGCCGCCACGTCGAGGGATGCTCGCGGATCGACAGCACGAGGCGGCCGAGCTTGAAGCGGCGCTGGCGCGGTGCAGCGAGGGTGGCTTCGAGCGGCACGGTGGCGCTCTCGGGCGTCCGAAGCTCAGGCATGGCCCACCATAGCCTGACCGATGCGCTGGCGGTCCATCGGCGCGGAGAATTCGGCAACGATGCGCCCGCGGTTGATGACGCCGATACGGTCGGACAGGCCCATCACCTCGTCGAGGTCGTCGCTGATCAGCAGCACCGCGGCGCCGGCGCTCCGCGCTTCGACGAGCCGCTCGCGCACCGCGGCGCAGGCACGGATGTCGAGGCCGCGGCTCGGGCTGTGGGCGATGACGACGCGCGGGATCGTGCTGAACTCGCGCGCGATGACCAGCTTCTGCGCGTTGCCGCCGGAGAGGAGGCTCGCCTTCTGCGCCATCGTGCGCACGCCCTGGACCTCGAAAGTCTTCACCGCCGCTTCGGTGTCGCGCCGCATCTTTTTGAAATCGGCGCGCGCCCAGGAGCCATAGCGCCCGGTGTGCAGCCGGCCGATGGCGAAATTCTCCAGGATCGAGAGGCTGCCGGCCAGCGCGGTGGCGTAGCGGTCGGCGGGGATCGCGGCGA
>NZ_LMUU01000204.1 GCF_009765775.1 Beijerinckia sp. L45
CCCATAGCTTGTTTGCCCATGGCGGACTGGTATGTATTACGGGGAGACTATAGCACAGTTAGAAGTCCAGCCTCTAAGAAAGAGTAAGTCCAATAGACTTACCTGATTGTGGTCCGGGAATGGAATAATGCTCGCACAAATGCCCAAAATCATGCTCGGATGAATCTCACAATGCGTCCATGTATGTGCTGCAGGAATCGCTTTGAGACGGGCTGCAGGATCAATTTCTGAATCTGCTCGAGGATTCAGACCCTTGAGCATTAATCGAGACTCGACCAAGTCGTCTGGTGTCATACAGATCATGACTG
>NZ_LMUU01000202.1 GCF_009765775.1 Beijerinckia sp. L45
CACACCGATCATTTTGGGAAGAAGAGACTGGATCTTGCCGGTCCCCTTCTGGCGAAGCTTTTCCGCAATTTGTTCCGCAAGCTGACCGGAGATCTTTACAAGTACATCCAACGCTGTGTTGAGAACAAGAAGGAATTTAACCCCGCGTTGGGTATCAAGGCTACCACCCTGACTAATGGCTTGAAATATTCTTTGGCCACAGGAAACTGGGGTGACCAGAAGAAGGCAGCAAGTTCGACGGCAGGTGTGTCCCAGGTGTTGAACAGATACACATTCGCATCCACCCTGTCGCATTTGCGGAGAACAAACACCCCTATCGGTCGAGACGGAAAGATTGCCAAACCGCGTCAATTACACAATACTCATTGGGGCCTTGTCTGTCCCGCAGAGACACCCGAAGGCCAAGCCTGTGG
>NZ_LMUU01000255.1 GCF_009765775.1 Beijerinckia sp. L45
GGGAATAATACTGGCACAGACACCAAGAATCATACTAGGATGAATCTCACAGTGCGTCTAGGTATGTGCTCGTTGAGTAACAGTACGAACACGCTTGTTCAAGTCGGTGTTGTCTTCCTCAGGCATGGCGTAACCAGCTTTAAGGTGCCTGGAAATTTCGAGATCCTCAGGAGTCATGACAATCATGATCGTCTCCTCCTCCTCCGCATC
>NZ_LMUU01000256.1:0-394 GCF_009765775.1 Beijerinckia sp. L45
CCACAACGCAGGTCTCCGGTCTGACCGGCACCCAGGTCGCCAGCCTCACCGCCGCGACGCTCGGCAACCTCGGCACCGACAATTTGCAGGCTCTGACATCGACCCAGGTCGGCAGCCTCACCGCAACGGCTTTGGGTGGTCTCAGCTCCGACACCCTGCAGACCCTGACGACGACCCAGGTCGCCGGCATCACCTCGACGCAGATCGCGGCCCTGACCACCGCGGCGATCAACAACTTGTCCTCGACGGAAGTGCAGAGCCTCAGCTCGACGCAGCTGAAGGGCCTCACCGCCACCCAGCTCAACGGCCTCGGCTCGACGACGCTGACCACGCTGACCACAACGCAGGTCTCCGGTCTGACCGGCACCCAGGTCGCCAGCCTCACCGCCGCGAC
>NZ_LMUU01000256.1:645-1648 GCF_009765775.1 Beijerinckia sp. L45
CCACGGACCAGGTCTCGGGCCTGACCTCGGCGCAGGTCGGCACCCTCACGGCGACGACCTTGGGCAATCTCGGCACCACCAATCTGCAGGCTCTGAGCTCGACGCAGGTCAAAAGCCTGACCGCGACGGCGCTGGGTGGTTTGTCATCCGACAACCTGCAGGCTTTGACGACGACCCAGGTCGCCGGCATCTCCTCGACGCAGCTCGCAGGCCTGACCACGACCGCGCTCAACAACCTCTCCTCGACGGAAGTGCAGAGCCTCGGCTCGGCGCAGCTGAAGGGTCTCTCCGCCACGCAGCTCAACGGCCTCGCCTCGGCGACGCTGACCGCGCTGACCACCAGCCAGGTTTCGACCCTGACCTCGACGCAGGTCGCCGGTCTAAACGCGGCGGCGCTTGGCAAGCTCGGCACCGACAACCTGCAGGCTCTGACCTCGACCCAGGTCGGCAGCATCACCGCGACGGCACTGAGCGGCCTGAGCTCTGACACCCTGCAGGCGCTGACGACGACGCAGGTCGCCGGCATCACCTCGACGCAGATCGCCGGCCTGACGTCGACGACGCTGAACGCGCTGTCCTCGACGGATCTGACGAGCCTCAGCTCGGCGCAGCTGAAGGGGCTGACGGCCATCCAGCTGAACGGCCTGTCCTCGACGACGCTGAGCGAGCTGACCACGGTTCAGGTGGCGTCCCTCACCTCGACGCAGGTCGGCAGCCTCACCGCAACGACACTGGGCAACCTCGGCACCGACAACTTGCAGGCTCTGACCTCGACGCAGGTCGGCAGCCTCACGGCGACGGCCTTGGGTGGTCTCAGCTCCAACAACCTGCAGACCCTGACGACGACGCAGGTCGCCGGCATCACCTCGACGCAGCTTGCGGGCCTCACCACGGCAGCGCTCAACAACCTGTCTTCGACGGAAGTGCAGAGCCTCAGCACGACGCAGCTGAAGGGTCTGAGCGCGACGCAGCTCAACGGCCTCGGCTCGACGACGCTGAACGA
>NZ_LMUU01000257.1 GCF_009765775.1 Beijerinckia sp. L45
TCGTAAACGCGGGTGTCGGATGTTAAGCCGATTGTTCAAGTCAGCGCGTATACATGCGATCGCTGCGGTTGTGAAATCTTCCAGCCTATTTCTGATAAGCAGTATGGACCTCTGACCATGTGCCCTTCGTCCGATTGCAAAAAGAACCAGGCAAAGGGTCAGCTGCACCCCTCATCCAGAGCGTCCAAGTTCTTGCCCTTCCAGGAGGTCAAGGTGCAGGAATTGGCTGAGCAGGTTCCCATCGGCCAGATTCCCCGCTCTCTCACCGTT
>NZ_LMUU01000028.1:0-44705 GCF_009765775.1 Beijerinckia sp. L45
GCGGGAGAAGGGAGTCGCACCTCGCTCGATAAGCGAAGTCACACAGCGCGACCCTTTAGGCGCGGAGTTTAAGAAGATATGTCACGAGCCCATCAACAAGGCGGCGAGCCTTCGCAGCGCATGCTGCGCGTCGCCGAACTCATCCGTCATGCCCTCTCCGACCTTTTGTCGCGCGGGACGATCATGGATCCGGCCCTCGAAGGAAAGGTCATCACCGTCCCCGACGTGCGGATGAGTCCCGACCTCAAGCTCGCCACGGCCTATGTCATGCCGCTCGGCGGCAAGGACCTCAAGGAGGTTCTCGAAGCCCTAGAGCGCAACAAGAAGGCGCTGCGCACCGAGGTCGCCCACAAGATCAGCATGAAGTTCGCGCCTGACCTGCGCTTCCGCGCCGATACGAGTTTCGACTACAACGCCTCGGTCGACGCCATCCTGCAATCGCCGCAGGTGAAGCGCGATCTGGCGCCCCGCGACGGCGACGAGGAATGAACGAGGGCCGGATCGTCCTCTGCGTGTTCGGCGCGGTGGCGATCCTGATGATCGCCCTGCCCGTCGCTACGCTTCTGATGCCGAGTACGGTGCCGGCCGACGCCGCGCTGCGGGCCGACGTCAGCCGGTTCTTTCTCGCGGCGCAGAACGGCGGCGCGCCGGGCACGGGCCGACAGACCCTGCCGGCGATCGCAAAACTCTTTCCCCCGGGCACGCCGGACAGAACCGTCTTCGCAAAATTTGCGGACAGCGGCTTCACCTGCGTTCCCGACGCCAACGCCGCGTCGTGTTTTCGCGCCGGTCCCCCATCCTCCGCCTGCCGCGCCGACTGGCGGGCCTATCTGACGTTCGACGCGACCGGCACGGTCGTGACGAGCGAAGCCGACATTAGGACGACGTGTTGATGACCGAGAAAAAAGAACAGCACCGCTCCAAGCGGGTCGAGGTCAACGGCTGGGTCGTGCTCGACAAGCCCGTCGGCATCACCTCGACGCACGCGGTGTCGCGGCTGAAGCGCATTTTTAACGGCAAGAAGGCCGGCCACGCCGGCACGCTCGACCCGCTGGCCTCGGGCATCCTGCCGATCGCCTTCGGCGAGGCGACCAAGACCGTTCCCTACGTCCAGGACGGCGAAAAGGCCTATCGCTTCACCGTGCTCTGGGGCGCCGAAACCAACACCGACGATTCCGACGGCGAGATCGTCGCGCGCTCGGAAATGCGTCCGGACCGCACCGCCATCGAAGCCTTCATCCCGCGCTTCATCGGCACGATCGAGCAGAAACCGCCGGCGTTTTCCGCGATCAAGATCAACGGCGAGCGCGCCTATGACCTTGCCCGCGAAGGCGCGGTCGTCGACATTCCCGCCCGCGCCGTGACCATTCACGAGTTGAAGATCGTCGCGATGGAAGGCGACGAAACCGTGTTCGAGACGCGCTGCGGCAAAGGCACCTACGTCCGCGCCATCGCGCGCGATCTCGGTCGGGCGCTCGCCTGCTACGGCCATGTGACGGCGCTACGCCGGACCCGCGTCGGACCGTTCCTGGAAAGCGACGCCGTGCCGCTCACCGCGCTGGAGGATCCCGAAGTCGCGGCAAAGGCGTTGCGCCGGGTCGAGGCTGGCCTCGGCGAACTCACCCGTATCCTGGTGGACCGCACCGATGCCGCCCGCCTGCGCCGCGGCCAGGGCATGCTGCTGCGCGGCGCAGACGCCCCCAGCGACGGCCAGGCCTATGCTGCCTGTGGCGGCGTGGTCATCGCCATCGGCGGTATCGAAGGCGGCGAACTGGTGCCCGCGCGGGTGTTCAATCTGCCGTTTTAATTTTTACGACCGGACCACGATCGAAACTTTGCCCCGAGCGTGGTTGTCAAGAAAGCGGCTTCGAACGTCCTTGAAGAAGCGTGGCGGAAGAAGCCATAAGCGATGGTGCGCGGCTCGCGTCCCTCGACGAAACGCAGATCTGGCCCGGGCCATGCAAAAAGATTTGCTTCGGTCAGAACGATCCAGGATCGAGCCGCGTCTAAACCGAGCCGTGATCCGACGGCGGCAGGGATCTCCAAGGCCATGTCAGCTACCGATGGCTCCGTGTGAGTGATGGGCAGAACGGAAGTCTGACTTTGGCCGATCGTCGTCCTGTTCGTGCCGATAACCCCGCAAGGTCGATCTTTTCGCCCTTCGTCACGACCGCTCTGGGCCTCATGCCGCCAGAGATAGGCATACCGGATGACAAGGCCAGGATCAGGCGTCGGCAGGCTCACGAGACGTCTTTGAGCTCTTCATCGAGAAACGCGTATTCGGCAGGAACCTCGGCGCGGGCAACGAGGGCCACCTCATCCTCGGTCAGCGGCCGCACAATCGCCGTCCGTGCGCGCTTGAGACGGCCAAATTCGGCGGCCGACAAGACGACGAGACGGTCCTCTCCATTCTCCACGATGGTCAAAGGCTCCGTTAGGGCACCGTCCGCAAGCCTACTATAATTCTGGATAAAGTCTTCGGCGGTGACTTTCATGGTCGGCCCTCGGCGTTCGACCGATGATATCACGACGCCAGGGTTCAATCGACACGTCGGCAGCTCCGATCGGGATCTCGCCCAGTATGGGCCCAGATCCCAATGCTATCCGTTCAGCGCTGGTGCTGCTGAAAGTAGCTCCGAAGGACGGCGTTGATCTTGGTCTGGTAGCCAGGCCCCTGGCTTTTGAACCATGCGAGCATATCGGCGTCCAAGCGAATGGAGGCGTGGACCTTGGATCGCGGCATGGGCAGCTCTGCGGTCGCCCAATCACCCTGCTCCATCGCATCATCGGGATCGCTGCCGTCCGGAATGGGCTGTGCGGCCGCCCTCGTCCAGTCGCTCCGCATCTCGCCTTTCACCTGCCGTTCCTTGATCTCAGCTGACGTAAAGCTCACGATATTTTCTAATTTCTTTTTCATGGGCCCTCCTCATCGAAATGATGTGCTGTTTGGCGTCGCGCCACATCCAAACGACGGTGTAAAACTGGTCTTCGATCAGCGTCGTGGTTTTCCAGCGGTCCTCGTCGTTGCGTGGCGTCGGCTCATGGCTGGCCGGCCGCCCGTCGAAGAACAGCCGTGCGTCGGCAAAATCCAAGCCTCGGTCATCTTTTATCTTGCCGCGCTTGGCCTCGTCCCACGAATAATTCATGCGCCGAGCGTCTCGATAGCGAAGCTACGGTTCCTGGGTCGCTCGGCCTGTGGCGCGCAAAGCCCGTCGCTCCCGCGTCAACACCCGCGCCGTCGCCACGACGCCGAGCCCGAGCCCATAAAACGCCGCCAGAAAAATCAGCCCGTTGCGCAGCACGATCGCATAGCCAAGCTTGTCCGGATCGAGGAAACCATAGGGGTAGTCCGCGCCGATCAGGCCGACCATCAGAGTTGCGGCGAAATAGACGGCCGGAAATTCCAGCCACCGCAGCGGGCCGCTCCAAGCGAGCGGCGCTTTCGGGGCGAAGGCGACCCAGAACACCAGGCTGAGCACCGGGATCACGTCGTGCATGGTCATGTCGGTGTAGAACTGCACGCCCTGCGGAGACCAAAGTCGGCGCAGCATCGCCTCGTAGGTGATCCCGACCACGACGATGTAAACGAGCCCCGCCGCATAGAGGCTCGCCGGCGCCGGCGGCTTGCGCTGCGCCAACCGCCATGCGGTGACCGTCATCAGCGCCGCAATGCCGATATTCGTCAGGATCGTGAAATAGCGCAGGAAGAGCAGCAAAGCCGTGGCGAGGCCGCGCCCTTCGGCGAAGGACTTGTGGAAGGAAATACCGCACTCGATCGACACCGCGACCGAGCCGAGAACTGCGATGCTCGCCGCCAGAATCAAGCCGCGTCGCGTCGCCCGTCCGAAAGATGCCTGCACAGTCACGCCTCGTTTGGTCCCGGGCACGACCGCGCCGCCCGCGCTATCGCTTAATGCTGCCGACGCTTCAAGCGCAAACGCCGTTCGGTCCCGCGGCGCATTGACAAGAGATACGATCGGAGTCCGCGGATGGGCGGTGACCATCGAGGCTGCGCGGGCCGATTGCCGCAGGTAAATACATGATCTTGATCGCCTTTCGCGTTCAGCCCAACATCTAGCGTGAACAAATGCAGACTCAACAAAGTCGGCCGATTCGGGCGCGATTCGTTCGCGACTCGTTCGGTTTGTAAAGATGGACGACGCACGACGGATCGATGTGATACGCTTTGCCGATGCATCGGCGCGCAGAGGAGGTTGCGACGCGCGGTGCCATGACCCTGATGCTTTAACGTTTGATCCCACCCGAGGCGCAGCGCGACTCTGATGAACCTCCCGTTTTCGGCCAGCCGCCGGCCCGCGCGCGATCGCGCCCTGGGCGTCAGCCTCGTGCTGGGGCCGACCAACACCGGCAAGACCCACTTCGCCATCGAGCGCATGCTGGCGCATCGCTCCGGCATGATCGGCCTTCCGCTGCGACTGCTGGCGCGCGAGGTCTACAACCGCGTCGTCGAAAAGGTCGGCGTCGAGGCCGTGGCGCTGATCACCGGCGAAGAGAAGATCAAGCCGAAGGACGCGCGCTACTGGATCTGCACCGTCGAGGCGATGCCGCGCGATCTCGATCTCGCCTTCGTCGCCATCGACGAAGTCCAGCTCGCCGCCGATCTCGACCGCGGCCATGTCTTCACCGACCGTGTGCTCAACCGCCGCGGCCTTGAAGAGACGCTGCTGATCGGCGCCTCCACGATGCAGAAGCCGTTGCTGGAGCTTCTGCCCGGCGCCCATCTGATCCAGCGGCCGCGCCTGTCGAAACTGACCTTCGCCGGGGAGAAGAAGATCGCCCGGCTGCCGCGCCGAAGCGCCATCGTCGCCTTCTCGGCCGAGGAGGTTTACGCCATCGCCGAATGGTTGCGGCGGCAGAAGGGCGGCGCCGCCGTGGTGCTGGGCGCGCTGTCGCCGCGCACCCGCAACGCCCAGATCGACATGTATCAGAACGGTGACGTCGACTACATCGTCGCCACCGACGCCATCGGCATGGGCCTCAACCTCGATGTCGACCACATCGCCTTTGCGGCGGACAAGAAATTCGACGGCTGGCATTATCGCCGCCTGACGCCGGCCGAGTTCGGCCAGATCGCCGGACGCGCCGGACGCCATCTGCGCGACGGCACGTTCGGCACCACGGGACGCTGCCAGCCTTTCGACAGCGAACTCGTCGAGATGCTGGAGGATCATCGCTTCGATCCGGTCCGCATGCTGCAGTGGCGCAACACCGATCTCGACATGACCTCGCTGGCCTCTCTTGCCGGCTCGCTCGACGTGCTGCCGGGCGAGCCCGGCCTCACCCGCGCGCCGCTGGCGCAGGACCAGATGGCGCTGGAGATCGCCACCCGCGACGTCGACGTGCTGAAGGTCGCGCGTAACCGCGGCGATGTCGCCCGCCTCTGGGAATGCTGCCAGATTCCCGACTACCGCAAGCTGTCGCCCTCGGCGCACGCCGAGCTGGTGCTCACCGTCTACGGCTTCGTGGTGCGCGCCGGGCGCATCCCCGACGACTGGTTTGCCCGTCACGTCAACGTGTTGGACCGCACCGACGGCGACCTCGATACGCTGTCCGCACGCATTGCCCAGGTGCGCACTTGGACATTCATCGCTAATAGACCTGACTGGTTGCGTGATCCCGAGCATTGGCAGGGCGTTACGCGTCGGGTAGAGGACACGTTGTCGGACGCTTTGCACGAACGGCTGGCCCAGCGGTTCGTCGACCGCCGCGCCAGCGTTCTGATGCGTCGGTTACGAGAGAACGCAATGTTGGAAGCCGAAATTACCTCTGGCGGCGACGTGATGGTCGAAGGCCAGCACGTTGGCCAAATCAATGGCTTCCGCTTTACGCCGGACCCGCAGGCCCAGGGCGAGGCTGCCAAAGCCCTGAACGCCGCCGCGCAGAAGGCGCTGGCCTCGGAAATCGAGGGCCGCGCGACGCGTGTCAACGAAGCGGTGGACGAGGCCTTCGTCCTCGCCAACGACGGCTTGATTCGCTGGCTTGGCGAACCGGTCGGCCGCATCGGCGCCGGGGCCCACATTCTGGAGCCGCAGGTCCGCGTCATCTCCGACGAGCAGCTCACCGGTCCCTCTCTCGAAATGGTCCAGCGCCGCCTCGACCTGTGGCTTGGCCAGCACGTCAAGAAACTGCTCGGCACCCTGTCCGATCTCGAAAAATCCGCTGAACTCGAAGGCATCGCCAAGGGCATCGCCTTCCAGATCGCCGAGTCGCTCGGTGTGCTGGAGCGGGGCAAGGTCGCCGACGAGGTGAAAAACCTGCCGCAGGACGCCCGCGCCACGCTGCGCAAGATGGGCGTGCGTTTCGGCGCCTATCATCTCTATCTCCCCGCCCTGGTGAAGCCGGCGCCGCGTGCGCTCGCCGCCCAGCTCTGGGCGCTCAAGAACGGCGGCGTCGAAGGCGTCAAGGGTCTCGACGAGGTGCCGCATCTCGCCTCCTCCGGCCGCACCTCCTTCGTCGCCGATCCGGCCGTGCAGAAGGGGTTTTACCGCGCTGCCGGCTTCCGCGTCTGCGGCGAGCGTGCTGTCCGCGTCGACATCTTGGAGCGCTTGGCGGATCTGATTCGCACGGCGATCGCCTATCGCCCCGGCACCACGCCCGGCGATCCGCCGGCCGGCGCCGCCGACAACGATGCTTTCGTCGTCACGGTGGGCATGACCTCGCTCGCCGGTTGTTCGGGCGAAGCCTTCGGCTCGATCCTCAAGTCGCTCGGCTATGTGCTCGACCGGCGTGCCGGACCTGCGATCACCGTCCCGCTGGTGCCGAAGGCCGCAACGGCTCCGGTGCAGCAGCCGAAGCCGGAGGACGCGGCCGCGACGCCGGAACCTATGGACGAGGCACATGATGCGCCGGCGACCGATGACGGCGAGACCGCCGAAGCCGAGACGACGCCGCCGATCAGCCGGGAGCAGCAAAGCGAGCTGATCACCGCCGCCCTCGAGGGTGGCGCGCTGGACGCGATCACGCCGTTGCATACGTCCGAGGTGGCCGCGCCAGAGACTGCGCCGCCGGCAGAGCCGGAGGCTGCGGCACCGGTCGCCGAGGCCGAGCACGACGCACCCCCTGAAGCGGCAACGGCAGAAGCCGGACATTTTGAAGACGCGCCCGTCGCGGACATCGCACCTGTCGAGCCGACGGCGGAAGCCTCCGAGCCCGTTGCGGCCTCGAGCGAAACCGAGCCCAGCGACGCGGCCCCGGCGGAGGAGCCGGCCGAAATCCCGCTGATCGACGTCTGGCGTCCGCATCGCCAGAACGTTCACAACCGTCGTCCCGCCGGCGATCGGGCCAAGTTCCAGGGTCGGCGCGACCGGGCGCCGACGGCGCAGAGCGGCGCGGCACCGGCAGGGGGCGAGGCGCCCGCCGGCGGTGAGGCGCAGTCCACCGGTCCGCGTCCCGAGCGCTCGGCCCGCTACCGTCGCCCCGAAGGCGAGGGCTTCAAACGCCCGAGCGGCGGCGATGGACAGAAGAGCGGCGGCGAGCGTTCAGGCGGCGGCCAGGGCCGGCCGCAGGGCGATGGCCGGCGCGGCCGCGACGGGGATCGCGACCAGGGGGGCAACCGGTTCCGCCGCGATGAGCGCCCGGCCGCTGTGACGAGCAGCGAGCGGCCGAAACCGCGCGACCGCGCGCCCGATCCGGATTCCCCGTTTGCCAAGCTGGCCGCTCTCAAGGAACAGATGGAAAAGGACCGGCGCTAGAGCGCTTGCCGCATCGGACGGGTGAGAACCGCTCACTCGCCGGTCCGTGCAGCAAGTGGCATTAACGGTGCGCGTGGAACGGACCGACTCTAGCCACGGCCTGTGCGGTTCCCGCGCACTCCGCTTTCGGAACGACTTCGACTCTCAAGTACGGTATCGACCGACGTTTCAAAGTCTTCAAACCACAGGTCCGGCCGGCCGCTGAGTATCGTCGCGGCTTCGGCCGTTGTCATGTAATCCTGACAACACAACAGATGGGCGCCACAATAGGGCGCATAGGGATTTCTAAACCCGCACATAAATCCGACCTGTGCTTTAATTTTTAGATCTTTTGGCGTGTTAAAGACGATAAAGCATACGTCGCTGTGCTCATCATCTTTGTTTTTGCATGCAAGTCTCGCAGTCATACGCACCCCTTCTACGACAATATTTCCAGAATAAGTTGTATTGTACCTTTGCCTTGGATCGTCATAAATCATGACGAATTCTGGAATCTTCAATAGCCTTCGTCGGATTGAGACCGACCACTTTATAATTCGGCGATTGCCAGAGCTATCCAACGTTCTTTCTCTGGAGTAGTTAAAGAGATCATAACGACCGTATAAGTTTTGATATCTTGACCTGAATGGCAATTCCCATTTTGCAGGAGGCGATATATAGATTGAAAATATCGTTAGAAATATTCCTATAATGGCCAGAAGTATTCCAAAGACGGTTGCTCTGTCTTGCCAGCTCATAGACGCACTCCGGGCGCAGAATGTAATTGACCCTCGATAGCGAGAGAAGGCGAAATTTGGACTGGACGGATATAATCGATTGATTTTGCTTCGTGGTACCCGGTCCGGACCATCGATTAACGGAGGCCCGTAAACTTTCACCCGACCCGTCCGCGATGGTCAATGTAAGCTCGGATCGCTTATAATTTGCTTTGCTAAATCCTTCGTGACGCCTGCTCAGACAATGAGCAGGCGCCGCTCCACGGCGGCTTCGAGATCCGAGAGCAATCCCGAGACCCGCCAGAACAGACCGTCGAGGGAAAAGATCTCGATCAGGCCCGATGTATATAAATCGGTGGATTTGACTAAAGTCATAGCTTTCATGGCGCGCCCAAACGGCGAGACATCTTCAAAACGGCTGTTACGCATAGTAAAGCCCTCACGCATACCAACGGCGTTATTCACAGACCGCTGCGGGCGTAAGTCAAGGGCGGCGCGAGGTCTGATCCTGCGCTCGCGAGCAAATTTCGTGACCTGTTGCGCAGGTGACGCAGCTCTTTTGGCTCAAGACGATGCAGCCGGGACGTCATGTCAACTTATTGAAAGTAAAGAAGCTTCAACAACATTGCCCATTAATTTGGCGCTCTGCTCAAGGTCTGGACTCTCGTTTGGGCCGAAACTAGTTTATGCCACTAACGGCGCGTCCCAACGCGTTGGCTCATTCTATGAGCCCTTCTCCCTTGACTTCGGCTCGCCTGGGTAAGCCCCGGGCGAGCTATTTTTTCGAATGATGGCGGCGGCCGGTCAGGTCCGCTCGTCGTCGCTGTCCTGACGATGGCGGAAGTCCTCGGAGCCGTGACGATCCCGATCGAAATCGTCGTGATCGCGATTATGGTGCCGTTCGGCCTCGCGGTCCTCGCCGCGATCGTGGTCGCCGTGCCGCTCATGGTCGCGATAGAAGCGCTTGCCGAAGTCGTGGTCGTCGAAGTCCCGGTTTCCGAACGCGCGTCCCTTGAAGTCGTGGTCGCCGCCGTTGTGGTCCCGCCCTTCATCGCCGCGTCCGCCGCGGGGACCATGCTCCTCGTCGGCCTGATCATGGTGGTGATGCCCGGACCGGTGCCCGTTCTCGCCGTCGCGATCGCCGTCCTCATGCTCTTCGGGAAGGTTGAAGGCCTTCGCCAGGATTTTCTTCGGCGGCATCCCGTCGAGCAGTTTTGGCAGACGCTCCTTCTGATCGTCGCTGAGCGTGGCGATCAGCGGGCCAGACGCATCGGCCAGCGCCTTCATCGCCTGGCCGCCGCGGATCAGCCGCTCGCTCATGCTCTTGAGCTGATGCAACGCATCGGTCGGCTCGTCGCCGTGGTCGCGATGAGCTTCGGCATGGGCCTTGGCGAGATCGCGGATCGCGGCCTCGACGGGCGTCCAGAGCGGCGCCTGGTCCGGCGTCAGTTCAAGTCCGGCATGGAGCCCCGCCAGTCTGGCATCGAAATAGGCCTTCATCGCGCCCATGGCCTTGTCGTCGGCCTTCTTGTCGTCGAGCGCCGGCTTGTTCGGCGTCGGCGTTGCCTTGGACTCGGCTGGGCCTTGCGGCGGATTGGCAGCTGGCGCGCTTTGCGCGAAGGCGGCCGGCGGACTGAAGAAAGCGGTCGAGCCAAGCAGCGCACCGAGCGCGGCCCCGACGGGAAAACGGCACATCATTGAACATCTCCGGACATTAGACCGGATTGGATTAGCCGCGCGCGAAGAACGAATGATGGCGCTTCTGCCTCATCGCGCATCACGTTTGATCAATTCTTGTCGTGACGGATCCTGTACACTGTATAGGGCGTGTTTTTAACCATGACCGGCTCCAGCCACGGCGGAATCCGTCCGGCCTCGAGCGCGGCAGCGAGACTGTTCGGCGCCCGCGCGGCAAGGCTCTTGGTCTGGCCGAGGCTCGGGCAGGTCATCAGGTAGGTGGCGTCGCGTGCGGCCAGCAGGCGGTACGCGGCATCCGGCGCTGCAAGGAAAGCGTCGAACATGAATCGGTTGCCGTCATTGTCGCGATGGTAGGGCCCGGCAAAGGCGGTGAGGCCCGTGTGAACGAGAAGAAAGGAGCCGGCATCGACCGGCGCCACCACGGAGCCGGGCGGAAGATCGCGCAGCCCGTCGAAGGCGGCGGCGGCCAGGCATGTGTCCGTGCCGGCGCGCGCCGCCGGCGCGGAATCGTCCGGCAAAGCGATCGCCCAGGCCATGGCGGTAAAGGGAAACACGAGGCCTAGCGCGAGGCCCGCCAGGAGCTCGCGGCCCTGCCGCGTCGCCCGCGCATGAAGCGCCACCGCCAGCGGAAGCGCCCCGCAGACCGCAAGCGGCATGACCGAGTTCAGGACACGGATCTGCCAGAACGTCATGGCGATGCCGATCGCGATGAGGGCGACGAGCAGGATCATTCGCAACGCGGCCACGCCGCGCCCGAAAATTAACGCGATGGCGATGCCGGCCAGACCGAGCGTGGGCGGGACGATGTAGAGGAGCGTCGTCATCGGCGTCGCATGCGCCAAGGCCAGCAGCGGCTTCGACTCGCTGACCTGCGACAGCCAGAGCTCCCGCACCAGGGGATCGACCATCGCGAAGGGATCGTGCAGACAGGTGGGATAGGCCGTGGCGACGAAGCCGAGGGCGATGAGCGCAACCACGCTCGCGCCGACGAGCCGAAGTCCGCGGCTCGGCATGCGAGCCGAGGCCATGACAAGCACGGCGCATCCGCCGGCGAAAATCAGGCCGGCGCCGAGATGCGCGGCGCCGAAGGCATCGCAGACGGGCGAAAACCAGCGATCGGGCGCCACGGTCGCGGCGAACATCGGAATGAGGCCGGCGGCGAGCCCCGCGCAAAGGCATCGCAGCATGCGATCCATCGCGGCGCCATGCCAGACCCAGACCGCGACGAGCATGCCGAGAAGACAGGCGATGAACGGCAGGTTCTCCAGGCTGATCGAGAAGGACACGGCGATCAGGATGCCGGTCAGGACGGCATAGCGCGCCTTCGGCAGATCGAGCGCCAGAATGGCGGCGCCCACCAGAAAGACGAGGGTCACGATCTGCGGCGCATGGTGATCGATGCGGCCGGGTTGGAACTGGACGATCGCCGCGCCGTTCAGCAGCGTCGCGGCGATCGCCGGCACCCGCGCGACGCGGCCGAACAGCGTGTCCGCCAGCCAGGCGACGCCACTGAACAGGCCGAGCAGGCAGAGGAACGGCAGACCGAGCCGCGCGAGCTTCTCCGCCGTCGCCTGATCGGCAAACAGGCCGAAAACCTTGATCATCAGCGCGATCGGCACGTCGACGGTGCGCGACCAGTGCATGTAGATGCCGGCCGGCGGGTCGAGCCCATAGACCGTCAGGTCATACCAATGCTGGCCTGCGAGCAGGCCGCGCACCTGAACCATCCGCAGGGCGTCGTCGGTATCGAAGAACGTGCCGCTGTGCCAGACCGCGACGAGTTGCGCCCAGTAGAGGCCGAACGCCAGAATACTGGCGACGACCACCATGACGCCGACGGCGACGTGGTCGTTCGCTGTCTTGGCCCGATCAAGACGCGCGCGGGGAGCATCGGCGACGGCGGTCACAAGCGTCTCCGACGTTGAGGCTACGGTTTCACGCCGCTTATAACGCGCCGCGCTTACCGCCGTCTTACCGTTATCGGCCGACGATCTGGTCGCCGCCGGGTCCCAGGAAGTCAGAAGCGACGAGCTCAAGCCGCGCCGCGGAACGGCGAAGAAGGTCGCTCGTCCGGGCGACATAGGTGTCGGTCCGGGCAAGCACAGCAATGGAGCGATCGATCAGATGCCGTGACCGTGTGATTCGAACGGCCGTGACTGCGACGCGCGCCGCGCTCAGATCAAGCATCGGATGGCCTCGCGTGATCGTGTGGGGAGCCGCTGCGGGCTCCTCAGTCTTGTCAAAGCCAGCTTGACCGCTGCGACAGGCTCTTTATCGATCGGTTCGGCCAAGTCACCTGCCTTCACATTATCAAATGACAGTTTGCTGCGCGAGCGATCGATGCGTCAAGACGCGATGGGTCGGTTCATTCGTCGCGCTTGACGGGCATCGACCGAGCGCTAGAGCATTTTCACAAAGTTGCAGATTTTTGTGATTAAGCAAATGCTCTAACTCTTTGAGAAAGGAGCGATTTTTGATCGCTTTGGTGATTCCGCCAAAGCGGAAAGCGCTCTAGGCGCCAACACCGGACACGTCCATGACGCAGAATCACACCGCACGCCTCGTCATCCGCGATGCCGACGCCTCGGACGAACGCCAGTGGCGCCGCCTTTGGGGCCTCTACAACCTGTTCTACGACCACGCCGTTTCGGAACCGGTGACCGCCGCGACCTGGCAGCGGATTCTCGATCCGCAATCCGCGATTTTTGCGCGCATCGCCGTCGACGGTACCGCGCTCGTCGGCCTCGCCACCTACGTGCTGCACGACTGCACGTGGACGATCGCACCCGTCTGTTACCTCGAGGATCTCTTCGTCGATGCGGCCCAGCGCAAGACCGGCACCGGACGCGCCCTGATCGAGGATGGCGTCGCGATCGCCAAGGCGCGCCAGCTTGGGCGCGTATACTGGCACACCAAAGCCGACAACGTGGTCGCCCGCCGCCTCTACGATACGTTTGTCCAGGTCGACGACTTCGTGCGCTACACGCTGCCGATGGACTGAAGCGTCGCGACCTTGACGGCTGGCGGTCCAGAGCCCAACAAACGCATCACGCAATTCGTGATCGATGAAGGTGCATGATGGCCAACGCTCCCAGCTTGCTGCGCCGCCTGTCCCGCATCCCGGCCGAAATCGTGGTCGGACTCTACGTCACCGTCGATTTCCTGGTCGCGCCGCTGTTCCGGCCGCTGATGCGTTGGCTGTCGAGCCTGCGCCTGATCCAGCGGATCGAGGGCTGGATCGCGTCGCTGCCGCCCTACGTGCTTCTGGTGCTTCTGGTAGTCCCTTTCGCCATCGCGGAATTGGCCAAGGCCTATGCGGTCTTTCTGATGGGCAGCGGCCATTTCAAGACGGGCATCACGATCTTCATCGGCGCCTACATCGTCAGCATTCTCGTCTGCGAGCGGACGTTTACCGCCGGCAAGGCGCAGTTGATGACGATCGGCTGGTTCGCCCGGCTCTGGACCTGGCTGATGAGCTACAAGGACAGGATCATGGCCTGGTTCCGCTCCACCGAGGTCTGGCGCCTCGCCGCCGATCTCAAGCAGCGCGCCCGCCTCACGCTGCGTCGCATCAAGACGCGGCTCGGCATGGACGTCGGCACCAAGCCGAGCGGCTCGTTCGAGCAGCGCTAGGCTGATCTCACGGGGGTTCACCATCGTCTCGGATGGGTTCGCGCTCGGCGCCGTGCGGCAGGGGCCGCCCGCGTGGCGCCGCTGCCCCGGAAAGACGAAGTCGGCCCGGTAACAGCCTTCTGCAAGCCGCTGCGCAAGCCGGTGACGGCGGTAAACCTGCTTGCCGTCAACCTTATCGGCGGCGTGGCGGATGGATACTAGGGCAATTTTCGGCGGCCTCATCACGCGGCAGATCGCAGGCAACTGGAACTAGAATTTCGACGTTTTCGAATTTAATCAATCGTTTGCCGTAATACAATTAAGCCCCAAGCAGCAAAGCGTCGCATCGTCTGCCGGTCAGACCGTTGGCGGCTGCATGAATTCGATCGTCGTGCCGTCGGGATCGCGCACGTAAACCACACGCGTGCCGTTCCGCGCGCCGCCGGCGATGATCTGCGGGGCGCCGACCGCCTGCCAGTCCGCGGCTTCGATGTGGGCGAGGACGGCGTCCAGGTTGTCGACGTCGAAGGCGACATGCACCGATCCGATATCGCATGCGCGGGGCCGCAGATGCTCGCGATGGCACGGTGCGATATATTGCAACAGCTCGATTTTGTGGCCGGGCGCCAGCAACACGGCAATATCGATCTCCGCCTCCGCAACCCCCGTCACCTCTTCGGCGAAGGCCCCCATCCGCCGCGCCCGATACAACAGCTTGAAGCCCAGCACGCCCTGCCAGAAGGCGAGCGACGCCTCGATGTCCCGGACGGTGATGCCGGTATGATCGGCCTGCAGGATCTTGAACGGCGGCTTGGTCATGCCATGACGTTTACCCCCGATTCGCCATCAGATCGAGACCGCCGAACGCCGGCCCCAAGCGTCAGCCGCCGAGCTTGCCCTTCACCAAAGCGCTGGCCTTGCCGAAGTCCATCTTGCCGGCATGGGCGCCCTTTAGCGCCGCCACCACCTTGCCCATGTCCTTGATCGACGCGGCGCCGGTTTCGGCAATCGCGGCATCGATCGCGGCCGTGACCTCCGCATCGCTCATCGGCTTCGGCAAATAGTCCTGCAGAATTGCGATTTCTTCAGACTCGACGAGCGCAAGATCCTCCCGCCCGGCTTTCTGATAGATCTCCAGTGACTCCTGCCGGCTTTTCACCATTTTCTGCAGAAGAGCCAG
Organism: Beijerinckia sp. L45; assembly: GCF_009765775.1. Lineage (GTDB taxonomy): Bacteria > Pseudomonadota > Alphaproteobacteria > Rhizobiales > Beijerinckiaceae > RH-AL1. The sequence goes on from NZ_LMUU01000028.1 coordinate 14,919, forward strand.
GATATCGGCGTCCGCCATGGTCTTGCCCAGGCCCCGCGCCTCGATATCCTTGTCCTTGAGGGCTGCGTTGATGAGCCGGATGGTCTGGACCCGGCGTTTGTCGCCAGATTTCATCGCCGCTTTCAAATCGTTGTTCAGTGTGTCGCGCATGCGCTATGTCCTAACTGTCGGAAGACGACATGTTGTTTGTGAAAGAAGTTTGGTTGGGATATCAAAGCAAACGAGTTGCATTTTTTTGCAAACGGGTGCTGGCTTTGACTAGACCCCACGCTTACGCTTGACCCGCCTGTCACCGTCTTCGTGACGGCGATGCGTCCCGAGCAGTCCCTTGCGAGATTTGAATGCGTCGTCCCGTTAAACCGTTCGTGACGGAATACAAAGGCCCGATTCGCCGGCCGGGCCAAGCCGCGGGTTCCGCCCAACGGCTGCAGAGCGAGGAATTCTCCTACGCGACCGCGGCAAACGAGGTGTTTTCCCGGTCTGGCGGCGACATGCCCCGCCACAATCCGGAGGACGCCTATGAGGCGGCCCTGCGCGCGGCGGATGCCTTATTTTCCCCGGCGGAGAAAGCCCCCGAGCCCAAGCTGAGCGCGCCGCGCTTCGAAAGCACGGCAATGGCGGATCACGACCAGCCAGACATCGAGTCCGGGGATGCCCCCGGAAGTGGAGGCCGTATCCTCCGCGCCATCGACGAGACGCCGGCGCCCGGTCTTGCCGAACTGGAGGCGGAGCGCGAGCCGAAGCGCCGCGGCCGCAAGCCCGGCTCGAAGAATAAGCCGAAAGCGCCTGTCTTCATCGACGACGTGCCAAGGGCGCCGGTCCAGGCCCGGCCGGCTCCGAGCACACCGCCGCCTGTATTCCGCGACGCGGATTTCGACGCCCCCCGCCCGGCTCCTGAAGCGACCCCGCGGCCAGCGACGACGACGCCCTCCAGCACCTACCGGTCGCGCGACGAGGAGCGTTTCGCCTGGGTTCGCACCAAGCTGAAGCCGGGTGAAGAGTGGAAACGCCGGCTGCCCAAGGTCTGCTGGTAGCTGCTCCTTAGGGATAAGTCGCGACCCTTTGCAGTTTTGCGGGCGCGTTCACATATAAGCGAGCGCGAACACCTTGTTTCGCGTCACGCAGGACCACCCATGTCTATCCGTTTTTCTTGGCTCCGCTCGTCTCAGATGCGTCGGTCGGCGATGGCTGCGCTCGTCCTCGGGCTCGCAGCCGCGTTCACCGTTGGATCCGTCGGCGACAGTTTCGCCCGTCTGGGCAGCGGCGGCTCCTTCGGCAGCCGCGGCTCGCGCACCTACAGTGCACCACCCTCGACCTACACGGCACCGCGCAGCTCGACGATTGCGCCCAGTTCCGGTTTCAATCCCGGCTTCGCCGCGCAGCGCCCCGGCTTCTTTTCCGGCGGCTTCGGCCGCGGGCTGCTCGGCGGCCTGGTGGGCGCCGGCCTGTTCGGGATGCTCTTCGGCAACGGGTTCGGCGGCGGCCTCGGCGGAATCTCGTCGATCTTCGGCCTGATCCTCCAGCTTGGGCTGCTGTATCTGCTGTTCCGGTTCATCATGGGCTTCTTCCGCAATCGCCAGCAGCCGGCCTTCGGTGGCGCGGCCTTTGGCCAGGCCCCGCCTCAGGGCGGACCGGTCGGCGGCGGGTTTGGCTTCGGCTCCGGCAACGGCGCCCCGCGTGGCGTGCCGATCACCATCGATCCGTCCGATTTCGCCGCGTTCGAACAGCGGCTTGGCGAAATCCAGGGCGTCTATAGTGCCGAGGACGTCAACGGCCTGCGACGTCTCGCGACGCCCGAAATGGCCAGCCACTTCGCCGAAGAGCTCGCCGGCAACAGTCGCCAGGGCGTGGTCAACCGGCTATCCGACGTGAAATTGCTGCAGGGCGATCTCGCGGAAGCCTGGCGCGAAGGCTCGACGGACTATGCCACCGTGGCGATGAAGTTTTCGCTGATCGACGCGATGGTCGAGCGGGCCACGGGGCGTGTCGTGGGCGGCAGCGCGACGGCGCCGCAAACCGTCACAGAGCTCTGGACCTTCGTCCGGCCGGCCGGCGCGGGCAATGCCTGGGTGCTTTCGGCAATCCAGCAGGGCTGAGCGGCGAAAAATCTCGGGCGGCATGCCGCTGCCCGAGGTCGGGGATGACTATCAATGTCGGTTGCATACTGGTGCGTGCTCGTCGCCGCCATTCTTCCGTATCTGACTGTGGGGATCGCAAAGGCGCGCAGTTCCTACGACAATCGCGACCCGCGCTCGCCCGGACTCTACCAAGGGCTCGCTTATCGGGCCAACAGCGCCCACCAGAACGGGCTGGAAACGTTCCCGTTTTTTGCGGTTGCCGTCGTGGTCGCAAGCGGTGGTTCGGCGCATACCGCGATCGGTGTTCTAAATACGCTGGCCCTGACATGGCTTGCGTTGCGCCTGGTTTATATCGCCGCTTATCTGCTCGATTGGCCGAGCCTGCGCAGCCTCGCCTGGATCGCCGGCCTGTTCATGACAGTGGGGATCTTCACCTTGCCAGCGTGGCATGGGTGACGTTTGCCGAAAAAGGGGTGTATTTTCACGCTTCGATAGGGATCAGGCCCCGGAGATGGTGAGCGTGGACGATACCAGTCACGACCTGGCTCCTGAGGCAGAAGCCGAGGTCGTCAAGATCGCCGAACCCGCACCCCGCGCGCATTCGCCCTCAGCTGTCCTGTCGCTCAAGCAGGCGATGCGTCGCGCCCGCTTCGACGATGCCGAGCGCACCGGCGTCGTCGCCGACCTGCGCGCCGCCCGCCTCGGTCGGCTCGAAGTGCTGCAGGAAGCCTTAAAGCCGCTGCTCGCGCAAATACCCGACGACGTGGATTGCTTCGACGTCGGCGTGATGCCCGGCGCCAACCCGCGCCTGTTCATCGACATGATCGGTTTCGTTGAAATGGGCCGCGACCCGCGGGTGTACCGGTTCGTCCAGGACACCCGCCACGGTCGGGTCAAGCTGGCGGAAAGCGAATCCGTCGACGCGATGGTCGAAGCCGCCACGCACTACGTGGCCCGTCGGCTTCTTGAGCGCGACAAGGCGCTCGCCGCCTATAGCGCCGACGATCCGCCGCCACGCCGCACGGTTCGCCCCCGGCCGATCGCCCCGACGCGGCTGGCACCGCCCCTCGAGAGTCACGCGCCGGAGCGGCGCTCCCTGACGCAGGTGCTCGCGACCATCTTCGCCTTCTTCATCGACGTGTTAGGGTCGATTGCGTTCTTTTCGCTCTTGGCATTTGCCGCCTGGGTGGCCTGGTCCAATTACCGGCATTGAGCCCCGAAGAGGCAAGGGCTGGAGCGGCGGCGCGATCTCGGCTAAGGACGCAGCGGGCCGGACCGCAATCCTCTGCGACGGCAGTCTCCAGACTCTGATCGGCTTCTGGCGCTTGATGCTGCTGTATTGGATCCACGTCACGCGCTCACCGGCCTCTTCGCGGAGACCCGGATGACGCGCATGCTGGTCGGCTTGGCCGATGCCAGGGACGCCGCGGTCGCGGCGGCCGGCGGCGTCGATGTCGTCGAAGTGCGGATGGCGGGGATCGGGGATGCCCGTCCCCTTGATCCCACCGCGATCCGCGCGATCCGGGCGGCATTTCCCGGGACGCTGCGGCTGCGGATCGATGATCCGGCGCAGCAGTTGGGCGCGACCGAGGCCGCCATCGCTTTCGGCGCCGACGAGATCGCGATGCCGATCGAGGCAATTCCCGAAGCCAAAAACATCCTCACGGCTTTGGCGCCGCTGACACGCCCGGTGACGCTGGTCGCGATCGTCCTTGCGGACGGCGACCTCGGCACGCCGCCTGAGGCCATGGCGGGACTCGCCGGATCCGTGGTGCTCGATGTTTGCGACGGTACCCGCCTGATCGACGCGTTGGCCATCGACCAGCTCGATGCCTTTGCCGGCGCGTGTCGCGGCGCGGCGATCCCCTTCGGCCTCGCCGGCGGATTGGAAGCGCCCGATGTCGCGCGCCTGCTGGTGCTGCAGCCCGATCTCCTCGGCTTCGACGTCGCGCTGCGCCGGGATCACCGACCGGACCACGCGCTGGACGCCAAGGCGGTGGCGACGATACGGGCGCTGATCCCACACGATGCGCGCGTGCGCGGCAGCGGCGGCCTTATCCATACCGACGAGACGGACCATATCTTCGTCCACGACTTCGTCGCGCTGCTTTCGATCGGGGCCTATCAGGCCGAGCGTGGCGTGCGCCAGCGCGTCCGCTTCAGCGTCGATGCCGACGTGCGCCGACCGGCCGAACCGCCGACCGACATGCGCGGCGTCTTCTCCTACGACATCATCATCGAGACCATCCGCGTGCTGGCCGCCCGCGCCCATGTCACCTTCGTGGAGACGCTGGCCGAGGAGCTCGCGGCCACCCTGCTCGCCTATCCGCAACTGACGCTGGTGTCGGTGAAGGTCGAAAAGCTGGATGTCATCGAAGGCTCGGTCGGCATCGTCATCACCCGAGATCGGGCGAGCCTACCGATAGGCGCCGCCTGATGCGCCCGGACGCCGCCGCAAAGCGCGATACGTTCTTCGCCGCGATCGGTTCGCGCTCCCTGCTGATGGGCATCGTCAACGTCACGCCGGATTCGTTTTCCGACGGCGGGCGCTTCGTGGCCCCGGAGGCTGCCATCGCCCAGGCCCGCGCCCATGTCGCGGCCAGTGCCGCCATCATCGACGTCGGCGCGGAATCCACGCGACCGGGTTACACGCCTGTCTCCGAGGCCGAAGAGCTGGCGCGGCTCGAGCCGGCGCTGACGGCGCTGATCGCCTCGGTCGACGTGGCCGTGTCGATCGATACGACCAAAGCTGGCGTGGCGCGCGTGGCGCTGGCCGCCGGCGCCGCCGTGGTCAACGATCAGTGGGGCCTGCAGCGCGACCCCGCGATGGCCGTCGTCGTCGCCGAAGGCGAGGCCGGCCTCGTCATCATGCACAATCGCGACGACATCGATGCCGCCATCGACATCATGGACGACATGCGCCGCTTCTTCGACCGCTCGCTCGCACTGGCCGACCGCGCTGGGATTCCCCATCACCGCATCATCCTCGATCCCGGCATCGGCTTCGGCAAGAGCAAGGCGCAGAACCTGGCCGCGCTGCACGGCATCGCCGCGCTGCGCGGTTACGGCCTGCCGGTGCTGGTCGGCGTCTCCCGCAAATCGCTCTTCGCCGCCCTCATCGGCGCCACCGACGTCGCCGACCGGCTGATCGGCACGCTCGCCGCCAATCTCGCCGCGGCGGCACGCGGCGCCGCGATCTTCCGCGTTCATGACTGCGCGGAAAACCGCGCGGCGCTGACCGTGTTCGACGCCATCGAGCGCGCCTGATGGACTGGATCGACATCGGCCTCGGACTCGGTGGCAACGTGGGCGACGCCCCGGCAGCAATCGCCGAGGCACTGCGGGCGTTGGAAGACCGCGGGCATATTCGCCTCGGCCGCGTCTCGGCCATCTATCGTACGCCCCCGTGGGGCCCGGTGCCGCAGGCCGATTTCGCCAATGCCTGCGCGCTTGCCCAAACCGACCTCGCGCCGCGCGATCTGCTCGCGGAGGTCAAGGCCGTGGAGACCCTGCTCGGGCGCGCGCCGAGCGTCCGTTGGGGCCCCCGCCGGATCGACATCGACATTCTGTTTTACGCCGGTGCGACGCTCGACACGCCAGACCTCGTCATACCGCATGAAAGCCTGTTCGAACGCGCTTTCGTGCTGGTGCCGCTGGCCGAGATCGCGCCCGACCTGACCATCGCGGGCCGCCGGATCGCCGACGCAGCGGTCACGATTGCGACATCCGACATCCGGCTCTGGTCCGAAGAGGCCTAAGCCTCTATGGCAGGCGCCGGGTGGCCTCTTGACCGCCATTCCACAATAACCCGATCGTCATTTCAGAGGGATACCAAACCATGGGCGAGATGCTGACACTGACCACGGCCGACGGCGCGACGATTTCGGCTTACCAAGCGACCCCGGAAGGCACGCCCAAGGGCGGCATCGTCGTCATTCAGGAAATTTTCGGCGTCAACCATCATATCCGCGGCGTCGCCGACCGCTTCGCAGCCGCCGGATACCTTGCCATCGCCCCGGCGATGTTCGACCGCGTCGAGCCCGGCGTCGAACTCAACTATGACGAAGCCGGCATGGGTGCGGGTATCGCTCTGATGCAGAAGACCAATCACGCCGCCGCGTTGCAGGACGTCGCCGCAGCGGTCGCGGCCGCATCGAAGGCCGGCCCGGTCGGCGTCGTCGGCTTCTGCTGGGGCGGCACGCTGGCTTACGCCGCGGCGACGACCTTGGACACAGTGGCTGCGGCGGTCGGCTATTACGGCGGCGGCATCGTCGGCATCGTCGCGGACAAGCTGCACTGCCCGGTCGAGCTGCACTTCGGCGAACAGGACGACCATATCCCGATAAGCGATATCGAAAAAATTCGCCAGGCTCATCCCGGCATGGCGGTCTACACCTACCCCGCGGGCCACGGTTTCAACTGCGACGAGCGCGGAAGCTATGATAAGCCGAGCGCCGACCTCGCATGGGGCCGGACGATCGAGTTCCTCGGTCGCCACATCAAATAATCAGCCGGAAGGAATTTTATATGAAAATCTCCGCTCGCAACCAGCTCGCTGGCACGATCCTCGAGATCCACAAGGGGGCCACGACCTCGCACGTCATCATCGAGGTTCACGGTGCCAAGATCTTCGCTTCGGTCACCAATGAAGCCGTCGACGAGCTCGGCCTTGCCGTTGGCAAGAAAGCGACCGCAATCATCAAGGCGTCGGACGTGATGGTCGGCGTCGCCTAGCAGCCGGCAAGGCGAGACGGTTTTGCAAGCCGCGCTACCGCATGGGAATTTCCATGCGGTAGCAGGCTGGAACAATCGCGCTATTGCGCGCGGGCAGGCTTCGAAGGCTTCCCAGATCATGCCTTCGTAGTATTGGTCATCCTCTTCGTTGACTGGATCGTCAGATCCGGCGCATTTATTGGCTTCAACAGCAAAGAATTATTGAGGTAGGAGAGCCGCCGGGTTTGGCGGTGCCGAAACGGGGGGACGGTCGTGGCAGGAAGTGTTGCGTTCGTGTTCCGACCGGGACTGGCGAGCCCCGCCTTCAGCAATGTCCGCCTTTGCGGCTTGTGGGACAGCCACGGCCGCCCGAGTTCCGCCGAGACGCAAATCGTCATGGCGCCGGTTGCCGACGCGGCGGGATGTCCGGCCTTTCAGGTCGCCGTCAGCTTCGACGATAGTGTTGTGGGACAAACGATACGCTGGGGCATCCGGGCGGATGGACCAGGTGCCGCCGATCGCTGGATGATCGCCTCCGGCATCGTGCGTGACGGTGGGACGGTGTTTCTCGAGTTCGTCCTTGGAGCCGGGGACCAGACGCGGGCCTATGACCTGACCCTCGGCCGGTCTCTCGGCGCCAACATTGTTCCGGGGCCATCGGGTAACATTCTCCGCTTCAGCGTGTGGGCGCCCAACGCCAAAGACGTCGCGCTTGTCCTCGCGGATCCGTCCGTCGGCTATGTCGCCGACGACGGGACGGGCATCGTGCGGACGCTGCCGATGACCCGCGAGCCGACGGGAGTCTGGTCGACGGGACAGGATCCGATCCTCGCCGACATCGGGCACCTCGTCGGGAAGCCCTACATGTATCGCATCACCAAGGACGACGGCTCCGTCGCCTATCGTTCGGACCTCTTCTCGCGCGCGCAGATCGGCCAGGGCGGCTTCGACCCCGACGGCAAGCCCTATGGGGGGCTGCCGAGCCTGCTCGACGGCACCAAAAGCTGCTCGGTCGTCGTCGATCCGGAGCGCGTCGTCGACGAAAACGGCGACTCGATTGCGACAGCGACGTTCTGGGCCGACGAGTTCGATCCGGCCAAGCCGCTGCCGACGCAGACGCAGGATCTGCTCATCTACGAGCTCCACGTCGGCGCGCTGGGCTTCGGCCGCCCGGAGGCGGGGACGCTGGACGACGCGCTCGCCTTCGTCGGCTATCTCGAAGAGCTCGGCGTCAATGCCGTCGAGCTTCTGCCGATCGCCGAGTTCCAGGGCTATGAAGGCTGGGGCTATTCGACCTCGCATTTCGCCGCGATCGAAGGCAGCGCCGGCGGCGCCGACCGGCTCAAGCACTTCGTCCGCAAATGCCACCGGCACGGCATCGCCGTGCTGCTCGACGTCGTCTACAACCACTACGACGGCGACGCCGAGCGTGCCGAATGGCAGTATGATTCCAACGACCCGCCGAAAAACATCTATTATTGGTACGAAGGCCAACCATCGGACTACCAAGACGCCGCCGGCCATCCCTTCCCGGATGGCGGCTACGTCGACAACCAGTCCACCGGCTATGCCCCGCGTTTTTCCGAGGAGATGGTGCGCCAGCTGTTCATCAGCAGCGCCGCCGCCTTCGTCACCGACTTCCATGTCGACGGGTTCCGCGTCGATCAGACGACGGCGATTCATTCCTATGCCGTCCTGCATGCGGACGGACGCCCGGCCGATGCGGCAAAAATCGCCGGGATCGCGTTCCTGCGGCAATGGACGCAGACGTTGCGACTGATCAAACCGGGCCTCTTTCTCACGGCGGAGGATCATTCCGGCTGGGCTGCAGTGACTCAGCCCTTCGAGCAGGGCGGCCTTGGCTTCGACGCGGCCTGGTACTCCGATTTCTACCACCATCTCGTTGATTTCGGCGACGGCGGGCCGGAATGGGCCAAGCTGGTGCGCAACGCCGGCTATGGCGATGCGCGGGCGCTGGCGATGTCGGCCTTTGCCGGCGCGCTGCGCGGCAGCGCCGACGGCAAGATCGTCTACACCGAGTCCCACGACGAAGCCGGCAACGGCCATGACACGGCGCGAACCATCTGCCTCGCGGTGAACAACGCGCCGCTCGTCGGCGACACCCGGACCTGGGCGGAGGCGCGCGTGCGCGTCGCCGCAGGGCTTTCGCTGTTGTCGGCGGGAACGCCGATGTTCTTCATGGGCGAGGAGGTCGGTGCCCAGCAGCCCTACCGCTACAATGATTTCGTGCAGCACCGCGAGGATTTCGCCGGCCTGAAAGCCGGCAGCGGAAAAAACCTGTTCGCCTTCTACAAAGACCTGATCGCCCTGAGCTGCGGCAGCCCGGCGGTCCGCTCGCGCGCCATCGACGTGTTCCTCGCCGACGACGCCAACCGGGTGATCGGCTTCCGCCGCTGGAGCGGCGACGATGAGGTTCTGGTCGTCGCCAGCCTCAATCCCGCACCGTTCGACCATGGTTACGTCATGCACGATGCTGCGTTCAACGGCACGCATTGGCACGAGGTGCTGAACAGCGATGCGACGGCCTACGGCGGCCACGGCCTGGGCAATTTCGGCGCGACGCTGGCGGCCGAGGGCGGCGCGTTCAATCCAGTCGTCCCCGCGACGGGGATCCTGGTGTTCCACCGGGTGACGGCCTGACCCGCAGGCACGAGGCGCAAGAGAATCGAGGAACGGCCATTGCATCACGGCTCGGGATGATCTGTTGTCGGCACGTCCGTGCCTGAGCCAGGAACCCCTGATGTCCGCAACCCTTCCCCGCGCCTCCTATGCCGACATGTTCGGCCCTACCACGGGGGACCGCGTCCGCCTCGCCGATACCACCCTGTTCATTCAAGTCGAACGCGACTTCACCATCTACGGCGAGGAGGTGAAGTTCGGCGGCGGAAAAGTGATCCGCGACGGCATGGGCCAGTCGCAGATGACCCGCGCGCAGGGCGCGCCCGACACGGTGATCACCAACGCGCTGATCCTCGACCACTGGGGCATCGTCAAAGCCGACATCGCGATCCGCGACGGACGGATTTCCGCCATCGGCAAGGCCGGCAATCCGGACATCCAGCCGGGCGTCACCATTCCGATCGGGCCGGGCACCGAAATCATCGCTGGCGAAGGCAAGATCATCACCGCCGGCGGCATGGATTCGCACATCCACTTCATCTGCCCGCAGCAGATCGAAGAGGCTCTGGCGTCGGGAATCACCACCATGCTCGGCGGCGGCACCGGGCCGGCGACCGGCACTTTTGCCACCACCTGCACGCCGGGGCCCTGGCACATCGCCCGGATGATCGAGGCGTCCGACGGCTTCGCGATGAACCTCGGCTTCGCCGGCAAGGGCAATGCCGCGCTGCCGGCGGGGCTCGTCGAGCAGGTCGAGGGCGGCGCCTGCGCGCTCAAACTGCACGAGGACTGGGGGACGACGCCGGCGGCGATCGACAACTGCCTGAGCGTCGCCGACGACCACGACATCCAGGTGATGATCCACTCGGATACGCTGAACGAAAGCGGCTTCGTCGAGGAAACGATCAAGGCGTTCAAGGGCCGCACCATTCACGCCTTCCATACCGAAGGCGCGGGCGGCGGGCATGCGCCCGACATCATCACCGTCGCCGGCCTGCCCAATGTGCTGCCATCCTCGACCAACCCGACGCGGCCGTTCACCGTCAACACGCTTGATGAACATCTCGACATGCTGATGGTCTGCCACCACCTCGATCCGTCGATCCCGGAAGATCTTGCCTTCGCCGAGAGCCGCATCCGCCGCGAGACCATCGCCGCAGAGGATATTCTGCACGACATCGGCGCGCTCTCGATGATGAGCTCGGACAGCCAGGCCATGGGCCGCGTCGGCGAAGTCTTGATCCGGACGTGGCAGACCGCGGACAAGATGAAGCGCCAGCGTGGCCCCCTGAAGGGCGACAGCCTCGCCGACAACACCCGCGCAAAGCGCTACGTCGCGAAATACACGATCAATCCCGCGATTGCCCATGGCGTGTCGAAACACGTCGGCTCGGTGGAGGTCGGCAAGCTGGCCGATCTGGTGGTGTGGACGCCGGCCTTCTTCGGCGTGAAGCCGGACCTGGTGCTGAAGGGCGGCGTGATCGCGATCGCCGCGATGGGCGATCCCAACGCCTCCATTCCGACGCCGCAGCCGGTGCATTATCGCCCGATGTTCGGCTCGTTCGGCGCGTCGATGACGGGTGGGTCGCTGACCTTCGTGTCGAAGACATCGCTCGACAAGGGCCTGGCGGCAAAACTGCGGACGCAGCGCCAGCTGGTCGCGGTGGAAAACACCCGCGGCGGCATTTCCAAAGCCAGCATGATCCACAACGACGCGACACCGGTGCTGCACGTCGATCCCGAGACGTACAACGTCACCGCCGACGGCGAACACCTGACCTGCGAGCCAGCCACCGAGCTGCCGATGGCGCAGCGGTATTTCTTATTTTAGAGCATTTTCCACAAAAGTTGCGGACCTTTGTGGTCGAGAAAATACTCTTACTTTTCGAGAAGCGAGCGATTTCTAATCGCTTTGGTGATTCCACCAAAGCGGAAAGCGCTCTAGTGGAGGAGCGTTGCGGCGCCGGCATCAGAGCTTTTCGGAATATAGTCCCAAGGGAACGGCCGTCATAAGCCGGTCGCCCGCCACTACCGTGTGACTATCGCGCCGAGCCGACGGCCGTCTTGCTGCTGGCACGGAGCATTGCAGCCGTCTTCGCCGCGATTGCTCAAGCAAAGCGGCCACCTTTTCCAGGAGACAACGGCCATCAATCATCGAATTCGTCCCGCAACGCGCATCCAATAAAGAGCGCGTTCAAGTAAGAGCCCTCGGCTCGCTCACGGCAAAACTTGAGCATGCAGATGTTGCATGTACAACCTATCCATTCGTCTAGACGAAATCGTCGTTTAAAGACCAAGCGGCGTCATCGGCCCCTACGGCGAAAGCGCGTCGCGGCAAACGGTGCAACTGGAATTTCCGGCTCGCGTCCGTCGATCAGCTGGGCCACGACACGTCCCGTCCGGGCGCTCGAGACAAGTCCGACGTGACCATGGCCGAAAGCATAGACGACGTCCTCCGTGGATCTAGCGTGCCCGATCACAGGGAGCCCGTCCGGCGTGCTCGGCCGATGGCCCATCCAGACTTTGATCCGGCTCGCGGCGAGGTCGCGGGGCAGACCGGGAAACATCCCGAGCAGGTTGTCGCGTAAAATGTCGGCGCGGCGCCAGTCCGGTGCGGCGTCAAGGCCGGCGAACTCGACCTGACCCGCGGCGCGCAGGCCGGAGTCCGTCGCGTTGATCACCATTTTCGTGTCCGACGCCATCGCGGAGGTGCGCAAGCCGACCGGCGGGTTGGCTATGACGACGTGGTAGCCGCGCTCCGATTCCAACGGCACCCTGTCGCCGGCCGATGCCGCCAAGGGCTGGGAATGCGCGCCGGCGCAGATGACGGCGCGATCGCAGGCGATCTCGCCATGCGCCGCGGTGACGACGCTCACCAGCCGCCCGGCCTCGATCCGCAGACGCACGGCTTTGTCGCCCACGAAGACGGCGCCGCGCGCGCGGGCCAGGTCGGCAAGGGCGGCGACGTAGGCGCCGGGATTGCGGCAGCGTCCGGCTTCCTCGACGAGGAGACCGAACGTGTAGCGACGGTCGAGATCGGGCTCGCGCTGGCGCAATTCGTCGCCGGACAGTTCCAGCCACGTGATGCCGACCTTGCGACGGATCTCCCAGGCGACGCGGGCAGCTTCGAAGTCGGCGCGCGAGTGAAAGATGTGCATGACCCCGGCCTGCTCGATCAGGTGCGGGACGCCGGCTTCGGCGGCGAGGCTCTTGTGCAGGCCGGGCGCGCCAACGAGCAGCGGCCGCAGGGCACGCGCCGTCCTTTCGACGCGTGCCGCCGTAAAACCCGACAGCAGATAGCGCATCAGCCAGGGCGCGATTTTGGGAAGGTAGCGCCAGCGGATCGCCAGCGGCCCGAGCGGATCGATGAGATAACCCGGGACTTTTTTCCAGATCCCGGGCTCCGACGGCGGGATGACGGAGTGCGACGAAAGCCAGCCGGCATTGCCGTAGCTCGCGGCCTGCGGACCGCCGGGTTCGCCCGGTTCGATGATGGTGACGGCATGCCCCGCGCGCAAAATCTCGAGCGCGCTGACGATCCCGATGGCGCCGCCGCCGAGAATCGCGACGCGATGCTTTTTATTCAACGTCGTGGCTTTCGATGTCGCAATTTGTTGCTCAGCTGGAATGCTTCTTGCTCCGCTTACCCTGTCGGATCGGAGAAGCACAATCATAATAAAGCTGCACGTCTATCTCGACTTGGCTAACGCCGCGGATACTATCGCGCGGCACCGTAGCGACCTCGCAACGCTCTGTTGATGCTGGTACAAGACATCGTCCGCCTTGACTCAGTCGAGCGATCGATATCGCGCTGAACGGCAGATCGTGTCAAAGCCATCGCACCACGTTTTACTGATCACCACGCCTCACTCGAGACCGTCCCTCACGAACCAAGGATGCGCAGAATGATGTTCAAAATTCTCGTGGCAGGCTGCGTTGCAGCGTTGCTCGCGACGCCGTCGCAGGCGCAAGATCTCACCGGCACGTTGAAGAAAATCAAGGAAACCGGCGCGATCACGGTCGGCTATCGCGAGTCGTCGGTGCCGTTCTCCTACCTCGACGACAATCAGAAGCCGGTCGGCTTCGCCATGGACATCTGCGCCAAGATCGTCGACGCCGTGAAGACGGAGCTCAACCTTCCCAAGCTCGAGGTGAAGTACAACCCGGTGACGTCGGCAACACGCATTCCGCTGATCGCCAACGGCACCGTCGACCTCGAATGCGGTTCGACGACGAACAACGCGGCGCGTGAGAAGCAGGTCGCCTTCACCAACACGCATTTTCTGACCGCGACGCGCTTCGTCTCCAAGAAGGCGAGCGGTATCAAGACGCTCGATGACCTCAAGAGCAAGACGGCGGTTTCGACCTCCGGCACCACGAACATCAAGCAGTTGAACGACGTGAACACCGAGAAGAAGCTCGGCATCAACATCATTCCCGCCAAGGATCATGCCGAAGCCTTCCTGATGGTCGAGACCGATCGCGCCGTCGCCTTCGCCATGGACGACATTTTGCTCGCCGGCTTCGTCGCGGGATCGCGCGATCCAAGTGCCTATGTCATCTCCGAGTTCACTTTGTCCAAGGCCGAGCCCTACGGCATCATGATGCGGCGCGACGACCCGGCCTTCAAGGCTGTCGCGGACAAGGCCACCGCGGCGCTCTACAAAAGCCCCGAAGGCCAGGCGCTCTACGACAAGTGGTTCACCAAGCCGATCAACAAGGCCGGCCTGAACCTCAACTTCCCGATTCCGTCGTCGCTCAAGAAGGAGTTCGCCAGCCCGAGCGATTCGCCGGATCCGGCCGCTTACGCCGATTGATCTGCCGGCCGAACGGGGCCGAGCCTTTCCCCGGCACGGGGATGCGACAGCGATGGGTATCCCCCGTCGCTGTTGCACGATGCACGGTTGAACGCCGGCGCCTTCGCAAGGCGTGAAAGTTCTCGCGGACCGCAGGATGAGATCGCCGCATGAATTATAACTGGAACTGGTCGATCTTCTGGGAGCCGACGCCCGAGGGGACGGGCACCTATTTCGACACGCTGATCAGCGGCCTGGAAATCACCGTCCTGACCGCGCTCGGCGCCTGGGCGGTCGCCTTCATCCTCGGGTCGCTGATCGGCATCATGCGGACGCTGCCGTCGAAGCCGCTCGTCGTCCTCGGCAACGTCTACATCGAGCTGTTCCGCAACGTCCCGCTGCTGGTGCAGCTGTTCATCTGGTTCTTCGTGGTGCCGGAGCTTCTGCCCCACGCCTTGGGGATCTGGATCAAGCAGCTCAACAACGGCCCGTTCTATACGTCCGTCGTCGGCATCGGCCTCTACATGTCGTCGCGCGTCGCGACGCAGGTGACGGCCGGCATCAAGTCGCTGCCCTCGGGCCAGCGCATGGCCGGCACCGCGATCGGCCTGACCACGGTCCAGACCTACCGCTACATCCTTCTGCCGCTGGCCTACCGCATCATCTTTCCGCCGCTGACCTCGGAATTTCTCAACACGATCAAGAACACCTCGGTCGCGCTGACGATCGGCCTGTTGGAACTGACGGCCCGCGCGCGCGCGATGCAGGAATTCTCGTTCCAGGTGTTCGAGGCCTTTACCGCCGCCACGGTGATCTACCTGATCCTCAGCGCCGTGGTGACGATCGGCATGCGCCTCCTCGAACGCCGGCTGGTCATTCCCGGCTTCAACGGGGGGAAGTAGCGATGTTCTCCGATTTCGACTTCGGCGTCATCTGGCGCAGCCTGCCCTACCTGTTCGAACAAGGCATGAGCTTCACGCTCACCTTGACCGTGATCGCCACCATCGGCGGCATCATCCTCGGCACGCTGATCGCAATGATGCGACTGTCGTCCAAGCCCATCCTCTCGGGCTTCGCCGCGAGCTACGTCAACGTGATGCGCTCGCTGCCGCTGGTGCTGGTGATCTTCCTGTTCTACTTCCTGATGCCCTACATCGGGCAGTGGATCATCCGCGCCGATCGGCCGATCCAGGTCGGCGCGCTGTCCTCGACCATGGTGACCTTCACGCTGTTCGAGGCCGCCTATTTTTCGGAGATCATGCGCGCCGGCATCCAGGCCATCCCGCGCGGACAGGTCTCGGCCGGCTACGCCATCGGCCTGAACTACCGCGAGGTCATGCGCTTCGTCGTGCTGCCGCAGGCGTTTCGTAATATGCTGCCCGTCATCTTCACCCAGACCATCGTGCTGTTCCAGGACACGTCGCTGGTCTACGTGCTCTCGATCACCGATTTCATGGGCGCGGCGTCGAAGATCGCGCAGCGCGACGGCCGCCTGACGGAAATGTATCTGTTCGCGGCGTGCATCTACTTCATCATCTGCTTCACCGCCTCGACGCTGGTGAAGATCCTGCAACGCCGCGTCAGTATCGTGCGCTAGAGCACCGGACGTAAAAGTTGCAGACTTTTGCGTCCGATCCGATGCTTTATCCATTCAAAGAGTGCGAAAGTTTCCGTCATGGCCATGATCGCGATCGACAATATCAGCAAGTGGTACAATCCGACGTTCCAGGTCCTGAAGGACTGCACGACATCAGTCGACAAGGGCGAAGTCGTCGTCGTCTGCGGCCCATCGGGATCGGGCAAGTCCACCTTGATCAAGACGGTGAACGCGCTGGAGCCGATCCAGTCCGGCACCATCACCGTCGACGGCATCAGCGTCACCGCGGCGAAAACCAACCTTCCCAACCTGCGCTCCCGCGTCGGCATGGTGTTTCAGCACTTCGAGCTGTTCCCGCACCTGCGCATTGTCGAGAACCTGTGCCTCGGTCCGGAAAAAGTGCTCGGCCGCTCGCATGACGCCGCGATGGCCAAGGCGGAGAAGATGCTGGAGCGCGTCGGCCTGACCAAGCACGCGCAAAAATATCCCGGCCAGTTATCCGGCGGCCAGCAGCAGCGCGTTGCCATCGCCCGGGCTCTGGTGATGGACCCGATCTGCATGCTGTTCGACGAGCCGACCTCGGCGCTCGATCCCGAGATGATCAACGAGGTGCTCGACGTGATGGTCGAGCTCGCCAAGGAGGGGATGACGATGATGGTCGTGACCCACGAAATGGGCTTCGCTAAAAAGGTGGCCGACCGCGTGATCTTCATGGACGCCGGCGAGATCGTGGAGGACGCCCGCAAGGACGATTTCTTCGGCACCCCCCGCAGCCCCCGCGCGCAGGCGTTTCTGTCGAAGATTTTGGCGCACTAAACCGCAGCCTGATCCCCCTCCCTTGCGGGGAGGGGCTAGGGGTGGGGGTCCATCCATCTGCTTCGATTGAGACGCGGAAGAATGCCGCGCCCCCCCTCCCGACCTCTCCCCGCAAGGGGAGAGGGGCAGATTGAGGCCTTTAACAGGAGTTTGCATGGCCAAGCCGCAAACCTACGACGATGCCGCGATCCACGTGCGGCTGAAGTCGGAGCTTCCGCACTGGTATTTCACCGATGGCACGATCCAGCGCACCTACAAAACCGCGAGCTGGAAAGGCACGCTGATGGTGGTCACCACGATCGGTCATCTCGCCGAAGCCGCCTGGCACCACCCCGACCTCGCGGTGTCCTACGACAGCGTGACGGTAAAGCTCTCGACGCATTCGGCGAAGGGCATCACCGACCTCGATTTCGCGCTGGCTTCAAAAATCGAGGAGGTCGTCGCGTGGCGCCCCGGGGTGCCGTTCAGCGGCACACCGAGCGATCCGCGCCACGCCTATATCAAATATGATGAGTGACATCTCACGCCGCGCCGCCACCGTGCGTGGGCAGAACACCTGGACGGATCGTCCCCTCGACTGCGTGGTGCTGGATTTCGACGCACGCCACCGCCGCCGCGTCGCGATGACCGGCGTCAAGGGCACGACCTTTCTGCTCGATCTCGCCGAAGCCACGGCGCTGCGCGGCGGCGACGCCCTGGTGCTCGACGACGGCGCCTTGATCGAGGTGGTCGCCGCGCCGGAGCCGCTGGCCGAAATCACCAGCCCGGACCCCGCGGCGATGGTCCGCATCGCCTGGCATCTCGGCAACCGCCATCTGCCGGTGCAGCTTGTGGGAAAACGCCTGCGGATCCGGCGCGATCATGTCATCGAGGCGATGGTTTTTGGCCTTGGCGGTCGGGTCGTGCCGATCGAGGCGCCGTTCGATCCCGAAGGCGGCGCCTACGCCGAGGGCAGCCACGGCCACCACGGCCATGGTCATCACGGTCACCATCACGATTGAAACGCCTTCAGCCCGGCCACGATACAATCAGGGTGGCAATAAAGATGTCAGGAACGCCACGACGCGCGCCTCATGCTCGGCAGGATCTTCGAACCCGACGCCTTCGCAGTAGCCGATGCCTGCCATTTCGACGCCTTTTCCGTTGATTTGACCGATCGCGGTGACCGTCGCGGCGGCTTCGGAATATTCGGTGAGGCCACCCATCCACATCGCCTGGTTCTTCAAAACCGTCCTTGGCTTGACGACGAGCAAGAGGGGCCCCTGAGCGCTACCCACCTCGATCAACCAATCACTGGGATAGTGGGCATCCGTTTCCGTGCTCTTGCTATAAGCCAGGACTTCTAAAGCCGCCGGGACCAACGACGCTTTGCCGTTATCGACGAAGGTGCCGAACCCAGGATTGATCAGCGGAAGTTCGTGACCCTTGAGTCCCGCGTGCGAGCACGCCAGGGTCAGCGACCGGTTTCCGTCGAACTGGAACTCGAACCAGCACCACCCGCTCCAGCCCGGCGGCGTCGCGGCCGTCGGTGCGGGGTAGCCGCCCCATTGATGATCCATCCAAGTCAGGCCGGACGCCGCGGTATGAACCGTGCCGTCGATGATGACCGTCCCGGTCGTCGGCTGTTGCGGCCAGCTGTAATAGTACCAGCTGACTGCTTGGGGCTGGCCAGCCGGCGCCCCGATGTATCCGTCCAAGCCCTGAAGAAATAGCGGATTGGCGGCTTCCGCTTCGATGTCGAATGTTATCGCGGGGCGTCCGACAGCCGTATCGCCGGCTGCCTCGAAGTGAAAGCGAATGGGAAAGACATCCGAGGTGGTGGCGATGAGGCTCGTGTCGCCGACAACGAGTTTCAACGGATCGCCGGCAACCTCCATGCCGCCCTGCAAAGCCGAGCGGGTCTCCACCGGCAAGGAGTAGTGCACCGGCGCCTTGCCCGGCAGGTCGATGGTGACGGCGCGACTGGTGCTGTAGATCTGGCGCTCGACATCGCGCAGAGCCGATGCGCTCGCCACAGTCGCGATCGCCTTGCGGAAGATATTCGTGATCGCATGGATATGGCCGCCGCCCTTGAGCGAAAGGCTGCACGCCAGATATCGCCATTCGATCGGCGTGTCCCAATGCTCGCCGTGGTCCTTCGGAAACGAAAGTCCCGTGGCCGGCGGGATCGGGAGAGGAAGGTTCATCCCGCTGCCGGTCCAGTTGCTCAAGAGCTGATAGCAAGCCTCGACTGCCGCCGGCGTCGGGGAGGTCGTTGCAACCGTCCGCATCAGGGCAAGAATGTCGGGGGTGTAGAAATTCTCGATGGTCGCGAGATAGGCGGCGAACGTAGTCCCGAGGTCGGACAAAACCTCGCCGGGTGAGATCGCACTGTCAGCCGTCATCAAGCCCTCCCGACTATCCTCCACACTCCTCGATCATATCAAGGAAAAGGAAAAGGTCATGCAAAATACACCCTAAGGTAGTATTTTGTTAGAGCTAGCTGATACGGGCACGAAGCGCCACTTCAGGCGGTATACATCGTTGGCCGGGTGCTCGGCACCTGATGACCAGCGACGGGAGCGAGTCGTCGTGCACGCATCGATTGCATGCACGACGACTAACGGCAGCGCTTATGGCCGTCGGCATAGCCTTGCATTTAGTTGTCCAGGAAGCTCCGCAGCTTCCGGCTCCGCGACGGGTGCTTCAGTTTGCGCAGCGCCTTGGCCTCGATCTGCCGGATACGCTCGCGGGTCACCGAAAACTGCTGGCCGACTTCTTCCAGCGTGTGATCGGTGTTCATGCCGATGCCGAAGCGCATGCGTAGCACGCGCTCTTCACGCGGCGTCAGCGAGGCCAGAACCCGCGTCGTGGTCTCGCGCAGGTTGGACTGGATCGCGGCATCGATCGGCAGGATCGCGTTCTTGTCCTCGATGAAGTCGCCGAGATGCGAATCCTCCTCGTCGCCGATCGGCGTTTCGAGCGAGATCGGCTCCTTGGCGATCTTGAGAACCTTCCGCACCTTTTCCAGCGGCATCGCCAGCTTTTCGGCCAGCTCTTCCGGGGTCGGCTCGCGGCCGATCTCGTGCAGCATCTGCCGCGAAGTCCGGACGATCTTGTTGATCGTCTCGATCATGTGGACCGGGATGCGGATGGTTCTTGCTTGATCAGCGATGCTGCGGGTGATCGCCTGGCGGATCCACCAGGTCGCATAGGTCGAGAACTTGTAGCCGCGACGATACTCGAACTTGTCGACCGCCTTCATCAAGCCGATGTTGCCCTCCTGGATCAGGTCCAGGAACTGCAGGCCGCGATTGGTATACTTCTTGGCAATCGAGATCACGAGACGGAGGTTGGCTTCCACCATCTCCTTCTTGGCTTGGCGGGCTTCGCGTTCGCCCTTCTGCACCATGTGGACGATCTTGCGGAATTCCTGGATCTCCAGGCCCGTTTCGGTCGCCAGCGAATGGATGTCGGTCCGGATGTCCTTGATCGGCTCGAGGCTCTTGCCGACGAAATCCTTCCAGCCGCGCTGCCCGAGCTTGGACACCCGGAGCACCCACTTCGGATCGAGCTCCGAGTTCTGGTAGTTCTTGAGGAAGTCTTCGCGGCCGACGCCATAGCTCTCGGCCAGGCGCAGCAGCTTGGTTTCCAGGCTGATCAGACGCTTGTTGATGTCGTAGAGCTGCTCGACCAGCGAATCGATACGATTCTGGTTGAGCGACAGCGACTTGACGTCGGTGACGACCTCTTTCTTGAGGGTCTTGTACTTGCGCTCCTGCGCCGGCGTCAGCGTCTCGTTCTTGAGCTTGTTCTCGACATTCTGGTCCTGCAGCTTGCGCAGGCGCTTGTAGGCGTCGGCGATGCGGTCGAACGTGTCGAGCACCTTCGGCTTCAGCTCGGATTCCATCGCCGACAGCGACACGGAGTTTTCCATGTCGTCTTCGTCGTCGAAGTTGTCTTCCGGCGGCGGCATCTCGCCATCGAGCCCGGCCGGCGGGTTCATCGGCGCGGTCGCGGGCGCAGCATTGCGCGCCTGCTGGGCGGCAAGCGCCTCCTGGGCGCCGGGCGCCGTCATGTCGATTTTCGGCGTGTTCTTGCCGTCGGGACCGGCATAGGTCGCCTCGAGATCGATGATCTCGCGCAGCAGCACGCGCGAGCCATTGAGCTCGTCACGCCAGATGATGATGGCCTGGAACGTCAGCGGGCTCTCGCAGAGCCCGGCGATCATCGCCTCGCGGCCGGCTTCGATCCGCTTGGCGATGGCGATTTCGCCCTCGCGCGACAGCAGCTCGACCGAGCCCATCTCGCGCAGATACATGCGTACGGGATCGTCGGTGCGGTCGGCCGGCTCGGACGCCTTGATGACGACGGCCTTGGGCTGCGACGCCTCGACGAGATCGCCGCCTTCGGCTTCTTCCTCTTCCTTGTCCTCTTCGGCTTCGCCCTCTTCGGCCTCCTCGGCCTCGACGACGTTGATGCCCATCTCATTGAGCATCGCCAGAATGTCTTCGATCTGTTCCGAATTCACCTCTTCCGAGGGCAGCACGGAGTTCAACTCGGCATAGGTCACGAAACCGCGTTTTTTCGCGGCCTTGATCATCCGCTTGACGGCGGCATCCGAGAGGTCGAGCAAGGGGCCATCGGCGCTCTCGGTCACGGCGCCTTCGGTTTCCGCCTTCTCGTTTTCCTTCTTCGCCATCCGATCCTCTTTCCCACCTGGTACCGGCCGCGTCGTGGCCCGCTGTACCCGGAGACTGACGGAACCGCGGTCCGCCGCCATAGACTAAACTTTGCGCAACATGGAAGAGTGAGCTCTTCTCAACCAACCCATCGGACCGCGCGGTCCACGATGGCTTGGATCGGATCAGCCCCCAAGGACCATCCATCCAAGAGATCACCGCTTCGAACATGTGCCTTAACCGAGTGTGCGTTAACGACTTTTACCGCCCGGATGGAAACCCGGCCGGGAAACGCGTTTAAAGCATTGGCTTTGGGCGTCCAGAGGAAGCGCCGAACCCTTCAACTGCTGCCTCCGTGCCCGCAAGAGCGGATAGTTGCTCCTGGATGTCTCGCATGCGGGCAAAGTTTGCCTCGCTAGCGTCGATAGCTAGAGCAGCTTCAGCGGAAAGCAACTCCCTATGTAGCGCTCGCGCCTTGCGATGCAAGGTCAATGCCTGCCGCAAAACCGCATCGGCGTCCGACAAAGCGGCGTCAGGCTGCGAATACCAGCCGAAAGCCGGACCCACCCGATCGAGCTTTGCCAGCGTCGCGTCGTACCCGCCATGGCCAAGCGCGGCGCGTAGGCTGCTACTCAGCGGCGCGTCGTCCTGCGCCAGATCGAGCATCGCGTCGCGCAGCGGCCCCGCCTCTTTGGCGGCGAAATCGAGGCCCGCGAGTTCCTCGGCATGATCGGCGATCAAAGTTGGGTGAGCGAGCAGAAGCGTGAGGATCAGCGCCTCGCGCGCCGGCATCGCCGCATGCGACGCCCGGAACGCCGGGCTCTGGGTCAGGCTGGCGCTCGCCATCACCGGCGAGGAGAGATAGCCGACCCGCTCGTCCTGGAAGGCGCCGCCGCGCCCGCGCCCGCCGCGTCGCGCCGGTCCAGGTTGCCTTCGCTCGAAACTGCGCTCCGTCGGGCCGAACAGCGTTTTCAGGCGCTGCTCGAACGCCGCTTTGTAGTGCCGGCGCAACGCCTCGTCGCGGATGCCGGTGGCGACTTCGGCCAGCGCGCGCTCCAGCGCGGCGCGATGCTCCGGCGTCGCCAGCGGCCGGCCTTCGGTCTCCCGCGCCCAGAGCAGATCGACGAGCGGCAGCGCGGTGCGCAGCACCTCATCCACGGCGGCCGGGCCGGCCGCCTTCAAGATATCGTCGGGGTCCTGGCCTTCCGGCATCAGAGCGAAGGCCAGCGTCTTGTCCGGCCCGATCAGCGGTAGGGCCATCTCGGCGGCGCGGAACGCCGCCTTGCGGCCGGCCTTATCGCCGTCGAAACAGAGGATCGGCTCCGCCGCCATGCCCCACAACAGCGCCCCCTGCTCCGGCGTCAGCGCGGTCCCCATGCCGCACACCGTCTCGGGAAATCCCGCGGCGTGCATGGCGATGACGTCGATATAGCCTTCGACGGAAATCACCCGGCCCTTGTCATGCGCCGCTTTGCGCGCCCGGTGATGATTGTAGAGCACCGCGCCCTTGTGGAAGAGCGTCGTCTCCGGCGAGTTCAGGTATTTGGCTTGCGCGTCCTTGTCCAAGGCGCGGCCGCCGAAGGCGATGATCCGGCCGCCGCGGTCGGTGATCGGAAACATCACGCGATCGCGGAATCGGTCGTAGGGCACCGGGATGTCGTCGCCGTGGATCAGCAGGCCGGCCTCGATCATCGTTTCCGCCGAGGCGCCCTTGGCGGCCAGCGCATCGCGCAAGGCATGCCGGTCGCCCAGGGAATAGCCGATGCGAAACGTTTTCTGGCTGTCGAGGCTGATGCCGCGCTCGACGAGGTAGGCCCGCGCCCGACCACCGCGCTCGCCGCGCAACTGCGCTTCGAAATAGGCGGCGGCGAATTCCAGCACCTCGTGCAGGCCGGCGCGGCGCTGCTCGTGGCGCTCGGCTTCGGGCGAACGCTCCGGCAGCTGAAGGCCGGCATCCTGGGCCAGCCGTTCGACCGTCTCAGGAAAAGACAGGCCTTCCGTCGCCATCACGAAATCGAAAATGTTGCCGTTCTTGCCCGAGGAGAAGTCAAACCACGCCATTTTCTGGTCGTTGACGAAAAAACTCGGCGTCTTCTCCGAGCCGAAGGGCGACAGGCCCTTCCACTCGCGGCCGGACTTCATCAGCTTGACGCGCCGCCGCACGACGTCCGAAACCGGAAGCCTGGCTTTTATGTCGTCGAGGAAGGATGGCGGAAAGCGCATTGAACCCACACCTATGCGGCATGACTTAAGAATCGGGATGGCTTTTCGAAGCTTATCCCCTCTATCAACAGGCGCGCCGTAAAAATTCGCCTTGAAGCGGACGGCGGTCGCCACCAGGAAGCGCCACGGGAGCGTGATGAGACATGAGCATCTCCAGCCGTTTTTTCGAGATGAAGCGGGGGCGCCAGCCGATCACGGTCCTCACCGCCTATGACGCGCCGACCGCCAAGGCGCTCGCTGCGGCCGGGATCGACCTGATTCTCGTCGGCGACAGTCTCGGCACCAATTTCCTCGGCTATGCCAGCGAGCAGGAGGTGACGCTTGCCGACATCGCCCACCACGTGCGCGCCGTCCGCCGTGGCGCGCCCGAGACGCCGATCCTCGCCGACCTGCCTTATGCGACCTACGACACGCCGGCCGACGCCGTCGCCAACGCCCGAAGCCTGATCGCCGCCGGCGCCGACATGGTCAAGTTCGAGGGGGCAAGGCCGGAGATCGTCCGCGCGCTTTGCGACGCCGGCATTCCCGTGAGCGGCCACATCGGGCTGGAACCGCAGCACCACGTCGAGAAGCGGCTCAAGGGCAAGACCGTCGAAGCGGCCAACCAGTTGCTCGCCGATGCCATCGCCCTCGACGAGGCCGGCATCGCGATGTTGATCCTCGAGCTAATCCCCGAAGTTGTGGCGACGCGCGTCAGCAGAGCGATCGCTGCGCCGACGATCGGCATCGGGGCTGGTCGCGAGACGGATGGTCAGGTCCTCGTGATCACCGATGTGCTCGGCTACACCGACGCCGCGTTCCGCCACAACCGCCGCTTCGCCGAGGTCGGCGCCGCCGTGCGCGAGGCAGCTGCAACCTACGTGGACGACGTGCGTGAACGCCGCTTTCCCGCTGCGGGCAACGTGTTCGCCATGCCGAAGGCGGAACTGGCGCTGATTTAGGTCGCGCGCAAACCGGGTTGCCGGCGGCGCAGGAAAAACAGCCTGCGCCAGCAAGAAGCGGCCGCATGAGTCAAGTATATGCGTTCAAGCTCAAGCTTATAGCATGTGCGTATGCCGCGAACATTATCATCTTGATTATATAATCCTGCGATTTTGAAGAGTGGCGCGTTTCGGTGACGTGCTATTCCTATGGGTAAAGTGCGACCAGAGGTCGCTTTCTTCAAAATCAGCGGGCTTATGCTGTTTTCTCTCGTCAGATCGTTTTTGCGGCGTCGTGACGGCACGGTCTCGATCATCGGCGCGGTCGCGCTGCCGATGCTGGTGGCCTTCGCCTCCCTTGTCGTCGAATTCGGCCATGGGCTTCTGGCAAAAGCCGAGATTCAGCGGGTTGCGGATATGGCGTCCTACGCCGGCGGCCTGGCCTACGCGTCCAACGGGTCCACCACGTCGATGATCGCCGCGGCCCAGAATGTCGCCTTGCTGAACGGCATACCGGCCTCGGCGGTCAGCGTCCGCCTCATCACCTCGCCGAAAAACGCGAGCGATCAGGCGGTGTTCGTCAGCATCGCGAAAACCCAGCTGCTGCTTCTCGCGCCCGTCGTCAATTTCAGCTCCAGCGTGCCGATCGTCGCGAAATCCTATGCGCAACTCGGCGTCAAGACGAATGCCTGCGTGATCGCGCTTGGAACCACGGCCGCCGGCATCAGCATTTCCGGATCGACATCGATCACGGCGCCGGCCTGTGCGGTCGCCTCGAACGCCAACGTGACGGCACCATGCGGCACTTCGATCAGCGACGTCGCCACGACCTATGGCGGCGCCTTGTCGGCCGGCTGCTCGAACGTCATCGGAGCGAAGTCGCAGGCGACCGTCACCGATCCGCTGGCCGGCAACGCGGGCGTCAGCGCCTTGACCACCCACCTCGCCGCCGTCAACAGCCTGGCGTCGCCGCTCGCGCCGACCGTTGCTTCCGTACCCACCGTGCCAGCGGTGACAGCCCCGGCCGGGGTCGACCTCGTCTTCGGTTCGAGCATTCTCACGACGCCAGCGACGACACTCTCCGCCCTCTTGGCGCAGCTTTGCGTCGCCGTCGGGCTTTTCAATCAGTGGGTCGTCACCTGCCCGTTGAACACGACCGTCAGCTTCGGCAACGTGACCGTGCAGAACGGCGTGACCGTCACCTTCAATCCCGGCACCATCCTGCCGACGACCTATAATTTCAATGGCCAGATCGTGAATAACGGGACGATCATTTTCGGGCCAGGAATCTTCAACATCACCCAAGGCGTCACAACGTCCTATGGATCGACGACGACCTTCGGCATCGGCACCTTCAACATCGCGCAAACGGTTCTGACATCGGGCGGCTCCGTCGTCTTCGGCCCCGGCACGTACAATATAGCCCAAGGCGTCAGTACGACCGGCGGATCCGTCACGTTCGGGGCGGGCACGTACAACGTTGCGCAGGGCATCAGCACGACGGGCGGGTCCGCGACGTTCGGCGCCGGGACGTATAATGTCGCTCAAGGCATCAGCACGTCTGGCGGCGCGACCGCGAGCTTCGGGGCCGGCACCTACACCATCGCGCAAGGCGTCAGCACCGGAGGCGGGTCGACCACGACGTTCGGCGCCGGGACCTTCACCATCGGGCAAAGCGTCAGCACGGCAGGCGGCGCCACGACCGCCTTCGGCGCGGGCGCCTTCACCATTGCGCAAGGCGTCTACACGGCCGGTGGCGGCACCACCACCTTCGGCGCCGGGAGCTTCGCGATCGGCCAGGGGACGACCGCCTGTACTGGCGCCGGCAAATACAGCATCTGCAATCTTGGGACGACGACCTTCGCCGGGCCGAGCATGTTCCTTCTGTCGAGCGGCATCTACAATACCGGCGGCTCGACGCTGCTGCTCGGCGCAAACACCACGACGAACAGCTTTCAGGTCGGTGCGAGCAGCGACGGCTATGCACTGTATGTCGGCGGCGGATCGACGACGACGTTCGGCGACGCCACCACGGGCCTGTTCCAGATGGCGGGCAATATCTACGCCCCGCAGGGCGGCAGCTGCATGACTTTCAGCAAGGCGGCCCAACACGACATCAACGGCTCCGTCGCGACGGCCGGCGGCACGATCTTCGGCTCGGGGATCTACACGGTCAGCGGCTATATCGGGATGGGCTACGCCAACGGCGGCAACACGACTTGCAACGGCGTCTCCGTCGGCGCCACCGGCACAGACGTGACCTTCGTCACCGGCGCGGCCTCGACGATGGCGTCGGCGAACTGCCCGAGCGCCGCCTTCTGCATCTCCTCGGGATTCAACAACGTGTCGCTCTCCGCGCCGACGACAGGGCCCTACGCGAATCTCCTGATCGTCGGGCCGACCACCTACAACACCGGCGGCATCGCGCTGACCGAAGGCTACGGCGGATCGACGCTCAACGGCGCCATCTACTTTCCGTACGGGCCCATGACGCTCGCCGGCAGCGCCGGCATGGCGCCGGCAGCTGGCCGGTGCCTCCAGGTGATCGCGTCGCAGATCAACTTCAGCGGCAGCGGCAACATGTCGGCGGCTACGTGCTTCTCGGGATCCGCCTCCGCATGGAACGTCGCGCTGGTGCAGTAGCGCTATTCGAGGTTGGCCTGCTCCGCTTTCGACTTCGGCGGCGCGAAGGCCGCCTTCAGGCGATCTGCCGCAAAGCGCTGTGCCAGCGCGGCCTTTTCGACCGCCGCGCCCATGCCGAAGAAATCATGGGTGACGCCGGGGTAGTCCCGCAATTCCGTCGGTACCGTCGCCAGCTTGAGCTTGCCACCGAGCCGCTCGCCGTCGGAGCGTAGCGGGTCGATCTCCGCGGTGATGATCGTGGTCGGCGGCAGGCCGTCCATGGTGCCCTTGCCGATCATGTCGATACGCGGATCGTTGGCTTCCGCCGGGTTGGCGAGGAACTGGCCGAAGGCCCAGCGCACCGCCTTCTCGCTCCATGGCCGCGCGGCGGCGTCCTGGAGATAGGAGGCGGTCTTCATGTCGATCCCCGCCGCGGGCGTGATGAGGATCTGCGCTGCCGGCATCGGCAGCTTGCGGTCGCGCGCGGCCATGCTGGTGTCGACCGCGAGCATGCCGCCCGCCCCCTCGCCGGCGAGCGCGACGCGGGCCGGGTCGCCGCCGAAGCTTGCGGCATTGGCGAGGACCCAGGCATAGGCGGCGACGGCATCTTCGGGCGCCGCGGGGAATTTCGCGTCCGGCGCCAGACGATAATCCGGGGCGACGACGATGAAACCGCTGGTGCCGGCCAGGGCGCGCGACGTGACGTCGGTGCTCATCGCGTTCTCCAGCACGAAGCCACCGCCGTGGTAGAACACCACCACCGGCCGCGGCTTGCCGACGCCGTCATCGGCCGGGAGATAGACGCGCACCTTCATCACACCGCCGGGGCCGTTGAAGGTCAGGTCCTTGGTCGTGACCTTGAACGGATCGAGGGTCTGGCCAGCCTGCTGCAAAAGCTTGGCGGCGGCCTCGATCGGCGTCGGCTGCTTGCGCGCCTCGTCGGGAGTTAGCGTCTCCAGCTTCTGCGGCCCCATAGAGCGCCACATGTCGAGAACGTGCTTCATGTCGACGTCGACGCCGGCGCTCGGGTCGCCCATGAAGGTTGCAAGGATCTGGTCGAAGCGGTCCTTCAGCGTCGGCGTGACTTTCGCGCTCGCGCTCGAAGCCGCGAGTATCGCGGTCGCACTGAACATCGCGGCGATGAGGGTCGTCTTGCGGATCATGACGCGTGGTTCCTCGCGCCGAGACGGCGGACTCCCAATCTAGGGCAAGGAGGCCGGTCAGGCCAGACGGGGCGCCGTCATCGGCGTCGTGCGCGGCGACTGGTGCATCATGCCGGTCACGGCGCCGCCGCGCGCCCAGGTGCGCAGGAAAGCCTTCAGCCAGGACGCGACCGCGGCATCATGGAGATACCAGCCCTTGAGGTGCATATCGCGCGGCAGAGCGCCGGGCATGCTGAGACGATCCACCCCTGTCACGGTCCATTTGCACATCATGGCGTAGGTGACTTCCGGATGGAACTGCAGCCCGAAGGCGCTGCGTCCATAGGAGAAGGCCTGGGCCTCGAAATCGTCGCCGGACGCCAGCAGGGTGGCGCCGGTGGGCAGGTCGAAGCCCTCGCGGTGCCACTGGTAGACCTTCTTCGGCAGGGCGCAGGGGCACATCATGCCACCTTCCGCCGTCGCCCGGATCGGATAATAGCCGACTTCGACGCGTCCTTCCGGGTGCGGCGCGACACGATGGCCGAGGTGGCGCGCCAGCATCTGGGCGCCGAGGCAGATGCCGAGAAACGGCTTGCCAGCGGCGAGCGGCTTGCCGATGAAGTCGATTTCCTCGCGGATCCAGGGCGCCTCGTCATTGGCGCTCATCGGACCGCCGAAGATTATCGCGGCATCATGCCCGTCCATCGTCCTGGGCAGGGGATCGCCGCAACTCGGACGGCGCATGTCGAGCTGATAACCGCTCTCGATCAGCAGACGGCCGATTCGACCGGGCGTCGAATGAGCCTGATGCAGAATGACCAGGATGCGGCGCGACGGCGCAGGCTTGGCGAGCGAAAGCGGGAGGTCGCCGAAGCCGTCCATCTCATCCAGCGCTTTGAAAGCATCGTCGAACAAGCGATTTCTTCCTGATCGATAGGTCTTATCGCCTTATGAGACGATTCATTTGGTTAAAGGAGGATTAACCCAAGGTCGAATAGTGGCAAGAGCGAATATGCACGTGCGGTGCCAGCACTATTGGCCTGAACAACGGCACCGCCATCAATGGTTTCGCGGTCACACCACCTCCAGGCGGCGGTGCGGCTCGGGCGGCAGGGTCACGGCTATGGCGTCCCCGGGGTTCACGACGCCACCCGACACCACGATCCCCATGATACCGGCCTTGCGGACCACTTGGCCGGCGGCATCGCGATCGAACAGCGCTTTGGTCAGGCCCTGCGCCACCCCGTCGATCTGCTTGCAGGGATTGCGGATGCCGGAGATTTCCACGACCGCCTCGGCACCGATGCGGAAGATCGTACCGGTCGGCAGGTTGATCAGGTCGATCCCCTGCGTCAGCACGTTCTCGCCCAGCGTCCCGGCCTCCAGGGCGAAGCCTTGCGCCGCCATCTCGTCGAACAGTTCGGCATGGAGGAAATGCACCTGCGCAAGGTTCGGTGCGGTCGGGTCGAGCTTCATCCGGTAGAGGTGCTGCACCGTCTTGCCGGCGTGCGCGTCGCCTTCGACGCCGAGCCCTGTCAGCAGGCGGATCGTCGCGTGCGGGATCTTGCCGACGCCGTGC
>NZ_LMUU01000028.1:44792-65852 GCF_009765775.1 Beijerinckia sp. L45
GACACAATCACCCCTCCAGCGCACCCATGACCGCACCGCGAAAGCCGAACACCTCGCGCGTGCCGCCGAGCGGCACCAGCCGGATGTCGCGCGTCTGGCCCGGCTCGAAGCGCACCGCGGTGCCGGCGACGATATCGAGGCGCATGCCGCGCGCGGCCGCCCGGTCAAACGCCAGCGCCGGATTGGTCTCGGCAAAATGATAGTGCGAGCCGACCTGGATCGGCCGGTCGCCGGTATTGGCGACGCTCAGCACAAGGGTCGGCGCGCCTTCGTTCATGACGATGTCGCCCGGCAGGGCCAAAACTTCGCCCGGTATCAGACCATCCGCGGCCCCGCGGATAGGATGATGGACCGTCACCAATTTGGTGCCGTCGGGAAAGGTCGCCTCGACCTGCACGTCGTGGATCATCGCCGCGATGCCGTCCATCACCTGGTCCGCGGTGACGACATGCGCGCCGGCCTCCATCAGGTCGGCCACGGAACGCCCATCCCGCGCGCCCTCGACGACGGCATCGGTGATCAGGGCGATCGCTTCGGGATAGTTGAGCTTGACGCCCCGCTCGAGCCGGCGCCGCGCCACGTTGGCCGCCATGGCGATCAGCAGCTTGTCTTTTTCACGCGGCGTCAGATTCATGAAAACCTCGGAAACCCAATCTATTGCCAGACGCGCGGCAGCGCGCCGTTGCGCAAGATGCCAAGCGCCGCGACCATAGCGGCGCGCAGAGCCTCTGGCGAGCGCGCGAGCAGCCTAGCAACGAGGATGCCGTCGAAGGCGCTGGCCCCGGCCTCGACCGCCTCGAAGGCGGCGAGCGCCGCGCGCAGCGGATCGAGCGCGGCTTCCGCCTGTCCGTCGACAAAAAGAATGAGCGCGCCTGCCCGCGCGCCGCCACCGAGCGCCGGGCGATCCAAAATCGTCGCGATGTCGCCCTGCAGCCGCGTCGCGTCGGCAAAGACGAGACGCCCGTCACGGCGGACACGCCAATCGTCGCGCAGCGACCCGGCTACCGCCGTCTCGCCCATCGCCAGCCGCCCGAACACCAGCATTTCCGCGGCCAGCAGGGAAGCGTCGGCTGCCATGTCGACGGCGAGCGATCGCGCGAGCCGTGCGCGGTCGAACAGGATGGTTTCCTGCGGCAGCCAGTCGAGGCGGGCGCCGGCCGCCAGCGTGAGGCGGGTGGCGATGGTCGCCGGCTCGGCCTCCGCCCGATAGATTTTTTCCGCCGCCACCGTGGTCAGCACGACCGCCGCCCCGGCGCCGAGCGCGAAGGCGAGATCCAGCCGGTCGCCGCCGAGCACGCCACCGCCGGTGTTGAGGATGATGCCTTCGCAAGGGGAGGCATGGCGCGGCAGACGCAGGCGCAGCGCGCCGGACTCGAGGACGCGGACGCGCTGGGTGACGCCGCCATGCCGCGCAAAGGCGGCACGCAACGCGCTCGTCGAAACCGACGGACGGGATGGCGCCGCACGGACCAAAACGCTCTCGGCGCTCCCGTCGATCGAAACGGCGATGGGATCAAACTCGGACATAAGACACTCGTGGCGCCGCCGCGGCGCCCGGGATCTATACGCAATCTGCCTGCCAGCCCAGGCCCAACGGCTGCCGGCGGCCGCAAGGCTTTGCTAACCATGCCGATCGGAAACCGGCCGTCGCAGGCGAAAGAGCCGGGTTTCCAGCATTGCACCAAGCTTCGATTCATCGTTTCCGCGGCAGGCTCGATCTCCCGTGATTTTATGGATCGATGCTCCGCGATGATGCCAGTGTCCCACCGGGTCGCCGCCGCTTTCGGCGCCGCAGCCAAGCCTGCCGGGCCGCAGCGCGTCCGCGCGACCAATAGCGGCACGGTGGTCATCGCCGTCGCGACCACCTTCGCGTTGCTGTCCGCCCTGATGAGCCTGCTGCCCGACACCGCCCCACCATCCGACGATCTGGCGCAAACCCGTCTGCGCGGCAGCCTGCCCGCCGTCGTCGACCCCGCCGCCCCCTGATCCTCAGACGTTCGGCGATTGCAACGCACCCCGAAACGCGCTTAATGCCGCCGCGCCCCCGGGCGTACCGGCTTCGGCCGGGCCGGTAGCTCAATGGTTAGAGCCGGCCGCTCATAACGGTCTGGTTGCAGGTTCGAGTCCTGCCCGGCCCACCAGATGCCATCCAGGGCATCCTGGATCGAGCGTTAAGCAAGCCAAATCAACATCTTGCCTCAGTCTATCAGTTCTTGCTTTCGCTCGAACTGCATAACATAGTGCATAACATGGATGATGATTTGGCTTTCGCTTCTCATGTCGTTCGGCGCGGAAAAGTATTCCAATACGTCCGAAGGATCCCCTCGGATTTAGAGGGCCTCCTACCCGTTGCTCGTATCCAGAGGTCGCTTCGAACCGCGGATAAGGCCGACGCCTACGCGGCGGCTGCCGCGGTTCACAGCGAGGTCGAGAAGCAGTTCGCAACCGCCCGGCGAAAACAAGGAACAACCCTAAACGTGATTCCTGTCGACGACTGGTTCTGGGCAGACTGGCAACAGCTAGCCGACTGGTTCAGGGCTACTCTAATTGAGGAAGACTGGTGCATCCGCCTTCGCGAACTTCCGGGCGCCGCTTTCGACGGAGGAGTTGAAAGAAAACGATTCTGGCGAGATGACGCGGCGGTTCGATCGCACCTCGACCTCAGAACTCGTCTGCAGGACATGGCGGTTAGTGCCTACGCAGAAGAGCGCTATGCCATTGTCCAAGCACGGATCCGTGCTCTCGGTGTTCCCTTGTCGCGGTCCATGCCGCTCTTCGAACGGTTCATGGCGAGCTGCCTAAAAGCCGAAATCGAGTTCCTAGCTGTGTTCCTTGATCGCGAGGGAGGCCGAATCGAGCCTCAGCCCCATCCAGATACAATCGATGGCAAATGGCGGCAGGCGAGCCAAAAGATTCGCGAACGCCAAATCGGGCTCCTGATCGCCAGCGACCCTGCAGCGTCAAAGAAGGTCGGCAGGACTTTGGCCGATTGCCTCGATCAATGGCGGGGAGACCGGATGCGGGCGAAGAAGCAAGTTACCAAGCATAGCCTCGACGAAAAGGAGTTCGCCATAAGCGAATTCGAGTCGCACTCGAAAACGCGCGACATCGGTGAAATCGCGCGAGCCCATGTCATTGCGTACCGTGATCATCTATCTACGACAAAGTTGAAAACAGCGACATTTAACAAGCGCGTCGGACACATCACGACATTGATAACGACCGCTAAGAAGGCCGGTTGGATTGAAAACGACTTTGCTGGCGGCATCTACATCGACATCCCCGCCGGGACAAATATGCGGGAGCCCTTCAGCAAGGAAGAACTGGCCGCGATCTTTTCCCACGAGACATTTCGAAGTCATTGCCTGTCAAACAATCCGAAAGCTGCAGGCGATCTGCAGTTTTGGTTGCCGCTGATTTCGCTGACCTCGGGCTTGATCTCATCCGAGATTATGCAATTAGGCCCCGAAATGGTCGGACCTCATCCGACCCATCCCGATATCATTTGCTTTCACGTTTCCAATGCGGGCGGTCGTTCGTTGAAGGCTCATGCGCGGAAGCGATATGTACCCATCAGAAAAGAGCTTCTGGAAGGCGGCTTGCTGGACGTCGTCGAGAAGGCCCGAATAGGCGGATGGAAGTTTCTTTGGTCAGCCATCGAGGACCGGCAGGACGTGAGTTTGTCTTCCAACATGTTTTCCGCGTTCTGGAGCGATTTCCTGCGCAAGACGCTCAAGATAACAGATCCCACGAAAGCTCTTTATTCATTTCGCCATAATTTTCGAGACGGGGTCTCCGCCTGCGGCGCAACGGACTACGAAAAAGACCAGTTGATGGGCCATTCAGAGGCGGGAATGGGCGCCAAATACGGGACAAAGGTCAAGCCCAGAGTCGTCGACATCGAGAGACTTGATGGAATTGTGCAGAAGATCGATTGGGCGATGCTTGGAGATATTTCTTGGACAAACACTCAAGA
Organism: Beijerinckia sp. L45; assembly: GCF_009765775.1. Classification (GTDB taxonomy): domain Bacteria; phylum Pseudomonadota; class Alphaproteobacteria; order Rhizobiales; family Beijerinckiaceae; genus RH-AL1. Next base: position 48,769 of record NZ_LMUU01000028.1, read on the forward strand.
TCAATAAACAATCAAGAATACGAAATCTCGTTCGCTCGGATTTAGCTGGGGCGGGAGGATCCTCAGCCGCGTTTTTGAACCCATGGTCTCAGAGGGGGATGTCGTCGCGCCCTCAGTCCGTCGATGACATAATGTAGCAGTCTTCTGGGAAGCGTGAAACTGCGAGGAGGCTGGTCAACTCGAAAAGTTTTGTCGGTGGAGGGCCGAAGGACCGACCTATATTCGACGCTTGATTATTTACCCAGCCGCTTGCTGTCGTATTCACAAATCGAACATCTGCTTTCAGCCAATCCATTGGTCCGGCCGCTTTGCGCCCATTATCGACGTAGGAGTTGCAGAAGTTGGATCGCAAAAGCGGACGTACGTCGACCCCTATTGTTTCTCCCGGTAAGCCATTCCTGTTGGTCTTTTTTCGGTCTGTTCCCTCATCGACTTAGCAATCTGTTCGGAGAACGCCGAAGCAGCGACAGGCAGCCCACGACCGCGAAGCTGGCAGAGGGCAAGATCAGCTTGCGGCACGTCTCTGTCGTCGATCGGACGACTAACAAGCCCGGCGCCGAGATCGCTGGACGGTGCTCCAATCTCGATCTGGAACGACACCATGTTGCAACGAAGGACCAATGCTCGCAGCATTTCGAAGGAATTCGACTCTGCCAGAACCGAAAAGCGAAGATCCTTCCTGCTTGCGATTTCATCGAGAAGCTGACGCCCGCCGAGGCTCCGGTCCGGCAGCGCGGCCGGGTAAGCCGTCAAGTCAGAGAGCCTAAGTGCGGGCTTACCGGCTAATGGGTGATCGGTGCGAAGGATTGCGACCAGACGTTGCGGTAGACTGGCAACGATCCGGATCAATGACGAGACAGTTGGTCGAAACACGAGTGCGAGGTCGACTTCGTAGGACGTGAGCGATGCCAGGGCGCGATCATGGTCCATGACCTTCAGATCGAACATGATCTTGGGTCGTGTGGTCTGGAAGTCCGCGATCTGCGTGGGAAGAAAATCGTGAGCCAATGCCTGACTGCAGGCAATCCGCACCGGCCCGCGCCGTAGCCCTCGTAGATCCTCAATTTGAGATCGCAGCAGATCGACGTCAGCGAGCTGGCTGCGCGCATACCGCACGAACATCTCGCCTGCCGTGGTCAGGCGGACGCCGCGAGCACGCCGCTCGAAGAGTTGGGTCCCTAGTTCTACCTCAAGATCTTGGATGCGCCGGTTCATGGCCGAGGCGGTAAGGTTCAGGCGCTCGGCAGCGCGGCGGATCGACCCGGTCCGGGCTACTTCGACCACATGTTCAAGAAGCTTAAGGTGCCGCATTAGACCATCCTTTCAGTGATGCCTTTTCAGCACCGCTCAGAGGCCATCTTAGCGGCAGATTAGATCGCTCGACAAAGCTATTGTTTGTGTGTCGCCGAGGCGGTCGGCAATCCCGGCACCGACCGCGAGGTAAGCTCGCGCATCCAAAAGGATCAGATCGATGAAGCCCATTCGCCTGGGACAGCTGACGCTCGTCTTCGTTCTAGCTGTAAATGCTGGAATTCTCGCCGTCCCGGCCGCGGCCGAGACCAGCCTCAAGATGATCTTGAACTGGAAGTTTGAAGGACCTCAAGGGATGATTTTCCTTGCGCAGGACCGCGGCTACTTCAAGCAGGAAGGTCTTGATGTCACCTTCGATCAGGGCAACGGCTCGGCGGCAGCCGTCCCAATGGTGGCGAACGGCGCATATGACGTCGGCTTCGGCGACATCAACGCGCTGATCGAACTGGCCGCGAAGCAGCCCGAAAAGGCACCGGTGGCAGTCTACATGCTTTACAATCGGCCGCCGTTCACTGTCGCGGTGCTCGCCGACGGCCCTATCAAGTCTCCGACCGACTTTCCCGGGCATAAGCTGGGTGGAACCCCCAACGACGGCGCCTTAAAGCTTTTCCCGGCGCTCTGTTCTCTGAACCATATCGATTGCACTAAGGTCGCGATGGAGAGCATGCAGCCGGCACTTCGCGAACAGATGCTGGTGCGGGGGCAGGTCGACGGTGTCTTCGGCTACGTGACGACCATTCGCTTCAGCGCCAAGCGCATGGGCGTCGATCCGGACAAGCAGCTCCGGTTCATCCGGTATGATGGCTACGGTCTCAACCTCTATTCCAACGCGATTATCGTTTCGAAGACGTTAGCGAAGGACCACCCGGAAGCCGTGAAGGGCCTCCTGAACGCGATCAACCACGGCATCAAGGATGCCATTGCCGACCCTGATGCCGCGATAAAGGCCGTAGTCGCGCGCGAGCCCCTGCTTAAGCCAGCGGTCGAACGCGAGCGCCTCGAAGCGACGTTCGCAGGCGAGATGAGCAGCCCGGAGATCGCAACGATCGGCCTGGGCGACGTCGACGATCGCCGTCTCTCCGAGGCGATCAATATCCTCGTCAAGGCGGAGGCTCTCCCGCGCACGCCGACGGACGGCGAAGTCTTCGACCGCTCTTTCCTGCCTCCCAAAGGCGATCGTCCGACATCGGTCCATTGAGAGATCGCTTGAAGAGAAAAGGACCAGACCAATGAACCTCATGCTCGTCGACAAAGTCGTTGTGATCACCGGTCCCGCCAAGGGTATGGGAGCCGCGGTGACGCGCGCCTTTGCAGCCGAGGGTGCGCGTCTGTCATTGATCGGACGCGACACCTCTGCAATCGAACCAATAGCTGAAGAAGTGCGTGCGGCCGGCGGGAAGGCGATCGTCGTAGCTTGCGACCTCACGGATGCCAGCCAATGTGAGAACGCGGTTGCTGCGACCAAGGAAGCTTTCGATGGGCGTATCGAAATTCTGGTGAACATAGCCGGCGGCTCGGGACCGATGGGGAAAACAGGTTTTGAGACAACGCCCGAAGAGTTTGACGAGATCGTTACTCTCAACATGAACGGTTGCTTCCACACCATCCGCGCCGTCCTTCCAACGATGATTGCCCAGCGCTACGGCAAGGTGGTCAACGTCGGCGGCACTTTCGGGATGAAAGGACGCGCTGGCCGTGTCGCCTATTCCGCCTCCAAGTGGGGGCTGCGGGGACTGACGAAGAGCTTCGCCCTCGAAGCAGGTCAGTACAACATCAACGTCAACTGCGTGGCTCCAGGCATGGTCGATGGCCCTCGCTTCCGCGACAAGGTTTGCAGGACCATGGCGGAGAAGCTCGGGATCTCGGAGGCCGAGGCCGCCGAGCGTCACGCCGAGGAATATGCGCTGAAGCGCATCACCGTCGACGCAGACGTGGCGAACGCCTGCCTCTTCATGGCCAGCGATGTCTCGCGACAGATCACCGGCGCCGACCTTCCGGTCGACGGCGGCTGGGGCGCTCTCTGACAAGTACCAACCATCATCCCGCGACCTAAGAGGATCCCGCCATGACCAGTACCCAACATGCAGACCTCGTCATCCATGGAGGTAGGATCGTATCGCCAGACTCCGAGCGACAGGAGAGTATCGCCATTAAGGATGGCCGCGTGCTTGCTATCGGCGCCCCCGACACGATGCCCGCCGCGCATGAGACGCTTGATGCGGCCGGGCTTCACATCCTTCCTGGCGCCATCGACGTACACGTGCACTTCCGCGATCCCGGCTATCCGCAGAAGGAAGACTTCGCCAGCGGCACGGCGGCGGCGGCTTTCGGCGGCGTTACGACGGTGTTCGACATGCCTAACACGCTCCCGACGATCGCGACCCCGGAGGCCCTAGCCGCTAAGCACGTGATCGCCAAAGAGAAGGCGTACGTTGACTACGGGCTCTATGCGGTCCTCGGTGAGCCGAGCCTCGACCACATCGATGCTCTGGTCGAGGGCGGGATCATTGGTTTCAAGCTCTACATGGGCAACACATTTGGAAAGGTACCTTCACCGACCACCGGCGCGATGCTGGAAGCTTTCGAACTCGTCGCGCCGACAGGCAAACGTATATCCCTGCACGCCGAGACGAATTCGATCATGGAGCGGCGAGAAACCCGATTGCGCGAATCCGGACGAACCGATCCGCTCGCCCACCTTGCCGCACGCCCCGACGTTGTCGCCGTAGAAGCTGTCGCGCGGGCTGCCATCCTCGCGGAATGGACAGGGGCTCGGATCCACATCCTTCACATCTCTTCGTCCGCCGAACTGCGTCCGCTGGCCGAGGCCAAGGCGCGAGGCGTCGACATCACTGGCGAGACCTGTCCGCACTATCTCATGCTGTCGAGCGATGACTACGAGCGTCTTCGTGGCGTCATCCGCGTCAATCCGCCGGTTCGTGAAGCCGTCAATCAGGAGAAGCTCTGGGCCGCGTTGGAGGACGGGACGATCGACATGATCGCCACCGATCACGCGCCTCACGCGATCGACGAGAAGACGCGCGCCGACATTTGGACCGTCGACTGCGGCTTCCCAGGTGTCGAAACACAGATGCCCCTGATGCTGACCGCCATGAGCGGCCGGCAGGGCAGCATTCGTGACTACGTAAAGTGGAGCGCGGAGAAGCCCGCTAAGACTTGGGGCCTGTATCCCCGTAAGGGCGCGCTCGATGTCGGCTCCGATGCCGACATCGCGATCGTCGACATGAACCGTCCCTGGACCATTGACGACGCCCTTATCCAGTCCCGCGCGAAGATCTCACCGTTCCACGGGATGAGGGCAAGTGCACTCCCGATCCACACGCTGGTGCGCGGACGCTTCGTCATGAAGGACCGCATTCTGCAGGAAGACAGCCGTGGATGGGGTGGATCGGTTCATTCGATCCAAGCGATGCCCCCTGGCGAGGTGCGTAACGGTGAAACCACGATGGCCGCGATCACCTCGCACGACCCGTTCGCGAACATAGAGGCGACGTCATGAAGCCCGCCATCGCCACCCGAAGCTCCGCGACCGAGAACGTCATCAACCTTGAGAAAGTCGGCGTAAGCTTCGGCGTCGCAAGCGCGCTCGTCACGGCCCTGGCCGAAACGTCGCTCCGCATCGCGCACGGCGAATTCGTCGCGCTAGTGGGGCCGTCGGGTTGCGGAAAGTCAACGATACTGAAGCTCGTGGCAGGAACGCTCGACGCCTCTCAGGGCCACGTCTTCGTCGCCGGCCGCGAGGTCGGCGCTGCGCCGGTGCGGATCGGAATGGCCTTCCAGAACCCGACCTTGCTACCGTGGCTCAATATCCGCGACAACGTCATGTTGCCGCTGAAGATCGTGCCGCCGTTCAGGCGCGGATTCGCGGCCAAGCGTAAGACTGAATATCGCGATCGCGTCGAAGCTCTTCTAGCAACCGTCGGTCTGGCCGGCTTCGGCGACAAGTTCCCTTGGCAACTTTCGGGGGGAATGCAGCAACGGGCCTCTCTTTGCCGCGCGCTGATCCATGACCCAACGCTCCTGCTACTCGATGAACCCTTCGGCGCCTTGGACCAGTTCACGCGTGAAGAGCTGTGGGAGATTATGCAGACGTTGTGGATCGAGAAGCGGCCGACGGTCGTCTTGGTCACGCACGACCTTAAGGAAGCGGCCTACCTAGCCTCGCGGATCTGCGTCATGCAGGCCCGGCCCGGCAGGATCATCGAAGATAGCGTGGTCCCCTTCGCGAGGCCTCGCACCGTCGAGGCTTCCTACGAACCAGACTTCGTGGCTCTGACCCAGCATCTTCGCGGCCGCATCGTGGCGGCACGCGGCAACCCGCAGGCGGCAGCATGAGCCCGACCCTCAGGCGGCGCCTCTTTTCAATCGGCTGCATACTCGGCTTCTTCGTCGCCTGGGAATTGCTATGCCTCGCATTTAGAGTCAGCGAGCTCATCCTGCCGCGACCAAGCGTTATCCTCGTGACGATGTGGGCGGACTTCCCAGCGATCCTGCCGCACGCGCTTCAGACGCTCTACACGACACTCGCCGGCTTCGGCCTCGGCATCGTGATCGGCTTTCTCCTGGGCATGCTGATCGGCGGCTCGCGTCTGGCCTACGATACGGCCTACCCAATGCTGGTCGGGTTTTCATCGATCCCGAAGGTGGCCCTCGTCCCAATCTTCGTCCTCTGGTTCGGGGCCGGCACAGTTCCCGCGATCTTGACGGCGATGATTATGTGCATCTTCCCGATCGTCGTGAACGTCGCCACGGGCCTCTCCGCCACAGAGCCGGAATTGCAGGACGTCATGAAGACCTTGAGAGCGACGAAGCTGGAGATCCTCTGGAACATCGGCCTGCCGCGCTCGATGCCTTACTTCTTCGCATCGTTGAAGGTCGCGGCAACGCTCGCCTTTGTGGGCTCCGTCATTTCAGAGACTGTCGCCTCGAACAAGGGGATCGGCAACCTAATGATGATCGCCAGTTCGAACTTCGACGTCCCGTTGGTCTTTGCGGGCCTCTTCATCCTCGCCGCGCTAGGCGTCGCCCTCTACGTCGTCTTCTCACTGATCGAGGGACGCGTGACCGGATGGTCCGTGCGGAGCGACACGTTCTCGACGGGCGGCTGAATCCACCTTTTACGTAGAAAGACCGATGCCATGACTGACCTCCACATCACCGCCGGCCCTTACGTCTTCGGCGCCAAGTTCGAAACCGCTAAAGCCCCCAAGACCTGCGAGGCATTCAGGAAGCTACTGCCGCTCGACAGCAAGCTCATCCACGTGCGCTGGAGCGGAGAGGGCGTGTGGATCCCCTTCGCAGACGCCGATTTCGGCATCGGCTTCGAAAACCATACGAGCCACCCGGCACCAGGTCAGTTCATTCTCTACCCGGGCGGACTCAGCGAAACCGAGGTCCTCTTGGCCTACGGGGCGGTGGACTTCTCCTCGAAGATGGGTCAGCTCGCCGGCAACCACTTCATCACGATCACGTCCGGTCTCGACAATCTCTATGCTCTCGGCAATCTGATCCTCTGGGAGGGTGCCCAGAAGATAAACATATCGATCGTCTGATGGCCCACCATCATCTCGACGCTGGTCCGAAGACCGTCCATTGGGGCTTTCTCGACGCCGCACTTCCTCCGGTCCTCGAGATCGATACCGGGGACACCGTCTCCGTCCGGACCATGAGCGGGAGCGTGGACGAAGTCCCAGCCAAGGGGAGCTTTTTGGTTCGTGACGAATTGCTGGCAGTTCATGACGGCGTCGAACGACGCCTTGGGCCCCACATCCTCAATGGTCCGATCTTCGTCCGGGGCGCAGAGCCAGGTGACGCCCTCCGCGTGACCATAGTTGAAGTCCTGCTCGCCGACGACTGGGGGTACAACCTCATCGCGCCGCACAAGGGGCTGCTCCCGAACGACTTCCCAATCGGGGGGGTGATCCACTTCGGGATCGACAGGGAGAACTCCCGGATAAAAATGCCTTGGGGTGGCACCATTCCCGCTCGCCCGTTCTTCGGTGTCATCGGGACGGCTCCCGCGCCCGAAGAAGGCGTGGTGACGTCTATTGTGCCCGGCTCGTTCGGCGGCAACATAGACAATAAGGAACTGACGACGGGATCGGTGCTCTTCCTGCCCGTCGCCACGCGGGGCGGCCTTCTGTCCGTCGGGGACGGTCATGCCTCACAAGGGGATGGCGAGGTTTGCCTGACCGCCGTGGAGACCGGGCTCGCGGGCACGCTGCGGATCGACGTCATCAAAGATGCTCGTTTGTCCGCGCCTCACGCCGAGACCAAGACGCATCTGATCGCGATGGCATTCGACGAAGATTTCGACGAAGCCGTCCGGACCGGCGTACGTCGCATGATCGCCCTAATCCGCGAGGCTAGCGCCCTGTCGGCCGAACAAGCGTACCGGCTATGCAGCATCGCCGCTGACGTGAGGATCACGCAAGTTGTGAATCGTAAGCGGGGTGTCCACGTCATGCTTCCCCTTGCTGTATTGCGAGAGTGCCTGACAGCATGAAGAGGCTCCAGCCCCAAGCGGACGTTTCCGGCGGCAGCAGGCCTCTGCGTCTCAGGATGTCGAGGATTCATGCGCCGGCGTTGATGTATTTCGACGAGGTACGGCGCTCGACCTCGATCCGCGAAGCGGCCAGGCGGCTTAATGTTGCGTCTTCCGCGGTGAACCGGAGAATACTTCAGCTTGAGGCGGAAATTGGTGCGCAACTTTTCGACCGCTCACCGGGTGGGTTGAAACTTACCGCCGCGGGGAAGATCCTAGCCCTTCATGTGACGAACGTCATCCATGACGTGGTGAGGGCAAACGCCGATCTCGACGCTTTGAACGGACCCGGTAACGAAGAGCATGTCGATCTTGTCGCCATGGATGGTCTCTGTCAGGACCTTATTCCTGAAGCTATCGAGCATATGGACAGGTCTCACGGCCGCATTTCGGTAGGTGTCGCGATCCTCGACGTCTTTGAGATCACCGATGCGTTGATCGAAGGTCGTGGGGACGTCGGGCTTGTATTCGAAGCCGACCGTCATGCGGAGATCCGCCGGCTCGCATCAGCACGGCTCAGGCTCGGCATAGTGGTTCGAACCGACTCACCGCTCGCAGGACGTACATCACTTTCTCTCGAAGATTGCCTCGATGCACGGATCATGCTTCCGAAAGGACATTTCGCGAACTGTGAAGCTATGATTGGAGTGCTCGACCAGATTGGGCTCGCGAACGCCCGGTTCGAGACCGATTCTATCGAAGTGATGAAACAACTCGTCCTCAGAGGCCTCGGCGTCGCGTGTGCGACGAGACTAGGCTGGAGCAACGAGATTGCGCTTGGGCGTCTCGTGCACGTGCCGCTGCATTACGCAGGTGCCCACATCTACGGCGAACTTGGCTTGTACGTGCGCAAGGACAAGCCGTTGTCAGCCGCAAGTGAGATATTCGCGCGCAGCCTTGGCAAGGTCATCGCATCTCTTGGCGACGAATAAATATAGAACAGGGTTTGGTTGATGCCGGAACAACATCAGGTGAGCGATAAGTTATTCTATGCAATGACAGATATCTAATAAATAGATGTATCTCCTGTTTTTGCTGAGGCTATATCGATGTTGTACAGAAAATACACCAGAGAATACTTTGAGGTTACTCGTCGCATGGCGGGTCTGCTGGCTATTGCCACAACGTTCGGGGCGGCACTGATAGGTCCCGCTATCGCACAGGAGGTCAACGGGCCGCCTGAGGAGAACCCCCAGCCCCAAGTGAGGCCCCCCACCAACGTCAAGCCGAATGGCGTCGACCAGCCGGGCGCGCTGTTTGATCTAACACCACTTGGTGCACAGCTTGGATCTACCCTCAAGAACCGCGGCATCTATCTCAACGGGAGCTACACTGCCAACCTTGGAAGTGTTGTTGACGGTGGTCGCAAGGAGGGCACTTACGAGGCCAACCAGACAACGTTCGGCGCTGACTTCGATCTACACAGGATGTACGGGCTTGATGGTACGTCCGTGCACTTCCTGGCTGTGTCTCGCGAAGGCGTGAAAGACAACCGGACGTTCAGCGGAAGTTCGACTGAAGGTTTTGACATCAACGGTCCGGTAACAGCGACGCGTCTCACTGAACTCACGATCGACAAGAGCCTCTTCAACGATCATCTTCTGCTCCTCGCTGGCCGATCACCCGGCGCGGTCGAGTATGCGACGTCGGACCTGTACTGCAACTTCCTCTCTGGGCTCTGCGGCAACCTCACGCCTTACGCTTGGTCGAGCAACAGCAACGCTGGCTTCTGGCCTCTGGCGACTTGGACAGGGCGGGCAACGATCAAGCCAACGGCTTCGACGTACATCCGCTTCGGTGCCAGTGAAGCGAATCCGGACGAATACCTCAGCCATAGCAGCTGGCCCTGGAACGGAGGATGGGACACATCCCATGCCACGGGTGTCGTCATACCTCTGGAAATTGGTTACCGGACGAGCTTCGCGAATGATCCTTATCCCCGCGCTTTTGACGTCGGAGCATTCTACGATACCAGCACCTATTCCGACCCTTTTTACAACACGGCGGGGCAGTCGGCGACGCGCTTCGGCGGCACACCCTTGACGCACGCAGGCAGAGCCTCCGTCTACGTGCAGGCACAGCAGATGGTCTGGCGCCCAGATCTAGAAAGCCACCGAGGCGTGACCTTGTTCGGAGCCGCGCTTTTCGGTGTCCACGGGGTGGAGCAGATCGAGGATTACTTCCTGGCCGGACTTGTGGACGTCGGACCATTTGCATCCCGGCCAAACGACACCATAAACTTTCTCAGCTACACGAACGTTTTCGACAAGAGGGTGACGGATGATTACGCCGCCTCATTAGCGAGTACGGGCCAGATTGGATCGCCTTCACGGACGGAGACGGTGTTCGAGCTGAACTACGGTCTGTTATTCGCACCCGGCTTCCAGTTAAAGCCGTTTGTGCAGTACATAATACATCCCGATCAAATCGGCTTCGGACCGGTGGTGGCTTCTGACCGCCATGCCGTCATCGTCGGCGCCGCGTTCTCAATCGCTTTCAACGATGCCTTTGGACTTCCGGCGTTCGTCAGAAGCAGGTGATGAACATTTTGAATCCGGTATCGAAGCGTTTGGGACGTCTCGATTTTGCAAGCTTCAGTGCAATCCACCTGTGGAATGCGCGGAGCCTTGCCGACCGGCTGCTTTCCTATCTTTTCTGGTAGAAAGCAGCCTTTCCGTTCACGGCCATTACATGCCGGCGTTCGGCGCTGCGTCCATATTGGTCGTTCGAAGTTTTCCATCTGCGAATACATGAAGGGGGGCGTTCGACAGCTTTCGCTAAGCTCGAATAAAGGTTGTCTATAGGCAGCCTCGCTGAATGAGGAACGACATCCGCTGCCCAGCATCCAAGGTGAAGGTCAGAAGAACCATATCGGGATCGGATGTTTCGTCGATTTTCAGGGCCTTTGCCGTGTGTGCGAAATGAACGCGCCGGTCGGCGACGGACTTTTCCTCACACCCTTGTTGCGCAAGGGCGACCGCGGCCTGCAGCGCCGTCAGGTCGCGCCGGTCGATCTCGAGATCGGCCTGGCCTTGGGTCGTTTGAAGCCGAACCCGCACAGCGCTGCCGTCATCGCTTGCGACCGACCCAACCACGCCAAGAACCCTGAGGACAGATCGCACGTTGTCCCCGGACGGCTCGGACGACATGATGCCCAAGGGCGCCGTCGCGCGGCGGTATGATCCCGTCGCGACGCGCCCGTTCCGCTGCTGTCTCATGGTCCAGTCTCATCCATACGTTCGAACGGCACCGGATGAGCTTAATCATCCGTACGCCGGCAGCCTAACGGAACTGATCGACAGGAGGCCCGGACGCAAGCAACCTTGCGTGATCGTCAGAACGTATATTTTCCTGTGAGCACCGCCGTACGCCCGGGACCGGGCTGGGCGGCGCCGAAACCAGAAAGCGATTCGAAGTTCTTCGTGTCGAGCAGGTTCTGGATGTTCAGCTGCAGCGAGAATTTCTGGTTGAGCTTGTAGCTCGCCATCGTGTCGAACCGCCAATAGCCAGGCACACGGCCGGTATCCGCGCTGCTGGTGTACCGATCCGATGTATAGTAGGCGCTCGCGCCCGCCGTGAACTGGGACGTCAGCGCATAGGTCGTCGACATCGCGATCGTGTTGCGCGGCAAATCCTGGAGCTTGTTGCCGGGAGCACTCACGAAGTTTCCGGTCGTCTGCGAGATGGCGCTCGCGAGCACGCGGCCGTCCATGTAGGTGTAGCCGCCGAAAGCGCTCCACTTGTCCGTGATCTTTCCGGCGATACCCAGTTCGGCGCCCTGCACCCGCGTCGTTCCAACCTCTTGATAAATTCCAAGGGTCGAGTTGATGGCCTCGACAGCGTTATCCTGTGTGACGCGGAACAAGGCGCCGGTCAGACTGAGTTTCTGATCGAAGAGATCGTATTTGGCGCCGACCTCGTAAGTCTGGTTTGTCGTAGGCTGCAGGCTCTGTGCCCCGCCGGCAATGGTCAGATATTCGCTCGTTGGGTCGAAGGACGTGCCGTACATAAAATAGATGCTGGCGTTGTGAACCGGGTGAAACACCGCGCCCGCGCGCCAACTCACGAAGTCGACTGTATTGACGACATTATAGGGCACGGTGGCGCTGTACGGGCCTGTCACGGCGCCGGTGAACGTGTTTTGGGACGCGGAAAACTGGTCCACTGAAAGGTGGTCGTACCGTAGCCCGGCCATCAGCTCGAAATATTGATTAATCTTGATCTGGTCGCTGCCGTAGACGCCAATACCGCGGCCGAGATCGGACTGGTTGGTGCTGGTTGTCGGGAGGTTGCCGAGCACCGCGGGATAGGCATTAGGGTTTGCCACGTTCACGCGATCGAACGGCTGCACGTAGGTCGAACGCAGCTGATCCCGTGATTCCTGGTCGAGTTCGACGCCGGTCGAGGTCGTGTGTTCGAGGAAGCCGGTGTGGAAGTGGCCGGTCAGATCGGTTTGGTTCGTCAGCAACGAATTCTGCGTGTGATTCTGAAAGTAGTTCCCGTTGTTGATATAAAGGTTGTTGAGGTTGGTGCCCTGCGGAACCGTCGTCAGGGCCGTACCGCCGGTCGCGCTCGTGAAAAAGTTCGTTGGATTGGTCAGGGTGGTTTGCGTGCCGCGAACGCTCACGAAGCGGTCGATGTTGGAATAGCGCGTCTGATTGGTGATCTTCCAATCCTTGTTGAAGTCGTGATCGACCTTCAACGTGGCGATATGCGCGGTGACGACCTCCTGGTCTTCCACCGTTCCGTAGAACGTGTTCTTCGAGACCGGTGCCGGCTGTGCGAACTTCGAGCCGAAGAAAGAGCCTGGCAGAAGCGGAATCCCGTAATCCGGGACGTTGTCGTCGTGCTGGTAGATGTAAGACAGCGTCGCGTGAGTGTCGGCGGAGAAATTCGTGGTGATCGACGGCGCGACGCCGATGCGACGGTTGACGACGTGGTCGCGATCCGCGACATCCGTATCGTTGCCGAGCAGCACGATGCGTGCCGCGCTTTCGCCGAAGGTCCGGTTAACGTCCAACGTCGACCGAACGCCGGGCGAGGTGTAGCCCGCAACCTCAAGCGTGGTGAAATCTGTGAACTTCGGCAGCTTGCTCGTCAGGTTGACGACGCCACCCGTCGATCCGCGTCCGAAGGCGAAGGACGACGGCCCCTTCAGCACCTCGACCTCGTCGACCGAGAACGTATCGCGGGTGTACCAGCCGGGATCACGGATGCCGTCCCGGTAGATGTCGTTCCGCGCGGAATAGCCGTGGATGTTGATGTTGTCGCCCTGGGTGCCGCCCTCGCCGCCGAGGAACGAGATGCCGGGCACGTTGTGCAGCGTCTCGACCAGCGTCGACGTGTGCTGATCCTGGATAACCTGCTGGGGAATGACGGTGATGCTTTGCGGCGTGTCGACGACGCGCGTCGGCAGGCGCGTGATCTGGGTCTGGCCCGGATTATAGGCGCTGCCGGTCTGTCCGCCGCCGCCATTGCTCCCGCCCTGTGACGTCGCGGGGCTCGGCGCGCTCGAAGCCTGTTGCGCCTGCGTTGCGCGAGGATCATGGCGGATCGGCTGGCGCACAGCTGCCTTCACGGAAACGCGAGATGCCGTTGGCTTTGTGACGACAGCCTTCTTGCGAACAATCGGGGCATCGACGGTGACGGCGGGAAGCGTCGTGGCTTCGGGCTGCGCCGCGGCGCCGACCGAGCCGAGCATCAAGGTGGAAAGTCCGAGCGCCACGCTGGCACCTGGTGCACGCGCTCGCGCCTTGATGAACGGCGATTTCGTCACCCCAACCGGCGTGACGTCCGCAACATGGTCCGATCCAGACTTACGCATCAATGAGCCCCCGCCCTTATTTTTCGAAGGCCCAGCACAACAGGCCTTATGGAGCGCATACAGAGCAAGTAACGGGATAACAAGCGCAGATCTGTATGATATAACACTATCTAATTATAATAATTACAAACTGGCGCTTAACCTATTTAGAGTGATTCAAAACAAGGATTGTTGTGTTTCATGCGGAATTCTCTACGAAACAAATCTCCTTGAAGCTCATACGGAAACAGCATGGCGACGCGAACAGTCTGGCGATACCTTCACCTTTGGATCGGGGTCGGCTGCGGCCTGTTTCTGCTGATCCTGGGTGTTTCCGGTTCGGCTTTGTTGTTCGCGCCCGAGCTCGACAAGATCACCCGTAGCGCATTGTACGCGACCCACGATGGCGCTGTCGCGCAGCCGCTCGCCACCTACATCGATGTCGCGCGTCGCGCGGTGCCAAACGGCGATCCGGCTACCATCCGCTGGCCGGCCGGCCCGGGTCAGCCGATGACGGTTCTGCTCCGCCTTCAGGCTGATTACAAACCAAAAGGCGAGGCAGCGGACGCCGGGACGTCCGGCACGCCGGAGCATCACCGCCACCATGCCGACGCCGGCGCTGGCGCCGCAGCCGGACCGCAAGACCATGTCGCTGGGCAAGACGATGGACCGGCGCGGCGCGCGGACCAGGGCCAGGGCAACCGCGGTGGACGCCCGCGTATGCTCATGGCTTACCTCGATCCGCCGACGGCGGCGCTTCTCGGCACGGCCGATCCGCGCGGTGGCGTCGTGGGCTGGATCCGCTCGCTGCACACAGACCTTCTCGTGCCGATGTTCGCGGGCCGGCAGATCGTCGGATGGATCGGGGCTGGTCTACTGGTGCTCAGCCTGACCGGCGTCTATCTCTGGTGGCCCCGCAATGCGGGCTTCCTCCGCGGGCTGGCGTGGCGCCGCAGCCCGAAAGTGGTCACCAATCTTCATCACCGCATCGGCTTCTGGATCGCCGTGCCGATCGCGATCATGGCGTTCACCGGTGTCTACCAGGCCTTTCCGCAGCAGGGACAAGCGGCAATGGCCCTCGTGGCCCCGGTGGCGCAGACAAGCCGGCAGGGGTTTGGACCGCTTTTGAGTAGCCCGAAGCTGTCCCCGCAGGAGGCCGTCGACGCCGCCTCGAAGGAGACCGCGTCTTACAGGCCGCTATCGCTCGCCTACCCGTCCGAGGCGGCACCGGCCTGGCGCATCCAGCTTGTGAGCGACGATGGCGATGTCCGGACTGTCCTCATCGACGATGCGACGATGGCCCCGTCCACGCCCCCACAACAACTGCGCGGGGATGCGATCCTCGGCTGGTTCCGGCAGTTGCATGAGCACGCCCGCGATCGCGGGCGGGTGTGGATCGCCATCGCGCTCGCGGCGGGCCTTTCCGTGCCCATGTTAATGGTCACCGGCGTGATCATGTGGCTGCGCCGGCGCAAGGCGGCCGCAGCCTTGCGCGCGCTGAAGGCCGGCTCGTCGGCCGCGGCTGTCGCGGCGGAATGAACCGTGGCGCGTCCGCCCGCAGCGAAGGCAGAAACAGGAAGGTTTGTCGATGATCGTTCATATCCCAAACGTTCTCACGAAAGCGGAGGTTGCCCATTGCCGTTCGGTGATGGAGCCGGCCGATTGGGTCGATGGGAACGTGACCTCGGGGCACCAGGCCAAGAAGGCGAAGAAGAATCTTCAGCTCCTCGAAGGCGTTCCCGCGCAGCGCGAACTCGCCGATATCGTCCTGCAGGCGCTGAACAAGAACAACCTGTTCTTCTCGGCAGCTCTGCCGCACACCATCTGCCCGCCGCTGTTCAATCGTTACAATGCCGGCATGACCTTCGGGACGCATGTCGATAACGCCGTGCGCCGGTCCGCCGGCGGCCTTCGCATCCGGACCGACATTTCCGCCACGCTGTTTCTATCGGAGCCGGAGGAATATGAGGGTGGAGAACTTACGATCGAGGACACCTACGGCAGCCACAGCGTCAAGCTTCCGGCAGGCGACCTGATCATCTACCCCTCGGACAGTCTGCACCATGTGACGCCGATCACGGAAGGCTCGCGGTCCGCATCGTTCTTCTGGGTGCAAAGCCTGATTCGCGACCTGCGGCAGCGCCGCCTGCTGTTCGATCTCGACGGCGCAATCATCCAGCTGACGCGCGACATGCCCGACAATCCCGCGCTGGTCACGCTGATGGGCACGTACCACAACCTCCTGCGACTCTGGACCGAGGTCTGACGTCCCGCTTTTTCTGCGCTCGCTACATCGGCTTTATTGCAGCAAGGAACCGAAAACTGACTGGCAACTCTGCGCCCTTCACGGACATTCCGCGAGTCTTAGCCCATACCAAAAAGCTGCCGTCCAGATCTTACAAAAATTTGGCATCGGCAAGCGGGTTTTTAATTCGGTAGACTGCTTACAGCCGCGCTTACCCATCCCAGGCCGGATCGTCTGCCACCGGTAGTCCGCATGGAGTTCCCGGGCGGACCCTTGTCGATCCCTCGTGGTCGACTGTTATAATAGCAAGCCATTCATCATGACAAAGGTCAGGACAGAAATTTTTTGAGATCGGGAGATTCTCCTATTGACTCTGCTATGATATTGAGAGGTCGCCTGCTTTGGTATCTTGGAGTTTTCTTATGTTGAAAAGCCCCTGCGTGTCCGCTTCGATGATTGCTTTCGGTCTTCTCCTTGCCTCCGCTCCAATTTCTGCCATTGCGGCGAAGATGGCGCCGGACATGAAGATGCTCGATCCCGACACTGACGGCACCGTTAGCCTCGACGAAGCCCAAAAGGCCGCGGCAGCGAAATTCAATGCCCTGGACCCGGACAAGGATGGCACGCTCGACATGAAGGAAGCCAAGCACCTGATGTCCAAGAATGCCTTCAAGATGGCGGATCCCGACAAGGATGGCTCCATCGACAGGACAGAATATGCCGCGGCCGTCGAGGCCGCGTTCAAGAAGGCCGATCCCGATGGCGACGGCACGCTCGACGCCAAAGAGCTATCGAGCACCGCCGGCAAAAAACTGCTGATGCTTATTCAGTAGAAGGACCGACCGGGCGCCAGACGCAAAAAATAATGAGGCGGCAGCCGGTCCAATGGTGCCGCCACGTTTCTGTCTTATGGCCAGCATACCTTATGCGACCGAACTACCTGTCGATACCGATAGGTCACTACGTTTCAGAAAGAGCGCGGCCGCAATGCTCCAAAACCTCGATGGCAGGCTTACAGCCGACGTTATCTCGCTACTTAAAACCTGGTTAATTAACCAATTGCACGTGGGTCCTTGCCTGCGGCCACGTTGAATTGTCGTCTACTGGCCGGTCCCCACTGAGTGGTCCGGGGTTTATGTTAGTTCATGGTCGGCCTGAGC
>NZ_LMUU01000258.1:0-10042 GCF_009765775.1 Beijerinckia sp. L45
TGACCACCGGGGTCTCGAAAAGCGGATCGCCCAGAACGTCGATCGCCATCTGGAAGGTCGACTTGGTGCCGACCAGCGGGATGAACTGTTTTGGCAGGCTCTCGCGGGACTCGGGCCACACCCGCGTTCCGGAACCACCGCACATGATCACGGGAAGAATTTTCATCAGAGGATCACCCCAATTTGCGGCGCTTCTTGGTCACAAGCTAGACTATTTGTTCGGCATCTTCCACAGGTGGAAAAACACCGTACTTAATGTTTCGAAGTCAAGCGTAATGTTAGTATTCGGCAACAGCTTCCAATGGTCCGCAAGGCAGCAGATCTGTGTCAACCGCGTTCAAACGAGCCCCGGTGAAGATTGCAGCGCCTGACCGAAATGGAATTAACAATTGACACACACCCGGAAAGTGTATGCCCAATAAAATGCAATCCAAGCGACGTAAAGACAAGCCGTTGCAATGTCGATTACTTTCGGAATAGTATTACGACTTAGGTCTATTAATTAATTACAAGCCTTAAAGTCTCGCCCAAGAAATATGCATAAAACCGCAAGCGAGCCCAAAAATCTGGCTCAGGCTTTAGGTAAATGTCCATATATCGTTCGGCCCAAGAATTTAACGTAAAGAATAAATGATAACTTACGTGTTGATCGAGCGGGTGTGGTGGCTTGCCAAATCTCGCGTCGTTTTTTGGTATTGATTCGATGTAGCCTGGAACATTAAAATGCTTAAGCTCGAGTTAATAGAGCGCCGGCACTAGGAGGCTTTTGAGTCTTTCCTTCGTCGTTTTGTAGTCGCCGCCTAGTTTTGCCTAATCTGTATTATGGGGTTGAGTAATGAGTGACAAACGCTCTCAAGGCCGCCCATGCCGCGGCGTCAATGAAGTCGGTCGTCTTAGGATTGTCGCGAGCTTGCAACAAATGCTTAGAGAACGGCCGTTCGACGATCTTTCGCGGAAGTCCATCGCCAAACACATCGGGGTTACCCCTGCGCTGATAACATATTATTTTCCCAGCAGGCAGAGCCTCATCGAAGAGGCGGCAATGCCCATCATCGATGGATACATACGGAAGATTCAAGCCGTCCTACACTCGGACAACGACAATCCGACCAAACTAAGAAAGTTGGTCAGAACGCTGGTGGATTGCTACCGGTACGACGCCGGCATACTCAAGGCGTATAACGATATCGTCTTGAATCAAGAAAGTTCAAATCCTATCAATCATATCGAAGTCATCTCGACCGATATTTCTCTCTTTTTTGCAGAACTGATCGATACGAACGTGTGTAGTCGCTACGATATCGCGGCCCTTCAGGGAGCAATCTGGGGAATGTGCGTGGCCGTTGCACGCGCCGAATGGCTACAAGACCAGGCCAAGGGAGCACCCGACCCGTCTGTCGCCGACGAGACCGCCTCCATGTCTTCTGTATTCAACCTTCTCGATGGCGGTTTGACGTCTCTCGGATTGGCCAGAGCGTCTCGGCCTCGCCATAGGACCAGTGATAGTCTGCGCCAAAAGAATCTCGTCGCCCTTGCGCCGGCCTGACACTCGCCCCTCGAAGCGTGCCTGTCCTGTCTGGAACCGTTCCGACCGCGCGGGCCGCTTCGGGGTTGCCGGTCTGCGATCTTGGCCGACAGGGGCGACATGCTCAGACCAAATGCCTCGTCGCACTCCCGTCGCTTTCAGAAAATGTCCCTTTGGGAATACTCTGCAATCCGCGAGACGATCGCAGCAATTTTTGTTCGTATTAATTTGGGGTTTGCCGATTGCCATAATAGGACTCCAGAGCAAGCCGTTATCCGAGCACACATGGTGTGTCTAATGATCAGCAAATCTTCAATTGGTGGCTTAGCCCTCATGGCGTTTGTAGCGGTGGCTGCCGGTCCTGCTGCCGCGAATGATAGCGATTATCGTATCGGGTCGCAGGATAAGCTGAAAATTCGCGTTTACGACTTCCGGGTCGGTAGCGGCGAGTCGCATGAATGGACGGCACTGACGGGCGATTTCGTGGTCGGAGCCTCCGGCAATGTCTCGTTACCGTTTGTCGGTGAACTTCATGCCGCGGACCTGTCGACGGAGCAATTGGCCGCCGCCATCTCTACGGGACTGCAAAAGAAGGTCGGTCTCGCCCAACCGCCATTCGCATCGGTGGAAGTAGCCCAATATCGTCCGTTTTACATCCTGGGCCGCGTCGACAAGCCAGGAGAGTATCCTTTCCGGCCGGGCACAACCGTTCTTCAAGCCCTGGGGATCGCCGGTGGCATGGAGCGTTTCACGCAAGCCAACCTACTGGCTTCGGAACGCGACGCGCTCGTAGGCCGAGGCGACCTCAGGGTCCTAGCCGCTGAGCGCATCCAGTTGCTGGTCCGTCAGGCTAGGTTGACCGCGGAGATCAACGATGTGGCAGCGCCGGTCTATTCCCAGGAGATCCTGTCGCAGGCATCCGACCCCGCCGTTGCGCGAGCAAGGCGCGAAGAGGATCTTCTCTTTGCCAGCGATCGCAATTCGCTGTCCTCCCAGATTCTAATTCTACGGCAGACGAAGGATCTCCTCGGTCACGAGGTCGTCGCCCTCAAAACGAAAGATATTTCGCTCGATCGGCAGATCACCTTGTCCAGAAAGGAGGTGGATCTTGTCAGTGGCCTGGTTACCAAGGGGTTGTCGGTGACGCCGCGTCAGACCGCGCTCGAACAGAACGAAGCTCAGCTTGAAAGCATGAGGCTCGATGTTCAGGTGGCCGCCTTGCGGGCGCAGCAGGACATCGCCAAAGCAGATCGCGAAATCCTTGAGCTTGGAAACAAGGCGCGCGCTCAGGCCCTCACCGAATCGAGTGATGTGCGGTCCCGTCTCGCGTCCCTCGACGAGCGGATCGATACGGCCAAGAGCCTCGTCTATCAAGCGGAGGTTCGCGCGCCGCAAGTCGATGCCGCGACGGCGGAGCGTGATCGAGCGCAGATCCTCTTCTTTGCGACACGTCCGGTCGGCGGCGTCTTCAAGACGGAAGCGATCGACGAAAACGATCTCATTCGCCCTGGCGATACGATCAGGGTGGAACAGGCGCCCGTTAAGGCGAAAACAATGGATCAGGCTGCCCGCTAACCCTGACGGCGCGGCCGCGGGAAACCAACATTCTTGGCCGTGTTTGCCATGGGCGCGGCCAAGCCTGGCTACGTCGCGCTTTACGCCTTGGCGTCGCCCCAGCGTTTGAACGAAGACGCGTCTGTCGACCTCACACCTCTCGGCCATGGGGCTCGAATACTATTTTACGCATAATTTAAATTGCAATTCCATATTACGTTATTATGGTTATTGCGACTTTGCGTCAATCTAAGCGCTGGAGGGTGCAATGAACCTTTTATTGGATAATCCGCTCGTCAATATTGCGCCGATTGAGCTTCCCAGCGTGTCGAGCGCGTCGATCGATGCTCTCGTGGCCGACATAAACACGAAGGGGTTTGCGGAGATCAAAGACTATATCAGCCCGCAGAATCTTGCCGATATGCGCGGTGTGGTCAACGCGGCTGTGCAACGGTCCAAAGGTGAATACGTCGCCTTTACGGGAGCCAATGCCGTTCGTGAAAGCATCTTCGAGCGCATCGCGCAATCAGACGACTTCAAGTCCCTGATGCGTCGGCTGTATGTCGCTGGAACAGGACGGTCGCCGCCCGAAACCGAGTTTTACCAAGTCCTGCGTTGTCTGTGCGGGAAAAGCGCCGTCAAACACAGTCTCAACTTCCACTACGACTCCTACGTCGTGACCGCCTTGATCCCCGTGGAAATCCCGAAAACCGGAAAATCGGGGGATCTCATCATGCTGGCGAATTTTCGCGACATCAGAAACTCCTATTTCGCGAACGTGATCGACAAGATCCTGCTCGACAACAAAGTTACCCAGACAGCCCTGCGGCTTTTCACGAATGCGAAACTCCTCCCGCTGAAACGCATCAAGCCGGAGCCGGGAAGTATTTACTTCTTTTGGGGGTACCGTTCGATACACACCAACGAAGCGTGCGATCAAGACAAGGTTCGCGCCACGGCATTGTATCACTACGCCAATCCGCACGCGGGCTAAGCATGATCCGTATCCCGGTGTCGGTTCGTCGCCAGTCCTGAGGCGATGACGCGATGGCGTTCAGACCGGCGGACATCGGACAGGCATCCAGCCGCCGCACCGCGCTTGATCACGTCCACGCCTTTGAGCCGTGGACTCGCACCATGGTTTGTAAGTGAACGGGTCTCGACATGGATTTATTCAAGCCAGTCGTCCTCTATCTGCATCCCGGATCGAGAACGCCAACAAAGATCCATTTTCCGAATCTTCGTTCTGCTTTGATAAGCGTCATGCATGATATCGAGCTGTCCGACCGGCACCATACGCTCATTTTCGGTACGGAAGGATGCCTGGGTCCCGAGGAGATCGAGCGCTGCTACGCAGACCTCCAGGTCGGGGCACACGTGTTCGCGAATGCGTGAGCGTCGCCACGCGCGAAACAGCTCATGGGATCCCGAATACCACGTCTCAGCAGCCCCGGGATCGCATCGCACCAGAAGGGACAGGCATCCCCGACCTATCTATCGATATCGAGAACCAGACGCGTTGACCCTCATGGTCTGAAGACTTTGTTTCGCCGCGAGCCTGTGGCTTTGGATAGGACTTGCACGTTGAGCCAGGATAAAGAGCGAACGAGGTATTTCGCCGCGGTAGACGGAATGCGCGGTATCGCCGCGATCCTCGTGATGGATTATCACGTCGCCCTGTACTTTTCCTTCAATAAGGGAGTTTCCGGCGCGACCATCCTGGCTGATCATTTCTATCTCGTCGTCGACCTTTTCTTCGTCATGAGCGGGTTCGTGATAGCGCATTCATTTGATGCCAAAATGATATCCGGAATGACGTGTCTCGAATTTATGGCGTCTCGTCTCCGAAGACTTTACCCCATGGTGGTGATCGGGGTTTTGTTCGGCGCCACGACGTTGCTCGCGTTCCTATATGTGACGCCACAGGTGGGCTTTTCGCGTATCGTATTGTGCGTGATGTCCGGCCTTCTGCTGCTCCCGACGACGGTCTTGACCGCGTTCAAGCCCTGGGCCTTTCCAGCCAACAGTCCCCATTGGTCGCTGTCGTACGAAATGGTCCTGAGTTTCGGTTATGCCCTGACCTTTCCGTTTCTGAAGAATCGCGTACTGATCGTCGCGACGGCCTGTGCCGCGGCCGTTCTGGTGACGGTCGCATTCACGGTGGGGGGATTGAATATCGGATTTGTGGTGTCCGACTACGCCCTTGCCTTCGGGCGAGTCGTTTATCCGTTCCTGATCGGCATGACTCTCCGGCGATCCGGCCTTTTCAAGCCAGCGACGCAAAGACATGGCTATTTGGCCGTGCCCTTAATTCTCATCGTCATTATAAATCCGATTCCTGCGACATGGTACTACGATGCTTTCGTCGTCGTGTTCGTATTGCCTTGTCTGGTTTGGCTTGCCGCCGCGGCAAAGCCGGTGCCCGGGGTGGACTTCTTGTTCGCGTTGGCCGGCGAGATTTCATACCCGCTCTACGCTTTGCATTTTCCAATCGTGGTGGCGTTTTCGAACGCAAGTAAAGCGATGCGATTGAGCCCATCGCAGAACCTGTTCGCCGGGCTGGCATGTGCGGTCTTTGCGTTTTGTGTCGCCTACGTTGTCTATCGATACATCGACGTGCCCATCCGCCGCTATCTGGGGGCGGGTCGGAATCAGACGCTGCAGGCCGGCAGATACGCGCCTGTCACCGGGCGCGGCTTTCATCCAGACCCCACACAACGAAGCAAATTGGGCCAACGCCTGATCCGTCGGTTTCTTTAAAGCACGTCGCGGCGCAGATCAGTCGATATTGTCACCTGACACGACAGCTCCCGCCATGCATGTTCTCGATCCGGCTTCGTCGATCGATGGGAAAGCGACGCCGAAAGGGTCAGTTTGTCGTGCTTGGCTCCGCGACGCTTTCGAGACGCTGTTCCATTCGTGGTGTGGTCCATAGTCCAGCGCCTCTAAGTCTCTGGGTCGACCGGGACCGACGAGGGTATCGCCTGGGCAGCTTCGCCTAGCGCACCTTGCCGCTGTTGCACGCACAACGATTTGCTTTGTTGCCTTGAACAACTTCCGCGTGAGGCTGCATTACTGTTTCAATTAGGCCACTATCGTTTAGATAAGATTGTATTACCTGCCCATGACCTGCGGAGCGGCGCCTCGCCGGGGTTTTTTAATTTACTGGTAATCATAAATCGGCATTACAGAGGGGGTTAGAATGACACCGGTTTGGCCGTTCGCGATGGGTATCATGTGCGAACTGGTTGAGAGGGTAGAGGCATCGGCGTGTCGGTTGCGGTGAAACTTGCCTTCGCTTGCGCTTTGGTGCTCGGCTGCCCCGCGCGGTTTGCCTGCGCCGAGACAATGTCATCAGCGCTGGCGCGCGCCTATGCAGGCAATCCGGATCTCAACCAGCAGCGAGCGGCGGCCCGCGCGTCCGACGAGGGTGTGTCGAGGGCCGTGTCGCAGTACCGGCCGCAAGTGGCAGCAGTCGCGTCGGTCGGGTACAATTATTCGGATGGAGGCCAGAATACCGTCTATGCGCCAGGCAACTCCACCCCCAGCGCGCTGGGGCTGACGGTCACGCAAAACGTATTCAATGGCAACCAGACGACAAACGGCGTCAGGCAGGCTGAGTCGGGCGTTATGCTGTCCCGCGAGAATATCCGTAACACGGAACAGAATACCCTTCAGAACGGCGCGACGGCCTACATGAACGTGCTGCGCGATACGGCTATCCTCGAGCTCAACAGAAATAATATTTCTGTGCTCGCGGAGCAGCTTCGTCAGACCCGCGATCGATTTCTCGTCAGCGAGCTGACGCGGACGGATGTCGCGCAGGCGGGTTCCAGTTTGGCGACCGCTCGATCGAACTATTTCACAGCACAGGCGAATTTACAGAACAGCATTGCTAATTTTCGCCAGATCATCGGCGTCGAGCCGACCCGGCTCGAGCCCGCTCGCCCGATCGATAACCTGTTGCCGGCGACAGTCGATCAAGCAATTGCCGTGTCTTTTTCGGACAATCCTTTGGTCGCTGCAGCATTACACAGCGTCGACGTGGCTCAACTGCAGGTCCAAATCAATGAAGGGCAGTTATACCCTACGGTGAACATCATCGGTAGTGTCGGTCAGAGCTACCAATATGTGGGATCTAGCCATGCCAGCACTTTGAATGCCGCGATCATGGGTCAATTGTCGGTTCCGATTTACAGCGGTGGCGCAACCTATTCTCTTATCCGCCAATCGAAAGAGCTTTTAGCGCAAGCGCGCTTGCAGGCCGATCTTCAACGCGACGCCGTTCGAGCGGCCGTCGTATCGGGATGGGGGCAGCTTGAGACCGCCAAAGCTGTTATCCGCTCGTCGCAAGCCGCGGTGAAAGCCGCAGAAATTGCCCTGAACGGCGTTCGCGAAGAAGCCAATGTCGGACAGAGGACAACACTCGACATCTTGATCGCCCAGCAGACGCTTCTGACCGCAAGGGTGAGTTTGGTGACTGCCCAGCGTGATCGGGTCGTCTCCAGCTACGTCGTTATGGCCGCCATCGGGCGACTCTCCGCTGCGAATCTGGCGCTTGATGTGGTGACGTACGATCCATCTATTCACTATGAACAAGTGCGGGATAAGTGGATTGGTCTTAGGACCCCGGACGGTCGCTAGAAGGTGATATGACCTCGGACGCACAAGGGTTTCTCGATCAGTTTGTACCCTGCGTTTGACGCTCCAGAGCAGGCGCCGAGCCTATCGCTCGTTCCGTTCGAGCCCTCATTCATCATTGTCTCTGCCGATATCGACGGCCGGTAAAGTTCCTCGTTAGTTTTCCTGGTGTGCTCACTGCGTGAGCGTCCGGTAAAGGCCGCCCTGTGTTTCTGGACGGCGCGAGGTCGGTGTGCTTCAGGCTGCGCGAGCGGTCGAGATCTCAACAATTTCCTTGCCGGGATCTCTGGCAGCCTGGAGCTGATGCAGCTTCGCCTGAACCAGGGCAGGCTGAAGGATATTGGCCGCCACATCGCGGCGGCTCAAGGGGCTGCGTCACGCGCGGCGGCAGATTCAAGCGGACGATCTTGTCACAGCTGACTTTTTAAAGACCAGCGGCCGGGGGGGCCAAAGGTCGCGGTCGGCCTCGTAAGTCGACTCAACCCTTGCCGGACCGAACTCTCCGATCGAGAAGCGATCGGCCCGTATGAACGACCTACGGCACCGATCGCCATCTTTCAAAGACGTCAATCTTAAAATATTCCTTAAGCTTGCGAGTATGCCGATCGAGATGAGCCGGATCCAAAGACAGGTCCGGCCGCGGATGGGGCCGTATATACGGCTCCATTAAAAAGCGTCGCGGAATCGACAACCACGTCTCTGAACGGCCTCGTCGGGTTTATTGCCCGCCTTCCGCGTGGCGATCCTAAAGAAAAACTTAATATAACTTCTGGGGCGAAGCGGGTATTGCGACAATACATCAGAACACTGGGCATGCTGTCGGCGAGCCTCCCGGAGGTTGCTGATGCCAAATCGGGCCCCGCCCAGCGCACTTTATATTCGAGGAAGATCGACGATTCATGCTCGCCATCGTCCGCGTCGCGTTGCAGCGTCCCTACACGTTCGTCGTCATGGCGGTGCTGATCCTGATCTTCGGTATCAAGGCCTGGACGACCACGCCGACCGACATCTTCCCCGACATCGGCATTCCCGTCGTCAGCGCGATCTGGAGCTACAACGGTCTGCCGCCTGAAGAAATGTCAGGACGCATCGTCTATTACTACGAGCGGACGCTGAGCTCCCAGGTCAACGACATCCAGCACATCGAGTCGCAGTCTCTGCCGGGCTATGGCGTCGTCAAAGTGTTCTTCCAACCCAAGGTGAACATCAACACGGCGATCGCACAGATCACCGCTGCGTCGCAGACGGTGCTGAAATATCTTCCGCCGGGCATCACGCCGCCTCAAATCCTCGTGTTCAACGCCTCGAGCGTGCCGATCCTGCAGCTGGCCCTGTCGAGCAAGACCTTGTCGCAGTCTCAGCTCTCCGACTTCGGGCAGAACTTCATCCGGCCCCAGCTCGCGACGGTCGCGGGCGCCGCAGTGCCTTCGCCGTACGGCGGCAAGATCCGCCAGGTCCAGGTCGACATCAACCCCGGTAAGCTCGAAGCCTACAAGATCTCGGCGCAGGACGTCGTCGGGGCCCTTGCCAACGAGAACCTTATCACGCCCGTCGGCACGGAGAAGATCGGCAAGTTCGAATACGTCGTCTCGCTCAACGACGCACCGAAGGAAATCGCCAAGCTGAACGACCTGCCGATCAAGCAGGTCGACGGCGCGACTGTATACATGCGCGATGTCGCCAACGTCCACGATGGCAGCCCACCGCAGACCAACATCGTCCGCGTCGATGGATCCCACGCCGTGCTGATGACGATCCTCAAGGCGGGATCGGCCTCGACGCTCGACGTGATCAACGGCGTCAAGGCGCTTCTGCCGAAGATCCGCGCGTCGTTGCCGCCGAGCCTCGAACTCACGACGGTCGGCGATCAGTCGGAGTTCGTCAACGATGCCGTCTCGGGCGTGCTGCGCGAAGGCGCGATCGCGGCGGCGCTCACCGGCCTGATGATCCTGATCTTCCTCGGAAGCTGGCGTTCGACCCTCATCATCACCGTGTCGATTCCGCTGGCGATTTTGTTTTCCGTCGCCGTGCTGTCGATGCTCGGCGAGACAATCAACGTGATGACCCTCGGCGGCCTTGCGCTGGCGGTCGGCATCCTTGTCGACGATGCGACCGTGACGATCGAAAATATCAATTATCATCTTGAGCAGGGCAAAGACATCGAGAGCGCGATCATGGATGGTGCGCGCCAGATCGTCGTGCCCGCGACGGTGTCGCTGCTCTGCATCTGCATCGTCTTCGTGCCGATGTTCGGCCTTGGCGGCATCGCCGGCTTTCTCTTCAAGCCGCTGGCCGAAGCGGTCATCTTCGCGCTGATCGGCT
>NZ_LMUU01000258.1:10063-10133 GCF_009765775.1 Beijerinckia sp. L45
CCACGCCCACGGCGAAGCGCTCCCGCCGACACGAAATCCGCTCGTCAGATTCCAGCGCGGCTTCGAGCAT
>NZ_LMUU01000259.1:0-33061 GCF_009765775.1 Beijerinckia sp. L45
AGCACGGCGCAATGCGACGCATCTGCGCCGGTGAAAGCCAAATCAGATCACTCATGACCGCACCTCCTGGTACCGTCACTGAATCAAGCCATCGTCTCATCCGCAAGTCGCTTTATAGGTCCTGAGCCTAGTGCACCCAGTATTATGCTTCAAATATATTCTTGATTGCTTGAGCGATGCGCAATTGTTGCGTCATCAATGCCTCGGCGTGGCCTTTGTTGAGAAGGTCAGACTTGGATAGTTCACATATTGCTTGAAAGCACGTGAATCCGAGCGATCGAGCCGTTCCGATGACCTCGTCCCATTCGTCCGGGCTCATAGGCAACTCTCGTGCTTCACCCGGACGAAACCGCAGCGTCAGCAGAGACTTGAAATGCAGCAGAAGCGACGCGAATACTCGAGGTCCGACTGAAGTGCGC
Organism: Beijerinckia sp. L45; assembly: GCF_009765775.1. Lineage (GTDB taxonomy): Bacteria > Pseudomonadota > Alphaproteobacteria > Rhizobiales > Beijerinckiaceae > RH-AL1. Next base: position 420 of record NZ_LMUU01000259.1, read on the forward strand.
AGCTCTCTTGCCGTGATCTCGTCCATGCCGGCCGTGTAGAGCGCAGCATAGGCTTCGAGGTCTGGCGTGTTGCGCCGAAGCGCGAAAACGTCGGAAACGAGCTTCAAGAGTTCGGCACGTTTGAAGGGCTTATCAACATGGCCGTCTATGCCGGCAGCGCTGAAAGCCGATAAGCGTGATGGCCAGACGTTAGCCGTCATCGCGTAAATAGGGACCGTTCGACAAGGGTCTCGGAGCGCCCTTATGGCTTTTGCGGCCTCAAGGCCGGTCATCTCGGGCATCTGTATATCCATGAGCACAAGGTCATAGGAGTGCTCCTGAACGATTTTAATCGCCTGCTTGCCACTTGAGACCGCCTCGACGTGGTGGCCAGCAGCGGTCAAAATCTGGCGCGCGAGATCCTGGTTGATGCGTAGGTCATCGACGACAAGGATCCGCGCCGTCGTGGAGGGCGCGATCGCTTGAGGCTCTGCATTGCTCGGCAAGGGAGGTTCGATTGCGCGCGGAAGTAGAACGACGAACCAGAATGACGACCCCTGCCCCTCGGCACTTTTGAGGCCGATGGCGCCGCCCATCAGTTCAACCAGTGACTTGCTGATTGCAAGACCCAGGCCTGTCCCGCCGAACCGCGACAGCGCGGGTCCGACACCCTGGCTAAAGCGCTTGAACAGCCGCGACTGATTGTTGAGCGCAATACCGATACCGTCGTCCGTGATCGTAAACATGATCGATCCGCTGGGATTAGCGCCAACCGTCTCCACGACGACACGGATCGAACCCGTCGCTGTAAACTTCACGCTATTGCCGAGCAGATTGACCAGGACTTGACGAAGGCGATTCTTATCGCCGCGAACATAAGGCGGCACGTCAGGCGCGATCATTTGCTTGATCGCCAAGCCTTTGGAAACGGCGGCGCTCGACACCATGGCGACAGCGGAATCGACGAGTTCACGGACCGAGAAGTCTTTTAAGACGAGATCAAGTCGACCCGCTTCGATGGCCGAAAGGTCGAGAATGTCGTTGACGATATCCAGCAGGGCGACCCCGGATGACTGGACAAGATGCAGTGTCGTGCGGTCCTCGTCGCCCAACGTCTGCCGATCCAGCAGGATCTCCGTAAAGCCGAGGATGCTGTTGAGCGGCGTGCGAATTTCATGGCTCATCGTGGCGAGGAAATCGGTCTTCGCCTGGCTGGCGTCCTCCGCTTCGCGGCGCGCCAGTTCCGCCGCGGCCTGCGCACTTTCCAAAAGAAGACGTGCCGCGTCGCGCTCCTGCTCGGCTTTCTTTCGATGCGTAATGTCCTGCAATGTTCCGACGACGCGAGCGGTGTCGTGCCCAACGCGTTCTGCCTCGCCCACCGTTCTTATCCAAAGATGTTGGCCCTTGGCGGTGACGATCGGAAGCTCGAGATCCCAGCGCCGACCGTCGCGCACGGCACGATTAAAGGCCTGCTCCATTTGGGACCGCGCCGCGGGCGTGACGAACGCGAGAAGACCTTCGAGAGTCGGCTGAACACTTTCATCGACCTCGAAGATCGCGCGCGCGTGCGCCGACCACGTGACTTGATTGAAGCGAAGATCGACCTCCCAGCCACCCACCCTCGAAACCCTGACAATCCTGTCGAGAAAGGCTGTGTCGTGTAACGCTCGATCCTCGATCTTGCATTCCGTGACATGGGTCATCCGAGCCCGGCCTTTCGACCTGCCGCATGCAAGACGCGTCGCACGTCATTGAGCACCGGCCGGTTGGGAGCGCGGACCTGAAGCAGGCTGTAATTTTGCTTCGCACGCGCCCTTGTAAACAAGAGCAGCATTACAAGGGGACCTGCGATCCCCATAATGGCCGAGGACAACGAGAACGGATCTGATGTCCCGCCGCTCAAACAGGACGAAGGAAGGTGAGCTCCTCTGCCTCCGCTTACGAAGGCTGCTGGGGCCAAAGCGATGGGCGGCGACGCGACCTTAGGTTGCCGAGGCGATGCGATCACGGTCAGCACCGTCCTTGAGACGGAGAGCGCATGGACGACAGCGGCCGCAGCCGTGCAGCATCGCGATCTCCAAGGCCATTTAAGGGGAAAGATGCAGACGCCTGTCATGATCCCGGACACCGCAGGTGCGAGGAATCGCGTTGATCGGCGTGGCTCCGGGTCATCCTATCAATCGATGTTAGCGGATGCAGCCCCGACGCGATTGCGGACGCCGAGGGTGCGATACAATGCGTTGGTATGGACCTTTACGGTGCTTTCGGTCAGTCCGAGCGCCCGTGCGATCTCCTTGTTGGATTTCCCGGCCCGGATGCAGGTCAAAACATCCCGTTGCCTTGGCGTTAACTTTCCTTGAAAAGCCGGCGTTGTGAAGTAGACGTCGCCCGGCTCGATTTTATCGTCGGCGGCCGGCAGTTGTGCAACGCTCCAGGGGAGAAAGATCTTGCCCTCAACAACCATCTGAAAGGCGGCGGCGATTTTCGGCGTCGACATTGTCTTTGGAATATAACCATGCATGCCCGCAATCATAGCCGCGAACATATCGTCACGACGTTCCGAACCCGCCACGACGACGGCGCGGAGGTCGGGAAAGATCTGCCTTACGCTGTGCAGATTTTCGGCTCGGTTTATGCCCGGCATGCCTAGATCGAACGTGGCAAATGTAATCGCCTCGTTCTCCCCGAGTTTCTCGATTGCTTCATCGAGAGATGCGACTTCAAATACCTTATGAAACCCACAGTGCAGCTGAAGAATCGTGGAAATGGCGGAACGAAATAGTTCGTGGTCGTCAGCGACTAGTGCCACCCTTTGCTCAATTGGTATTTCCAAATTCACACACATTGAATCATCCAGTGACTAAGGCGGAAACGCAGTCGGGGATACGTGTCGGGACGTTATGATCAATACGATGACGGGCACGATCGATTTGGGTCAGAAATTCCTCGTAGGTCAGGTCGCATATTTCTCCTTGGGCGACGGATTGTTCGAATTGCTGGCTTGCTCTAGCGAGGGCGGGAAAACCGAGGATGCGGGCCGAGGATATGATGGCATGGGCTCTTCGCGCGACGTGAGATCGGTCCTGCAGGTCGCTGACGGCGGCGAAAGCATCAAGCTCTGCGCGAAGAGCGACAAGCGCTCGATCTAGGGCAGCTCTATCCAGGTACCCTGCAAAGGAGTCGTCTGCATCATCAGCCACAAAGTCGCCGCCGAGCTTTATCCCACCACCGGCCAAGGCTGATCCGCAGTAAAGGGCGACGATGCGACGGACGTCTTCAGCTACGAACGGCACGCGAATATGCGCATCCGCGAATGCCAGGTCCGATGATGTTTTCGCAGAATATGTAATCACCGCCGCACGTATGTCGTGGTGCGGCGGTCCGAACTTGCGTAGGGCTTCGACAAGAGAGAGCATCGCCAGGTGTTTTCTATGTAAGAGCCGTGCATCCAGAAATATTAGATCGAAAGATCTAGACTGGGCGGCCAAAATCTCCCGCGTATCAGCAACGCAATCGACGCCGCATTCTAACCCCGTCAACATGGCGGTCATGATCATCCGCTCGACTGTGAAACCGCCGACTAGAAGGACCGCCGCAGTGCCGCAATGATGCAAACCCTCAAATCTCGCCACTGTTCCTACTCCTCTTTGACGGGCGAATTCAGGCAGCGGTTTTGAGGAATATATTAAATGAACCGCACTCCTCAAATTCGCCAAAAGATGCATGTATAATGTTATTCTCGGCAATATTGCTAAGCCCAAAGATCTAATCACAACTTATCGTCGAAATCGATTTTTGAATCTCCCGGGGGTTGCGGATCGGTCGATCGGCCGTAAAGACCAGCCGTTCCATTCGGCTCATCGAGAGCAAGACAGGCAAGCCTCGGCTTCGAAGTAAGCTGTCTTCTTAAGGGCGTCGTCGAGAAGCTATACTTAAACGGTTCGTCCTAGATCGAATTATTGTGGTTCTAGTTCTTGTGCGAAATAATCTACGGTGGTCTTTTATTGGTGTGGACGATCCGGCGCCAATGACGGCGGTCCGACGATCCACGAAACAGGCGCCAATCCACAAATCGGCATCGATCATTGACGCGTTAGGTCGCGATCGCCCCGTGCTGCCTTGGATTGCGCCCAACCTTGAAGGACGTGTGTCATGGGTGTTTCTAGCGACAACAAAGGCCCCTCGAACGGCGGAAGCGACCCCTCCAACAGCAGCTCCACCTCGGGTTCGGGCGCCGGCTCGCTCTCCGGCGCCGGCTCCCTCGCCGGCGCGGGTGCGCTGGCTGGGTCCGGTGCGCTGTCGGGGTCCGGTTCGGGCTCGGACGCGAGTTCTTACTCCGGTTCTGACAGCTCGAACGGCAATCTCAACGGGAACGGAAACCTCAACGGGAACGGAAACCTCAACGGCAATCTGAATGCGAACATCAACGACACCTCCGTGAGCGTTCAGGACACCGTACAGGTCCAAGTCAGCGCGGCGGTTTCCGCGGTCTCGAGCGATCCAGGATATTCCGGAAACACCGGCTCGTTCGACACGACGACGACCAACACCACGTATAACGTGCCGATCAACCTGACCGACTCGCCGCTCAATCTCGCCGACGCCAACAACTTCCTGCAGGGCTCCGGCGACAACTTCAACTTTACCGGCAATGGAACGGACACCGCGTTTCATGTCGACCAGGTCAACGGCCTCATCGCCAACAACTCGCTGTCGTCGGTGAGCCTCACGAACGACGGCGATGGCTTCAGCCAGACCGCCCACGACATCTCGGGCGGGGACGCGTCGGCCGGTGGGATCAGCCACTCGGTGGGCGATTCGATCACCGCGTCGGTGTCGTCCGTGGCATCTGCGACCGCGACCCTCAGCGCATTCACGCAGAACATCGTCCTCGGTGCGAACATCCAGTTCAACTCGCTGACGCAGTCGGTCACCGGCGGCGGCGTCACGCACACTGCGACAGCCACGGACCCCGTGTCGTCCGACCACATGAGCCATCACTCCTCGTGATGTCAGAAGGAGAGGCGCGCGAGCGCCTCTCCTTTCTCTCTCCATCGCGAATTCGATCGGCCGCTTTGGGCGGGGGAATGCCATGCAGATCGGGGCCGTAACGGACATCATCACCCATTTCGTTGGGTTGCTTCACCTCGACATCGACCCCGATCGCGAATGGTCGAAGCCGGACGGATCGGGCCGTGATGGCCAAAACAGCCAAACATCGCTCGAGCAACTGCGCAGCGGCCAGCATCATCCGGATATGGCGACGGCAGGCTCGTCGCCGTCCTATGTGCCAGCGACGAGACAGCACGATGATCTCGTACCGCGGCTTCCGAAGATCGCGGCGCATCCCCTTTTGGTCAAGCCGCATCTTCCCCACCTGCACTTGCAGCCGCCGCCCGATGCCGCGCCCGATGCGCCACAGGCCGGCGCCGGTGGCGATGGCGGGTACAGCGTGGACGCGCAATCGGCTTCTTCCGACTGGCACGGTGCGGATCAGGGCGTTGTCGACGTGCACCAAGTCAACATGCTCATCGCGAACGCATCGTATGTGGATCATTTCGATGGCGGACTTTTACCGATGCCTTACGGGACGCCGGTGGTCCATGACATGATCGATCAAGCCTATGCGGTGATCCCCGCGGACGCGCCTGGACTGGGGCAGACGGATTCGCAAGAAGTCGTAACCTTCAAAAGCTTTGGCGACAGTCTTGCTGTCGGGTCGACATCCTCGGCAGACAGTCTTCATTTCGGGACCACCGTTGACGGCGTCCTCGTTTCGTCAGACGGCTCTCCTGCCGCCCTGACGCTTCCGGTAACGACGGTCGACACGACTTTGCCGACCGCTGATGGCGTACCGCTCGGCCAGACCATTGTCACCGGCAGCAATATCGCCGGCAACGAGGCGCTGATCAGCGACACGTCGGCAACGCCGATCACCACGATCGTCATGGGCAATGAGGTCCATGCCGACCTGATCGTCCAAAGCAATGTCGTCCAAAACATCGATTCTCTGGCGACCGCGTCGTCGACATTTGCCCAGGATCTTTTGACCGGTGGCAACACGGTTCAAAACACCGCCCATTTCGAGCAGCTGCCCCTGACCTTCAGCACGAACGTGAGTGGCGATCTCGGCACGAATTGGAACGTCCAGGTCGTTAACGGCGACTTTTACGACGTCAACGCCGTTACACAGCAAAACGTGTTGATCAACGACACATTGTACGCCGGCGCGCCGCAGACCGATCACTATTATGCCGTTCTCGGCGGCAACACGCAGGTCAATCAGTTCGAGGTAACCCACGATGCGCCGACCTATGATCTTCTGATCGTGCTCGGCAATTCCTACACAGCCAATGCGATTTATCAGGAGAACGTGCTTCTCAACGACGCCACCGTCGGCGTGACCTTCTCGCCGACGAACGGCGGCGCCGACCAGGTTCTCGCGGGGCATAACACGGTTACCAACGACGCCGCGATCTCCGATATCGGCACCAGCGGCGCGAACCCGATGACGCCGGATCTGCAACACCTGGTTCAGTCGCTGGCGACAGACGGAGACTCTGCGGCCGCATTTCCCGGCCTCCCAACGCTCGGGACAACGATCAACGTCATGCTCGTCACCGGCAATTACTATGATCTCAATCTGGTCTCGCAGACCAATGTCATCTCCAACAGCGCCAATGTTCTCGCCGACTTTTCCAAAGCCGGTGCCGGCGTTCCGGCGAGCGTGACGACCGGGAACAACACACTCACCAATTCGGCTGCCATCGTTTCCGCGGGGACTCTCGGCAGCCAGTATGTCGGCGGGGGCGCTTATGAGACCTCGATGCTGGTGCAGACGAACCTGGTCACGGCGCATGCGGATACGAGCGGCACCTCGCCCAACAGTCTGGTGCCGGAACTCGTCGCCTTTCTCGACACCGGGACGACGCATGACGCGCCCAGCAGCCCGGCGCTGCCGACGACAACGGATGCGGCGCATCACGACATTCTGGCCGGGACCTTGGCATGAGCACCGCCGTCAGCACCACGTGGTGGATCGGATCGATCGCGTGCGTCGACACGCAACTCCCTACCATCGCGCCCGATGCGGACATCGCGGTGAGGATTGCACAAACCGTCAATGGATACAGCGGACTTATCTTCAGCGAGGATCCGTTGGTCGGGGATGTCGGGATTCGTCTCGAGATCGATGCGGCGTCCGCCAACGCCCGGGTCATGCCGTGCGGCCATCGCTTCGTGTGCTGGGCGAAAGCGCGCGTCTTCGATCTCGGGACCTGGATCGAAAGCTACGAAACGGTTGCGGTCGGACGCCTCATCGGTGGGGTTGCCGTGGTCGACCACGTGGTGGCGTGCGGCGCATGCGGGTGAGCAGCTGAGGACCGACAAGCAGACTGCGTGTGTAGCGACATAGTTTGGGGGGATATGATGACGATGGCAGCGGACGGTATAGCGATGCGTTTGGACGCGAAGACGGCCGCGCCGGACACAAAGGCCACGCCGGTCCCTGCGGAACCACCGCGCCCTGGCGAGAAGACCGAGCCGCCGCGTGACGCTGCAGGTGGCGGCGGCGGTAAGGACGCTCCGCCCCTCGAGCGGCGAACGAGTGGCGAAGACTTTCGCGACTCGCTGGGGCGCGGCCTGGCCACCGTCCGCTGGAATTTGATCGCTGTCGGACTCTTCTCCTTCTTCATCAATATCCTGGTGCTTGCGATCCCTATCTATCTGTTCAACCTGTCGGACCGCGTCCTGACAAGTCGCAGCCTCGACACGCTCGTCATGCTGTCGCTTGTCGTTCTGGGGGCGATCGTCGCGAACGTGCTGCTCGACTCTGTCCGCCGCGTGATCCTCATGCGCACCGCGGTCGAAGTCGAAAGCAAACTCGGTGGCGCGGTCCTCGCTGCTGCCGCCAAGGCCGCGCAAAACGGATCGGTTCGCGAGTTCCAAGTTCTCGGCGACCTCCAGCAGGTCCGCAACTTTCTCATCGGGCCCGTCCTGATCACAATGTTCGATGCGCCGGTCGGCCCGATCTACCTTGCGGTCGTCTTCCTCATCCATCCACACCTCGGGTTCATCGTCACCGGCTCCTGCATCGTGTTGCTTGTCGTCGCGCTGCTCAACCAGAAGGTGACGGCGGTGCCGTTCGGCCTCGCCAACGCCTATGCCAGTCGCGCCAACCAACAAGCCGAGGCCATGTCGCGGAATGCGCAGGTGATCAACGCGATGGGCATGATCCCGGAGGGGGTGGCGATCTGGGGCAAGGAAACCGCCGAGTCGCTGAAGGCGCAGGTCCTTGCGCAAGACCGGAACATCGCGATGGCCGCGATATCGAAGTTCGCCAGAATGGCGACGCAGATCGCGATCCTCGGCTGGGGCGCGGAACTGGCTCTGGGCGGCCAGCTGACCGGCGGCATGGTCATCGCCGGCTCGATCGTCGCAAGTCGGGCTCTCGGCCCGATCGAGGGCACCATCGAAGGCTGGCGCAGCTTCGTCCAGGCGCGATCGGCCTACGCCCGGATCACCAGTCTGATCGTCAACTCGCCGCTGAACCAGGATCGGTTGCGCCTGCCGGCCCCACAAGGTCGCCTGTCGGTCGAGCGCGTCCTCTACGTGCCGCCATCGACGAAGAAGGTTGTTCTGAACGGTGTCAGCTTTCAGCTCGAGCCAGGCGAATCCCTGGCGATCATCGGCTCGTCCGGCGTTGGGAAATCCACGTTGGGCAAGATGCTCGTCGGCTCGATCGTGCCGACCGCCGGCAACATCCGCCTCGACATGATGGATCTGCGCAACTGGGACGTCCGTCAGTTCGGTGAAAGCGTCGGCTACCTGCCGCAGGACGTTCAGCTGTTTCCGGCATCGATCAAGGCCAACATCGCCCGGATGCGCGACGATGCGACGGACGAACAGATCTTTGACGCTGCCGCGCTGGCCGATGTGCACGAGGTGGTGTCAGAATTTCCGCAGGGATACGAGACGGTGATCGGCATGGATGGCGGCCCCCTTTCGGGAGGGCAGCGGCAACGTATCGGATTGGCGCGTGCCTTCTTCGGCAACCCGCGCTTCGTTGTCCTCGACGAACCGAATTCCAATCTCGATACGGCCGGTGAAGTGGCGCTGGGGAATGCCCTCCTTCGCGCCAAGCAGCGCGGCATGACCGTCGTTGCCGTCACGCAGCGACCCACGCTGCTCGCCAGCGTCGACAAGGTTCTGATCCTCAACAACGGAACCGTGCAGGCGTTCGGCCCCCGCGACGAGATCATGAAAATGCTGGCTGGCCAGAAACAGGCCAGCTGAAGACGACAAGATCCCGGGGGGCCGTCATGAAGTTTCGCGCCAAAACTGTAAAACAGACAGAACCAAGAACCTGGTATTCGGACGTGCCCCGGCAAACCCGCGGACACATTCTGACAGGCTTTTGGATATCCGCAGCCTGTATCGGGGGGTTCGGCGTCTGGGCCGCGACCGCACCGATCGCGGGCGCCGTCGTGACGTCGGGCGCCTTCGTCGCCACCGGTCAGAACAAGATCGTCCAGAACCTCGAGGGCGGTGTGATTGCAAAGCTTCTCGTCCATGAAGGCGATATCGTCGAACAAGGGCAGGAACTCATTCGTCTCGACGAGACGGCCGCCAAAGTGGATATGCGGCGGCTTTTCCTGAAGGAAATGCGGCTCGAGGCCGTGGAGGCACGCCTTCTGGCCGAAGCCGGTGCGCGACCAAACCTCGCTATTCCGGTCGCCTACGAAGCCAACGCCCAAAACGCGGAGGAAAACACCGTCATCGAAAACCAGATGCTCACGTTCGAGACGCATCGCCGCGGTGTCCTCAATGAGATCACGACTCTTCAACAGAGCATCGGTTCACTTGAAGAACATTTGAACGGAACGGAGACTCAGCTGACGTCCGTCGTTCGCCAAGGCGAGCTGTACCAGGAAGAAATCGAAGCGAAGAAAAGCCTTCTCGCGCAAGGCATGGTGAAACGGCCGGAGCTGCTCGCTCTGCTCCGCGCCCGGGCCGCCATGGACGGCGAGGTGGGCCGTTTGAAAGGCGACATTGGCGATACCAAGGATAAGATCGCTCGCGCCAACGAGCAGATCGCGGGCGTTCGCAACACCGCCGTCAAGACGGCGGTGGAGCAGCTCGTCGACATTCGTGCGGATCTTTATGATACGCGCGAAAGGATGCGCACCGCGAAGAACATCGTCGACCGCGTGAAGATTGCCGCGCCGGTCCGCGGTGCCGTGATCAAGCTCGGCTATCACACCGCGGGCGGAGTCATCGAGCCGGGTAAACCGATCATGGAGATTCTGCCGCTCAACGACGAACTGCTGATCGAGGCGCGTATTCGCTCCCAGGACATCGATAGCGTCAAGAAGGGGGCCGATGCGATGGTGCGTCTCAGTGCGCTCAGCGCACGCGTGACGCCGATGGTCACCGGCAAGGTGGTCTACATCTCCGCCGACTCTCTGCAGGAGGATCCGCGGATCGATCGGTCGGCGGGCGTCTACATGGCGCGGGTGCGGATCGATAAGGATCAACTGCCCTTGATCAAAGACTTCGTTCCGACGCCGGGCATGCCTGCCGAAATCTATATCAAGACCGGCGAGCGGACGTTCCTCGCTTATCTCCTGCGTCCCCTCAAGGACAGCATGGCGCGCGCGTTCCGCGAACGCTGAGCTTTCCGTCTCACCCCAAGGCTGCAAGGTGGGCATGCAGCCTTGGGACCAAGTCCCAGAGTTCGCGGTTGATCCGCTTCATTTCCTCGATCGTTTCGAGAAGGTGGGCGATGCGCCCTTCGTCGATCGGTTTCGGACGTTCGAGAGCCGGCAGGCCGTCGATGTCCCGAATCCGGAAAGACTGGGTGTGAGACATGACTCCAGTGTCGTCGATCCCATACATGCAGTGATTGAATTCGTTTCGCACGCGGGTGCACACGTTGAAACGCTCGATCAGCGTGTTCAGCGCCTTCAGAAGGTTTTTGTCCTTGACCTTGGCGCGTCCGAGCCGCTCGACGAGTTCGATGCGAGACCGCGCCGTATTCAAAGTGACAAAGACGATCACCGCAGCGGCCTCGTCCGTCTGCATGAGGGCCTTGATCAGATAGATGAACATGCTCTCGTTGTTGGACCAAACGAACGCGAGATTACCGATCAGGGCGAGGAGAAAGGTCCGCCGGTCAGCCGTGGCATAGGCGGCTTTGTCCAACCCTAGAAAGTCAGGGGCCCGCCCGTGGTTGGGCTCTCCGCCGAAACCGATGTCGTGCTCCGAAACATGTTGATCTGGGCGGTCTGCGCACATCGGACTTCAATCATGTCAAAAGCGTCAGTCAAAAGCTAGTCGTGGCTCATCTGCAACGAGTATTATCATATCGCGGTTTATAGCTACAACGCATTATTGACTGCGCTATTCACCGAAATACCCTGGCGTCGGCGATCATATTCGCCGCCTCGGGCCAACAACAAGATGGTCTAGTACCTTATTGTTAGGCTCGGTAACGAGTTATTAACCATAAAGATCGCATTCATCTACGCTGAAATGGCGGCGACGTTTGCGCGAGAACATGGGGTGCGCCGTGGACCGGATGGCTATGTTCTTAAAAGTGCTGGACAAGGGAAACCGAAGGCCCGGCCACTTGGCGATGCCGACCAAGCTTTTCGTGGCAGCGACGCTATCGTGGGGTCTGGTTGGTTCATCGCGTGCCGGACATGCGGAGACAATCTCGAGCGCACTATCGCGGGCCTATATGGGCAACCCCGATCTCAATCAGCAGCGTGCTGCCGGGCGAGCTTCCGACGAGACCGTGTCCCGGGCGGTATCCGGGTTTCGCCCCCAGGTTTCGGGAACCGCATCGCTTGGCTACAACAACGAGGACGCCACGCTGAGCGGCGAGCGGATCAAGGGCAGTTCGTTTCCCACCGCGGCGGGCCTGACCGTCACGCAGACCATCTTCAACGGCAACCAGACTGTCAACGGCGTGCGCCAGGCCGAATCCGGCGTGTTGCAGGCGCGCGAGACCATCCGCAATACCGAACAGAACACGCTGCAGAACGGCGCCACAGCGTACATGAACGTGTTGCGCGACACGGCCATCCTCGATCTGAACAAGAACAACATCACCGTTCTCGAGGAGCAACTGCGCCAGACCCGCGACCGGTTCAACGTCGGCGAAGTCACACGCACCGATGTCGCCCAGGCCGAGTCGAGCCTGGCCACCGCGCGGTCCAACTATTTTACGGCGCAAGCCAACTTGCAGAACAGCGTCGCCAACTTCCGCCAGATCATCGGCGTCGAGCCGAAACGCCTGGAAGCGGCCCGGCCGATCGATGCCCTGCTGCCGTCGAACCTGCAGTCTGCGATCACCGTTGCACTGTCGGAGCATCCGGCGATCCAAGCAGCGTTCCACAACGTCGACGTGGCGCAGTTGCAGGTCCAGGTGCAGGAAGGCCAGCTTTATCCGACGGTCAATGTCGTCGGCAACGTGCAGCAGAACAACCAGTACCAGGGCGCTCCGAACAACCGGCTGTTCAATGCCAGCGTGCTCGCTCAGCTGTCGGTGCCAATCTATACGGGCGGCGCCGCCTATGCGCAGATTCGCCAGGCCAAGGAACTGCTGTCGCAGGCACGCCTTCAGGCCGACCTGCAGCGCGATATAATCCGGGCAACTGTGGTCTCGAGTTGGGGGCAGCTCGAGACAGCGAAGGCCGTCATTCGCTCGTCGCAGGCGGCGGTGAAGTCGTCGGAGATCGCGCTCGACGGCGTTCGCGAGGAGGCCAAGGTCGGGCAGCGCACGACGCTTGATGTCCTGATCGCGCAGCAGACGCTGCTCAACGCCCGCGTCAATCTCGTCTCGGCGCAGCGCGATCGCGTAGTGGCGAGTTACGTCGTCATGGCCGCGAGCGGGCGTCTTTCCGCTGCCAACCTTGCCCTCAACGTCGTCCAATACGACCCGACGATCCACTACGACCAAGTCAAGGACAAGTGGATCGGTCTGCGGACGCCGGACGGCCAGTAGAGGGCTTCACGCCACACTTGTCCGGCTTGCACGGTGCACGTCGATCAAATGCACGTGTGCGGGCCGTTACGCTGTATGGCGCGTCTAAAATAAGTCCAGATATTCCAAGGCCTTCGTAGCGCTCCTCCACGGAAGCGCTCTGATTAGATACAAAGGTCTAGCATTTAATACTTAAACGTTAGCGCTTGCGGAAAATGAGAAAAGAATCGTTAAATATTCACCGAAGCCAAGCCTGAACTTCCACGACGGGATCCGCGATTCTGGGATCTTAACCGGCGGGGTAGTGAGAAGGGCATTACCTGAAGAAAGTCGAAACCGCGTCATAGATCCTCAAGAAGGTAGTATTGATCATGAAACCGATCGGCACGGCGATCTTTGGGGCGCACTCGCTTATGGTCGAGGGCGTCGCGGCAACTATTGCGCGTTCACACTTTCGCGTTTTGTTGCGCACGAATGGCGACGACGTGCTGCCGCGACGCGGCCTATCCAAAACGAGACCGGCCCTGTGCATTTGTCTCGCAGACGATGCGACCTCGGACGCCTTCATTCGGCTAATCGCGGATCTGCATAAGATCTATCCCGCTGCTTGTATCGTCATCCTTTCAAACGATTCAGGCCCGCGTTTGAAGAAAGCGTTCGATGCCGGCGCCAACGGCTGCCTGCCGCGAACGATAAGCCCACAGGCCTTTCTGATGGCGCTCGATCTTCTGCTCGGCAAACAGGTCTCCATTACGTCCATGGTCAGCCAAGCAATTGCGATCCCGACGGTGATCCCGGAACCGATTGCCCGGGCCGTTGCGTCGTCGCCGGTGCCCACGCCGGGGCGTGGCCTGGATCACCTATCGAGCCGTGAGCTTCAGGTTCTCGATGCCATCACCAAGGGCCAGTCCAACAAGCATATCGCAAGGCGGCTCGACATTTCCGATGCGACGGTCAAGGCCCATATCCGCGTCATCCTGCGAAAGATCGGTGCTGAAAATCGGACCCAGGCCGCAGTTTGGGCGCTGGGCAGCCAGGAGCACTCCGAGAGTAGGGTCGAGACGCTTTCTCCTGAGCCCGCAGCCATGCAATTGAGCGCTTGAGCAAAACAAGTATCGAACCAAACCGTCTTGTCGACACGCTTCTCGATCGCCGACGTGTTCGCGTGCGAAGCGTGCCGGCTAGCGATCAAAGAATCCACATCTAAGATCATCAGGCGTAGGCCCCATGAGCGTTTGATGGCTAAGTGACTTTCTGGCGAAATGCTTCCGGCTGCCCGCGCGATGTCGATGTCGCTTAGAGCCCTCTCGAGCCAGGAGCGTGTTGTGAGCCAATCGCAAAGTATCTCGATCGACCGAGAGGCTTCTTGCCCTGAGGGCTTTGCCGATGTCAGCGTCCTCATGTCGACCTACGCTGGCGAGACGGCTACAAACCTGAAACAATGCCTCGAAAGTATCACACAGCAAACCATTCTTCCGCGCGAGCTGGTGCTCGTGATCGACGGTCCGATCGACGCCGGGCAAGAGGCCGTCATAGCGGAGCTCGCCACCAGTTCGATTCGTCTCACCCTGATCCGTCGCGAGAGAAGTGGCGGTCTGGCCGTGGCCCTCAACGATGGGCTTAAAGCCTGCTCCTGCAGTTTGGCGATGCGAATGGACAGCGACGACGTCTGCGCACCGGACCGGGTTGCGATCCAAGCGGCCTATGCATCGGCACATCCGGAAGTCGACGTTGTCGCGTCATGGGCCGAGGACTTTTATGCCGATGGCAGGCGCTCGCAGATGAAGATTTCGCCGACCGAGCATGCGGATATTCTTGCGGCACTGCGCTGGCGGAATGTCATCGTCCATCCAAGCGTGCTGATCCGCACAAAAGCGCTCCGCGAAATCGGCGGCTATCGCAGCAAGTTTGGCATGCTCGAAGACTATGATCTCTATGTCAGGCTTGCCATGGCTGGTGCGAAATTCCACGTCATCCCGAAAGTGCTCATGCAGGTTCGCGCCAGTCTGCAGCAGCGCGCCAGACGGGGTGGCTTTCCCTATCTCCTTCGTGAGATCGGTTTCCGCGCCGAATGCCGACGTATCGGCTTCATGACAAATGCGGAATTCATCGTCATCACGACGCTCTACGGCGTCTTCCGTATCGCGTCCGGCGCGATGCGGAGCCAGCTCTATGCGCTTGTGCGGACCTGATCACCGCACCGGCGCGACGACCATTTGTTCGGGCCGGATGACGATCTCGATCATGTCGTCGGGAAGGACGTCGGCGTCCGCCGCCGCGTCGATGCGTGTCTTGGTGGCATCGACGGTGCGATAGATGACGATTTGCGGGCCTGCGGCTTCGCCGCGAAGCTGGGCTTTCAAGGCTCCGGTATAGATGAGTTTCTCACCGGCACTCCGGATCTGGCTGCGCCCTTTTTCTAACTCCACCACGACCTCCTGCAGCTCGCGCCCCACCTTCGCGCGATAATCGTCGGCAAAACCATCGATCCGCTTGCCCAGGTCGTCGCGTTCCTTGGTCGCCTGAGCCAGCCTGCTCGTAGCCTCGACCTGCTGACTGCGAAGCACCGCCAACGAGCGGCTGTCCTCGTCGACACGCGCGGCGGCTATGATGCCTCGGAGCTGACCGTCGCGCGTCCGGCCTGCCGCGGCCAGCTGCTGGGTGATCGCGGCGGTCTGGTCCGCAATGGCGACTTCCAATGCTGCGACGTCGGCCTTCGTTTGTGCAAAGGACTTTGTGAGAAACGCCAGATCTCGGCCGCGCGCGGCGATGCGAAGTTTGAGGTCTGCTCGCTCCAGATCGGCGATCTCCCGGATGATGTTCGGATCGAGAGGGGCCTTGTCCAGGGTGTCCATATCAATCGCGGTCTTACCGTCGATCTCGGCCTGCAGGCTGATGCGGCGGGCTTCGTGCCGCACTAGATCGGCCCAGAGCGACTCATATTGGCTGCGGAACTCGGGTCCTGAAAGCAGCGGGTTCTCGGCACGGAAGCGAAGCGCGTCGTAGCCGCCGGCAAGCGCAACGGCGTGGCGCACCGTCAGCCCCGGCCTGTAAGCAATGGCCCCCGGGCGCGCGACGTCGCCGCCAATAAAGAAGGGCCGATACTCCGCCAGTTCCAGGGTCACGTCGGGGCTTCGCATCGTGCCGGTCTTCGCCAGATCGTCGGCGAGCGTCTTGCGCAGGCCATCGAGTGTAAGTCCGGCGGCGTGGACCTCGCCGAGAAAGGGCACCGAAATATCGCCGTCCACATTCACCGTCGCACGGCGCTTGAAATCGGCGACGCCGAACACCGCGAGCTCGACGACATCGCCGCTGCCGAGCCGGTACTCGGCCGAGGCTGGTAGGACCGCAGCGAGGGTGAACGCCGCGAACGAAAGCAGCGCAATGGGCGCCGACCTATCGATCTTGATCACGGTCCGTCCTCCAGGTGTCGGCTAAGCCCGTGGCGGGCTGATAAACCCGGATGCTCGCGATCGTCATACGGGCGGGAAAATGCGTCGTGATATCGGGTGCACCCGCCCAAGAGCCGCCGACCGCGAGGTTCACCAGCAGGTACATCGGCTGATGGAAGTCGGCGGGCGTCGGGGTTGAAGCGACACGCCGGCCGTCGAAATACCAGGCGATCGCGTCGGCATCCCAGAGCACGGCGTAAGTGTGCATCGTGTCGTAGAGTTCGTCCGTTTCGATCCGGAACTGCACGACGGCTGGTGCCGTCCCCTTGTGGAGGGTCGCCCAGAACTGGCGGTCCTCGCTGCCGATGACCTCCATGACGTCGATTTCCGGCGGCCAGATGCGTTTGACGGGGAGCAGCCAGAACGCAGGCCAGAGGCCTTGCCCCCGGGGCACGCTCGCCCGCATCTCGACGTAGCCATAGGTGAAGCTGAACCCATGGAGGCTGTTGAGAAGCCCTGAGGCGTAGGTGAGCGTCTTCACGCTGGCTCGATCCTGGTCGGGGATCGGACGCGCGGTGATTGTCAAGCCGCGGGCGTCGACCGAGAAAGGATTGAGGACACGAAGCGGCGCCGTCTCATGTTGTGGTCGCGGATCGACGTAATATTCGAGCTCATTGGCGGTCGGATTTGTCCGCCCGCCCCAGGGATAGCGCGGCTCCCAAATGCCGTGGATTCCGTCCCACATGTTCAAGGTGGTGAAATCATCGGCGAAGGCGATCCGCCAGCCGGCGGGAGGGCCTTGAGCCGGTGCTTCCTGGCCTGCAGCCATGGCCGTTCCGTCGTGGGGGCCGATTATCATTGCGAGTCCTACGACCGGCACGAGCAGGGCTGAGGGCACCACGACGAAACGGACCGCTGCGCCTGTGTGCAGGATTTTCATGCGGCGCAGGCAAAGGGCCAGACCGGAGAGCGCCGCCAGCGACGAGCAGAAGCAGCCCCATGCCTGTCCTTCGATCGATCCAAGGGCGTTGCCGGCAGTCATGCCGACGATGAGAACCAGCGTGGCCGGCAGGAACACGACGGCGGAGTCGCGAAGCGGTGATGCCGTTGCCGCGATGGCGATCGGGAGAAACCAGGCAACAATCGCCAGCGGCACCGTCGCAATGGCAAGTGCCACCGCCGCCGGCGCAGCCCCGCCATAGGCAGGAAAGGCAACCGTGACCACGCGCCCGGCCAGAGGAATGCACAGGGCCACGGCGATCGCCAGCACCAACGCCATCAGCATGCCCTCGCGTTCGAGTGCGCCGGACTCGCTGCCCGGTTCGGCGCGCGCCAGTCGGTTCAGCCAGTGCGGGTAGCGCACGTCGCCGATCGAGGCGAAGGTCGTGATCGCGGCCATGGACATGTTGGCACCGAGCGAGAACAGGCCCAGGTCGTTCGGCGTCGACAGAGCCGCCGAGACCCAGCGGTTCGCGGACAGGTAAAGCGTCCAGACGGCAGCAAACACGAACAAGGGCAGCGCGGCGCGAAGAGTGTTTCGAAATTGTCCTGGCACCGTCGACGATGCGAGGAGCGGGGCAAACCGCAAGGCTGACACGACGGCGGTGACGGCATACCAGCAGAGCAGGGCGGCAAAGCATCCTGTCACGCCGGCGAGCTCAACCCCGACGAGGCGCGGCACCATGAAGCCGATGCTGAAGACAAACGACAGAACGGTATATTCCCAGACCTGCCCGCGGGCGCGATAGATCGACGAGGGGCCGGCAGCCATCATCGCGCAGGTGCCTGCGGCTGCTGCCAGCGTCGTATCGAGGACGGCCGCGCGACCGGACATCGCTAGTCCGATGACGCCCAGGAGGACGATGAGCGCCAGGGTCAGCAATCCCAATCGAAAGCGAGCCTTGAGGATGCGGCCGGCGTCTTGCCCGTCGGCGCCAAAAGCCAGGCGCCGATCAGCCAGTTGCGACAGGCCGAGATCGCCGCGTCCCGCATAGCGATAGATATTCAAAAGCAGGGCATAGGCGCCGAACTCCGCCGGGCTGATCAGGCGCGGGATGTAAAGCGTGGTCGCGAAGCCGAGAACCGAAAGGAGAGGGACGCCGACGACGTAGCTGCCTCTGTGGCCGAGCCAACGCAGGGCGCGGGCGTCGCGAAGTGCGTGGAGGCGGCTGACCGGAATAGGGTTGGCGCCGAATGCCGTCCCGGTCATGGCATCGCCCCGCGCTTCGGGCGTTGCGCCACGTCGGCCGCGATCGCCGCGACGCGCGCGGCCACGCGAGACCATGAAAGGTCGTCGCGGGCATGGCGAAGCGCACCTGCCGAGCAGCGACTATACAGCTCTGGATCGTGGACCAGCGTGACAATGGCATCGGCAAGCGCCACGGCCGTGACCGCGTCTGCCAAAATCCCCGTTTCGCGATCGCGGATCTGTTCGGTAAGACCGCCGACCGGCGTTGCCACCACCGGAAGCGCGGCGGCGAAGGCGGCCGCGGCAATGCCCGATTGCGACGCGGCGACGTAGGGGAGCACCACGATATCGGCGCGACGTAAAGCGCCTGCGATTTCCTGATCGTCGAGCCAGTGATTGACGATCGTCACGCCTTCCGCTTTTGCAAGAGCGTTTCGGTAGGGTCCGAGATCCCCGTCGCCAACGATCGCGAGATCGACGGGGGCTCCCTGCGCACGCAGTGTCGTGTAGGCCTCGAGCAACAGGACAAGCCCTTTGTAGGCCACGATTCGCCCCAGAAAGAGCAGACGGATCCGCCGGAACGCGGGAAGCGTTCTGGCCCTTGCGTCTTGGTTGCCGAAGACAAATTGTCCATGGGGCACCGTCCAAATCCTATCTGTTGGGAACTTGAACACGCGTTGCGCGTCGCGGCCAACTTGGTCGGTCAACACGATGAGAGCGTCCGCCTCTGCGACCTGCCAACGCAAGATCGCAGAGCGCAAGGGATAGCGATCGCCGGAACGAAATGCAGCGTCGTGCAGGATCAGAATGCAGCGCCCAGCAGTTTTGCGCAGCACCGGCAAGGCGGCAAGGTCCCATATGGACTGGAACGTGCAGATCATCACGCCGGGGCTGCGCGCCGTCAGAATCCGCGCGAAAGTCCGGGCGCGGGCGATGGTCCCGAGCATGCCGAAAAAGGCTGCTGTGCTGCCACCGAAGCTGCCTTTGCGGCCGCGGAATGTCCTCACCGGATCGGACGGAATAGCGGGAAGCACCGTACAAAGTCGTTCGAGATCGGATGTTTCGGAGAAACTGATACTCAACGCGACGCCTTCCGTTGCGTGCAACGCTTGGGCCAGCTCGAAGGTGAACTTCGCTGCCGCACCAACGCGCCCCCAATGCCATAAAAGCAGCCTGAGCGGCACGCCCTCCGCGGCGCCCGTCGGAAGGCACGGCGTGGGTCGGCCCTCTTGCGCGTTCGGCCCAAGCGTTCCGACGGACGACATGGCATGCGGTGCCTGTTGTCGGTGGGCCCGGGCGCGGCGGCGTTCGCGGATCAAAATCACGGCGACACCATTGCCCCGATCCCGGTCGGGATCGAGCCTGGTATCGCGGCCGCCGGCCTCTCTTTCACTCCATCGCGGGCCAAACACCAGAATAGGAGGAAGCTGAGGACCATGGGAACAGAGAGCGGCTCAGCCTCGCCGAAACCGAGAACGACCAGATAGATGAGCAGGCGGTCTCTGATCCTGTCGGGGAACCGGATGCATCGATAGATCAGCATCAGAAAAAGACCGAGGACGGGAATTGATCCGACAAGCCCAAGGCTCATGAGGCTTTGCAGCACGGCGTTGTGTGCGTTCACCGCGTTGCCTTCGAACGATCGCCCGACGCTATCCGCCATCAATTGCTCAGTCCCGTTGAATCCCCAGCCGAAGAGCGGGCGTTCGAGGAAATGCTCCCAAGCGATCTGCCAGAGGTCCGTGCGGCCCGTCAGCGTCGTTATCTCCGATGCGCTGCCGGTCCGGCTCAACGCGCCGAGGATCGATCCTAGGTCCGGCGCCGCAATCAGAATTTGCACGCCGACAATGACGACGCCGGCCAAACCTACAAGAAGGTGCGGCGCGGCCCTGTGGCTTCGGATTTCGGTGAGCAGCCACGCAAGACCGATCGCGAGGATCGTCACGCGGCTTCCGCTGAGGATTAAGGCAAGGGAGGCAAGCAGCAACACGCTGACCATCGAGACTCTGCCGAGGGGCTTCGAATCCTGTACCGAAAGCAGGGCCAGCATGAGCAGCGCGGCATGTTGCGCCAAAAGATTGGGGTGGCCCGAGAGGCCGCGAAGACGGAAGTCCGTCTCCATGTAGGATGGCGGCATCCAGGCGAAATCCGGCGCAAAGACGCTCGCGGCGAGCGCCAGAACGATTTCGACGAGAAGCGCCCAGAGTAGCGCCCGACAGAATGCCGCCGTCGGCAACGATGCGGCGGCGATCACGGCAAGGCTGAGCCATGCCAGATTGCCGACGGCGCAGGCGACGGTGTAACCTGGCACAGGGGACCATAGGGCCGAAGCGAAGCTTAAACATCCGAACAACGCGGCAAGCGCGATCCCCGGATCACGAAGC
This sequence comes from Beijerinckia sp. L45, assembly GCF_009765775.1. GTDB lineage: Bacteria > Pseudomonadota > Alphaproteobacteria > Rhizobiales > Beijerinckiaceae > RH-AL1. The sequence continues at coordinate 21,351 of NZ_LMUU01000259.1, forward strand.
GCCTTCCAGATCAGATGACGGGTGCGAACCGCCATCATGAGCATCACGCTCCATGCCGCCAGCTTGATCCCGTTCTGCCAATCAAGCCCGGTCTCCCCCAAGGCCCGATCACGGAAGCTGAGATTGGGGACCAAAACCGCGAACGCGATCATTGCCACGATGGCGCGCGGACCTCCGAAGATGGCCAGGGCCGCCGCGCCGATCGCCGCCATCAAAATCCCAAGGATCGCCGGCGCGAAATAAGCCCACGGTCCGAGCGCGGGTGCTGCGGCCAGCGCCAGCGCCCAGAGAAGACCTGCCGCGACCGCAACCGACAAGTCGATGGCCCAGGTTCGACGGTCCAATGCGACCAACGGATAGCTGAGGGTCATGCGAAGACCCGCGCGAGAAGCGGAGCACGCCACATCGTAACTGCGCCAGTCAGACAGGCGGCAAGAAGCGTCCCGATGAAACCGAGCAAAGGATTGGGGAATGCCGCCGTGAGGGGGGGCTCCGGTTCCGCGATGACCTCGACGTCGGGCGCCACCGCACGCAACAGCGATGTCTGATTGTTCAGGCGGACGAGTGTTTCTTCGAGCACCGATTTCGTGGCTTTCGCATCGCGCTGCAGATCCTCGAGGTGTAGTTGGGCGCGCGTGCGCGCTGTCATCTCGGCGCGGACGGATCGGACCTCCGCGTCCAGGCGACTGGTGCGCTCGATCCATTCGCGCGACTCGGCGACTGCGCCGGCAACGATCCGTGCCGACTCCGCTCCCAGCTGATCGTCGATGGCCTGCGCCTCCGGCGCCCAGATCCCCGGCTTCGCGAGAGCCGCCGCCCTGGCTTCCTTCAACTTCTGGATGGCCGGCGACAGGAGAATATCGGGTGCATTCTCGATCGTCTTCGCCGCTTGCATCGCCTGAAGCATCGCGGCGCGGGTTGTCGTCTCGACAACCTGCGCCTTCGCCTGGGCCATCGCCGTGCTGAGCATGTTCAGTTGATGATCGAGCGAAGCCTGCGCGCCCGTATCGATCAGGTTGCTGGTTTCCAAGAAGCTGCGGACCGCTGCGTCGGCGCTTTGATATTGCGACCGCAAAAGCGCGACACGTTCGTCGAGCCATCCTGTCGTGCGGCGGACGGCATCGCGTTTGCGGTCACCCTGGGCGGCCATATAAAGGCTCAGGAGCGACGTCGTGAGGGTCGCCGCCTTTACGGGATCGGCAGACCAATAGCCGAATGTCACGGTATAGGAGCGGCGGTCGCGCGATACCTTCAAACGCGCCTGAAGCCGCGCCCTGACGATGGACTCCGCAGGCGGTTGCCGCGGCGGCAGGAGCGGTGCGAGGACCGGCGCAAAGGTCGCCAATGTTCCGGCAAAGCCGGGCGGGGCCGCGAACTCCGGATCGGTCATCAACCCATTCGTCGCGATAACGATCTTAGCAAGCGCAGGCGATGCGATGAAATCGACATCGGACTGGATCGCGTTGTCGTCGGGTGCAGGTTGGAGCGGGCGTGTTGACGATGACGGATCGTTATTCTTGTCCGGCAGCAGGACGATCGAAGCCGATGCCTCATAGCGCCGGGGAAGAAGCGGCCAGGCGAGCATGGCCGCGATCACAACCGCAAAAAATCCGGCGGCAAATGGCGCAAATCTTTGGAACCAGGCTTGAACGGTGTCGGTCGATGTCTCCGCCGCGACGTCGTCCACGATCGCCGGATACGCAGGGTCGCCGCGCAGGCCCGAGGCGTCCCGAACACCAGGCTGTCCGGCACGTGTCAGGCTGTGTCCTGGGCTTTGCCTCACGATTCCAGTTCGGTCAGCTGACATCGATCCGACCTCCAAATGGAGTGCAACCTGGCGGAGGCGCTAGAAACGTCATCGTGCGCCTTGCCGCGAAAGCACAATCCGCGGTGTCGCAGCGAGGATGATCGCGTCCATGATAATGGTACGGCTTCGAACATATTGGCCATCAAGGGCGACACGGGTTTCGTAGCCGATGTCGTTGCGTCCGCTGACCTGCCACAATCCCGTTATGCCTGGCCTGACCCTGGCATAAAGGGAAAGGTCGTCACCGTAGCGGACGGCCTCCTTCATGGTGATCGGCCGCGGACCGACAAGGCTCATGTTGCCGCATATGACATTCACCAGCTGCGGTAGCTCATCAAGGCTGGTGCGGCGCAAGAAGCCGCCGATCGGCGTTATGCGCGGATCGAAATCGAGCTTCTGCCGCGCCTTCCATTCATCCATCGCGAGGGGATGGTAGCCCAGGTATTCCGAGAGGCATGGTTCGGCCCCGAGGATCATCGTTCGGAATTTCAGGCAGCCGAACGTCTGGAGGCCGGAACCCAGCCGCTCATGACTGAAGAGGACCGGGCCACCGTCGATTGCCACGAGCAGAGCAATAATCAACATAAGAGGGGCAAGCAACAGCAGGAGCAGCGAGGCGAGCACGACATCGATCGTGCGTTTCGCAACGGCATCCAGCCGCGACAGAGCACGGGCGCTGAGGCCTCGCGTCGCCGCGGTCTTGGAATCGGCGAGCCGACCTGACGCGATCGCGCTATGCGTCGCATGTATTGGCACGATCGAAGGAACCGAAAAGTCCGACGGAACGGTTTGGTGCCCACTCATGTCCAACTCCAGCGTTGCTCGGATATCGCGTCGGGTCAGATGACCCTGGCCCATTCAGACATTGGCAGCGGAGCGTTTCAAATGCTCATGGGGACTACGCCCCAGCACCCTTGAGCGCTTCCGCGAAGCCAGCCAGAAGGCGTAGGACCGCCTTTGCGGCACCGGTGCGCGCAAGCGGACTAGACCAATCGAGCTAGGTCATCGTTGCAGTGGCTATGAGTCTCAATTTGAAGGACCTTTGGATCGCCGCCGGTCACGGGATCCGCGGATGACGGCTTGGACGGGATTGGTCCCTGCAGGTTAATCACGGAGTATCCTCATGAAACCCGTCGTCGTTGCAGTCGCAATCACCGGCTCGGTGCCGCGGAAAGCCGATAACCCAGCTGTTCCCATAACAGTGGCCGAGCAGATCGAGTCGACCCACGAGGCCTACGAGGCCGGGGCGACGCTGGTCCACATCCACGTCCGCGAGGATGACGAGACGCCGTCGTCGGATCCGTATCGCTTCGCGGCCGTCCAGGACGGGGTTCTGCGCCACTGCCCCGGCATGATCATCCAGTTCTCGACCGGCGGCCGAGGCCGCGATCCCGCCATGCGAGGATCCGCGCTGGTTCACGCCCCCGACATGGCCTCTCTGTCGACAGGCTCGGTCAACTTTCCGACCATTGTCTATGAGAACCACGTCGGGCTGGTCGACCAGCTCGCGTCGTCGATGAAGGCATTCGGCGTCAAACCGGAGATCGAAATTTTCGATCTCTCGCATCTTCACGGCGCACGGCGGCTTGCCGACGCCGGCTTGATCGACGATCGGCCGCACCTTCAGTTCGTGATGGGGATCCGCAATGCGATGCCGGCAATCGAACGTCTGCTCGACCTCCTGATCGATGAGGCGGAGCCGCTGTTTCCCATGGCGACGTGGACGGCGGCGGGCATCGGCCGCCATCAGAGCGAGGTCATGGATTGGGCGCTATCACGTGGCGCCGACGCCGTGCGGACGGGACTCGAGGACAATATACGAATTTCGAAAACCGAGCGGGCGCGAAGCAACGCGCATCTCGTCTCGCTCGCTTGCGAGGCCATCGACCGTCATGGGCTGCGGCCGGCCACAACGGACGAAGCACGGGACATCCTTGGACTGCCCGATCGTGCAAAATCGCGGCCGAAAGGCCACGACCGCGTTCGCAGTCGCTGGACCGGAGGGCAGCGTCATTTGGAGGAAAGTCGATGCTAGGGCGAACGGCAACAATCGTGCGCAGCGCAGCGCACTACGCGTTTCCGCGCACTTCGTTTCGATTGATTCACGCGCGCGATCGCCACGACGAAACCGAGATGGAGCTTCTCCCAGCTCTAGTGTCGCCCGCTTTGGACGCGATCGATGTCGGGGCGAACGTCGGGCGTTATACGGCACTTCTGTCGGCGCTCGCTCGGCACGTCCATGCCTTCGAGCCGCATCCACGGCTCGCCCGGCTTCTGCGCGCGGCCTTGCCGAACAACGTAACGGTTGAGCAAATCGCGATCTCGGACGGCCCGGGCCAAGTGATCCTGCATGTTCCGATCGTCGGTGGGCGCCAGGATGAAGGGTTGGCTTATATCGACGAACGCAGAGACCCGTCCGAATGCATGACGATTCCGGTCGAATCCGCCGCTCTCGATTCCATGGATTTGGACGAAGTGGGTTTCATCAAAGTTGATGTGGAAGGCCACGAGCTCAAGGTCCTGTGCGGCGCGCGCAAATTGATTGAGGTGCAACGGCCCATCGCGATCATCGAAGCGGAGGATCGGCATTGTAGCGGTACGGTGTCCGACGTGTTCGATTTCTTTGCGCAGCGTAGTTACGACGGGTTTTTCGTGTTCAATCGGCACCTGTACGACGTCGCGGACTTCGCGCCGTCGCTTCAGGATCCGGCAGTCCTCGTGGATCTCCCGGACAACGTCGCGCGTCGGTCTATTCCTTACGTCAACAACTTTCTCTTCATCCCGAACGAACGGCGCCCAACCGATATCAGGCGGCGCATCGCTCATATTCTCGCGCACTGATCGCCTGCAATCACGCCATTGCCGTCAAACCCCATCCTGGTGCTTCAGAGGAACCGCCGACCATGTTTGAAGGAGCGCGCAGACCGGGAGCGTCCGAGCAAACCAGTGGGAACGTGCCGGAGACGCGACGCCAGTCTTGGACGCCGGCGCCCGACGTCGCGCTGGACCTGAACGGACCGCAGACACCGTTCGTCGCGCTGCCGGAGGATCTCCCGTCCCGCTCCTTGTTCGCAGCATTTGCCGCAGCGGTCGAGCAAGATCCCGAGGGCATCGCCGTCCAAGACGGAACAAATGTGCTGACCCGGGCGCGCGTCATGGAGCTTGCGCTGCACCTGGCGCGCGCTTTGCGGATGGCAACGCCAGAGAGCGGGCGGGTCGCGATCCTGCAGCCCAGCGGCGCCTGGTATCCGGTCGCGATGCTTGGGTGCCTCGCGGCCGGGAGGATCTATGCCGCGCTTGATCCCATCTATCCCGAGGACCGCAACACAGCGATCCTGGCGGAGTTCGCACCAGACTGCGTGGTTAGTCGTGGCCGCGATGCTGCGGGCCTTTGCCCGGACGCGCTTTACCTCGATATGGAAGCATTGCCTGCGCAGGGACAGGCCGAGGGCTCCGATACACCTGTCGATGGCGACGCGCCCGCCATCGTCCTCTACACGTCGGGGAGCACGGGCAAGCCGAAAGGCATCGTCAACGCGCAGCGCGCGGTGCTGCAACGCGTCGTTCAGCAGGTCAATGCATCACACATCGGTCCAGGCGACGTTGTCTTATGTCTTACCTCGCCCTGTACGATCGCGGGGACGCGCGAGATCTTTTCGGCGTTGCTTTCGGGCGCGACGCTGTGGATGGCCGATCCCGAACGCCAGGGGATCGGCAACACCCGGCGTCTCATCCGGGAGCAGAGTGTCACGCTGCTCTATGCGGTTCCGAGCCTGATGCGCGTGCTGATCGGATCGGACGAGCCGCGTGTCGACTTCGCTAGCCTGAGGGTGGTTCGACTTGGGGGCGAGAAGGTCACATGGAGCGATGTCGATCTCCTCCACCGAACGCTTTCGGAAGCGGCGTTCGTCCAGGTTGGATACTCGTCGACGGAGACGACGGGGTCGCAAAGGTTCGCATCGCGGGATCCAAGTCGCCGGGGCGCCGCCCCATCGATCGGTTACATGCTTCCGGGTGTCGACTACGCCATCGTCGACGAGGATGGCTGCCCCGTCGACCCTGGGCTCGATGGCGAGCTGGTCATTCGCAGCCCGTTCGTTGCCCTGGGCGCGTGGCGTGATGGAGCCTGCCGTCCCGACAACGGCCAGACGGACGCCGCCGGGTGTCGGATCCTGCGCACGGGTGACATCGTACGCAGTTCCGCGAATGGTCTACTTGAGGCGCTCGGGCGAAAAGATCGTCAGATCAAGATCAACGGCCGGCGCGTCGAGCCGGCCGAGATCGAGGCCGCGATGCGCGCGGCCTCCGACGTGGACGATGCCATCGTGCTGCCGGTCTCAGATGGCTCGTCGATATCGATTATCGGCTTTCTCGCGGTCGGCGAAGCGGACGCCGCGGGAGCCGAAGAAGCGGTCCGGGGGCAGTTGCGGATGGCGGTGCCCCTCGCGTGGCATCCCGCGCGCTTTCACACCATGCCGTCGCTGCCGCGACTTCCGAGCGGCAAGGTCGACACGGTAACGCTGGCCGCCCTCGACAGAGCGCAACAGACGCGCGCCGGCGCGGCTTTAGAGATATCGGCGATGAGCGCGGACGGCATCGTTTCCGCTGCTTGGATGCGTGTCTTGCGGCGAAGGAAGCTGCCGGCGGCGATCACATGGGATCAGGCGGGCGGCGATTCGTTAAGCCTTCTGCGTCTCGTCTTCGAGTTTGAAAAGGCCGTGGGACACGAATTAGCTCTGGAGTCCTTCGACGTGACGATGAGTGTCGCCGCCATGGAAGCCGTCATCGCCGCAATCCGGCGGGGCAACGACACTCCCGGCGATGCCAGGCCTCTAGTTTTCCTGTGTCCGGGGCTGACGGGGGATTCACCGTCCCTTGCCGCCTTTCGCGCCGATCTCGCAAAACATTTTCTTTTTGTCGTTTTAAAATACCCATCCTGGCAAGACATGCTGGCCGCAGCGATGACGATCGAAGCCATTGCAGACAGCGTGATGGACCAGATTCTTGCGAAATCGCCCACCGGACCAATCCGTCTGGCCGGCTACTCGTTAGGCGGCGCCGTCGGCTACGAGGTCGCGCTGCGCTTGATATCGCGCAGCCGGCAGATCGAGTGGTTTGCCGCAATCGACGCGAACGTCGCGCCCGGTCGATTGACACATCACGCCATGCCAGTCTGGCGAACGATCAGAAGCGTTTCAGGGCTTCTCCGGCGCAAACAGTCTTTTGCGCAGCGCGCTTGCCAGCTTTTCGCGCTGTGGGCCGCCAGCTCCCGCGACAGACACATCCTGCAAAGGCTGGCCCGTTCAAAGGCCAGGCTGCGACTACCGGAATCAGCGATCTTCGCCCTCAATATGGAAATCTGTGAAGCCTTGCAGATGCAGGCCCTGAAGAAGTGGATCACCGCTCATAAGGCGATCCGCTTATCAACGAAGATCTATGTGTTCCGCTCGAAAGAATCACGACACGGCGTCGGACGTGATCTGGGATGGAGCAGACATTTCGAAGAAGTCGTCGTGCGCAACGTGGAGGGTAACCACGTCACGATGCTGCGGCTGCCCTACCGGGCCGAGCTGTGTGCGCAATTTATTAAAACCATTCCTCCGGCAGAGCATTATCCCAAACTAGCGTATTCAAGCCGTCAGGGCCACTAGCGATTTAAACGCAGTCGGATCGAGCGATCCACGCGTAAATCTCCATTTTTCTCCAAAATTCTCCAAATAAAATATGAATCATCAGCGATATAGGATTCTATATTTTTTTTGCAAATTGCAGAACGATAATCGGATATGCATCTGATTAAATATGCTTCATACTTCGATTTAAATACGTAAGAAATCATTGCATCTGCGGTGCCGAGTCGACATGAGGGGGTGTGTGGGCACAGCGGTCGGGCGCGTTTCGACGCGCCGTTGGTGTCGGCATACATTGTGCCGGGAGTGCCAATACGGCCCAGTCATTGCTCTTCAGAGTCTTTTTCTCCCAACAGCGCTTTGCAGCGGGTAGCTTTGAGCATCAGCGCGACGCCTTGGTCCGATGCGCTTTGGGTGAGTGTACTTGATCAACGGATCGGACCTGTGGGGCTTCCGAAAGTCTGGCGAGGATTGCGCGCAAGACATCCCAGTCACGGAAGCGCGCCCGGTCGATCGTTTGGGCAAACAAAATACTCTCGAAATTGTTTAAATTCAAAGTGTTAGCGACAATACATGTCGTGCCGAATAGATTGGCCCCGATCTTTTTGCGAAGACTCTTCCGGTGCCGACGCTGAGAACCCGCAACTGCCTATGTGATACTCATGCAAACGGGTGATGCGGCGCTGATTAGTATGTCGTTTCTAGACACAGTGTGTAGGCGGATCGCGGTTCCATGATCTCGCTTTCGCCAACTCTACGATGCGCATTCTTTCATATAAAGTCTTGGGGGACGAAAGATGTATTCGAGACAAGCAAGAAAGCTCTTGCCGCCCGACGTCTGGAAAGAGTTGGACGGAAATGGCAAAATATTCCACCCATGGGAGACGGCAGTTTTACTGGACGCTCAAGAGCGGGTGAGCAATTTCGTCGATCTTGAGAAGATCGGAACAAAAACGGCGGCCAGTAGCGTTGCCAACGTGATCTTGCGAGTAGCAAGGCAGTTTGAGGTTGAAAACGTGCGACTTGATGCGCAAGCCATAGCGGACGTCGCCGTACACGAATTGCTTAGCGACAGATAAACAATACGGATTAGTATCAAATAACGTGGCCAAAATAGTAATAAAATTGCCGTTAATGTAGCGGCGTTATCTTGGAAGCAATCCTGACGAGGCGAAGAAATGGGCTCGCCGAAGGCATTGACGTTTTCATATGTGTAGTTATGCTAAAGGAATACGTCCGGCGAGATATTGCCTCGATGGCCATGAATGAAAACGAATACCTGAACCTTCTGTGTGAAATCAACGAAGCGGCGTTGGCGCCGGAGCGATGGCTCAATGTCGTTCAAATGCTGGCAGGCTTTACGGGCTCTGTCGCGGGCGGGCTCACGATCGAAGATCCCAAGAGCGGCACAGGCGCTCCCATCACATATTTCGGTTTCGATCCGGATCATGTGGCGCGGACGTGGCACCATTATTTGCCGATGAACCCTCTCTTCAAGATCGCGCCGACGATGCGGCCCGGCGCGATCGTCACGAACGGAATGGTCATAGGTACGACCGCGTTTCGAAAGACGGAATTCTATAATGGATGGGCGCGGCCTCAAGGACTCTGCTGCCCCATCACGCTCGTCCTTCATCGCTCTGGATCGGCCTATGTTCCGCTGACCTTGGTCAGGCCGGATGGAACCGGCGATGCGGACGACGATGTTCAGGACTTGCTCACGCGTGTCGCTCCGGCGCTCATGAAAGCCTTTTCTGTGACGATGCGTTTGGAGCGGCTTAAAAGCAGGGAAGCTGCGCTCGAAGAAGCGCTGTCCAAGCTCTCGGCGGGGATCGTCCTTCTCGATCGCAATCGGCATGTCCAATTTGCCAACGAAGCGGCCGAAGAAATTCTTCGCGATGGAACGATGCTGACGGCCGCACGCGGATTGTTGCGCGCCAATGCCGAAAGCGACGGAAACCTGCAAGCTGCCGTTTCTGCGGCTTTAAGCGGCGCCGGCACGTCACGAGCCAACGACGTCCTGCTGATCAAGGATGGCGTGCGCCCGATCCTCCTCAGCGTTCTTCCGGTCAATCCTTCAAATTCCATGTTCGAAGACAAGCGCAATGTCGGATGCGTCGTGATCATAAGCGTCGTGGATCAACGGTCGGTCTCCGGGTCGTCTCGCCTGTCGAAGGCTTACAACTTGACGGGCGCGGAAGCGCGCCTATTGGACGCTCTGCTGGCAGGGAAGGATCTTGGCGAGGCGGCGACGTCTCTATCCGTGTCCAGGAATACAGCCGCGACGCATCTCCGCCATATCTTTGCAAAAACACAGGTCAACCGTCAGAGCGAATTGATCCGATTGGCGTGCATGATGACCGCCGCCGTCAAGCCTCCCGCATACGAGGCCCTTTAGCCCCTTGTGAAGCCGAATGGTGCCGCGCGATCGGCCAAGCCGATCAGCGTCCTGCGGATCGGGCGGGATTGCCGAACACGGTCGCTCCTTTGGCAACGTCGCGCGTCACGATGCTGCCCGCGCCGATAATCGCGTCGTCGCCGATGGTGACGCCGGGTAGGATCTGGGCACCCGACCCGATCCATACATTCGCCCCGATAACGATCGGCCTCGCATACTCCAGTCGATCCCGGCGTTGGGCAGGGTCGCGTGGATGATCAGCTGTACAAATCTGAACGCCAGGCCCGATGCGAGTTTGACCACCGATGGATACGGTCGCTTGATCAAGGATCACGCAGTTGAAATTCAAGAAGGTGTCGTGGCCCAAGCTGATATTGAACCCGTAATCGCAGAAAAACGGTGGCTTTATGAAAGCGCCCCGGCCGACAGAATTCATTAATTGACCAAGCAGTTCATTCCGCTCGACGACACTTCTGAGATGTGTGCTGTTGTATTGGTCCATCCAGGCGCAGGCCCTTCTGTGAGCCTGTTCCAACTCATGGCCTTCATAGCGGTACATCTCGCCCGCCAGCATCTGCTCCTTTTCCGTTCGCATATCGCCTCACGCTGTAAAATTGCAGGTGACGGATCCTCAGACCCTAATCCAGCAAGTTTGCCTGAACAGACATTACGAAAAGGAAATCGGCAATATGCCAAGTGACGCGATATGATCTTCCGGCCTTCGTTAAATCACTCAGACGAGAAGCTTGGCGTCTGTTTCTAAAGTAGTTTTAGCGCGATCCCGTATTCATCATGCGACCTTCGCCGGACGTGAATTTCGTTACGCTGCAATAAGCATTCGTGTGGTCACCTAAGTAAGTGATGCCCCCTATGCAGCCATGTGATGTGCTGGAAGTCGCAAAGGGGGACGCGATGCCGACCTTGATCCCGAAAGTACGACGCAAGCGACCGGACGTCTTCTGCCTCTTTGTCGTCGTGCTAGCTGCGACATTCCTCGTCTTGGAACTGGTGGATCCGGCGCCGATCTCAACCGCTGCCGCGGCAGTCGCCTCGCCATAGCCGCTACACGGAGGAACAGCCGATATTTCCGACAAGAAGCATTGGCACCGTCGTCGGTGAATTGCGTCTTGTCTCGGATGTCTGCGCTCGCCAAGGAGCCAAGGCATTCGCGGATGGCGATCTTCCGTAAAAGAGTGATTTCACGCCAAGGTATCCGGTCGCGGCGTGCCCGCCTGCAGAGACGGGGAAATCGCCGATCAAACGAGTGCAAGTCTCTCGGAGCGCCATCTGAGTTTACACCGACATGTATGCCCGCACCTCATGCTCGACCATGGACGCCTTATCGCCCGTCATGACGACGGCGCCGCGATCCATCACGATAAAGTCGTCCGCCAGCTCCCGGGCGAAATCGAAATATTGCTCGACCAGCACGATCGCCATGTCCCCCTTGTCGCGGAGATAAGTGATGGCGCGGCCGATGTCCTTGATGATCGAGGGCTGGATGCCCTCCGTCGGCTCGTCGAGCACGAGCAACGTCGGCCGTGTCACCAGCGCCCGGCCGATCGCGAGCTGCTGCTGCTGCCCACCGGATAGGTCGCCGCCGCGGCGCCCCATCATCGACCGTAGCACCGGGAACAGATCGAAGATTTCCTCCTGGATGAAGCGATTTTTGCGCGCTACGGGCGCGAAGCCGGTCTCCAGGTTCTCCTTGACGCTGAGTAGCGGAAAGATCTCCCGGCCCTGAGGGACGTAGCCGATGCCGCGCGCCGCCCGCGCATGCGCCGGCAGCCGCGCGATGTCCTCGCCCTTCCAAACGATGGATCCGCTGGCGATCGGCTGATGCCCGATGATGGCGCGCAGCAACGAGCTCTTGCCG
>NZ_LMUU01000259.1:33172-130887 GCF_009765775.1 Beijerinckia sp. L45
ATGGAGAGCATGCCTTACCGCCCCAGATAGACTTCGATCACCCGTGGCTCGGCGCTGACGACGTCGAGCGGCCCCTCCGCCAACACCGACCCTTCGTGCAGGACGGTGACGGTGACGCCGAGATCGCGCACGAAGGTCATGTCGTGCTCGACGACCACCACCGAATGGTCCCGCGCGATCTCGCGCAACAGGTCCGCCGTCTGCACCGTCTCGGCATCGGTCATCCCGGCGACCGGCTCGTCGACGAGCAGCAGCTTCGGGTCCTGCGCCAGCAGCATCCCGATCTCGAGCCATTGCTTCTGGCCATGCGACAGGTCGGCGGCCATGCGCGCCCGGTGATCCGTCAGCCGCGTTGTGCGCAGGATCGTCTCGATCTTCTCGAGCTGGCCCACCGCAGGCTTGCCGAACAGGGTGGCGAAGGGCCCACGCGGCGCCTTCAGTGCCAGCAAAATATTGTCCTCGACGGTGTGGCTCTCGAACACGGTCGGCTTCTGGAACTTGCGCCCGATGCCGAGTTCGGCGATCGCCGGCTCGTCCAGCTTGGTGAGATCGTGTGACCCGGCAAAGTAGACGGTGCCACTGTCCGGCTTGGTCTTGCCGGTGATGACATCCATCATGGTGGTCTTGCCAGCGCCGTTGGGCCCGATGATCGCCCGCATCTCGCCAGGCCGAAGCACGAGGGAAAGGCCGCGCAACGCCTTGTAGCCGTCGAAGGCGACAGCAACGTTGTCGAGATAAAGCAGCGAGGAGGTCAGCGCCGGTCTGTCAATCATCTGTCCACCGGCACGTTGGCGTCGATCGCGGCCTCGACACTGGCGGGCGCGTCTTTGCGCGGCGGCGCGCGCCGGCGACGCGGATCGAGAAGGCCGAGGATTCCTTTCGGCATGAAGATCGTGACGACGATGAACAGAGCCCCAAGCGCGAAGAGCCAGGCGCTGGGAAAGGCGCCGGTGAGGTAGGTCTTGCCGAAATTGACGAGCACCGCGCCGAGTGCGGCGCCGACCAGCGTGCCGCGGCCGCCGACGGCGACCCAGATCACCGCCTCGATCGAATTGGTCGGTTGGAATTCGCTGGGGTTGATGATGCCGACCTGCGGCACGTAGAGCGCTCCGGCGATGCCGGCCATCATCGCCGACAGCGTAAAAATCACCAGTTTGTAGTTTTCCACGCGGTAGCCGACGAAGCGCGCGCGGGATTCCGCATCGCGGATGGCGACGAGAACTTTTCCGAACTTCGAAACGACGATCGCTTGCGACGCGACGAGGGCAGTGGCAAGGGCGAGAGCGGACAGTGAGAACAGGACGGCGCGCGTCGCGTCGGCCTGGACGTTGAACCCCACAATATCCTTGAAGTCGGTAAGCCCGTTGTTGCCGCCGAAGCCCATGTCGTTGCGAAAGAAGGCGAGCAGCAGCGCGTAGGTCATCGCCTGGGTGATGATCGAGAGATAGACGCCGTTGACGCGCGAGCGAAACGCAAGAAAGCCGAAGACAAAGGCGAGAATGCCCGGCACCAGCAGCACCATCAGCATGGCATAGGCGAAATGGTTGAAGCCCCACCATGTCACCGGCAGCGCCTTCATGTTGAGGAAGACCATGAAGTCCGGCAGGATAGGGTCGGCATAGCTGCCGCGGGTGCCGATCTGGCGCATGAGATACATGCCCATCGCGTAGCCGCCGAGCGCGAAGAACGCGCCATGGCCGAGCGAGAGAATGCCGCAATAACCCCAGACGAGATCGAGCGATACGGCGAGCAGCGCGAAGCATAGATATTTGCCGAACAGCGCCACGAGATAGGACGGTACGTGCAGGGCCGAGGACTCCGGCAGTGCGAGCAGCAGAAGCGGCACCAGGATCGCGAGAGCGACGAGACTGATCACCGCGCCCATCGTGCGGCGGTGGCTGGCAAGGCGCGCGGTCAGCATGAGCAGCGTCTCGTCATGCTTCCACCGCCCGGCCCTTCAACGCGAACAGGCCGCGCGGCCGCTTCTGGATGAACAGGATGATGAAGACGAGGATCGCGATCTTCGCCAGCACCGCACCGGCGAAGGGTTCCATGAACTTGTTGCCGATCCCCAAGGTAAAAGCGGCGACGAGAGTCCCCCACAAATTCCCAACGCCGCCGAAGACGACGACCATAAAACTGTCGATGATGTAGCTCTGCCCGAGGTTGGGCGAGACATTGTCGATCTGCGACAGCGCGACGCCGGCGATCCCGGCGACGCCGGAACCGAGCCCGAACGCCAGCCCATCGGCCCGGTTGGTGTTGATGCCGATGGCGGATGCCATGCGGCGGTTCTGCGTCACCGCGCGGATGCGTAACCCGAAGGAGGTCAGCCGCAGCAGCATCTGCAGCGCGATGAAGACGGTGACGGCGAAGATGATGATCCAGAACCGGCCGTAGGTGATCGACAGCCCACCGATCTGCGTCGTGCCCGCCATGAAGGCCGGGGCGCCGACCTCGCGGTTGTTGGCGCCAAAGATCGTGCGCACCAACTGCTGCAGGATCAGCGACAGGCCGAAGGTCGCCAGCAGGGTTTCGAGCGGCCGGCCATAGAGAAAGCGGATGATCGTGCGCTCGATCAGCATGCCGATGGCGCCGGTCATCGCGAACGCGACCGGCAGTGCGATCAGCAGGGAATAGTCGAACAGCGCCGGGTACCGCGTGCGGATCAGCTCCTGGGTCATGAAGGTCGCGTAGGCGCCGAGCATCACCATCTCGCCATGCGCCATATTGATGACGCCCATCACGCCGAAGGTGATGGCGAGGCCGATCGCCGCGAGCAGCAGCACCGAGCCGAGTGACAGGCCGTACCAGGCGTTCTGCGCGTATCCCCAGAGCGCCAGTTTGGTGGTGACCGCGGCGTGCCCCGCGTCCGCCTCGGCCTTGACCGCGCCGGTGCTGGCCGCCGCGACCTGATCGAGCACGGCCAGCGCTTCCCGATCGCCGTGCGCCGCCACCGTCTTGATCGCGGCGATGCGGTCGGCGTCGCTGGCGCTGGTCTTGAGCGCTATCAGCGCGGCGGTGGCGAGATCCATCATCGTCTTGACTCGCATGTCCTTCTCTTTGGCGAGAGCCGCGGTCAAAGCCGGCAGCGCCGCGGTATCGCGGGATTTGAAGATGCTCTGCGCGGCATCGGCGCGGCGGCCCGGGTCGGCGACGCCAGCATGACCGTCCCGAAGGCGACGGCGAGGGCGCCGCGCACGCGATTGTTGAGACGCACGGGCTTTAAGGTCGCCGGCTCGGTCGCGACGGCAGCGCCGGTCGCGGCGTCGCTGAGATGGCCCTCCGCATCTTTTATAAAGACCGCTTTGGGATCGACCGTGAAGAACAGATGGTCCGCCTTCAGCGCTTCGAGAACCGGTGCAGCGCGGGCGTCACCGCTGACGGCGAGCGCGGCAATGGCTTTGTCCGTCGCGGCAAAATTATCCTTCGTGAAATCGTCGAGGAGCGCGGCGGTCGGCGTCTCCGCCCAAGCCGAGGTCACGCCGGCCAGGGCCATGAAGCCAAGGCCGACGGAAGCGAAAGCGGCGAACAGGGCAAAGCGCACGAAGGCCCCTTTGGATTGCATCCGCCCGCGCCGGTCAGGCGGGCGGCGTGATGCGTCTCAGGCGCCGCACTTCTTGGTGACGGTGTTGTAGTTGCCGCACTTCAGCGTCTTCCAGTCGCCGACGAGATCCTTCGAACCGTCGAGCTCGCGCGACCACGCGTCGCCCGCGATGAGTTTGTCGGATTTCCACACGACGTCGAACTGGCCGTCGGCCTTGATCTCGCCGATGAACACCGGCTTGGTGATATGGTGATTGGCGAGCAACTCGGCGGTGCCGCCGGTGAGGTTGTCCTGCGTGATGCCGACGAGCGTATCGATCACCTTGTCGGGCTCTGCGCTGCCGGCTTTTTCGACGGCCTTCACCCACATGTTGAAGCCGATGTAATGCGCTTCCATCGGATCGTTGGTGGTGCGCTTCGGGTTCTTGGTGAAGGCATGCCACTGCTCGATGAACGCCTTGTTGGCGGGCGTATCGATGGATTCGAAGTTGTTCCAGGCCGCGAGATGGCCGACCAGCGGCTTGGTGTCCATGCCGGCGAGCTCTTCCTCGCCGACCGAGAAGGCGCAGACCGGAATGTCCGTGGCCGCGATGCCCTGGTTGCCGAGTTCCTTGTAGAACGGCACGTTGGCGTCGCCGTTGATCGTCGACACGACCGCCGTCTTCTTGCCCGACGAGCCGAAGCGCTTGATGTCCGCGACGATCGTCTGCCAGTCGGATTGCCCGAACGGCGTGTAGTTGATCATGATGTCGTCGGGGGCGACGCCCTTCTTCTTCAGATAGGCTTCGAGAATCTTGTTGGTGGTGCGCGGATAAACGTAATCGGTGCCCGCCAGCACCCAGCGCTTGACCTCGCCGCCATCGGCGGAGGCGAGGTAGTCCACGGCGGGGATCGCCTGCTGGTTGGGCGCGGCGCCGGTATAGACGACGTTGCGCTCGCTCTCCTCGCCCTCGTATTGCACGGGATAAAACAGCAGGCTGTCGAGTTCCTTGAACACCGGCAGGACGCTCTTGCGCGACACGGAAGTCCAGCAGCCGAACGCCACGGAGACCTTGTCCTTGGCGATGAGTTCGCGCGCCTTCTCGGCGAACAGCGGCCAGTTCGAGGCGGGATCGACGACGACCGCTTCGAGCGGCCGCCCAATCACGCCGCCTTTCTTGTTCTGCGCGTCGATGAGCATCAGCATCACGTCTTTCAGCGTCGTCTCGCTGATCGCCATCGTGCCGGACAGCGAATGAAGGATCCCGATCTTGATCGGTTCGGCCGCGGCCAGCGGACCGACGCTGCCGAGCGCTCCGGCACCGGCGACGGCGCCTGATGCTTGGAGAAGCCGACGGCGGGTAACGCTGCTAAATGAATTTGAGGACATGGAACCACCCCCTTCCGATGCTTCAAGGCATTCAAAGGCCGTGCCATCGCAACGCGCTTCCGCTGCGTTATCTGACGTAAGGAGGGCCTATCGCGGCGCGCGTAACGATGCCCTTACGGGCATCATCCCCGCTGCCGCGAAGCAACTGATCGCGGCGAGATAGCCGCGCCGTTCTGGCCCCCAAGAGCCAATGACCTAAGACGTGCAATCAAGGGCGGTTGCCCGGGGTCATCATGAACTGTGCAATCGTTCATCGGGCGGCGCGATTTCGGTCACCAAATCCCGATGCAACGTCTTGTTCGCAAGCGGTTCGAGGGTCATTTCCCGGGCTTCGAGACGAGCCGTACAGGTATAGGAAACACGGCCGTCGACCAGCACCATGCATTCCTTGCAGGCATTGGCGTTGATGCAACTGAAGCGAAATCCCAACGACGGATCATGGAGCTTTTGAATGCGCCGCAACCCGTCGAGAACGGACTCACCAAGTTCGAACGGCAGATCGAAGATGGACCAGGAGGGCGCGTCAACCGCTCCGCCTCTGCGGATCTTAAGGCGAGCCGAAGGCATCAGCATGATCTCCCACTTTTGTCGTGCGCATATCCAGTCCGTGAGAGCCGCGCCGCAAAACGAGATTGCGCGTCCAGTCTGCGCTCAATGACGGAAAGTCCTCCCGTTGATGGGCCCCTCGGGACTCCGTTCGTCGAAGCGCCGAGCGCACGACGCAGTCGGCGACCACGAGCGCGTTGCGCAAATCGAACCAATCGAGCCGTTGAACCGGCCAGTGGCCGATCGAGCCGGATGGCCGATCGCCGGCCTCGGTTCGGATGCGCGCAAGCGTGTCGAGCGCTCGAAGCAGCCCCGCCTCTGTCCGGAACGGACCGACATCGTCGGACATGGTGGCTTGAAGTTCGGCAAACAAAGCGCCGGGAAGAGCCGCGTCAGGTTGATGGCTTCCGAGAAGATCGAGAGCTTCGGTCGCACCGTCGAATGCGGATGCCCGGCCTGTTGTCGAATGGCTATGCGCGGCGGCGTTGGTACCGGCTTCTCGGCCGAAAACCAGTCCCTCTGTGACGGCGTTGCCGCTCAGACGGTTCGCACCGTTCGAACCGCCGACGGCTTCGCCGGCCGCGTAGAGTCCTGTCACATCGGTCTCCATCGACGGCCCGACGCGGACGCCGCCCATGTGGTAGTGGGCGATTGGCGCGACCTCGACGGGGCGTTGCGTCAAGTCGATGCCGTTTGCCGCCAATCGGTCTATGACGGGACCGAAGGCTTCCCTTAGAGCGGCCTCCGGCACATGCTCGAAACTGAGATAGGCGCCGCCCGACGGGGTTCCGCGGCCGGCCTCGACCTCTTTCATGATCGCGTAAGTCGCCAGATCTCGCGTCGTCACGTAGCGGCCGCCTGCCCCTTCGCCATAGCGATCGAGAAACTCCTCGTCCTCGCCGTTGAGAAGGCGGCCACCAAGCTTGTAGCGAAACGGATCCCACATGATGGGATCCATGCCGATCAACCGGGGCGCCAGATGCCCGATCGGAAAGAATTGCACGAACTCCATGTCGATGAGGGAGGCGCCGGCTCGCAAGGCGAGAGCATAGCCGTCGCCCGCCATATTCAGCGACGCGCTGTTGCGCCGATAGAGTCGCGTCAACCCCCCGGTCGCGATGATGACCGATGGCGCCGTGATGACGACCGGCTGGCCGTCCTGCAGGGAGAAACCGACGGCGCCCCGAATTGCTCCGTCCGTGACGACGAGGTCCGTAATGCAAAGGTCGCCGATCCTGCGGATCGAACTTTGGCGTTGAACCTGGGCGCGAAGCGTTTTCGAGATTGCCGGCCCCGAGGACAGGAAGTCCACATAAGCGCAACGGGGCCGGTCGTGGCCCGGCGCATGGGCTTGACGGATCCTTCCGTCATCATGGCGCGCCCAACCGACACCCCAGCCGTCGAGACGCCGCAACTCGCCGGGCCCCCGTTCGCAGACGATCGCCGCGAGCCTTTCGTCGCAGAGGCCGCGGCCGGCTTGCAGCGTATCGGCCAAATGATGTTCCGCGGCGTCCGGAACCTCTTCGCCAAGCGCTGCAGCCACCGTCATCTGCGCCATGACCGTGGCGCCGCCACGACCAATGAGGCTTCGGTCGATGAGCAGGACCGCCGCGCCGGCGCTTGCCGCAGCCAGAGCGGCCGACATGCCGGCCGCCCCCGACCCGATGACGAGCACGTCGGTGACGAGGCTGGTGGTCTCCTGGTCGATGGTCATGACGCCTCCTGTGCCGATCCGAAGCCGCCGCCGCCGGGTGTCTCGATAACGATGCAGTCGCCTGCGCCAACTTCGGCCCGAAAGATCCCGGGACAACCCTCGTTTGTTCCGTCCAGGCGCTGGATCCACTGGCGGCCGACCGCCCCAGGATCTCCTCCGTCCAAGCCGAGAGGTACCTGGGTTCGCCGCGACGACACGAGGACAGCAGTCATCGGCTCAAGGAACCGGAGCCGCCTGACGGCTCCATCGCCGCCGCGGTGCCGACCCCGGCCGCCGGACCCGGTGCGGACGGAAAACTGTTCGACCCGGACGGGATAGCGAAGCTCGAACACTTCCGGATCGGTCATCCGCGTGTTCGTCATATGCGTGTGCACCGCCGATGCACCATCGAACCCCGGGCCGGCGCCGGCACCCCCACAGATCGTCTCGTAGTATTGGCGTGTCGCGTCGCCAAACAGGAAGTTGTTCATGGTGCCCTGCCCACACGCCAAAGCCCCAAGAGCCAGGAACAAGGCATTGCAGATGGCTTGCGAGACCTCGGTGTTGCCGGCCACCACCGCGTGGCCCGGCTCCGGCGACAGGAACGTGCGCGGCGGGATGATGATGGTGATCGGCCTAAGGCATCCGTCGTTCAACGGAATGTCTTGGCCGACGAGGCAGCGGAAGACGTACAGCACAGCCGCGCGCGAAACAGCCGGCGGCGCATTGAAATTGTCCTCCCGCTGCGCGCCCGTGCCCGTGAAGTCGACCACAGCGGTACGTCTGGCATGATCCACCTCGACGCGAACGGCGAGCGGCGAACCATCGTCCATGGTGTACAGGGTCGAACCGCTCTTGATACGATCGATGACCTTGCGGACGCTCTCTTCGGCATTGTCCATGACGAAACCCATGTAGCGAAGAACGGTGTCGCGCCCGTACGTCGCGATCACACGTTCGAGTTCGTGGACGCCTTTCTGGTTCGCTGCGATCTGCGCCTTGATGTCCGCCACGTTCACGTCGGGGCTTCGCGCGGGATAAGGGCCCCCGGACAGGAGTTCGCGAAACGCCTGCTCCTGAAAAACACCGTCGGTGACGAGAAGGAAGTCGTCGATCACGACGCCCTCTTCCTCCAATCGTCGGGAGTTCGGTGGCATCGAGCCGGGCGTCGTGCCCCCGATGTCAGCATGGTGACCGCGCGACCCCACGAAAAACAGGATGTCGCGCCCGCCATCGGCGAACACGGGGGTGATGACGGTGATGTCGGGAAGGTGCGTGCCCCCGGCATACGGGTTGTTCAAGGCGATGACGTCACCCGGATTCAGCGACGAACCGCGCGAGCGCAGGACGAGCCTGACGCTCTCGCTCATCGCCCCGAGGTGCACGGGCACGTGCGGCGCATTGGCCACCAGATTACCGTCGGAATCGAAGATGGCGCAGGAAAAGTCCAGCCGCTCCTTGATGTTCACGCTTTGCGCGGTGTTCTGCAGGACCGTCCCGGTCTGCTCGGCGATGCTCATGAAGATGTTGTTGAAGAGTTCGAGCTTGACGGGATCGGCCGTCGCCAAATCCTTCGACGCCAGGGACCCGAGCGGCACGGTCCGTTGCAGAAGCAGATGCCCGGCAGAGGTCACGGTTGCCGACCATCCGATTTCGATCACGGTGGTCGCGTTCGCCTCCTTGATCAGGGCCGGGCCCTCGATGCGCTTTCCCTTCGGAAGCGAGGTCCGCTCGAAAACCGGTGCGGCGTGAGACGCGCCATTCGACCAGATGACACCGCTTTCGAGGTCGACGTCTTGCGCCGGACTAAGCGCTTGAACCGCGAGGTCGGCGAGCACGTCGGTCTCTCGTAGAGCGATGACCCGAAGGGAATCGACGACGATGCCGCGCTCAGAAGACGGAAAACCGAACTGGCGTCGATGCGCCTGATCAAAGCGTTCGATGATCTCGTCATACGTCCCGTAGGCAACGACGAGGACCGCTTCCGTTCCCTGATGCCGAAGGCTGATCCATCGTTCGTAACGAATGGCGCTGGCGCCTGCGCCCTGCAGACCCAAATCGGCTGCCGCGGCCTCCGTGAGGCGGCCCGCCAGCTCCTGGAGCTCGTTAAGCGAGGCGCGTTCGAACGCCTTTTCAACGGCCTGCTCGCGCAGGGCGCTTCGATCGGCGAGGCCCATACCATAAGCCGATAACACGCCGGCGAAGGGGTGGAGAAGGATCGAACCGATGCCGAGCTGATCGGCGACCAGGCAGGCATGTTGTCCGCCGGCGCCGCCGAAGCACGACAGCGTGAACGCACTGGGATCGAGGCCTTTGTATAGCGACACCTGCTTGATCGCGCGCGCCATGTTGGCAACGGCGACCTGCACGAAGCCCTCCGCGATGTCCCGGGGATCCATGCGGCGGCCGGTGGCCTGTTCGACATCCGTCGCGAGCTGGTCGAATTTCCGGCTCACGACATCGACGTCGATGAAGGCGTCGCCGTGATCCCCGAAGATCTTTGGAAAATGGGACGCGCGGATCTTTCCGAGCAGCACGTTTGCATCGGTCACGGTCAGGGGACCGCCGCGTCGATAGCAGGCCGGCCCAGGGGTCGCGCCCGCGCTTTCCGGGCCGACCCGAAACCGCGCGCCATCGAAGACGAGGATGGACCCGCCGCCCGCTGCGACGGTGTTGATGGAAAGCATCGGGACGCGGATCTTGACTCCGCCTATCTCGCTTTCGACGGTCCGTTCGAACTGACCGGCATAGAGACAGACGTCGGTGGACGTGCCGCCCATGTCGAAGCCGATGATGTGATCGACGCCTTCCACCGCTGCCGTGCGTGCGGCGCCGACGAGCCCGCCCGCCGGTCCGGAAAGCAGTGCGTCCCGGCCGCGAAACGCGTTAGCCTCGGCAAGCCCGCCGTGGGACTGCATGAAGAGGACCGGGACGCCCGGAAGGTCTGCTACGAACTGATCGACATAGCGCTTGAGAATCGGCGAGACATAGGCGTCTACGACGGTCGTTTCCGCTCGCGGGATGAGGCGCAGAAGCCGGCTGGTGTCGTGACTGACGGAAACCTGTTCGAAGCCGGCGTCGCGCGCGAAGCCCGCCAAGGTCTGTTCCTGGGCAGGATACTTCCAGGCATGCATGAGGGCGATCGCGCAGGCCTTGAACCCGTTGGCCGCCGCCTCTGCAAACAAACGGCGGGCCTCGTCCTCGTCAACGGCGGACACTTCGATGCCGTCTGCACCGACACGACAGGAGACCTCCGCAACCTTCTGGTACAGCGGATCCGGCAGGAGGATGTTCAAGTCGAAAAGCTTCGGACGTGTCTGATCGCCAATGCGGAGGGCATCTTCGAATCCGCGATTGACGACGAGAAGCACCGGCTCTCCCTTGCGCTCAAGCAGCGCATTGGTTGCCACGGTCGTTCCCATCCGAACGCCGTCGATCAAGCCGTCCGGGATCCGGCTATCGAGTGCCACGCCGAGGAGATGCTTGATACCAGCGACGGCCGCGTCACGATAATGATCCGGCCGTTCACTCAGGAGCTTGTGGGTCTGCAGGCTTCCGTCCGGTCGAACGGCCACGATGTCGGTAAACGTGCCACCGCGGTCCACCCAAAATTGCCAGCCCATTCTACGATCCAGACCTTCTAAATTCGGGATGATTGGAGCGTCGAGGATGCAAACAGATCTTCGACGGAAAGATCCGTGTCGATCAGTCCATCCTGCGCGGAGTAGCGGAGCATTGTCTCGATTTCGTGCCGGTTTTCATCGACGCCGTAGGGCCAGAAGTCGTGTCCTAGGACCTCCCGCGTCGCCGCGAGTTCAGCCGAAAGCCAGGGTAACGTCGTGCGAAACGCCGTCTGATACTCGAGATCGACGATCGCTGCAGCCTTCGCTTGCCTGAACGCTTTATAGACGCTTGCCGCGAGCCATGGCCATTGCGCCAGCAACGCCTTGCGGACCACCACAACGTGCATGATCGGATGGATCTTCGTCTTGGCGTAATAATCCTGTTCGGCACGACGGTAGTCCGGGAACAAACGACCGATGTGCGGCAGCTGCTGGACGAAGCACGAGGGAACGCCAGGCATGATCACGGCGTCCAGAGAACCGCGCGCCAGCATGCCGGACAATGTCTCATCGGTCGGTATAGCTTGGACATCGATCCCCGAGGGGAGCTCGATACGCATCCGCTCCTTGCGCCCGGGCTCTTCAGCGCCTCCCGTGCGCCAGCGGATCGCGTCGACGTCCACCCCATGCTGGTCCCGCAGAAGCCCCCGTTGCCAGAGCGCTGCCGTCATCTGGTACTCGGGCACGCCCACCGTGCGGCCGCGCAGATCCTCGGGCCGATCGATGCCACGATCGGTTCGGATATAGAATCCGGAATGACGAAAGGCCCGCGAGAGAAAGGCCGGGACCGCAACGTATTGGGAAATGCCCTTGGCGACCTGCAGAATATAGGTGCTGAACGACATCTCGCAAACATCGAACTCCGCATGACGGGCGGCGCGGAAGAAGAGCTCTTCGGGATTGAGCTCGATGTAGTTGACCGCGCACCCTTCGATCTCGATGTGGCCATCGCGGATGGCTCTAACCCTGTCGTAAGGGCCGGTCGCCACCGTGATTGAGAGCTTAGGCAAAGGCGTCCTCTTCATCTTCTTCGGCGGCGCGCTGCGCTGCCACTCTGCGCGTCAAAATTGCAGTCTGCGGGGGCCGTCAAAAGCCCATTGCGTCCCTCATAGACTAATACAACTTTGCGTAAACGGATAGATATTCTAAAATGTGACGCAAATGAGAAGCTTTCAAACTCTAGCCAATCGTGAGCCCGCACTCTAGGAGTTGGTATTTTCACCAACTCAAATGCAGCGTGTGACGATGGATAGGGCGCGATGATACACGACAGAATTAGCGCGGATGAAATCCGAGCGCCAATTCAGCAAAGTCTGACGCGCCGTCACTGGGCGGTCCTGGCCATCACGATGCTGTTGTGGATGTTCGACGGTTACGAGACATACGCTCTGCTCCTGACGATCGGGCCGTCGCTGCATGAACTCGTTCCGGCCTCCCAGCTTCACGATTTGCCGCGATTTGCCGCTTATCTCATCTCGTTAACGCTTTTTGGATGGGCGATTGGCGGCGTGATCGGCGGACTGGTCGGCGACCGGATCGGACGTCGCTATACGATGATCGGGTCTGTGGTTCTCTACAGCCTCTTCACCGGCAGCAGCGCATTCGCCCACTCCTGGGAGACTTTGGCGTTGACGCGCTTCCTCACCGGGGTCGGCTTGGGCGCCGAGTGGGGGGTGGGAACCTCTTTGCTTCAGGAAGTCTGGCCCGATCGGTTGCGCACCAAAGCGGCCGGCGTCCTGCAGGCCGCTTTCTCGGGCGGCTTCGTCGTCGCATCCTTGCTTTGGCTGGCGATCGGCGGTGCCTCCGGGGGAACATGGCGATGGATGTACGTCGCCGGAATCATTCCCGCCATTTTCGTCATCCTCGTCAACCGCATGATCCCGGAGTCCGATCGCTGGTCGCGTGCGGCATCGTCAGGGCCGTCGATCGGCATCCTGCTCAAAGCAAATCGAAGAAATCTCGCACTCGCGACGCTTGTCTCGGCGTCGATCACGGTCGGTTTTTGGGCCATTTCGTCATGGGTTCCGACCTATGTCGCGACATTGACGCGTGATCCAAAAAACGCAGTCTTCTACGCCGGTCTCGCGGGTTTGCTCTTCGCGATCGGGGAAATCATCGGCTGCGTTGCATTCGGGCTGCTTGCAGAGCGATGGGGGCGGCGCGGCACTCTGATCTTCTACCTCGCGGGATCGATCATCATCACGCCGATCCTGTTTCTGCTCGTCAGCGACGCGAAGACCTTCGTCGTCTTGCAAATCGCAAATGGCTTTTTGACCGGCGGGCTATACGGCTGGTTTGCTATCCATCCGCCTGAGCTCTTCCCAACGAGCATCAGATCCAGCGCGATCAGCATCATCTTCAACTCCGCTCGCTTCTTGGCTATGTTGGGGCCGTTGCTCTCATCCGCTTTCATCGCGTTCTTTGGAGGCTATGGCGAGGCGGCCACCATCTTTTCCGGTTGCTTCGCAGTCGGAATTGTCGCGGTTCTTTTCCTCCCGGAGACGCGCGGGAAGCCGCTTCCAGCATAGACGCCGCAGCCGCGAGCCTTGAGCACGGCTTTAGCTTGCATATCCAATCAATAGACGCTGCCACGATGAGGCAGCGCTTTCACACGTGGACCGTTTCGGTCAGCGCAGGTCGACTGTCGGCTTTGCGCGCAAGTTCTGTTGCAACCGAACCGAGAAATACCCTTGGTCATCGCGCCTCTGAGGCCGTTGCAGATTTAGCGCACTGAAAATAAAGGCGACGCTTCCGTAGCGTGAGCAGATGTGTCAACAAAGCGTGACGAAATCTGTCAAAAAAGTGTCTTGAGTAAGCCCTACGTGCACCGACCAACCAAGTCGGCGTCCGTTCGAGTGTCCAAGTCATGTTCGTTTCCCGAAAAGCCAATGTCTCCCGCTCGAGCGCCCTTGGAACACTTCTTTATGCTGGCCTGATCACGCCGGCGATTCTGCTTGCGGTCTGCGGGACCACCGCTCAGGCCGGGCAACTCGCGGCCAACGCCTTCCAGACCTACAACGCCGCTGCCGCCGCGGCGATCCAGGCCGGCCCGACCGCGCTCTTTGCTGTTTCCGTCGACAGCCTGCGTCCGACGCAGCTCAACGAAGGCCTGACCGAAGTCGGCAAGAAGACGGCGGGCTTCGATCTCCTGTCGCCGTCACAACTGCAGGCGAATCTGCTGACCGACATCGAACCTGTCGTCATCGGACCCGGCGGCCAGCTCTACCTGACGGATGGGCATCACACCCTCACGGCTTTGGAAGACTCGATCTACGGCGCGTCGAACCCGACGGTCTTTGTCGATGTCATCGCCAACTACTCCAATCTGACGACGGCACAGTTCTTCGCGACGCTCCAGGCGCAGAACCTCTTGTTGCCGCTCAATGACGGTGTCCCGCAGACCGTGAATACGGCGACGGGCGCGCCGTTTCCGACAGCTCTCACTGGTTTGACCAGCGACGTTTATCGCGGGCTCGAATACAGCATCCTCAAGAACAAAAGCTCGACGCTGTTCACGACGGCGGCGAACATCACCGGAGCGGTCGGCGCGTCGACCCCCGGCCTCGACAAGATGACGGGTTTCTACGAGGATTTCTTCGAGGCGGCTGCCTACCGCAATGCCAACGGCGGCCTCGGGCTGCCGACGATCTCGCCGGGCGACGTTGCGCTCGCCACCCAGTGGAATCTCAATCCGGCGAGCGTGACGACGCTGCCGAACGTCGCCGGCACCGTTACAGCGGCGCAGCTGCCGGGCTTCATTCTGGCCAACAGCATCACTTTGAACGGAGTCATCAGCAACGCGACGCTCGCCACCGGTGCGCTCGACGGCAACGGTACCTTCACCGGCCTCACGACGATCAACGCCGGCACCGCAGCGGCGCCGATCACGATCGGTACACCGAACACCGGCTTCGTGCTGCAACTCGGCGCCGATAAGGGCAACACGGTCACGTTGAGCGGCGCCAACACCTATACCGGCGGCACGTCGCTGCTCGCGGGCACGCTGATCGTCGCCAACGATGCTTCGCTCGGCGCCGCGGTCCCCGCCGGCGCGACCATCGATCCCGCGAACATCAAGACCAGCGTGCAGGCGGCCAACGGCATCGTCTTCAACAGCCTCGACGAAGGCGCTGCCACCTTGCAAATCGGTACCGCCGCCGGCAACGGCACCAGCACGTTCACGACGCTGCGCCCGATCGCCGTCGGCGGCGAAACCGCGACGATCGACCTGAATGGCTACGTGACCACGCTGAGTGGCCCGATCGTCTCGCTTGGCGTCAACAACATCGGTATCGGCAACGCGTCAGGAGCCTCGGACCTCACGATCGACGACAACAGCGCAAACCTGGGCGTGCTGGTCCTGTCCGGCAACAATTCCCTGTTCTACGGCAATCTCATCATCGGCAACACCAATGCGCCAACGGTGAAGGTGATGGACGACGCCGCGCTCGGCAATACCGTGGCGACCGCGGGGCAGATCAGCCAGATCGACTTGAACAGCGGCACGCTACAGGCTGGCGCCTCCTTCACCGCGCTTGAGCGCAACATCTTCCTCGGCAGCGGCAGCACGATCGACGTCAACGGTTTCACCACGAGCTGGGGAACGCTGACCGATGTGCAACGCGCGCTCGTTATCACCAACAGCAACAAGACGACCGCCGGCGCTGCGACGTTCGCCAATCTGACCATCGGCGGCACGGCTACATTGCAGTTGTCAGGCGGCAAGGCCGGCGAAACGGTCACGCTGACCAACGGTATTGCCCGCAGTGGCGCCGGCACGCTGATCATCCAGCCGACCTCCGCGACGTCGCTCGGCACTGCCACGGAAACGCTGCGGTCTGGCGTCGGGACCGCCTCGCTCATCGACGGCATCGCGCCGGCGTGGATCGTGACGAATAACGGCGGCTCGAAAAGCGTCGGCCCTTATGACTTCGTGACCTACGGTGCCAATGGCTACGTCAAGGCGACTTACACCGGTACGACGCTGGGCACTGCGCCGACGGCGGTCGTCGCGCTGGCCGCCAATGCGGCGCCGGTCGGCAACGTCAGCGCCTTCGCGCTCAACACCGAAGGCAAGACCATCACGCTCGGCGCCGCCAATAGCCTGACCCTAGGCGATGGCACGGATGCGGCGGGGCTCATTCTCGCCACCGGCAGCGCGATCAGCCAGGGCACCCTGGCCTTCGGCGGCAGCGAGGGCGTCATCTGGCTGAGCGGGACCAACGCGACGATCTCGTCGAAGATCACCGGCAGCAATGGCCTGACCTTCGCCGGCTCGGGGGCCGTTGCGCTCAGCACGGCAGCAGCGGTCAGCGGTTTGATCACGATCGACTCAGGCACGGTGACGCTTGCCGGCGCCAACATCTTCGGCACCGATGCCGCCGGCATCAATCTGGCCGATACCAAAAGCAAGCCGGCACCCGCCACCTTGTCGGTGACTGCGAACAACACGCTCACCACCTTGAGCTCTGTCGGCAACAACAGCGTCGTCCTCCTGAGCAACGGCGCCGCGTTGACGGTCGGCGACACGACCAACAACCTCAGCTCGGTCCTGAACAGCACGATCACCGAGACCGGCGCCGCGGTCGCCGGGGCGTTGACGCTCAACGGCTCCGGCCTCTTCGACGTGAGCGGCGGCAGTAAGAACGCACTCGGCCTTCTCGCCGGCAGCTCTGTCGTTCTCAACAACAGCGCGCAGCTGCGTGCGGTGGCCAACGAATTCGCGACCAACTTCGGGATCGTTTTGAACGGGACGAGCCAGCTGCAGTTCGCGCAGAACGGCGGCGGCGTCTTCGCCAACGCGGTGTCGGGCACCGGGTCTCTCGAACTGATCGGCGGCACGCTCAAGATCACCGGAACGGCCAACACCTATTCCGGCGGCACCTTCGTCGAGATCGGGGCCGTGCTCGACATCACCACCGCCAATCTCCCGGCGGTCAATCCCAACATCACCAACGCCGGTGGTTTGGTGGTCTTCGATCAGGCGACCAACGGCACCTATAACGGCGTCATCAGCGACGGCGCGCAGCTTGGCGTCGGCGCGACGCTGTCCGGCTCGTTCGACAAGGACGATAGCACCGGCGCCAACGCCGGCAACGTGATCCTCGCCAAGGCGCAGACCTTTACCGGTGCCACGACCGTCGAAGCCGGCACCCTGACGCTCGGCGCGGTCGACACGCTGGCGACCAGCAGCGGCGTCGATCTCGGCCGCGTCGGCGGCGGTGCGACCGCAACCCTGGCGCTCAGCGCCAACAATACGATCCAGGCGCTGTCGAGCGAGGCCGCCAACACAACGTCGGTCGCGCTCGGCGCCAACACCCTGACGATCAATACCGCGGCGACGACCGCGGTGAACTTCGGCGGCTCGATCGGCGGGACCGGGGGCCTCGTCAAGAGCGGCGCCGGAACGCAGGCCCTGAGCGGCGTCAGCACCTTTAGCGGCGCCACAACCGTCACCGGCGGTCTTCTGGGGCTCGCGAGCGGCGGTGCGATCACTCAAAGCGCGTCTCTGACGAACGGAGGCACCTTCCAGATCGATCAGGGCGCCTCGGCAACGTTCATGGGGGAGGTCACCAACACCGCAACCATCAACACCGCCGGCACCCTGGCCGCGGCCTCGTTCGCCAATTCGGGAACCCTGACCTCGACCGGGACGGTGACGGCCACGGGCGTCTTCACCAACACCGGCACGGTCATGGCATCCGGCACCTTCGCGGCGGCAAACGTCACGAACGCTTCCATCTTCGCAGTGATGGGACCGCTCGGCGGCCTGACCAGCTTTACGCAACAGGCCGGCACCTTCGATCTCGGCGGCAACACCGTCGGCCTCACCACCTTCGCTTTCACCGGGGGCGTCGCCCAGAACGGCACGTTGACCGTCTCCGGCACCGATACCGTCCAGGCGGGCACGATCACCGCAACGCTCGCCGGCACCGCGGCGCTCACCAAGACAGGCACCGGCACCGTCGACCTGACCGCCGCCAACACCTATTCCGGCGGCACGACCCTCTCGGGCGGCACGCTCGCCGTGGGCAGCAACACGGCGCTCGGCACCGGCCAGGTCGCGATGGCCGACGGCACGACGCTCGCCTTCCTCGCCAACGGCCTGACGATCGCCAACCCGTTCCTGTTCACCGGCACCGGTGACCCGACGGTCGATACCGGCGCCTTCACCGAGACGCTGTCGAGCGCCATCACCGGCACCGGCGCCTTGACCAAGGCGGGCACCGGCACCCTCGTCCTGACGGGCGCGAGCACCTATACCGGCGCGACGAGCGTCGCTCAGGGTGTCCTCGAGGTCGATGGCTCCATCGTCTCCGGCACCACCGTGCAGAGCGGCGCCGCCCTGACCGGCTCGGGCACGATCGGTGGCTTGACGGTGGCGAGCGGCGCGACGCTGTCGCCCGGCAGCGGCCTCACCGTCGGCACATTGACGGCGATCGGGCCGACGAGCTTTGCCGCCAATTCCTTCTTCGACGTGAAGGTCACGCCGACCACCAACGATCGTCTGAACACGACGGGCCTGGCGACGATCGCCGGCGGTACCGTCCAGGCGCTGATCGGCAACTTCAACTTCCCCAATGTGACGCGGGTGACGATCCTGACGGCGACGGACGGCGTCAGCGGGCAATTCGCGGCAGCAACGTCGAGCTCCGCCTTCCTGACGCCGACGTTGAGCTACGATGCCAACGACGTGTTCCTGACGCTTGCCCGCAACGACGTGTCGTTCGCGTCGGTCGGCGCCACATCGAACCAGCGCGCCGTCGGCCAAGCGATCCAGAATGCCGCGAACGCTCTTGTGGGCGGCCCGGCCAATCCCAACGGCGCCGCCATCCTCAACAACCTCATTCTCGGCAATGGGGCGGCCGCGCGTTCGACCTTCGACATGCTGTCCGGCGAGGGGCTGACCGGCGCGCAAAACCTCGCCTTCACGGCCAACAAGCTGTTCACCTCGGCCATGCAGGACCAGTCGGCGTTCTTCCGACCGGGCGGCGGAGTCAGCGTCAGCGTGTCGGCTGATACAGTCGTGCCGCTGGCCTATGCCGGCGAGACGCTTGCCTTCCCGAGCCCGATCCATCTCAACACCGAGGCGCCGCGCCCGTGGCGCGCCTGGTCGACCGGCTTCGGCGGTGGTGAATCGCTTCGTGGCAATGCCGGGGTCGGCGCCACCGGGCAAACCGACAGCATCGGCGGCGGCGCGGCCGGCATCGACTACAGGATTTCGCCGGACCTGCTGATCGGCGTCGCCGGCGGCGGCACAGATGGCAATTTCTACGCGCCGGGTGCTGCGACGCAGGGCGAGGTCAAGGGCGGCCACGCTGGTGTCTATGCCACCGCGACCTTCGGACCGGCCTACGTGCAGTCGAGCGTCGCCTTTTCGTCCTTTGAAAACACGACCCGTCGACAGGTCCAGGGCTTCGGTGCCTTGGCCGGCGAAACGGAAAACGGAAACTTCGGTTCGCGCGAAATCAGGGCCCGGATCGAGGCCGGACGCCGGCTCAATGTGGGCCTCGGCGCGGTGGGCGTCACGCCTTTCGTTGCCCTCGAAATCGCGGAACTGTGGACGAGCGGCTTCACCGAGCAGGCTGGCGGCGGTGGTCCCGGTGTTCTCGGCCTCGCCGTACCCGGCCAGAGCCTGGCCTCAGTCCCCGGCATCGTCGGCGCGCGCTTCGACACGGTTTACGCAATCGGCAACGGCATGACGCTGTCGCCGACGGTGAGCCTCGCCTATGTCCACGACTTCGCGCCGCAGCGCTCCTTGCAGGCGTCGCTGATCTCGCTGCCTGCCGCGAGCTTCATCGTCGACGGCGCGCGCCAGGCCAGCAATGCCGCGCAGGTCAAGGCCGGCGGCGAGCTCGCGGTGACCCAGAGCGTCACGCTGTTCGGCACCTTCGAAGGCGAGTTCTCGGGCGAGGCCACGAGCTACGCCGGGAAGGGCGGGATCAGGATCGGCTGGTAGCCGATCCTGTCGCTCGAGACCGCACACAACCGGGGCCGCCCGGGAAATCTTCCCTGTTTGTCCAGGTATTCTTTCCCGGCGTTTTGTCGGACATAGAGAATCATGTCCGGCCTGAGTGCGTGTTATCGACGTCCATCTGTATATCGTCGCGCCCCGAACGGCTCGGTCCCGGCGAATAAAAGCCCTGGTCGTAGCGCTTGCGCTCGTCTGCCAGGCCGCCGCGCCGCATCAGGCTCGGGCCGAGGACGCCGGCAACCGCGACTTTCCGGCGACCCTGGTCGTCGATGAGCCGCAAGTCGAAACCGAGATCGCGCCGCAAATCGCGCGCTGGACGGCCGACAGGGCGCGCCGGACCGACTTCAGCACCGACGTCTCTTTGAAGCTCGCGGCCCCTTTGAGCCTCGTGATAAAATCTGATTTCACATCGCTTCGGCCGGGCAGCAGCGGCTTCCAAGATGCGGAGGTCGGCCTAAAATACCAGTTCATCGCAAACGCCGAGCATGAGTTCATCTTCTCGGCCGGTCTTTCCAGCATATTGGGCCGGACGGGATCAGCGCAGGTCGGGGCCGACACTTTCACCACTCTCGTCCCGACCCTCTATTTCGGGCGAGGCGCCGGCGATCTGTCCGATAGCTTGGCCTGGGCACGGCCATTCGCCGTCACCGGACAGCTGGGTTTCGAGGCTCCGGTTCAAGCAAGGTCACGTCCGTCGCCGTCGACACAAGGCGTCGACGACCCTTATCAGTCGAACCCCTACGCTCTCAGTCTGGAAGGGTCGTTTCAGTACAGTTTTGCTTACGCCGCGGCGAACGTACCGAGTATCGATTGGGCGAAAAGTCTGAAGGGGTGGATTCCTCTTGTCGAATACGAGATTGAGATCCCGATTGCCAACAACGGATCGCGGGTTCCGACGACGGGCACTATCGATCCCGGCGTTCTTTGGGTGATTGGCGATGTCACGCTCGGGTTGGAAGCCCTGATCCCGATCAATCATCAGAGCGGCAGACACCCCGGTGTCAGGCTGCAGCTTTCCTATTCGTTCGCGACGCCTTGGCCCTTGGCGGGCGGCGGCCCAAGCGTTTCCGATTGATCGACCGCGGCTCTCTTTTTTAAAAAAATTTGAGCATTTTCTCGATCACAAAAGTCTGCAACTTTTGTGGAAAATGGTCTGGCCTGTTCGACCACCGCCTCGGCCTTACGAAGGTCGGAACGCCGGCGTTCAGCCGAGGCGATTGTATCCGGCGCGCCAATAGACGAGCGCTCCGTCGCCGCCGAAAGCTCGTGTCTCCCGGACCCGGCCGATGACGATAGTGTGGGAGAAGCGATCGACGAGATCCTCGACGTCGCATTCGAACGAGGCGAGGGCGTTGGCCAGAACCGGCGGGTAGTCCGATCCGCCGATCCAATCGCCGCCGGCAAAGCGGTCGGCGCCCTGGCTGCCGTCGCGTCCTGCGAAGCGATCGGCGATCGCCTGATGCTCATGGCCGAGAATGCTGACGCCGAAGCGACCATGACTTTTCAGCAGCGGAAGGCCCGACGCGCTCTGTTTGACACAGACGAGAAGGCTCGGTGGATCCGCGGACAGTGAGGTGACCGATGTGGCGGTCAGGCCGCCGCGCTCGGCGCCCCCGCCCACCGTGATGATGCTGACGCCGCCGACCAGGTGGCGCATCGCGGCGCGAAAACTTTCGCGCTCGGTATCGGTGTGCGGCACGGG
This sequence comes from Beijerinckia sp. L45, assembly GCF_009765775.1. GTDB lineage: Bacteria > Pseudomonadota > Alphaproteobacteria > Rhizobiales > Beijerinckiaceae > RH-AL1. The sequence continues at coordinate 54,626 of NZ_LMUU01000259.1, forward strand.
CTCGCGCGGAACGCTGGGAGAGACTGAAACGGTCATCGGGTATTGGGCTCTTGGTGTAGGGGCATGGTGAAAGGCAGCCGATCCGGGCGGTCTACTTCCCCGTCTTTGCGTCAGCGGGCGCTGCGGATGAACGGACGTCCGAGGTCAGACGGCCCCGTGGCGCTTCGTCCGATCGCGACCCACGCGACGAGCGCGAGAACGAACGGAAACATCAGAAGAAGGGCGGGGGATATGTTGAGGCCGATCGATTGGCCCTGGTACTGCAACGCGTCGGCGCAGCCGAACAGGATCGAGGTCAACACCACCCAGATCGGATTCCAGCGCCCGAAGATGGCGATCGCGATCGACAGATAGCCGCGGCCGGCGGTGATGTCGTCGACGAAGACGCCGCCCGACGCCACGATGGCGAGATAGGCCCCGCCGAGGCCGGTCATCGCGCCGGTCGCCAGCATGGCGCCGAAACGGATCGCGGTCACCGACAGACCCGCCGCATCGGCGGCCGTGGCGCCCTCGCCGGCGGCCCGGACCAGGAGGCCGAGCCGCGTATAGCGAAACATCAGCCACAGGAGCAGGCCGGCCACGACGCCGCCGTAAAGCAGCGGGCTTTGCGAGAACAGGCCGCGCCCGACGATCGGCCAGGTCGAGAGCACCGGGATCTTGTAGACCGAGACGGCACGCACCGAGACGGATTCCGTCGGCCCGGCCAGGAGAAGCTGGCGGAGCAGCGACGTGGTTCCCAGCGCCAGCAGGTTGAAACCGATGCCGGTGACGACCTGATCCGCGCGCATGATCACGACGGCCGTCGCCAGGATCGCGGCACTCGCGACACCGCCACCGACGCCGGCGGCGACCCCGAGCATCGGCGACCCGGTCAGCACCATGGTCGCGGCACCGGCGAAGGCGCCGATAAGCATGATGCCTTCGAGCCCGATGTTGAAGACGCCGGCGCGTTCGGAGATCAATTCGCCGAGGCTTGCCAGGATCAGCGGGCCGCTCAGGCGAACGGCCGAGGCGAGGAACAGCCCGAGCGTTACCGCGTCGATTTCCACAAGGGTCTCCCTTTCAGAAGCAGGACGCCATGGACGCAGGCCAGGATCACGATGGGCAGGCCGGTCATGATGTCCGACAGCGCGCCGGGAATGCTGAGCACGCTCTGAAGCGCCAAGGTTCCGCTCGATATGGCGCCGAAGTACAGCGCGACCAGCACGGTCGCCAGGGGCTCGAGGCTGCCGAGGTAGGCGATGGCGAGACCGTCGAAGCCGATGTTGGTGCTGAACCCGTCGATCAGCCGGTACTGCACGCCCAGGACTTCGGTGGCGCCAGCCAACCCGCCGATCGCGCCCGAAATCGCCATCGAGCTGACGAGAAGCCGGGCAACCGGGAGGCGCTGCACCTGCGCGGCTCGCGGACTCAGCCCGGTGGCGCGGAGGCGAATGCCATAGGCCGTATGATACAACAGGAACCACACGACCGCGGCGGCGAGCAGCGCCAGAATCACCCCGGCATGAAGCCGCGTGCCGGGGACGAGCACCGGGAGGATCGCGCCATCGGCCACCTTGGCCGACATGTTGAACTCGGATCCCCGTGGCTGCAGCAGCCCCTGGACGAGATATTTGACGAGATAGATGCCGATGAAGTTGAGCATCAGGGTCACGATGATCTCGTCGGCCCCCCGCCAGAGTTTTAGGACGGCGGGAATCAGCGCCCAGAGCGCGCCGAACGCCGCGGCGCAGAGGCATGACAAGGGAAGCAGAAGCCAGCCTAGGGAGGGCGGAAGCATCGTCGCGGGCAGGATCGCGCCGATCGCCCCGACCTGCAGCTGTCCCTCGCCGCCAAGGTTGAACTGGCCACACCGCAGAGCCACGATGGCGCCGAGCGCCACGAGAAGCCGCGGCGCCATAAAGACCAGCGTATCGGCGAACGCCCGTTGCGATCCGACGGCGCCCATCACGAAAACGGACAGGCCGCGGCCGGGGGCGACGCCCAGCGCCGCGAGAATGCCGAGGACGAGGATGAGACTGACGGCGAAGGTCGCGAGAACGATGCCGAGGCGTAGGCCGCCGCCGCCGAGATCGAGCAGGCGCGCGCGCCACGATATCGGCGGCGGGAACGCGTCAGTTGCGACATCTGTCTTCATGACGCCATCCTGCTTGCGATGTCCGCATCGCGTCCCCCGACCATCCACTGGCCGAGGCGATCGGCGGTGGCATCCACGCCGGCGATCTCGCCCGCGAACTCGCCCTCGTAGAGAACCTTGATCCGATCGCTCATGCGCATGATCTCCTGCAGGTTGCTGGAGATGAGTAGGACGGCGAGGCCGTCATCCGCGGCGCCGCGGAGTCGCGCCAGCACCTCTTCGCTCGCCGCCACGTCGAGGCCGCGGGTCGGCTGGTAGACGATGAGGACGCGCGGGGCGCCGCTGAGCGCCCGGGCGATGACGATCTTCTGCTGATTGCCGCCGGAGAGACTGCGCGCCGGCAGCGCGATGTCGGCGGTCCGCACGTCGTAGGTCTTGGCAAGGTCGCGGGCCCGCATCGCGATCGCGCCATGTCGCAAGACCCCGAAGCGGGAATAGGCGGCGCCGTCGAGCTGGTCGAGCAGCAGGTTGATCGATACGGGAAGATCGAGGATCAGGCCTTCGGTGTGCCGATCCTCGGGAACGAGGTTGACGATCGGCCGCTGCCGTGCGTCCATGGCCCGGGTCCACACCCGGCCCGTGACCGGCGCCCGCAGGCCCGCCAGGATATCGAACAATTCGCGTTGGCCGTTCCCTTCGACGCCGGCGATGCCGACGACTTCACCCGCGCGCACTGTGAGGTCGACGGCGTGCAGACCGGACGAAAAGGCGGTGCCTGGAACCGACACGCCTTCGAGGCGCAGTTCCTCCTCGCCGACCGCGTCGACGCGGCCCGGCAGCCGGCTATCGACGGCGACGCTGCGCCCGACGATCTGCTGGACCAGCGCGTCGCGATTCATCTCCTTGGTCAGAGCGGTGCCGACGAGCGTGCCATGGCGGATCACCGAGACGCGGTCGCTGTAGCGCAACACTTCGTCGAGATGATGCGTCACGGCGACGACGGCGTGACCTTCCCGGGTGAGGTGGCCGAGCACGCCATAAAGCGATTCCGCCTCGCGGGGGTTGAGGATCGTCGTCGGCTCGTCGAGGATCAAGACGACGGCCTCGTTGACCAGCGCTTTCAAAATTTCGACCCGCTGCTGGATGGCAAGCGGCAGACGCCCCGTCAGGGCGGACGGATCGAGCGTCATGCCATAACGCTCGGCGATCGCCGCGACGTCGCGGTCCGTCCGGAGTTTGGCACGCACGGCCGGCCGTGCCGCGAGGCACAGGTTTTCTTTGACGGTGAAACTCGGCACAAGTTTGAAATGCTGGTGCACCATGCCGATCCCGTTGGCGATCGCGTCAGACGGGCTCCGGTGGATGACCTGGCGGCCATCGATCAGGATGCCACCCTCGTCCGGCTGCTGAAGGCCGAAGAGGATGTTCATCAGCGTGCTCTTGCCGGCGCCGTTTTCGCCGACGATCGCGTGAAGCTCGCCTTTGCGAAGGGACAGGGACACGCGATCCAGCGCCACATGCGCCTTGAAGCGCTTGGTCACATGGTCGATCGCGACGATCGGCGTGTCCCGCATGTCCATCGTGCTAGTTACTTCTCGACGTCGATTTTCTTGGTGGCGATCGCGTCGATGACGGCGAGCGTCTTGGTCTCGACGGCCTTGTCCACGTGCTTGAACGGCGTGCTCAACGTCCAGGCTTTGCCGGCGAGATCGAGCGGCACGACCTTGTCGCCAAGCGTGTGGTCGGTGAACATCTTGCCGATCTGATCGTAGGCCATCGTGTAGTTCAGCATGGTGCTGCTGACGATGGCGTTGGGAAACTTGGCGCCTTCGTCGGTATATTCACCCATCGTCATCGCGGTTTCCTGATCCGCGGCCTGCTGAATCCCGGCATCCGCCGCGTCGGCGGAGGGGATCACGAAGTCCGCACCCCGGGCGATCAGACCCGTCGTGATCTCCTTCGCCTTGGCGACATCGGTGAACGAACCGGTGAAGACGGTGTCCACCTGGATTTTCGGATCGACGCTCTTGGCGCCCTTAATCATGAATTCGATCGACCGCTTGGCGGAAGGAATGGGCTCCGCGGCGACGATCGCGATGTGATGCGTCTTGCTCGCCCCGGCGCCCAGAGCGCCGACGACGTAACCGTACTCATCCCAGTTGACCGACCAGGCCGTATAGTTCTTCAGGCCATGGCTCGAGTCGGCATAGCTGTAGAGGACGAACTGCGTGTTGGGGAAATCCGGAGCGACTTCCTGGATCGCCGCGGCATAGCCGGACGAATGACAGATGATCATCTTGACGCCGCGCGAGGCCAACTGGCGCAGCAGTGCCGGCGCCTTCTCGTACGACGCACCCTCGACGTGAGATGGTTTGAAGTTATACTTCTTGGCCATCTTCTCGAAGGCCTGATAGCCGCCGACATCCCAGCTGCCCTGCGTCACCGACCCGGTGAAGAGACCGGCGACCTCCGGGAGATCAGCCGCAAATGTCGGCGCCGCGCTTCCCGAGACGGCAAGGGCGGCGGCGGAGACGAGGAGCATGCGGCGGGCGAGGCTTTTGTTCATAGGGGTCATGACCGTCGTGTTTCTATCTGGAGGAGGCGTTTCGGCAGGAAGCGGCTATCGGCAAGGCGAGAAAATCGGGCTGGCAGGTCGTGATCAAACTTGTGGCGTCTGCATCGGCGTAAGGGACTGGCAGCCGGTTACGCCGCACCATGCGGCAGCATCACGGTGACGTCGATTTCGACCAGCAGGTCCGGCTCGGCAAGGCCGGCGACCAGGATGAACGTGCTGGCGGGGTAGGGGCCGTCGCCGAAGAAACGCCCGCGTTCCGCATGCAGGGCGGGGAGGAAATCGCGGCTTGTCGCGTAGGTCACGAGCTTCACGATATCCTGTCGTGTCGCGCCGATCTCGGTGACCAGGGCGTCGATGTTGCGCCACGTCTGCGCAATCTGTGCCGCGATGTCGCCGGGCCCGACGATGATGCCGTCGCCATCCCAGGCGACCTGGCCGGTCAGGAACACCGGCGTTCCGGCCTTGACCACGGCATGGTTGTAATAGCTTTGCGCCTTCAGAGCTGGTGGATTGACGAGCCGCGTCATGCCGCCACCTGCCGCTGATTTGCGGAGGCGGTGGTGACGATGCCGTCTGCGGCCAATGCCGCCACGACGTCCGTGCCGACAGTTCTGAGATCGTCGATGAAATCGGGCACGATCACCGTCACGCCGTTGAGATTGGCCCCGCGGATGATCGTCGCGAGTTTGCGCGCGATGGTTTCGGGCGAGCCGATGACCGCAGCCTTGGTGATCGAGCGAGCCTCGGTCCCCTGCTGAATGAAACGGTTGGCCATGGTGTTCTGCTTGAGGCTTTTGTCGCCGGAATATTCCCGCGTCTGGTTGTCCAGAGCCACGCGATCGACGCCGGAATTGAACAAGGCCACGCGATCCTCGGCCTCCTTGTCGGTTGCGCCGGGCACGATGGTGAACAGGCCATAGGTCTTGAACTCAGGGCGATTCATGTCCGCGGCGATCTCTTTGGCGCGCAAGCCCGTCTTGATGAAATCGTCGGAGTCGCTGCCGAGCAGGAAGCTCCCGGTGCAGTTCTCGACGGTGAAGCGGAACCCGCTGTCGGAACCGCCGGCGCAGATGATCGGCGGCAGCTTCGCCGGCTTGGGATTGGACATGCAATCGGTCAGCGTGAAGAACTCGCCTTCGTGGTCGACCCGCTCCTCGGTCCACAACCGCTTGGCGACGGTGATCCATTCCTTGGCGAGGGTGTAGCGGCCGGCGTGATCGAGGTCGCGCCACAGACCCATCTGGCCCTGGTCGCTCGGATTCGAGCCGGCTACCAGATTGAGGCCGAACCGTCCGCCGGAGATCTGGTCGAGCACCGCAGCCATCTTGGCCACCACCGCCGGATGGAACACCATCGTATGAACGGTGCCCCACACGCCGATGCGGCTCGTCGCCTCCGCAATCCCGGACATCGTGGTGAGGGATTCGAGCGTGGTATCCCAATGCTTGCTCGGGCCGCCGTAGCCGCGCCATTTCGCCATACTGAGCGCGAAATCAAATCCAAGGTTCTCGGCGAGGACCGCGACCTGCTTGTTGAAGGCATAGGTTGCCGGCGTTTCGGGGCTTGTCGTCGACGTGATCCAGCCGCCGTTTCCGACAGGCAGGAAGACGCCGAGCTCTACGGATTTTTCAGCCAAGCCCATTGCTCTATCCTCGTGGCGAAAGGGGTACGTCGCTGGGCAAAATCTAGCAGCCCGCCGCCGCGGGCGCATACCCGAGATTGCACTATGCCGCGTTGCCGGAGTCGCAACGCTCAATCCCACGCAAATCTTTTGGGCGTTTCCTGGCCGAATGTGCCACTCAGTCGTGCATAGGGCGCCAACTTTGTCGCGACGATTCTACGCTTTTCCTAAAAGGTCAGTGAACATAAGGCGATGGGAAAAGCGCCGTCTGCCGCCAGAAGCAGCACAGTTTGGCGTTGCAGTTTGGGCAACAAGCATCCGCTCGATCGGTGTTACGGCTCGACGCGGGCACCGATTAACAAGAGATCATCAGCACAGAACGCCGAGCTTCTGGTTTGAGGCAACACCACCACCAAGCGCCACAAAATGCGCAATTGGTTTTGTGTGCCACTTACCTTTAGCGCGGACGGGTCGCGGGGGATCGCGACCCGCTGTATGGATCTCACGAGGGGACGAAACCATGAAACAGCGCTATTTTGAGTCCGGAGGCATCGGCCTCGTTGCCATCGGCCTGCTCGCCCTGACCGTCACCGCGGGTAAGGCTGCGGAGCAGTCGAGCGCCGCGCTTGACACGCCCAATGCGACGGCGCCGACGGTATCGGTGGCTCAAAAGCGTCGCATCAAGCTGCGGCACCGTGCTGTGTATCGGGGTGGTGCAACCGGATCGAACGCCGGCCGGATCTCGCCCGACTCGCATCCCGCCGCGCTGGCCGCTCCCGTGGCGGCAGGCCCGACCGGTCCCCTGTCCAAGGTCGGCAAGGCTTTTGAGGACGCCGGCATCACGCTGCATCTCTTTGAAGTCGAGACCTACTACAACAACCTCAATTCCGGCATCGTCAAGAATTCCAGCAGCAATACCGCCTTCTTCGTCGCCGGCGCCGACTTCGACATGGGTCATATTGCCAACATCACCGGCGGCACGGTGCATGTCGAGGAGCAGCTGTTCCACGGCGAGGTCAACGTTCTGTCGACCGGCGCGCGCTACGGCGGCCTGACGTCCGGATACGAACCCGTCTACAATCCGACGGATAACCAGCTGACCGTGCTGACCTACGAGCAGAAGTTTGCCAACGACAAGCTCGACATCGAGATCGGTCGTACGAATGCGCTCAGGGCGTTCATCCTGCCGATCTGCCCCAACCTCGTGAGTTGCTGGAACGACGTCGTCGAACAGGATGCCCGGACCCGTACGGGCCACTCGGCATCATGGGGGGCTCGCGCGGCCTACAACATCACCCCGGCGCTTTACGTGCAGGCCGGCGCCTATGAGGACAATCCCGATGCCGAGGCCGAACACGGCTTCAACTTCGCGGCAACGAAATCGACGGGCGCCATCCTCCTCGGCGAAGTCGGCTACAAAACCGACTACACGACCGCAAAATATCCCGAGCGCGTCGAGGCGGTCGGCTTTTACAACACGTCCACGGTCGCAGACCCCTATTTCACGACCACCGGCCAATCGGCGGCCCTCAATCCGGGTCAGCCGCTCAGAATGAACACCGGCGACGGCGGCTTCGTGCTCGACGCCATCAAGACGGTCTGGCGCGCTGACGGTGGTCTCACCGACAACCTTCACCCGACGGCGCTTGCGGCCTATGCCAGCGTCTCGGCACCCGTGACCTCGGGTGCCCTTGTCAGCATGGAATCCTACGTCGGATTGACGCTGCTGGCGCCGTTCCAGAGCCGTCCCTTCGATACGTTCGGTGCGAAGATCCACTTCACGCAGCTTTCGAACCGCGAACAAGCCTATCTTCAGGACTCCAACATCGCCGCCGGTGGTTCCGGGTACACCAAGTCGCGCAACGGCATCGAGTTCGAATTGAGCTCGCATCACCAGATCGCCAGCTATCTCGCGATCAACACGACGATCCAGTATTTCGCCAACAACAACAATTTTTACAACCCGGCGTCGACGGTCGCCTCCCGGGACGGCTTCTACTTCGGCATGGACGCCGCGGTTCCGATCGGCGCCATCCTGGGCCTTTCGAGCCAGCCTTACTAAGGTTTCAAAAACGACGACAAAGATCCGCCTTGCGGTTCCGGCTTCCGGGATCGCAGGGCGGCATGCTGTTTGGGTCCAACGCAGATGCCAACACGCGAAACGTGGACTCAGGGCCGCTCGACCTGCGGCACGCCGCTGTAATCGATATCGCCGATCATCGCGAATTCCTTGGCGATCTTCTTGAGAAACTCGGTGGCGGCGTAGGACAGCGGGCGTTCGCGATGCACGCAGATCGTCGACTTGGCGCCCGCGAATTCCGGCTCTTCGATCGGCACCGCCTTCAGCAACCCTTCCTGGATTTCGCGCATCGCGGAGAGCCGCGGCCCGATCGTCACGGCGCGGCCCGCAAGCGCAATGCCGCGCGTCAGCTCGAGCTTGTTCGTGGACAGCATGACGCGTGCCGACAGCTTTCGGGCGGCGATCGCGCGATCGAAAATCTGGCGCAGCCCAAAGCTTCCAAGCGGCAGTGCGACCGGAACGTCGCAGATCTCGGCAAGCGATAGGCTGGCGCGGTTGGCGAGCGGGTGGTCCTTGCTCAACAGGCACACCACCGGCTCGACATGTTCCGCCACGACCTCGATCTCATCGCGCGGACGGCTGTTGTAGACGGCCGCGATGTCCGCTTCGTTGCGGATCAGCGCCTCAATCATGCGGTCGGTCGAATCGGACGTGACGGTGAAATTGATGGCGGGATACTGCGCATTGAATTCGGAGATGACGCGGGGCAGGAAGCCCGAGACGATGCCGTCCATCACGCATAGTTTGACCTCGCCCTCTTGCAGACCTTTGAAATCCTTGATCGAGGCCTGCAGCCGCTCAAGGTCGTTGAACATGCCGAGCGTATAGCGTTCCACCATTTCGCCGGCCGGCGTCAGCATGATTCCGACGTTGGTGCGCTCGACGAGCAACGCGCCAAGACTGTGTTCGAGCTGCACGAGCTGTCGGCTCACCGCCGAAGGTGCGATATGCAACCGGTCGGCGGCGCGGCGGATCGATTTCGTCTTGGCCACTTCATTAAAATACTTGAACGCCACGAAATTCATTGCTGGTCGCCTTCTTCGCCCTCGCGCGGCAGAGCATCTGGCGCCGATGCCGTGTGATGCAAAACCGAGGCCACAAGAGCCATTTCCGTTGCCGTAACGGCAACAAGCGTCCATTCGTTTGGGTGAACTCGATCGACGGATCGTGCGTCCGCCAAGGTCCGTCCGAGCGATCGCCTTGATTATGCGACGCGAGCGGAGCGCAAAGCGCGAGACCCACGAGACAGCTCAATTCGGGCAACGCCGCCGTCTCGACTTTGATCTACGGCGATGCAGGGCCAGTTGCTACTGACGGCATGTCGCGCGGCGGTGCCGCCTTGGGCTGCAAGCCTGTCGAAGCAAGAATCTCAACACCGACGGACATGGCGCATCACGCGCCCTTCGTCCGCGCTATTCTGGGGGCATGGACATTGGCTTTTGTCGCGGTCGAGGATTCGGAGTTCTACTACGAGATCTCCGGTGAGGGGCCGCCGGTCGTCCTCGTCACGGGCCTCGCCGGTGTTGCCTCCTATTGGGAGCCGAACATCGCCGAGTTGCGGAAGCATTTTACGGTGCTTCGCTACGATCATCGCGGAACCGGCAAAAGCGTGCGATCGGAGCGTGATTATTCGATCGAGATGCTGGCCGACGATCTCCTGGGCCTGATGGATGCCGTCGGCTTCGAGCGGGCTTCGCTCATCGGCCACTCGACGGGCGGCGCCATCGGACAGGTCCTTGCAGCGCGCTATCCCGAGCGCATCGATCGTCTCGTACTGTACGGGACGTGGGCGACCCTGTGCCCGCAGATGCGGCTCTGCATGGAGCTTCGGCTGAACCTGCTGGACGCCTATGGCGTCGCGAAATATCATGAGGCATCGCCGATCTTCCTCTATCCGCCGCGCTTCGTCTCCGATCAGTGGGACCGGATCGCGCGCGATCTTGTCGCGGCGGTTGCGAACTCGACGACGCCGTCGATCCTGAAAGCGCGCGTCGCTGCCGTCGTCGATTTCGATGGCTCGTCCTATCTGCCCGACATCGAGTCGACGACCCTGATCCTGGTTGCGCAGGACGACATTCTGACGCCGGCCGGCTGCTCCGAAGAACTGGCGCGAGGGATCCCGCATGCGACGCTCAAGGTTTTGTCCGACGGCGCGCATGCCGTGTCCCACTGCGATCCGAAAACCTTCAACGACACCGTCATCGCCTTTCTGACTGTCTGACACGGCGATTGGCTTTTGCATGCCGATCGCACCACCCGAACCCGAGAAGAGGACCCGACCATGAATACGCCAATCAACCCGAAAGACTGGATCCGCGGCAAGACCTCGGCCGGCACCTATCATCTGAACTGGGGCGTCAAAGCGGGAAATCATGTCTATGTCGCGGGCATGCTGGCCACCGACCCCTATGATGGCAGCATCGTCGGTGTCGGCGATATCGAAGTCCAGACGCGTCGCGTCCTCGACAGCATCAAGACTGTGGTCGAGGCGGCAGGCGGCACGATGGACGACGTGACGTTCAATCAGATCTTTCTGCGGGACCTTGCCGACTACGACAAGATGAACGCGATCTACGTCGAGTACTTCCCCAACCTTCTGCCGGCGCGGTTTTGCGTCAAACTGGAAATGGTGAAGCCGGAGTTCCTCGTAGAGATCGCGACGACGGCCGTGCTGTCCGCGTAACGTCGATCGCAGGACAATCCCCGCCTTCCCAACACCCGCACCAAGACCGCTGCGACGCCTCGACGTCGCAGCGGTCGTTTTTCTTCCTCAGCCTTGACGCAGTGAGCTCATGACGACTATCGCCTTCATCGGTCTCGGGAACATGGGTGGCCCAATGGCGGCCAACCTGCAAAGGGCCGGTCACACTGTCGTAGGCTACGACGTCCAGGCGGAAGCCTGTGCCGCGGCGAAAGCCCGGCACATCGTGATTGCGTCGTCGGTCGCCGCTGCGGCACGCGATGCCGACGTCATCGTCACCATGCTTCCCAGCGGTGCCTTGGTGAACGCCGTCTGGCGGGAAGCGACGCGGGCCGCTCGTCCCGGCACGATGATGATCGACTCTTCGACCATCGATGTCGCCAGCGCGCGGGAGGCCCATGCTTTGGCCCAGGCCGCAGGCCATGCGTCGCTGGATGCGCCGGTTTCGGGCGGCACCGAGGGCGCGAGCAACGCGACCCTGACGTTCATGGTCGGTGGCGCGGCGGACACGTTCGCACGCGCCAATCCGATCCTTGCCGCGATGGGTCGCAAGATCGTGCATTGCGGGATCGCCGGAAACGGTTAGGCGGCGAAGATCTGCAACAACATGATCCTCGGCATCTCGATGATCGCCGTCAGCGAGGCCTTCAATCTTGCGGAGAAGGTGGGGCTCTCGCATCAGGCCCTGTTCGATGTGGCTTCGACCGCGTCGGGCCAGTGCTACGCGCTGACCGTGCATTGCCCGGTGCCTGGGCCTGTCCCGACGTCGGCATCGAACCGCGATTATCAGCCAGGCTTCGCGGCGGAGCTGATGCTGAAGGACCTGGGCCTGTCGCAGAGCGTGGCGAGCGCCGAAGGTCTGGGAACGCCGCTTGGCGCAGCCGCGTGCGACATCTTCGATCGGTTCGTGCAGGCCGGCGGCCGCGGCAGGGATTACTCAGCCGTCGTCACCTACCTGAAGCAGCTCCATCCATCAGCCTGACACGCGTTCCATTGCGCCGTACGGACGGCGGCGCGTGCTTCCCGCGTCGTTTTCTGCTCTAGCTCCGGCGTCGCAACGTTTTGAGTGAGAGTTCCATGAAGGTGGCCGCAGACCTGTGTATCGTGCCGATGGGTGTCGGCCCGTCGGTTTCACCCTATGTGCGGGAGATCAGGACGATCATCGAGTCCAGTGGCCTCACCGCGACGATGCATGCCAATGGCACGAACGTCGAGGGCGAGCTGAGCGCCATCTGCCGCCTGGCGGAGCAATGCGAAGCCAGGCTCGCCGAGCTGGGTGTCGAACGCACCTTCTTCACCCTGATCTTTTCGACGCGTCGCGACAAGGATCAGTCGATGGCCGACAAGATGGCTGCCGTCTCCTAAATGGACTGCAGTCTGGCGGTAAAGAACAGCTGGCTGGTTTGGTGCCAGTCAGGTCGTGCCGAAAGACAAGAATTCGGCGCTGCGGCTATAGAATAGAATGGCGCTCAAAATATCGTGATCTGGACGTCGAGGAGATTTTCTGCGCTCCATCGAAGTAGTTCCTTAAGAATCAGCGGCATACCCGCCGAATGTCCGCATACAACACCGTGACTCTGCCGCTGTGCAGAGCGCGAGATCGGCATTCGCCACCGAAATATCTACATCTTTCGGTCAATTGCGGCAGGGCACGAATCGCGTCGTAGCTATGCTTGGGCATAGGTGCATAGGTGAGGCCGTGAAAACTCGGAACGCTACGATCGACCGCAAAACCGCGACGCGCGCCGACCTCGTCGACGCGGTTTATGTCACCTGTCTGCCGGTCTCGCGCGCGGATACGCGGAAAGTCTTCGAAACGATTTTCGACGAAGTGTCCAAGGCCTTCGTCGGCGGGGACCAGGTCAAGCTTCGGGGATTTGGCGTGTTTTCGGTGCGCGAAAAGAGCGAGCGCATGGGGCGCAATCCCCGCACCGGGCTCGAAGCCGCAATCGCACCGCGCCGCGTCCTGACGTTCAAGCCCTCACCGGCGCTGATCGCGCTGATGAATGGCGGGAAGCCCCCGGCATCGTAGTCGGCAGTCGGTCTGCACGAGTCGTTGCGAAGGATCGCGTGGCCGCTCCGTCTCGGTGTCACGCCACGGCGAGCGCGTCCGGCTGGCTTTGATGTGTCTAGCAGGCAACTTAAGGCCGTCGCCGACTTAACGACAATAACGCGCCGTCCCGTGACTGCAGTATCCGGGTGCACGCCAACGCGTTGAATTTTATGGGATGTGCCGCACTCTAAATTAAGAATTATTGCGTATGCCGTGACATAGATAAAACGCGGCATAGCGATTTTGAGCAATGATTTTTACGTTTTTCAGGGGGCTTCGCCTATTTAGAGCCTTCGCGAGCGATCCTCGCGGATCGACAGCGGTCGAATTTGCATTGGTCAGCGCGCCTTTTTTCGCGCTCCTGCTCGCGTCCATCCAGACCGCGCTCGTCTATTTTTGCGGACAGTGCCTCGAGACCGCCGCCGAAAAGTCCGGGCGCCTTCTTTTGACGGGATACGCGCAGACCAACACCTTGAGCCAGCAGCAATACCTGGCACTTGTCTGCGCAAGGCTGCCTAGTCTGTTGTCCTGCAGCAACGTCATGATCGATGTGCAGAGCTATTCGTCGTTCTCTTCTGCGGTGACCTCCGCCCCTACGGTGAAGTTCGCGAAGAACGGCTCCGTGTCCAACGTCTGGAGTTTTAGCCCGGGCAATCCCGGCGACATCGTCGTGCTGCGCGTGATGTATCAGATGCCGGTGATCGGTGGCCCCTTGAACTTCACCCTGTCCAACCTCAGCAACGGCAACCACCTGCTGTTGGCGACGGCTGTGTTCAAGAACGAGCAGTACCAGTGATGTCGCCGACCGCCCGAATCCTGCAAGCAGTCCTGCGCGTGGCGCGCGACAAGCGCGGCGTATCGGCCGTCGAATTCGCGCTCGTCCTTCCCCTTCTGCTGTTGATCTATCTGGGCGGGTTCCAAATCAGCCAGATGCTTTCGGCCTATCGAAAGATGACCATCACGACGCGTGCCGTCGCCGACTTGACGACGCAGTACGTGAGCATGTCCAACGACGATATCGCGAACGTGCTCAATGCGTCTGCGCAGGTCATGGCGCCCTTTCCGACGACGAATCTGTCGATCGTCCTCAGCGAGATCACGACGAGTGCCGCAGGGGTCTCAACCGTGGCGTGGAGCCGGCCTTTCAATGCGACCGCGCTCACGACGGGCAAGGTGGTCGTCCTACCCGTCGGCATCATGCAGCCCGGCACGTCGGTCATCCTCAGTCAGGTCAGCTACCTCTACACGCCGACCCTCGGGTATCAGCTCACCGGGTCTCACTTGATGAGCGATCAGCTGTACATGCGCCCGCGCCAGGCGCAATCCGTGGCTCTCACCGGATCATGACAATGCTCCCAACGGTCCTGAACTTCGTGAAACGATTTGTCGGCGGGCAGCGCGCCAACGTGACGATCACTTTCGCGCTCGCGAGCCTGCCGGTGTTTCTGCTCATCGGCATGAGCGTCGACTATTCGCTTGCCGGGCGCCGCGAAGCGAAACTGAACGCGGTTGCCGATGCCGCGGCGCTTGCAGCGACAACGCCGGCGATGATGGTTCAAACGCCAGACACCGCCAAGGCTGCTGCGATCGCAATGTTCAACGCGCAGGCCAATAGCCTGTCGGGTGTGACCGTCGACGCGGCGAACCTTTCCGTAAAGGTCGTTGATTCGGCCGGTGCAACGGCAACCGTTCGAACGGCAACGGTTTCCTACACGGCCGCATCGCAGAATGCCTTCGCCACCTTGTTGAAGATGAAAACGATGACCATCGGCGGCACGTCGCAGTCGTCCGCCAACGTGGCGCCAAACATCAACTTCTATCTGCTGATCGATACGTCGCCCTCAATGGGCATCGCGGCGACGACTGCGGGCATCAATACGATGGTCGCCAACACATCCCAGCAGGGCGGATGCGCGTTTGCCTGCCACGAGACCAATCCCGCCGCGGGCGACGTCGTGGGGAACCCCGTCCCGAAACACAGCTCGACCCCGGAAGACAATTACACGCTCGCCCGAAATCTTGGTGTCACGCTCCGCATCGACCTCGTGCAGACGGCAGTCTCGAGCATGATCTCGACGGCGATCGCCACGGGAAGCCAGAATAACGCAAAATACCAGATCGGCACCTATACGTTCGACACCGCCTTCAACACGATAACGAAATTGACTTCAAACCTGTCGCAGGCGCAGTCCGACGCCGCCAATATCCAAATGCTGGAAGTCTATGGCGGCAACAATTTGACAAAAACAAATGACAATAACGACGAGGACACGCAATTCGATACGGCCATGAACAGCCTGCAAATTGCCAATCCTGGAAACGGCACGAACCAAGTATCGGACAGTCCGCAGGCCGTGCTGTTCATCGTGACGGACGGGGTGATTGACGAATTATATGCCGGCGGACGGAAAATCACGACGATCGGCGGCACAACGGATTGGTGTACGCCGCTCCGATCCCGCGGGGTCCGCATCGCGATCCTGTACACGACCTACAATCCGCTTCCGACGAATGCGTTTTACAACGACAATGTTGCACCGTTCCAGCCGAATATCGGAACGGCTCTGTCGCAATGTGCCTCACCTGGGCTCTACACGCAGGTCAGCACCGATGGCGACATCACGGCTGCCATCAACAACCTGTTTGCCAACGCCGTGAAGACGGCGCATCTCACGCAGTAACGCATGGCATCGGCAGGGGCAGCGCCAAACGTGTTGCGCTTCACGCCACTTTTGGCGCGAGATGGCTGTGCAATTGCCTCCCGATCATCCGGCGCACGTCGCTGAAATCGTGGTCGGCGACGTCGCGGGGGCGGGGCAGGGTGACGGCGTGGACGGAGTCGATGCGGCCGGGGCCGGGCGACATCACCACGATGCGGTCGGCGAGCACGATGGCCTCCTCGATCGAGTGGGTGACGAAGATCACTGTGAGGCCGGTGCGCTGCCACAACTCCAAGAGTTCGGCCTGCAGCCGCTCGCGGGTCATCGCATCGAGCGCGCCGAAGGGCTCGTCCATCAGCACCACTTCGGCCTCGTTGGCGAGCACCCGGGCGATCGCCACGCGCTGCTTCATGCCGCCGGAGAGCTGGTGGGGATAGGCGTCGGCGAAGCGCTGCAGGCCGACGAGCTCGACGTAGCGCTCCACGGTGTCGCGGATCTCGGCCTTCGGGCGTTTGCGCGAAGTCGGCCCGAAGGCGATGTTGCCGCGCACCGACAGCCAGGGGAACAGACCGTAGTCCTGGAACACCATGCCGCGGCTCGGCATCGGACCGGCGACCGGCTTGCCCCACATCAAAATCTCGCCGGACGTCGCGGTCTCGAAGCCGGCGACGATGCGTAGCAGCGTCGATTTTCCGCAGCCGGACGCGCCGATGATGCAGATGAACTCGCCGCGCTTGATCGTGAGACTGGCGCCGCGCAGCGCGTCGATGCGCTGGCCCTGCAGGCTGAAGGTTTTCGACACGTCGCGGATGTCGAGGATCGGCAGCGCGGCCTTATCCATGGGTAGGGCTCCAGGCCAGCAGGCGGCGGCCGATCAGCATCAGCGCGCGGTCGGAGAGGTAGCCGGCGATGCCGATCACCAGCATGCCGCAGATGACGAGATCGGTGCGCGACAGCTGGCGGGCTTCCATGATGACGGCGCCGAGCCCCGTCTGCACCCCGGTCATCTCGCCGACGACGATGACCACCCAGGCGAAGCCGAGGCCAAGCCGCAGGCCGGTGAAGATCGAGGGCAGCGCCGCCGGCAGCACCACACGCGAAAATTGCGCGCGGGGACCGCAGCCGAGCATCGCCGCCGCCTCGAACAGCCGCGGCTCGACCGAGCGGACCCCGAAAATCGTGTTGAACAGCACGGGGTAGAAGGCGCCGAGAAAGACGAGAAAATAGGCCGAGCGCGGGCCGAGGCCGAAGAGGATCATCGACAGCGGCAGCCACGCCGTGACCGGCACCGGGCGGAGGAACTGCAGCGTCGGGTCGAACAGCCGCTGCGCCAGCGGCACCCGGCCGATGAGCATGCCGAGCGGCAAAGCCAGCAGCGTGGCCAGCGCGAAGCCACCGAACACCCGCGACAGCGAGGCGACGAGATGGGTCAGGAGGGTGGCGCTGAAAGCGTCGTCGTTGATGCCGCCGACGGCGAAATCCTGCATCGCCGTCCAGACGTCGGCGGGCGGCGGGATCAGGCTGTAGGGCCGGCCGGCGGTCGCAAGGTGCCAGCCGGCCAGGAAGATCACGGGCAGAATAAGGGCGAGCGCCGGCGTCTTCAGCCGCG
Source organism: Beijerinckia sp. L45 (assembly GCF_009765775.1). Classification (GTDB taxonomy): domain Bacteria; phylum Pseudomonadota; class Alphaproteobacteria; order Rhizobiales; family Beijerinckiaceae; genus RH-AL1. The sequence goes on from NZ_LMUU01000259.1 coordinate 72,002, forward strand.
CCGCAAGGTTTTGGCCGCGCGGGATGGCAGGCGCCAAGGGATCGGCGGCCAGCGTCACGGTTGCGCCGCGGCCATCGCATCGACGAATTCGGTGTCGAGGAAGGTGGAAAATTCCGGGAGGCGCTTGATCTGCTTCAGCTCCAGCATGTGCTGGGCGTAGGCCTTCACCTGCTTGACCTCGGCCGCTCCGAGCTTCCACTTCAGCTCGACGTTGGGGATCGAGATGAGCAGCGCTGCCTTCTTCTGTCCGAGCTTCTGGCCGGCCATGGCGATGACGGCATCGGGGTTCTTTGCCGCGAAGTCCGACGCCTGTCGGTGAATCTGCAGCAGCAGGCGGACGCGATCGGGGTTCTGGTCGATCGTGTCGCGATGGGTGCCGAGGATCTGGTTGAGCGCGCCCATTTCCGTGCCGTAGGGATACTCGACCAGCGTCCCGACGCCCGAAGAGAGGCTGACGCCGGGCGCGGGTTCGGCCCCGACATAGGCGTCGATGTCGCCGCGCGCCAAAGCGATATGCATCTCGCTGAAGGAGATCCGCACCGGCGTGATGTCCTTGACGCTCATGCCTTCCATGCGTAGCCGCTCGAGGGCGAAGACCTCCTGCGTCGAGCCAGGCCATAGGGCGACGCGCTTGCCTTTCAGGTCTTTGAGGGTGGTGATCCCGGAGTCCTTCTTGGCGATGATCCCCATGCCGCGATCGCACATCAGGGCGATCACGACGATCGGCTCGCCGGCCGCGCCGCCGAGGACCGCGGCAGCGATCCCGAAGGTGCCGAAATCGACCGATTTGGTCACGACGGCGTTCTTGCCCTCGGTCGGGCTCTCGAACGGCAGGACCTCGATGGTCACGCCGGCAGGGGCGAATTGCTGGTAGAAGTAGGGTGTGATCGAATGGATCAGCCGGAGCACGCCGACCTTGATGGTGATCGGCTCTGCCGCAAAAACAGGCAGCGGCGCGAGGGCGAGGCCCGCACCGAGGCCGCTCAGGAGGTCGCGGCGGTTGATCATAGAGGGAATTCCTGGGATTGCTGTGTCGATCTCGACTGCCAGCAAGGCCCGTGCCTTGATGTGAGGCAGGCGCGCGGCTGCGTCAGGGTCCCATGGCGGTGGGCGGCATGAAACAGGGTATGACGTTTGGACGATCGTGAGTACGAATTGAAATTCGAGATCGATCCGCGTGACTCGGGCCGCCTCATGGCTCATCCGGCCCTGGCGGACGCTCTCGCGGCACGCGGCGCCAGCCGTTTGGTGTCGACCTACTTCGACACGGCAGGCGCGCTTTTGCGTGCGCGGCGGATCAGCCTGCGAGTTCGGCGATCGGAGCAGGGCACCGTGCATACGCTCAAGCGGTCCGGCGCCTCGATCGTCGACCGCGACGAGTGGGAATGTGTAGCGAGCGCGGCGCGCCCGGATGCGGAATGGCTCCGCTCGACCCCCTTGAAGGCGCTATTTCGTGGCCGTCGGGCCGAAGAACTCGATCCGCAGTTTACCGTCGAGGTCCGGCGCACGACGGTGCCGATCCGCTACAATGGCGCCGCTATCGAAGGCGCCTTCGACCAGGGGGAGATCCGCGCCAAGGATCGCGCGCTCCCGGTCAGCGAATTTGAATTGGAGCTCAAGGAGGGGTCGGCCGATACCGTGCTGGCGCTTGCCCGCGCGTTGGTGCGCGACCTGCCGCTCGTGTTGAGCCTCTCCAGCAAATCGGAACGCGGCTACGGCCTCGCCGACGCCAGTTGGGGGCGCCCGACGAAGGCGCTGGCCCTGACCCTTACCGACGGCATGACCCTCGCGCAGGCGTTCGAGGCCATCGTTCAAGCCTGCCTGCACGCGCTGCTCGTCAATGCCACCCTGATCCCGACGGCCGAGGCGCTGGAGGCGACGCACAAGGCACGGATCGCGCTGCGCCGCCTGCGCGGGGCGCTGAACCTGTTCAAGCCCGCGCTGCGGCAAGGCGCGCTCGACGCCCTCACCCAGGAGATCAAGTGGATCGGGGATGCGCTCGGCACGGCCCGCGATGCCGACGTATTCCAGAGCGAGGTCTTCGATCCGGCGGAGGCTGATGCGGCGATCCCCGGGGCCGCGGATCTCGCGACGATCATGCGCGGCCTGCAGGGGCAGGCGCATGCGGACCTGCAGGCCGCGCTCCACTCGCAACGATGGCGCCTGCTGGTGCTGGATTTGCTGGCATTTTCAGGCGATGGCGTGCGCAAAGCGGAACGCGATGCCGGCTACCGGCCTTTCGTCAAAGACCGCCTCGAACACGGTCGCCGGGCCCTGGCCAAACAGGCGGATGGCTTGTCGGGCATGACGAGCGATGCGCTGCACGACATCCGGAAGAAGGCCAAGATGCTGCGCTACAACCTCGATTTCTTCGAGAATGCGAAGAAGCTGGGGCGTGGGAGCAAGCCGTTCCGCCGGCTGCAGAGCGATCTTCAGGTGCTTCAGGAGACGCTCGGCGCGCTCCACGACCATGATGCGATGCGCGACCACCTTCGCGCGACGATGGTCGACCGCGACGTCCCGCCCGGCACGCCGTTCGTCTTTTGGAAAAGCGCGGCCTTTGCTGCCGGCATGATCGCCGCGCTGCCGCCGCAGGGCGATGCGCTGAAGCGCGCCGCAAAGGCGGCGCGCCGGATCGCTAAAGCCGGCGTATTCTGACGCGGCCTATTGGCAGCAGGTGGCCCAGCCGAACACTGGCGGCGTCGGGAACGCCGACTTGATGATGAAAAACCGCGAGTGGTAGCGGTAGGCGGCGTGCCGATAATGGTGATGATGCCGGAAATGCAGGCGCTGGCCATCGTCCGTGTAGAACGGATAGTCGACGCGTTCGCCGAGGTTCGGGTTGACCACCATCTGCGCGCTGGCGAGGGGGGTGCCGAGCGCGAGGAACGCGGCGACGGCGAGACCGACTCTGACGACTTTCATCACTATGCTCCTAATAGATCCGCTCGCGCTATAGCACGGGATAGGGCATGTCGGAATTCGGTTTCGGGGCTTTGGACCGGATTTGACATTGATCCGTGGTGGCCGCTTAAGGCGCTCCGTACACGCGTGATGCAGCGGACAGGCGGACCATGCCAAACTCTCAAGACCTCGGACCGAACGCGGATCTGATCGGCGCGCCGGACGGGCGCGATCGGCTCGAGACGCCGGCCCTCGTCCTCGACCTGCCGGCCTTCGAGCGCAATCTGGTGCGCATGGCGGCTTCGGCGGCGGGCCGTGGCATGGCCCTGCGCCCGCACGCCAAGACGCACAAAAGCGTCGAGATCGCGCGTCGGCAGATTGCTGCCGGCGCGTTGGGCGTGTCATGCACGGTGCTGCGCGAGGCGGAGATCATGGTGGCCGGCTGCATCCCCGGCGTCCTCATCACGTCGCCCGTCGTGACGCCGACGCATATCAAACGCCTGATCGCCATCGCGCGGCGCGCGGGTGCCGGCAACCTGATGGTCGTCTGCGATCATCCGGCGAATGCCGAAGCGCTGTCCGCGGCTGCCGCGTCGCTCGGCTTTCCGCTCGGCATCCTCGTCGATTTCAGTTCGGGCTACCATCGGACCGGCGTGGCAACGGAAGCGGATGCCGTCGCGCTGGCGGCGGCCGTTGAGGCACTGCCCCATGTAGAATTGCGCGGCCTGCAGGCCTACGCCGGCAACATCCAGCATATCGAGGACCGCGCGGCGCGCGCGGCGCGGGCGGCGGGTCTGCGCGAGGCCGTAACCCGAATCATCGCCGCGGCCGCGGTAGAGGGATTGCGTCTCGAGATCGTCAGCGGGGCCGGGACCGGCACCCATGATATGGACATGGCGCCGTTCACCGAGTTGCAGCCCGGGTCCTATTTGTTCGGCGACGCACAATATGCGCCTGTGCTTCGTGACGGTCTTGCGTCGCAACCGTTTGAGATCGCCCTTTTCGCGCAGGCGAGCGTGGTGAGCGTCAACGCGGCGGATTACGTCACGATCGATGCCGGGGTCAAAAGCCTCGCGACCGACGGGCCGCTGCCGCTCGTCGCGCGCGGCGTCGAAGGCGAGGCGACTTACGCGTTCTTCGGCGACGAACACGGGCGCATCTATGCGCCGAACCGCCCGGGGCTGGGAGCGAAGATCGAACTCGTCACGCCGCATTGCGACCCGACGGTCAACCTTCACGATTGGCTTCACGTCGTGGATGGCGACCGGCTCGTCGCGGTCTGGCGGATCGACGCCCGCGGCCACTGAAGGCGCAAACGCAAACGGCGCGGATAAGACCCGCGCCGTCGCTGTTCAAGGAAATTCTCGTTACGGGCAGTTGCTGCGATGCACCGTCTCGGAGTCGCCAGCGCCGTTCTCACGATGCACCGTCTTCGACTCGCAGCCGTGATCGCCACCGACGCCAAGAACACCGCCGACCGTGCCGGTTGCAGCGCCGACGGCACCGCCCACGACGCCGCCGACCGGACCGGCCGCCGCGTCGCCTTCATTGGCGCCATGTTCCGCGCCGCGGATCGTGCCCTGTGCAAAGGACGAAGCCGGCACTGCGATCACGAGACCGAGAGCGAGAATGGCATGTTTCATCGACATTGATTGATCTCCAGTGGTTTCGCCGTAAACGGCATGCCACCGGTCTCGTTCCCTCCTTTTTTCCACGACACGCGTCGGGCTCGATGAATTAGGATAGATTTGCGAGAGCATCCGCAGGCGCGACTGGTGATGATTCGATGCTCCGAACGGCATAATGCGGCCTCGGAACTACGCTCCAGCGTCTCCCGTTACCAAAATAAAAAATAAAACAGCAACTGAACGGGAAAAACGACCATGAGACTTACGATTCTGTGTGTCGCAGTGGCGACAACGCTTGCCCTCGCACCATCGATGACAATGGCGCAGAGCCCGGGCGACTCCGATAGTGCGACGGGCGCGGTGAAGATGAAGGGGCCGCCGAACGCCAACGGCATGTCCTCCGGCAAGACCATGCAGCCGGATCAGCCGACCTCGGGGCGCAGCGATAGCTCGGGCACCACGATGAAGCGACCGCCCAACGCTGACGGCGCGCCAGGGGCCCGTGGGTCGAACAACTGATTCGGACGTAAGGCGACGCTTTGCGACCGTGCGTGCGACGCTCTTGAATTTGCCGGAAAGGGCCAGGAATATCGCGGTAAAAGCAGGGGCTTGGAGCAAGGCCATATAGACGCGGTCATGTCCCAAGCCTAAGCTTGAATCGAATGGAGGTGCGTGATGGCAAAAGGTGACGGCGCTCAAAAGGAAAAGAAGAAGCCCAAGAAGGAAAAGCCGAAAGTGATCGCGGCGGCGGCTTCTCTGAAGATCGGCGCGAATGCCGACAAAAAGAAGTAGCCTTCGGCAGGACGAACAAAAAAAGCGGCGCCTCACGGGCGCCGCTTTGCTTTAGGGCAAGGCTCGTCGAGCCCGCGGGATCAATAACGGCAATGACGATGGCCGTGGCGGTAGTAGCAACGGTGACCGCGGTGGATGCCCAGCGCGCCGTTGACGGTACCGACACCGGCGCCGACTGCGCCGCCGACGACCGCACCGAGCGGACCCGCTGCGCGATCACCCTCATGCGCGCCTTCACGAGCGCCGCCGACAAGACCCTGGGCCTGGGCAGCGATCGGAAGCGACGCCAGAGCAAGCAGGCTGGCGGCGACGGCAAAACGAAGTTTCATCTGAGTCTCTCCAAACAACATGGGATACACATGGCGCGCTGAACGCTGCAGTCAAGCTTCAGCCGCCTAGGCGTTCGGCAGATGTCGATTTAACGTTACTCTTCGATAGGCTCGCCGGCCGCGTTCCAGTCGAGCATGCCGCCGGCATAATGCGCCGTGATGTCGGTCCGGCCCGCCGCCCGCGCCCGCTCCATCGCCACGAGCGAGCGTTTGCCCGACCGGCAGGAGAGCACGATGCGCTTGCCCGGCTCTTGCGGCGGCAGCGCCTCGGGATCGAAGCTCTGCAGGGGGTTGAGACCGGCGCCGGGAATATGACCATCGGCATATTCGTAGGGCTCGCGGACATCGACGAGCACGATCGTGCCGTCGGCCATGCCGCGCTTGAGGTCTTCGCGGCTGACGTTCTCGACGGTGAAAGAATCGGGCATGGGTGGGCGCTTTCCTGTGTTTGGCGAAACATAGGCGGTGACGTCGCCTAGTCCAAGCCTTTGCGCGCCCCGTGTTCGCTATCGGCTTGACGGCGGGGGAGCGGGGCGTGCATCTCGCCTCCAACAAGGGGGGCCGCATGCGCCGAAGGTACCATGTGCTCGATGTCTTCACGGCGGAGCCGCTCGCCGGCAACCCGCTGGCCGTTGTGCTCGACAGCGCCGGCCTCGACGCCGTGGCGATGCAGAAAATCGCCCGCGAGTTCAATCTGTCCGAGACGGTGTTCGTGGCCGAGCCCCGGGATCCCGTGAATTCAGCGCGGCTGCGCATCTTCACCCCCACCACGGAACTGCCGTTCGCCGGGCATCCGACGGTCGGCACGGCGGTCCTGCTCGCCAAGCTGCAGGCGCCGGATCTGCTGCACGGCCAGGATGTCGGCCTGGTGCTCGAGGAGGGCATCGGCCCCGTGTCCTGCAGCGTCCGCCATCGGCGCGGCGAGGCGGCGCATGCGTCGTTCGACGTGCCGCGGCTGCCGGAGCGGACCGGCGAAGGCCCGTCCCGCGACGAGGCCGCCAGCTTGCTCGGCCTAGCGCCGGACGATATCGGCTTCGGCGAGCACGGGCCCACCTGCTTTTCCGCCGGCGTGCCGTTCACCTTCGTGCCGCTCGCCTCGCTCGAGGCGCTCGGGCGGGCGGCGCTGTCCGGCGCCGCCACGGAGCGCCGCGCCTATTACCTCTACACGCCCGACGGCGCGCGGCGACCGCATGCCTATCGCACGCGGATGATCGCCTCGGGGCTCGGCGTGGCCGAAGACCCGGCGACAGGTTCGGCCGCCGCGGCCTTCGCCGGCGTGCTGGTGGCCAACGAAGCCTTGGCCGATGGCGATCATGATTGCACGCTGCATCAGGGCGTCGAGATGGGTCGCCCGAGCTTCATCGGCCTCGCCCTGGCCGTTGAGGGCGGCCAGTTGAGCCGCGTCGCCATCGGCGGCTCCGCCGTGATGATCGCGCAAGGGACGCTCGAGATTTGATGCGCACCCAGGCGATCCGGCGGGCGGCGACGATCGATTATCGCTGCGAGGCCTACGATTGGGCTTTCGCCCGCGACGCGGCCGTACGGATCGACGCGCATTGGGCGGATTTGCGGGCGGAAAAGCCGGGCCTGTTCGATGGGCGGGTGCTGGTGGCGCATGATCTCGCCATTGACCAGGCCGACGGCGGCACGTTGCGGGCGCGCGGCTTCGAGACCAATTACAAGCCGTTCCTCTGCTGGCGCGATTTCGGATTTCCCGGCGCGCCGGTGGTCAATCTTTTCGCGATGGCGGCGCTGCGCTCGGCAGACGGGGCCTTCATCCTCGGCGAGATGAGCGCCGGAACGGCAAGTGCCGGAAAACTCTACTTTCCGGCAGGCACGCCCGAGCCCGCCGATGCCGACGCCGCGGGCATCGTGGATCTCCAGGCCAACGCGCTGCGTGAGCTGGCGGAGGAAACCGGGTTCGGCGCGGCTGATGTCACGGTGGAGGACGGCTGGACCATCGTCTTCGACGACGCCCGCGTCGCCTGCATGAAGGCGCTGCGCTCGCCCCTCAGCATAGAGGCGCTGATGCAGCGCTTCGCGGTCTTCCGCGCGGCCGAAGCTGATCCCGAACTCGACGCGCTGGTCCCCGTGTGGTCGCCGGACGATCTCGACGCCACGCGGATGCCAGGGTTCATGCTGACCTATCTGCATGACGCTTTTGCCGCGGGGTGACCGGCTCGTCGATCTCGCGGCGCGCCTGAAACCGCTGTCCCGCGACCCGCCCGGCTTCATAGGAGTCGGGCTGCACGAGATGCCGCTTGATCGGCTTCGATTTGAAGGCCAGGCCGAGCTTGGCCAGATCGTCGTCGATGACGGCGTGTTTTACCGCAACGAGCTCCCGACCTGAGCCCGATAGCACGGTCTCATCGCGCGTGGCGCGCAACTTGGCGAGCTTGGTGCTGATCGTGTGTCCGAGGCCGACCTGGAAAGAGGTGGTTGCTCCGCGTCGATCGACGCCCAGAATCTCGATGTAAAGCGCGCTGCGTTGGAAGATGGTGGTCTCGGTCTCGAACGCCGCTGCGACCCGTTCGTAAAGATAATGCGCGGCTGCGACGTCAGCGGGCAGACCGAAGAATACGGTGCGCAGCGTGTCGGCTGCCGTCTTTTCCTGCCACGCCTTGCAGTCGCAAAAACCGGCGATGGAAGGCAGACACTCGTCCAGGGGACCGACGCGCTTGCGGTTCGAATCGACCCCGACACCTTCGCAGGTCTGCGTCCGGATATCGATTTCGCTGAGCGAGAGCCCATAGCGGTCGAGCAATTCGGCCACCTTGGAGGCGGCCGCCAACGCTTCTTCTTCGGTGCAACCCTGATCGATGGTCTTGGCGCGCAGGGCCCGGATGCGTTCGATGACGCGCGTCAGGTCGTCCTGATTTTTTCGCGGTTTCGCGGCGCCCGTCAGCTTGGTGCGCAGCGCCACGAACAGCGCCTGGGCTTCGCGCGGATAATCGTTCGTCGCGACCTCGTGTGCGATTGCGGCGGCGATGGTGTCGAGCGGGCTGAGGTCGCGCCCGGAGCCGACCGCCGCGCGTCGGTGCAACGTATCCATGAGAACGTCGGCGATGCGACGATACCCACGTGCGAGATCCATTTCGGCTTGCTGCGTGGCGGCAGCCTTGAAAAGAATCTTGAGGACTTCGCCCGGCGTTGCGACATTGCGCACGGTTTCAACGCTCGGCCCAGGCAGTTCCTCGTCCCCAAGGTCGGTCCAGAGCCGAGCGATCGCATCGAGCTCGTTCAATTCGAAGCCGTGGGGAGCGGGGTCGTCCGTCTCGGCAAAGTCGTTGAGGCCGGCGATCTTAGGGCCGCCATGACGAACGACATGACGATAGACGGCGGAAGCGCAGCGATGATCGTTGGTCAGCCCTTTTCCCGGCCGCACGAAATCCAGCGCGACGGCGAGCCCGGCGTCGTCGAGCGGCGTGACGACGCCGACCAGGCCGAAGAGATCGTCGGACAGCGGGCAAACGCGAGCGACCAGCGTCGATCCCACGACGGCTTGCGGGAGCTCTTCGTCGAAGATCGATACCGTCGCGCCCGTCGCCAGATTTTGGGCGGTAAAAACCGCGTCGGAGCGAGACAAGATGCGCAGAGGCAGAAAGCGGGCGTTCCGAAGGGACTTCAGCGCTGCGACATCGAATTCGGCGTCCGGAGGCCGGCGCTGCGCGAGTCGATCGAAGGTGGTCTTGCCGCTCGAGGACGGCTTAAACAGCTCGAGGTCCCCGGCAAGCATCAGAGCGACTACGGTGGTCGCCTCGGCTTCGCTTTCGTCCGTCTCGTCGAATCGGAGCGGCAGCCACTGCCGGACCACGTTCTGAATCTGCGGCTTCAGCGCGAGGCTCATGGCTTCATCATGGAGGGTCAGGACCGCTGCAAGCAGCCCCCGGGACTGAGCCAAAGGATCAGGGATCCTGCGATTTTGCGCTGTCGCCATCGGTCCTCCTTACGGTCAGACCCGTGTAGATATTAACGATGCTATCGCGCGTCATCATCCCCTGTCGTCGCGTTCCACAAGAGGCACGGCGCGATGATCACCCCTTCAGCCGCTCCAGCGCCAGCTTGTGCAGGCGGTGATCGCCCGAGGCGACGACGTCGCCGCCGGCGGCCGGCGGGCCGCCGTCCCAGTTGGTGATGATGCCGCCGGCCCCCTCGATGATCGGCACCAGGGCGACGACGTCATAGGGCTGGACGCCGGATTCCACAACGCAGTCGACGTGGCCGGCGGCGAGCATGGCGAAGGCATAGCAATCGCAGCCGTAGCGGACCAACCGCGCCTCGGCCTCGAGCCGGCGCAGCGCCGCAAGCTTGTCGTCTTTATAGAGCAGCGGGGAGGTCGTCATCACGGTCGCGACGGCGAGGCTGTTGCAGCGGCGCGTCGTCAGGCGGCGGCGCTCGCGGGCCTTGCCGAGGCCTGGGCCGTGCCAGTGCGCGCTGCCGCAATCGCCGACGAAGCGTTCGCCGGTAAAGGGCTGAACCATCATGCCGTAGGTCGGCTGGCCCTTGTGCATCAGGCCGATGAGGACGCCCCAGGTGGGCAGACCGGCGATGAAGGCCTTGGTGCCGTCGATCGGATCGAGAACCCAGACGTAGTCGGCGTCGGCGCGCACCGAGCCGAACTCCTCACCGACGATGCCGTGGGCGGGAAACATCGACTCGATCATCCGCCGCATCGCGACCTCGGCCGCGCGGTCGGCCTCGGTCACGGGATCGAAAATGCCGCCGCTGTTCTTGTCCTCGGTGCCGAGCGTGGTGCGGAAAAACGGCAGGATCGTCTCGCTGGCGGCGTCGCCGAGTTTTTCGACGAAGGCTGCAAAATCAACGGCTGTCATGGTGTGATGTCCCCCGGCGCGCTTGAAAGGCAGTGCCACGACCGCGCGGAAGCCGCAACCGGCGCTGGAATCCAGCTGCCCGGAAAACGCAGGGCTTGCCTGCGTACCTGCATATGCGCGGGAAAAGTCAACTGCAGCGCTTGATTTTTGTGCGGCGCACTGGCATCTTGTTGCGGTGCGGTAGCCTTGCTATCGCCGATGCCCTCCTTGGGCGTTTCCTCCCTAGACTTAGGCCGCTTGTGGTAACGCAGGCGGCCTCTTTTTTGGCCGTAAGCCAAGCGCGACCTATTCCGCTGCCGTCTTCACCGGGCTGCCGCGTTTCGTTGTCGCCTCGGCGAGCGCCGCCAGGACATCCGTCAGGTCCGCGGCGACATCGGTGAAGCGGCCGAGCTTTTCGATCCGCCGTTCATCCATGTAAAGAGCGCGGTTCACCTCGATCTGAACGGCGTGAACGCCGTTGAGCGGCGCCCCATAATGCTCGGTGATGAAGCCGCCGGCATAAGGCTTGTTGCGCTGGACGATGTAGCCAAGACGGCGCATCGCCTGTTCCAGCCCCTCCACCAGATCCTTGTCGCAGCTGGTGCCGTAGCGATCGCCGATGACGAAATCGGTCTTCAGCTTCTTGTCGCCGCCGAGGCTCACCAGCGCCGGGGCCGAGGGCATGGAGTGGCAATCGACCAGCACCGCGATGCCGAACTGCTGGTAGGAGCGTTCGAGCAGCTGACGCAGCGTCGCATGATACGGCTTATAGAGGCGTTCGATACGCTGGATTCCCTCGTCGACGGACAGCCGTGCGGCATAGATTTCCTGGGAATCACCGACGACGCGGGCGATCGTTCCGAGGCCGCCTGCCACCCGCACCGAGCGGGTGTTGGCGAAGCCCGGCAGGCGTCCGTCGAACATCCGCGGGTCGAGTTCGTAGGGTTCGCGATTGAGGTCGAGATAGGCGCGGGGAAACCGCGCCTTGATCAGCGGCGCGCCGAGCGCCTGGGCGCCCGCGAAAAGTTGATCGACGAAGGCATCTTCCGAACGGCGTAGCGCGAAAGCGTCGAGGCGGGCGCTCTGCAGGAAGCGGCTGGGATAAATCGACCCCGAATGCGGCGACGAGAACACGAGCGGGCAGGTCAAGCTTTGCGGCTCGACGACGTCGAAGGGCGGATCGAGTTCCGGCTCATGCGCCGGTTCGTGCGACCCGCCGAAGGAACCTGTTGGCTCCCCGTTGCTCATTCATCCTCCCGGGAGAGCGGGCAAGGCCCGCCGATGAGGCTTCTGCATGGGTTACGCATCGCGCCTGAAATCCGTCCTATCGCTTAGAGCGCTTCTTGGCCATGATGGGAACCACTCCTGCGTCTCAACGAGTCGAAGCGGCATCATGCCGACGCCAATTCTATGTCTATGATGCCGGCGTTCTCTTCAAGAGGCGGGTCGCTAACGAAGAGCGGCTTGCCGAACGCCAGACAATCGCCCAGCATTCATTCGATTTTTACATACCCGGCGCCATATGGGCGGCGTTGCGAGGGTGGGACATGAACGATACGGATGACATGGTGACCGGAAAAATCCTGCTCGCTGAAGATGATAACGATATGCGGCGCTTTCTGTCGAAGGCCCTGCAGAATGCCGGCTACGACGTATCGTCGTTCGACAACGGCCTGTCCGCCTACAACAGGTTGCGCGAAGAGCCTTTTGAGCTTCTGCTGACCGATATCGTGATGCCGGAGATGGACGGGATCGAACTGGCCCGACGCGCCACGGAGCTCGATCCCGACATCAAGGTGATGTTTATCACCGGCTTTGCCGCAGTCGCGCTGAATCCCGACAACAACGCGCCGAAGCAGGCCAAAATCCTGTCGAAGCCTTTCCATCTCAAGGATCTGGTCAACGAGGTGCAGCGGCTTCTCGCCGCTTGAGACGTCTCGCCGCGGCCGATCCGCGGATTTCCGTGCGGGGATGCCGCTTTCCGGTTGCGTCCCCCGATCCTTGCCGATATATCCGGCCTCTCGCGAACGACCCGAGTTCGCGGACGACCAAGTGCGTAGGGCGCGTAGCTCAGCGGGAGAGCACTGCATTGACATTGCAGGGGTCACAGGTTCAATCCCTGTCGTGCCCACCACACTAAATCTTTGATTTAGCTGGTGAACTTGGTTTTAGATTTCAGCGAGCATTCTGAGGCTTTGGGCCGTGGACGGCGGCCACGATATCGGGTGGGTCGTGCCGTGATCGGGTGTCTTCGCCGTTGAAACGCCAAATGTTTCGGGAACTTAAAGAACAGGCCGGACTTGTGTCCTCGATTTTCTAGGGAGCAAGCCGAATGCCGCGCTATTTCTTCCACGTGAAAGACGGCGACACGTCCCTCGATCATGACGGCGTTGTCTTTTCGAGTGTGGAAGAAGCCAAATCCCAGGCCCTGGAAACAATGGGCGAGATTCTGCGGGACGAGGGACGAAACCCCTGGACCGCAGAGACGTGGCGCATGCACGTCATGGACGAGGACGGCAAGACGGTCTGCCAACTCTACTTCGCCGGTAACTCGAAGAGCACGGGAAAGACCGAGCCCTTTGCGGCGACAGAACTGCTCCCATAACGACGCAATAGCAGAAGCGGCCGGACAATCTCCGGCCGCTTTGCGTTCGCTGTCGATCACGGTATGCCGACGGCTGATTACTGGCCTTTGGCGGGCGGGGTCGTGCCGGGGGAGGCGCCGACGGTGCCCGGCGCACTCTTCGACGTGGCGCCCTGCTGCGCCTTCACGCCGCCTGGATCGGTCGCGACGCCATTGGCGTTGACGTTGCCCATTGCACCCGTCGCGCCGGGTGCGGCGCCCTTGCCGCCACCCTCATCCTTGTTCATCGACTGGGCTTGCGCGGCGCCGAGCGAAAGCAACAGCGCGAGACTCGCGCAGGTCAAAATCTTCATGGGGCTTCCTCCAAATTGTTTTATCGATTGGGCACGAGTGCCGCGCATCCAACCGTGAATTTGGAGGAATGTTCCCGCTAGTCCGCGATCTGGAAGGGAAGGGCGATGTCCGCGATCTTCGGGCTCTCGAGATCGCGCAGCGTATAATGCAGCACGTAGGACCCGGCCGGAAAGCCGTCGAGGTTCAGTGATGCCGTCAGCATCAGCTCCTTGACCTTGGCATGCGACGCCGTCGCATAGGACAGAAAGTTCTTCTGGCCGGCGAGGATCTTGCCGTCCGGCGTGAGGATCTCGAAATCGAGTGATACGCCGAAGGCGAACAGGCCGTCGGCCGCGGGCGCCCAGGCATAGCCGACCGGTTCGATATAGGTCAGCAGGGTTTCACCTGGCTTGAACGTACTGGTCGGGCGCGGCGTGTAGGCGCCGAACAATAGCGCCTTTTCCGACACGAACATCGCGTGCTCGCCGCTCAGCGGCAGCGTCGTCCAGATGGCATCGACGGCGGATTGAGCGTCTTGCAAACGCGTCACGGGCTTTTCCTCCGGCGGACCGGCCTGCGCGCCGCTTGAGCCAAAGCTACCGCAGCACAGGGCGATCGACATACCAAAACGGATAGTCCTGGGATAGCGGGCTGGCATGAAGCGTCCTTCGGCGGCGGCCTTCCGCCGGCGCTGACCATACGCGACGCCGGGCGCGACACCATCCTCCGGTCGTTGAATCATGCCCGTATCGAAAAATTATATGACGATCGACATATTGAAAGCTCGGGTCATCAGGAGCATTTATCAACTGCAGGCACATACCTGTTAAAAGGAGATCGTCATGGACGCTTCGCTCGACACGGACACGCTCAACAACGGCATCGACGGGCTGCATTTCGCGCCGCGCTAGGTGCAGCGGGGTGCCCTCGGCCCGCGCTTTATGCCGGTGCCCCGATGACGACCGTCGAGGCACCGTAAAGATCGGCGGCGATGAGCATGTTGCTCATCGCGCCGAGCCCGGTGGCGCGCGTCGTGACGACGTCACCTTCCTGCAGAAACACCGGCGGTTCGCGGGCGCTGCCGATGCCGGCGGGCGTTCCCGTCAGGATCACGTCGCCCGGTTCCAGCGTCATGCCGAAGGAGAGCTCGGCGATCAGCTCGGCCACGGTGAACGCCATCTGGCTCGCCATGGCACTTTGCATCTCCACGCCGTTGACGAGGCATGCGAGGCGCACGCTCGACAGGTCGATAGCGTCCGCCGTCACGATATACGGGCCGAGCGGCATCGTGCCGTCGATGCTCTTGCCCTTCAGCCATTGCCCGCCGTGGCGGCGTTGCAGATCGCGCTGCGATACGTCGTTGGCGAGCGTGTAGCCGAAAATGTGGTTTGCGGCGTCGTCCACGCGGATGCTGCGACCGCGCTTGCCGATGATGACAGCGATCTCGGCCTCGTAATCCCATTTGGCGGAGATGCGGGCATCATAGGCGATCGGGTCGAGCGGTCCGATCACGGCATGCGGAGCCTTGGTGAAGAACACCGGCGCGGTCGGGCGTGCCACCTCCTGGTCGCCACGCTTGCCGACACTCTCGTCGAAATGCGCCCAGTAATTCCAGCCGGTGCAAAGAATGTCGCGACCAAAACGATCGATCGGGGCGAGCAGCGCCGCCCCGGCGAGGGGAACGCGCGGCGCACCCGGCACGGCGGCGGCGACGGCAGCAAGGCCGTCGGCACCGGCGCGGATCACATCGACCATGTCGCCGAGGTATGGCGGCAGGACGGCGATCATCGCGTCCTCGACGACGCCGAGACGTGGCGCGCCGTCGAGGCTCAATCTCAAGATCTGCACGCTGGGATTCTCAGACGCCGACCAGCGCCAGGACACGCAGCGGACTGCCCGAGCCGTTCTCGATCTTCAGCGGCGGCGTGATCAGGATGGCCCCTGTCGGCGGCAGCTGATCGAGATTGGTGAGGCTGGCGAGCCCGAGCTTCCCCGCGCCGTGCATCATGTTGTGCGCGGGAAACGGCGGCTCGAACATGAAGGCCTGGCCGTGGTCGGTGCCGACGCATTCGACGCCCCAGCCGTTGACGTTGCGCTGCCCCACCAGAAAGCGCATCGCTTCCACCGAAGGGCCGGGCGAGTGCGGGCCGTCTTCCTTCATGTTGAGGAAGGCGTCGGGGTCGCTGCGTTTCGACCAGTCGGTGCGCATCAGCACCCAGGCGCCGTCCGGAATGCGGCCGTGCTTCGCCTCCCAGGCCGTGATGTGGTCGGGCTGGAGGGTGAAGCGTTCGTCGGCGGCAGCCTCTTTCGAGCAGTCGATCACCACGGCGGGGGCGACCAGGCGCTGCGCCGGCAGCGTGTCGGTGTAGCCGTCGGCGTAATCCTTGCCGGTGACCCAATGGACCGGCGCGTCGAAATGAGTGCCGGTATGCTCGCCCATGGAAATGTTGTTCCAGTACCAGGCGGGCCCGCGTTCGTCGTAGTGCGAGATTTCCTCGATACGGAAGGCGTTCGACGGGGCGATGGGCGGCGGGAGGCCGATCACCGGCGTCGAAGGACTCAAGGTCTGGGTGAGATCGACGACGCGGATCCCGCCGCTTGCGAGCGCCACGGCGACTTGGGCTAAAAGCTCGTTCGACATTCTCTCTCACTCTTTCCTGAAGTGTTGGACCTGAAACCGCGGGTGCCGATCGGCACGCAGTGGCGCGTGGTGAAATCGGGGCCGGCGGGTCGAACTTCGATCGCGAGGCTGCGGCGCTCGTTTGCTTGCGCGGCAGGTCGCGAGATTAAGCTGTCTTGCTTCGTTGTTTCAAGATGATGACTCGGGCGGCGATCGGACATCGCTCATTGCGCGGGCGCTGTGGGTTTCCACAGAACCGTGCTGGCGCCCTTCTCGTATCCCATGCCGTGAGGATAACTGATCGCCTCGAGCTGCAGGCCCCAAGGCGCATAGAAATAGAGGATGGTTTCGCCCGACGCCGGCCCCTCGGCGATCGGGATCGGACCCTTCAGGGTGCGGATGTGCTTGCTGTCGAGATAGTCCTTCGCCGCCTGCACGTCGTCGACATAGAGCGCGATGTGCATGCCGCCGATGTCGCTGTTTTTCGGGATCGCCGTCTTCTGGTCCGGCGCGGTATATTTGAACAGCTCGATGTTCGATCCGGCCTTGCAGCGGATCATCGTGATCTGTTCGATCACGGCCGCGCGGTCGACGTCGAGGACATCCTTCATGAAGGTGCCCGAGTCCTTGAACGGCCCGAAGGTCATCGCGGCATGGCACCCCAGGACGTTGGTGAAGAAGTCGATCGCCTGCGCCATATCGGGCACGGTGATCCCGGTGTGGTCATGGCCGCGCAGACCCGGCAGCGTGTCGGCGCGTGCCGTGCCGGTGATCGCGAGCAGCCCCGCTGCGGCAAGGCCCAATGTCTTCAACGTCACCCGTTTTTTGAACATCATCACAGGACTCCCGGAACGAAGGTTGGCGATCATGCAGCGACGTCTACGCGCGTTAGCCAGGTCGAGTCGGGCACCGGCAACGGGATGGCGTCGATGAGGCTGCGGGTATAGGCGGCACGCGGCGCGTCGAAGACGACGTCGCAAGCGCCTTCTTCGACGATCTCGCCCTGACGCATCACGATGACGCGGTCGCAGATGGCGCGGATGACGGACAGGTCGTGGCTGATGAAGGCCATCGCCAAGCCCATCTCGCGGGTGAGCGCGCCGATCAGGCGCAGCACCTGCGCCTGCGTCGACACGTCGAGGCCGGAGACGATTTCGTCGGCGAGGACGAAGTCCGGCTTCAGCATGATGGCGCGGGCGATGCCGACGCGCTGGCGCTGGCCGCCGGAGATTTCGTGCGGATAGCGCGTCAGCACGCCGGGCGGCAGGCCCACGCGCTCGAGCGTCATCGCGGCCTGCTGATCCGCCTCGCGCATCGTGCGCGCAACCTTGTGGAGCAGCAGCGGCGCGGTGAGGATGCGGCGGATCCTATGCCGCGGATTGAGCGACGACATCGGATCCTGAAAGATCATCTGCATGCGGCGCCGCAACGGCCGCATCCTCTGTTCGTCAAGGCCGGAGACGGGCGTGCCGTCGAACGCGATGGAGCCGGACATCGGCGCGATCAGACCGAGCAGCGCACGGCCGAGCGTGGTCTTGCCCGAGCCGGATTCGCCGACGATGCCGACCACTTCGCCGCGCGCGATCGAAAGCGAAACGCCCTTCACGACCGGCACGATCGGTTGGGAAGCGCCGAACGCCGCGCGGCGGTAGCCGATGACGAGGTTCTGGGCGCTCAGCAAGGGTTCAGCCATGGGTGGCCCCGTCGAAGCCGGCGATCTCGGCGCGGCAGGCGGCGATGACGGCGTCCGGAACCGGGATCAAGCCGTCCACGGGCCGGTCGTAGCGCGGCGTCGCCCGCACCAGCGCCTTGGTGTAGGCGTGTCGCGGCTTCAGCAGAAGATCCGCCGTCAAACCATGTTCCATCACCTTGCCCTGGTAGAGCAGGGTGACGCGATCGCAGATCTGCGCGACGACGCCGAGATCGTGGGTGACGAAGATCGCGCCGGTCTTGTGCCGCGCCTGCATCGCGCGGATCAGTTTGAGGATCTGCTTCTGCACGGTGACGTCGAGCGCGGTCGTCGGCTCGTCGGCGATCACCAGCTTCGGCTCCAGCGCGAAGGCGGCGGCGATCAGCACGCGTTGCCGCATGCCGCCGGAGAGTTCATGCGGATAGCAGCGCATGACGCGTTCGGGCTCGCGCATCTGCACTTCGTCGAGCAGCGTGAGCGCCCGCTCCCGCGCGCTTTTCGCGGAATGGCCTTTCCACATGCGCAAACCATCGGTCATCTGCGCTTCGATGCGGCGGCTCGGGTTGAGGGCGGTCAGCGGGTCCTGCGGGATCAGCGCGACTTCGGCCCCGAGCAGCCGGCGCAGCTGCCTTGCGTCGAGGCTCAGCAGCTCGGTGTTGCCGAGGATGATCGCGCCTTGCGTGATTCGCACGGTGCGCGGCGTCATGCCGAGAATGGCGCGCGCGATCGTCGACTTGCCGGCGCCGCTTTCGCCGACGAGGCCGTGGATTTCTCCGGGCGCCACCGCGAGCGACACGTCGCGCAGGATCGGCGCACCGTTGTCGCGATCCGAGACGGCGGACAGGCCCTCGATGCTGAGGAGTCTTGGTTCGCTCATCGCCGCATCACCGGATCGAGCGCGCGGCGCAGGCCGTCGCCAAGCTGGTTGAAGGCGAGGACCGTGGCGAACACCGCGGCGAGCGGCGCGGCGAACACCCACCAGGCCTGGTAGATGATCTGCCGCCCGGAGGCGATCATGCTCCCCCAGGTCGGCGTGTCCGAGGAGACGGACAGGCCGACGAAGGAGAGGATCGCCTCGATCACCACGGCGATCCCCATCTCCATCGCAAGAAGCGCGATGAGGCCGGGCATGACGTTGGGCAGGATCTCGCGGAACAGGATGGTCCAGCGCCCGAAACCGAGCGTCCGCGCGGCGACGACGTAGTCCGCCTGCGCGTTGGCCATCGTGTCGGCGCGGATCACCCGGGCGAACCGCGTCCAGTCGATGATCGCGATGGCGACGATCACGGTGCCGACGCCGGAGCCGAGGATCGCGACGATGAGGATCGACAGCAGCACTGCCGGGAAGGCCATCCAGATTTCGATGAGGCGCGAGACCGCGATATCGGTCCAGCCATCGAAATAGCCGGCGAGAAGGCCGAGCAACGATCCAACGGTGCCGGCCGCAACGCCGGCCACCACGGCGACGGTCAGTGCGACGCGCGAGCCGAAGATCAGGCGCGAGAGCACGTCGCGGCCGAGATCGTCGGTGCCGAGAAGATGCGCCGGATCCGCACCGGCGAGCCAGAACGGCGGCAGCGCTGACGCCATCAGATCCTGTTCCAGCGGATCATGCGGCGCGATGGCCGGTGCGAACACGGCGATGATCACCAGAAGCAGAACGAAGCCGCCGCCGAGGCCGAGTTTGGGATTTTGGAGAAGGCGGATCAGTGCAGGAAAACGCGGTCGGCCGCGTGTGCGCGAAAAGGGTTTCGGCATGGCCTGACTCGGGGACACTTGCGCCTCAACCATGGCGGAGTTTCGGGTTGAGGCCAACCACCGTGAGGTCGACGACGAGATTGGTCAGGATGAAGAGGAAGCCGAAGGTCAGAACGATGCCTTGGATCAGCGGCAGGTCGCGATTGATGACGCCCTCGATCGCCATGTTGCCGAGACCGGGAAAAGAAAAGATGCGCTCGACGATCACCGTGCCGCCGAGCAGGAAGGTGAACTGCACGCCGGTCAGGGCCAGCGTCGGGCCGATCGCGTTGCGCAGCGCCTCGCGGGTGACGATCCGCAACTCGGAAAACCCTTTGACGCGCGCAAGGAGGACGTAGTCCTGCACCATGGCCTCGTCGAGCGCACCCTTGAGCACGCGGGCGATGATCGCGGCGAGCGGCAGAGCGAGCGCCAGAACCGGCATCACAAGGTGGGCGGCGGCATCGCGCACGGCCGCGCCCTGGCCTGTCACCAGGGCCTCCAGAAGATAAAACGGAGTATGAAATTGCGCGCCGAGGCTCGGGTCGACAC
The DNA here is from genome assembly GCF_009765775.1 of Beijerinckia sp. L45. Lineage (GTDB taxonomy): Bacteria > Pseudomonadota > Alphaproteobacteria > Rhizobiales > Beijerinckiaceae > RH-AL1. The sequence continues at coordinate 91,982 of NZ_LMUU01000259.1, forward strand.
GGCCCGACATCGGAAATAGCGGCACCGCGACGCCGAACAGCAGCACAAGCAGCAGGGCCCAGACGAAATCGGGAATGGCGAGCAGCAGCCCGGTCGCACCATCGACCACCGCTTCGCCAGCGCGGCGCTTGCCGAGCGTGCCGATCACCGCGAGGGCGATGCCAAGCACGAGGGCGACGCCGAGCGCGCAAAACGCCAGTTCGAGGGTCGCCGGCAAGCGCTCGCCGATCAACGCCACGACATCGCGGCGGAGCGAAATCGACGTGCCGAAATCGCCGTGCAGCATCGCGCCGAGCCACACAGCGAATTGCATCGGGAGCGAGCCGTCCAGCCCGTAGTGTGCGCGCAGCGCCACGATGTCGGCCGGGCTGGCGCCGGGACCGATCATCATGGCGATGGGGTCGCCCGGCGCGACGCGGAGCAGCACGAAGACCACCAGCGCGACGCCGAACAACGTCACCGCCATCATTGCGGCGCGGTGGGCCGCGCCGGCGATCACGGGCGCGCCTGGATGACGAGGCCCGCTTTACACATCACGCCTTGGCGACCAGGGTCGGCTGCATCGCCGCCGACTCGTTCGCGGTCACCTTCAGCGCCTTCTTGAAGATGACCGGCTGAACATACTGCAGCAGCGGGATGATCAGAGCATCGTCCGCCACCGCGCGATCGACGGCCTTCCAGCCAGCGATGCGCTTCGTCTCGTCCTTCTCGCCCCACAGAGGCCCAATCATTCCGAGCACCTCAGGGCCCTTCCAGGCGCTGTGCGGAGACATCGGGAACATCGCGAAGCCGGTCGAATTCGTCGGATCGCCGGTGGCATTGCCCCAGTTGTAGAAGGCCGCAGGCCCGAGTTTGCCACTCAGGCGCAACTCGTAGTGCTTGGCGATCTCGTAGACTTCGATCTCGGCCTGGATGCCGACCTTGCGCCACATGCCGACGATCGCCTGGATCATCTCATAGTCTTTCGGCTTGTAGCCGCGCGTCGTCTGGATGGTGAATTTGACGGGCTTCTCCGGCGAGAAGCCGCTGGCCTTCAACAGCTCCGCCGCCTTCTTAGGATCGTAGGCAATCTTGATCGCGGGATCGTAGGCCGTGTAGATCGGCGCTTCCAAGGTGCTGATCGGCACGCCGTAGCCCTTGAGCAGGCGCTTTACCAGCGCCTCCTTGTCGATGGCGAGGTGGGCGGCCATCCGCACGTTCTTGTCGAGCATCGGCGCGACATTGGTGATGAAGATCAGGCCGATGTCGGAGACCGGCGTGGCGACGCCGGCGAACCCTGGTTTGGCGCGCAGCCGATCATATTCCTCGTAGGGGATTTCGAGGGTGAGGTCGGAAGAGCCGCTCTCGATTTCGGCCACCCGGCTCGTCGCATCGGTGACGAACTTGAACACGACGGTCTCGAACGCCGGCTTCGGCCCCCAGTAATGCGGATTGGCCTTGAGACGGAGGAACGCGTTGCCCTGATACTCGTCGACCATGTAGGGGCCGGTGCCGATCGGCTTCTTCTCGAAGCCGTCCGCCCCGACCTTCTCGAAATAGGCTTTCGGCATGACGTATCCGGTCATGAAGCCCATCCACATGAAGATGGTGGGCTCGAAGGAGACCACGTCGGCGGTGATCTTCTGCCCGTCGATCTTGAAGTTGGCGATCTTCGACCAGATGAACTGGATCGAGTTGGCCCCCTTCGGGTCGCCGGCGCGGGTCAGCGACCACACGATGTCTTCGGGCGTCAGCGGCGAGCCGTCGTGCCAGGTGACGCCGGGGCGGACATCCATCCAGATCTTGGTCTTGTCTTCGTTCCAGCCCCAGGCTGTGAGCAGACCCGGCTCCCAGCTGAGATCCGGCTTCTGGCCGATATATTGGTCGAAGACCGAGCGGTAGATCGCCTGGATGCTCGGGTTGACGCCGGACGGTCCCATCGTCGGATCGAAGGAGGGCAAATTGACGTGGTAGGCGATGGTCAGCGTGCCGTTGTCCGCGGCCTGGACGGGGATGCGTCCGGCGAGCAGGCTGGCGATGAAGCCCCCCGCGCCGAGCGCCATCGTCTGCCGGCGTGACAGGGCGTGCTGGGGTGACAATCCAACCATCCGTTTTCCCCAAAATTGCGGTACGCCAACAATAACAAGGCCCGCGCTCACTCCTTCAAACTTAAAACGTTATCGGTGTTTCCGCTATGGCCGCATTGCAGTGATTTTGCGCAGCCGCTGCAGAATGTTTAGGCGCGCTTCGTTCGATAAAGATGCAGATGATGTCTAACAAGACATTGCCCATTTCCGGCAAGACCAAGACGCCGCCACGGGCGCCCGGGTTTGCGTTGTCGCGCTAGCCATCGGGCTTTCTATTGAAAGGTTACTTGATGATAGGGTCGCACGCGGCGTGCGCCGGCTTAAGAGGCGTTGACAATGGCAAGCCAGATCATATGACAATGCATAGATCGTTCGGCGGGTCATTGGCCGTCGGCGTGCGAGGAGTGTGGCATGGCTGAACGATCCTTCGCGTCCGAGGTCCAGGACCTCAAGCTCGGCGCCGGCGACGTGTTCCGCGGCGAAGGCATTCTCGCGATCACCAAGGCACTGCTGCAGTCCGGCGTGTCCTACGTCGGCGGCTATCAGGGTTCGCCGATCTCGCATCTGATGGACGTGCTCGCCGACGCCAAGGACGTGCTGGACGACCTCGGCGTGCACTTCGAGTCCTCGGCCTCCGAAGCGGCTGCCGCGGCGATGCTGTCGGCCTCGGTGATGTATCCCGTGCGCGGCGCAGTGACATGGAAGTCGACGGCGGGCACCAACGTCGCCGCCGACGCGCTGTCAAACCTGTCGTCGGGCGGCGTCAAAGGCGGCGCGCTGATCATCCTCGGCGAGGATTACGGCGAGGGCTCTTCCATCATGCAGGAGCGCAGCCACGCCTTCGCGATGAAATCGCAGATGTGGCTGCTCGATCCGCGCCCCAACCTCGAATGCATGGTGAAGGCGGTCGAGGACGGGTTCGAGCTTTCCGAAGCCTCCAACACGCCGGTGATGATGCAGGTCCGCGTGCGCGGCTGCCACGTCCACGGCCAGTTCGTCGCCAAGGACAACAAGCGCCCGACCTTCACGCTGAAGGACGCGCTGGAAAACCCCAAGCGCGACCTCGGCCGCATCGTCCTGCCGCCCGCCGCCTACACCCACGAAAACGAAAAGCTGGAGAACCGCTGGCCCGCCGCCGTCGCCTTCATCAAGGCACAAAAGCTCAACGAGCACTTTGGTCCGGACGTCGGCGAGATCGGCCTGATCATCCAGGGCGGTCTCTACAACAATGTCATGCGGGCCCTGCAATTCCTCGGCCTCGCCGACGTCTACGGCGAGACCACCGTGCCGATCTACGTGATGAACGTGACCTATCCGATGGTGGATGACGAGGTGGTCGCGTTCTGCCTCGGCAAGACGGCGGTCATCATGATCGAGGAGGGCCAGCCGGAGTATATCGAGCACACGCTGCATACGCTGCTCCGCCGCCGCGACATCAATACGAAGGTCAGCGGCAAGGACCTGCTGCCGCAGGGCGGCGAGTATACCGCGCCGGTGCTGGTCAAAGGCCTCGCCGCCTTCATCGAGACGCATGCGCCGCTGCTGCTCGGCAACCGACCGCCGGTGCCGAGCGCCGCGATGGTTCTTGCCGACCCCGCCATCAAGGCGCTGGCCGCGGTGGTGCCGGCGCGGCCCGCCGGTTTCTGCATCGGCTGTCCGGAGCGGCCGATCTTTGCCGCAATGAAGCTCGTCGAGGAAGAACTCGGCATCCATCATGTGTCTGCCGACATCGGCTGCCACCTGTTCTCGATCCTGCCGCCGTTCAACATCGGCGCGACGACGATGGGCTACGGCCTCGGGCCGGCCTCGGCCTCCGCCTTCAACGTGCCGGCGAAAAAGCGGCCGATCTCGATCATGGGTGACGGTGGTTTCTGGCACAACGGTCTCGCCACAAGCGTCGGCAATGCCGTGTTCAACAAGCACGACGGCGTCATCATGGTGGTCGATAATTTCTACTCCGCCGCGACGGGCGGCCAGGACATCCTGTCGTCGCGCGCGGACAACCCGGGGCGGCTGACCAACAATTCGATCGTCGCTGCGGTGAAAGGCATCGGCGCCACCTGGGTACGGCAGATCGACCGCACCTACGACGTCGCGAGGATGCGCGATACGCTGCGCGACGCGCTGTCGTCGAAGGACAAGGGCCCGAAGATCATCGTGGCGTCTTCCGAGTGCATGCTGAACAAGCAGCGGCGCATCCGCCCCCTGATCGCCAAGGCGATCAAGGACGGCAAGCGCATGGTGCGCGAAAAATTCGGCGTCGACGAGGACGTGTGCACCGGCGATCACGCCTGCATCCGGCTCTCCGGTTGCCCCTCGCTGTCGGTGAAGGAAACGTCCGACCCGCTGCGCGACGATCCCGTCGCCGCCATCGACCAGACCTGCGTCGGCTGCGGCAATTGCGGCGAAGTCGCCGAGGCGGCGGTGCTTTGCCCCTCGTTCTATCGCGCCGACATCATCTCCAACCCGACGCGCGTGGATCGTTTGCTGGCGCGCGTTCGCGGCGCGGTCATCGGCCATCTGCAGCGCCGCCGCGCCGCGCGCCGCACTGTCTTCGCGGCCGAGATGTCGTCATGACACTCGTCGATCTCGCGCGCCCCGTGCGGCTTTCCACCGACCGGCCGCTCTGCGTCGCGATCCTGGCGATGGGCGGGCAGGGCGGCGGCGTGCTGTCGGACTGGATCGTGGCGATGGCGGAGGCCGAAGGCTGGGCGGCGCAATCGACCTCGGTGCCTGGCGTCGCGCAGCGCACCGGCGCGACGATCTACTATATCGAAATGCTGCCAGAAAAGGCCGGCCGCCGCCCCATCTTCGCGCTGATGCCGACGCCGGGCGACGTCGATGTGGTCCTGGCGGCGGAATTCATGGAGGCCGGGCGCTCGATGATGCGCGGCCTCGTCACGCCCGACAGGACGGTGCTGATCGCCTCGACGCACCGCGCCTTCGCCGTCCAGGAAAAAGAGAAGCCGGGCAACGGCATCGCCGATCCGAACGCGGTGTTCGCCGCCGCCGGCATTGCGGCGAAACGCATCATCGGCTTCGACATGCAGGCGCTTGCCGAGCAGAACGGCACGGTGATCTCCGCCACGCTGTTCGGCGCACTCGCCGGGGCGGCCGTGCTGCCGTTCCGCCGTGACGCCTATGAGAACGCCATCCGTGTCGGCGGCAAGGGCGCCGAACCGAGCCTGCGCGGCTTCGCCGCCGGATTCTCGGGCGTGACGCAGAAGCCATTGGACGACATCCCGGCGCCGCCGCCAAAAGTCGCGCCTGCACCGGTCGCGACGGGATACGCCGCGCTCGACGCGCTTCTCGACCGGATCGCCCGCGAACTGCCGCCGGAGGCCCAGGACCTCGCCCGCGCCGGCGTCGAACGGCTCGTCGACTACCAGGATGTCGCCTACGCCAACGAATACCTCGATCGCCTCGCGCCGTTTTTGGCGCTCGACCGGCAATGCGGTGGCGACACCAAAAGCTTCGCGCTGACCGTGCAGGCGGCAAAATACCTCGCGGTGGGGATGAGCTACGACGACGTCATCCGCGTCGCCGATCTCAAGACGCGGGCGAGCCGCTTCGACCGGGTGCACCGCGAAGTCGGTGCCAAGGGCGACCAGATCGTCATCATGACCGAGTTCATGCACCCGCGCATGGAAGAGGTGTTGGGTTCGCTCCCACGCAGGCTCGGGCAAGCGCTGGAAGCTCGTCCTCGGCTCGTGAAAGCGCTGGACCGCGTGGTGAACCGCGGACGCCGTGTGCGTACCGCCACGATCTTCTGGTTTCTGGGCCTCTACATCGTGTCCGGTCTCAAGGCGTTTCGCCGCGGGACGCTGCGCCACGAGCGCGAGATGGCGCATGTCGCGCACTGGCTCGATGTCGTGACGGCGACCGCGCCGCGCGACTACGATCTCGCCGTCGAGGCGCTCGCCTGCCGCCGGCTGGTGAAGGGCTATTCCGACACCCATGCCAGAGGCCTGTCGAAGTTCGACCGGGTGCTGGCGGAGGTCGGCTTTTTGACGGGCCGTGCCGATAGCGCGGCCTGGCTGCGGCGGCTGAAGGAGGCCGCGCTGGCGGACGAGAAGGGCGCGGCCCTCGACGGCGCGCTGGCGACCATGCGCAGCGCGTATGTGTGATGATTTCTTGATTCTGGGCGCCAAGCAACCATTTTGAGACGGGCATGCGCCGCTCTCTTGACGGGATGGTGTTGGAAGGCGACAAAATGGCATGACCGAGGCAGACCGAACGTTTCAGCTGCGATATGTCGGCGTCCGGTTCATGGGTGGACGATTGCCGCTGGATGTTCTTTCCGACCTGCCCGCGTTTCGCGACCTCCTTGTGTTCTATTCAAAAGAAAATTGGCGCGCCGCCAATTCGGATCGACGTCTCCCAAAAGGGTTTGAAGCAAGCATTGCCTTTGACCTAGTTGGGATCGACTCGGGCAGTGCGATACCAAGACTGAGCTGGAAACGAGACGTTGTGCAAGCGATGCTTCCAGGCTTCGCCGACCAACTAGAGGTGTTCGTCGAGCGATCCTGCGTTCAGCTTGTAGAACTGGTCGATGGGGCGGGACACGATCGCCTCCCGACAATTTTGTCGTCCGAGCAAATCCGGGCACTTAACAAGCTTGGGTCGGGCTTGCGAGACCACGAACGTATTGAATTTGTCGGCAGCAAAGGTCGTGACGGGAACGTGGTTTATCTCGACTCATTTCGTCGCAAGATTTTAATCACCCATGTTAGTGAAACTTACCAGGCGCGGTCTGAGGGTATTGGGAAGCTTCTTGGGCTTCATATCGATGGTTACATAAATGTTCTGACGACTAAGCACGGCGAGATACGCATTCCTATCGACAGCGACCGTGTGGCGAGTGAATTCGATGGCAATATAGATGCAGATGTTCAGTATTCACTTCAGGTAAAACTCGATAAGGCGGACTGCCTGCGTGAGATCGTCGAGGTTCTCGATGTCGCGCTGATTGATCCGGCGTCCGCGAACGGCCTCGGTCGCTGTCGTCAAAGGATTGTTGAACTGCAGCACTTGAAGGGTGGATGGAACGACGGGGACGGACTCGAGATCGGTGCGCACGCAACACAAGCCGCCGATTTGCTATTGTCGAAACGTCCGCATTTCGCGGGGCTGTACAAGATCTACCCAACGATCGCAGGCGGCGTTCTTTTCGAGTTCGAGCATCTCGGCTGGGACCTCTCGGTCGAAATCAGCGCAATGGGCTCGGTCGAGATCTACGGCATAAGGATCGACGGGCCCGAGGAAATGGACGTTAAGGCGTTCGACGAATTGGATGACATGTTCTTTGCTGCATTCGACGACTTGTTCGTCGGAGCCCCTGCATGAGGGCTGAGCTCAGCGACAAGGACGAGATCTACTTCGCCAAATCCATCCGGGCTTTCTCTTTGACGGAGAGCCATCAAGTCAAGCTTTCCAGCCCACGCCGAAAGATGGCAGCAGGCTTTCGGTCGATCGAGGCTCGCTCACGGATGCATCGGCGGCTTATCTTCGGTATAGAGACCAGGGATATCGATCTGACGCCGTCTATGGTGTGACGGTCGGCGAGTTTGACGTGGAGGCAATCCCTTGTCTGTCTGATCCGCTTCCTGCCAACTCTACCCATGCATACGCCAATTATTCCGCTTATTCGGGAAACCAGCAGAAAAACAAAGCAAAGCGCATTAAACTGTGGGCTTTGAAGCGAGGCAGGCTGCACCCTTAACGCTGTACGCGAGGCATCCTACGTCGGCTGGTTCCGCGTGTTGCGCAGCACCTTGTGCAGCGTCGCGATGAACCCGCGGAACTCCATCTCGTCGACGCCCTCGAAGAACCGGGCGTAGAGCCCATAAATATCCGGCCACAGCGACGCGAAGAGGCCGAGACCTTTTTCGGTGATGAAGACTTCGCGCACGCGCATGTCGTCGGCCTTCGGCTTGCGGCGGATCAGACCCTGGTCTTCCAGCCCGTCGAGGGTGCGGCTCATCGTCGATTGCTCGGTCACCGCGAACAGCGCGAGTTCGTTGACGGTAATGCCGGACGCCACCGTCAAAACCGCCAGGGCGCGCATCTTGGTGGTGCTGATGCCGAGGCCTTTCAGCACCTCCTGCAGTTCCGCGTTCCACTGCGCCGAAAGCCGGTTGAGCAGGTAGGGCGCGAACTGGTTGAGTCCGATCTCGCCGATCGTCGGGATCGCCTCCTCGTCGCCCATCGGCCAGGCGGATAGCGGCGACGGCGCGTCGGGCGCTTTCGCGCCGCGGCGCGGCGCGGCATGCAGCGTCTGCTCGGCGATGGCGGGCGGCGTTCCCTTGCCTTTCGCTTTGCTCACGACAGGGCCTTGGCCAGCAGATAGCCCGAGCCGCCGCCGAGTCCGGGGCCGGGATGGGTCGCGGCGCCGATGTGATAGAGGTTCGGCACGGGCGTGCGGTGGTTGACCGTGCTCTTGAACGGGCGCCAGAGGAAGAACTGGTCCATCCCGCAGAACCCGCCGTAGGGATCGCCGCCGATGAGGTTGACGTTCATCGCCTCGAGATCGGCCGGCGAATAGGCGCGGCGGGCAATGACGCTTTCGCCAAAGCCGTCGATGTGGTGGGCGAGAATCGCCTCGACGCGATCGGCATAGGCCTCGCGGATGTCTGGCGTCCATCGCCCGTCGTCCGGCGCGGCTATGGTGCCGGCGGCGTCGCCTTTGATGGTGCGCGGCATTTCCGGCAGCTGCAGCCAGAGCACTGCCTTGCCGGCCGGGGCGCGGCTCGGGTCGAGCGCCGTGGGCTGGCCGACGCAGATGGTGGGCACTGCCGGCAGCATGCCGCGTTCGGCCTCGTTGCAGGCCTTCGACACGCCGTCGAGGCCGGGTGTCAGATGCAGCAGCGCCACGTTAGCGAGGCCCGGGCCGCGCCACTGCGGCGGCCGGTCGAGGGCGTAGTGGACCTGCATGTTGCCCTTGCCATAGCGGTAGCGCGCCAAACCATCGTCGATCTCGGCCGGCAGATCCTTGCCGCCAAGCAGGCGGCGATACAGCTGCTCCGGTGCCGTCGAGCAGATCACGCCGTGCCTAGCGGCATGGCGACGGCCGTCGGCGAGCGTCACGCCGTTGGCGCGGCCCTTAGCGTCGCGGGTGACGCCGGCGACGTCCGCGCCGGTCTCGATGATCCCGCCCTTGTCGCGGATCAGCCGCGCGAAGGCGTCGAGCAGGCTTTGTGCGCCGCCTTTGACGATCGGCGCGCCGGCGGCTTCCAGCGCGAAGCCGATGACCTTCAGCATCTCGCCGGAAAACGCGCTTTCCGGCCCAAGACCTGTGTGCAGCACCCAGGGCGCGAAGAGGTCGCGCACCAGGCTCGACGCGTAGCGGCCTTCGAGGTGCGCGCGGCCGGACGTCAGGGTTTCGCCGAGGAAGGCGGCAAAGCCGCGCGGGCCGCGCGTCCAGACTTCACGGACCATCGTGCGCAGCATTGCCGCCGACCACAGCCTGCCGCCGAGCACCGAAAAGACCAGGCCGGCGTTGTGGCCGAACAGTGCCATCTCGCGATCGAAGGCGTCGCCATCGCCCGCGGCTTGCGCTGCAAACGCCGCGCGGTTGGTCTCGCGCGTGCGCGTGAGCACGAGATGTGCGCCGTCCGGTCGCAGCACGCCGGTCGGCACCTCTGATTGGGCGAAGGCCAGACCGCGCTGTTCGAGTTCGGGGCCGAGCACGGCAAAGGCCGGCGAGGTGACGAACAGGACGAAGGTCGTCGCCATCACGTCATGGACGAAGCCCGGCGCGGTGATCGCCTCGGTGCGGATACAGCCGCCGATGCGGTCCTCACGCTCCAGCAGCAGAACCTTGCGGCCCTTGAGCGCGAGCATCGCCGCGCAGACGAGGCCGTTGATGCCACTGCCGACGAGGATGTAATCGGCTTCGGCCATGGCGGGATTCCCTTGCGCTGTCGGCGCATCGTAAAAGCGGTCTATGACAATGCAAGCATTGGATGGGGCGGGATTCTCCCCCGCGCCGTTTTCGACCTGGGGACCGTGCGAAGCATGGTGAGGGGCGGCTCGCTTGGCGTATCGCGAATGAGCCAGGCGCCGGCACATCGGTCGGTTTGGGTCTTGCCCTTGCCCACGCCACCGCCTTCGGCGGTCTCCTTCCCCCGCGCTTCGCGCAAGGGAGAATCGATCAGACGGGTTCGAGCACCGAGGTCGGCGCCACCGTGCGCAGGCCGCGCTTTTCGAGGATCGGCAAGACCTCGTCGCGGAAATAGGGGAACTCGTCGACGTAGTTGACGAAGGACAGCGTGGTGCCGCCAAAGCCCGCCTCGACGAGCTTTTGGATGCCGTCTGCGACCTGTTCCGGCGTGCCGGTGAGCGGAAAACCGCCGTGCCCGGCCGCCATGCTCTCGCGGATCATCGCCAGCAGATCGTGCGGGAACGACTGTGCGTGGGCGAATTGCAGCGCGACGAGGGCGTCGAGTGCTTCCCAGTCGGTCTGCGCGACGTAATGATCGTAATAGGCCTTGGCTTCGGCTTCGCTCGGCCGGCAGACGACATGAGCGAAGGTCAGCACGTCGACGTCGCGCCCGACGCCGGCCGCCTGCGCTTTCAGCGCCTTGATCTCGTCGATGGAACGCGTCAGGTCGATCGCGGGCGTGAAGAGAAAGTCCGCGTTGCGCACGGCGAATTCGCGGCCTTCGCCGGAACCGGCGGCATTGACCAGCGGCACGCGCCCGCGCATCGGCTTGGGGTCGCTATGCACGCCCTTCAGCTTGAAGAAGGTGCCGTCCCAATCGAACACGCCTTGCGTCTGCCAAAGCTTTTGCACGACGTCGATCCATTCCTGCGCATAGGCATAGCGCTCGGCGTGAGCGGCAGGGAGCGAAAGCCCGAGCGCCGCATATTCCGGCGCGTTCCAGCCGGCGACGATGTTGAGGCCGGCGCGGCCGTGACCGATCTGGTCGAGCGTCGCGATCTGCTTCGCCGCCACGACGGGATTGTTGGCCGCCGTATGCACCGTCGAGATCACCGCGATCTGCCTGGTCGCCGCGAGAAGCCCGGCAGCCCAGGTCGTCGTCTCCAAAACGCCGCCCTGAAAGTTGATGGCCTTGCCGCCGTAGCCGATCCAGCGCGCGATCGGCAGCAAAAAATCGAGGCCGGCGTCATCGGTCATCTGCGCGAGACGCAGGTTGCTGTCCCACGAGGCATCCCAGCGCTCCGGCACCGTCGTCACCGACATGCCGTTGGAGCAGTTGGCGGCGAAGATCCCGAGCTTGAAACGGTTCTTGCGAAGCATCGGATTCTGAATGGACATCGGCGTCTCCATCTTTTTTCCAATCGTGATGCGCAGCAGGCGGCGGCAGGTCTCTATGCGATCGGTTTGATCTCGAAGGGTACGATCGCGGTCGCCTCGATCTCGATCATCGCGGCGGCTTCGACGAGGCGCACGACCTGCACGGCCGCCATCGCCGGGAAATGCCGTCCGAACAATGACCGATAGGCGTCGCCCAGACCCTTGGGATCGGCCAGATAGGTGTCCATGTCGGTGACGTACCAGGTCAGCCGCACGATGTGCTCCGGTGTCGCGCCGCCCTCCGCAAGGATCGCGGCGATGTTCTCGAACGTCTGCCGCGCCTGCCCGACGAAGTCGGCCGGGAAGCTGCCGTCGATGCGCCAGCCGACGACGCCGCCGGTGACGACGATGCGGCCTTCCGCGGCAACGCCGTTGGCATAGCCGCGCGCGCGCGGCCAGCCTTGGGGATGCAGGATGCGGTTGCCGGCGACCGGGGCAACGGCACCGTCCGTCAGAGGCGCGGCGCCGTTTTGGGCATTACTGGAAATCAAGGCCGACATCGGCACAACGAACCTTTCGACGTCTGGTGCAGCGGGGTCTCGCGGCGCGGTAACGACGCGGTCGCGCTGCCGGGGACCGCCTGAAACAAAGCAGAGCGCAATGCGCGGTGACTTCATTTTAGGCTTAAAATAGTTTCCACGCAAGGTTCTAAGCTGTGGGGTATCTCAGCTTTCATACGTCAGGTGCCGGTCGGATGGCTGCGGGCGGCCTTGAGAATCTGGGTGCGGATCCAGGGATCGGCCATGGTGCCGAGGATCGCCCGTTTGCGGACATCGTCGGGCAGAAACGAAACCTCGCCGTAGAGCCGCGACCATTTCTGGCAGTGGTCGACGAGGTCGCGCTCGCGCTGTTCCCAGGCGACCAGCCGGTCCGGAATGTCGCGGCGATCGCTGACCCCTTCCATCGCCACGGCGAGCGCCAGGCCGTTCTGCATCGCCATGCCGCCGCCCTGGCCGAGATTCGGCGGCTGGGCGTGGGCGGCATCGCCCAAAATCGCGGCGCGGCCGGCGGACCAGCTCTTGACGCTGATGGTGCTGTAAGTGCCCCAGGGCAGCAGCGCCTCGACGCGATCGATGAGATGGGCGAAGTGCGGGAAGGTCGCGCCCCAAGACGCCTTGTCGAGCGGGCTCTGCTTGCCGGCTTCGTCCGATTTGGGGCAGGTGAAGGCGAGATAGATCTCGCTGGCGCTGAGCGGCGTGATGAGAAACCGCCGCTCGCCGTTCCAATTCTCGATGTATTTATCCTGGCCGCCCGGCCCGAGCTCGGCCTGAGTGCCAGGGATGATGGCGCGCAGCGCGCCTTCCAGCGTCTGCTCGTGGAACACTTCGAGGCCGAGCGCTTCGCGGACTTTTGACCAGACGCCGTCGGCGCCGATCACCAGGTCGGCGTTCTCCACCGCGCCGCTGGCGAAGGTCAGCGTGCCGCCTGCACTGGCGTCGATGACTTCGGCGCCGGTGCGGATGTCGACACCTGTGCGGAGCGCCGCATCCCGCAGCCCTTCCAGGAGGGTCTTGCGCGGGACGGTCACCAGGCGAAGATCCGGCGGAAATTCGCCGGAGTCGATCACGCCGTTCTGGCCGTCGCGCTGCTCCATCGCCCGGCCGCGAAAGGTCTCGTTCGAAACCACCTTGGCGCCGATCGCGTCGAGGATGCGCAGCCCGTTCTCCCAGATGTAGATCCCGGAGCCGGCGGCGCGCACCTCCGCCTGGCGCTCGTACACGGTGACGCGCCAGCCGCGTTGCGCCAGTGCGGCGGCGGCGGTGAGCCCGCCGAATCCGCCGCCGGCGATGATCGCTTTCAACCCTGACATATGCTGCCTTTCAAGGACCGATCAGGCCGCGGTGACGAAGCTGCGGATCGCTTCGCTGACCGCCACGGGGCTTTCCAGTGTCGGGAAATGCGTCTGCCCCGTCACGTGGCAGGGGTGGAACCACGGATGGTCCTTGGCGAAGGCGGCCTGGAAATCGCGGTATTCCGCCGACAGCGGCTGCGAATAGATGTGCAGCACCTCCGGCTTTTTGGCGAGCGCCTGCATGCGGTCGAGCGGGCTGCCCCAATGGCGATAGGCCTTTTCGATCTCGCGGCAGGCGCGCATCCACATCTCGCCCTTGAACCACGGCATCTCGGTGCGAATGTGGTTGATGACGTCGGCATTGTCGGTGGCCGCGACCCACTCGTCGAAGAAGCTCTGGCGGCCGAGCTGGTAGCGCTCGGGATCCTGGCCATCCTTCAGCTGCTGATAAAACCCGTCGTGCGGGGTCATCAGCCAATCGATCACCATGGTGCGGTCGAGCCCGAGTTTGTCGCACAGATCGATGTTCACCCAGCAGCCGTGCGAGGTCGACACGAGGTGGAAGTTTTCGAGCTTCTTCGCGGCGATGAACTGCGCGACGTCGTCGACGAGATCGGCTTCGGTGAAGTCGCCGTGCAGCGTCTGCTCGGCATCATGCCCGCGATAGTTCGGGCAGAGCACGTGGAAATCCTTGGCGAGCAGCGGCTCGAGGTTCTTGAACAGGCGGTCGTCCTGCGCCCAGCCCGACAGCAGCACCAGCGCGTGCGGATTGCCCTTGCCGCTCTCGGTATAGGTCATCGGATGGTTGTTGATGGTGACAGAGTCCAAAGTCAGATCCTCGTTTCTACGGGTTGGATGTCTGGAACGGGCGCGGCCAAAGCGTCGCCTGCCGCGCGCTGGCGGAGCGCAAACCGTTGCAGCTTGCCCGACGACGTCTTGGGCAGCGCGTCGACGAACTCGATGGCCCGCGGATATTTGTACGGCGCGATCTCCGCCTTGACGAAATCCTGCAGCACCTTGGCGAGCCCGGGATCGGTTTCGGCATCTGGTGCCAGCACGACGAAAGCCTTGACGATGGTGCCGCGCGCGCCATCGGGAACGCCGACGACGCAGCATTCGGCAACGATGGGATGACGCAGCAGTGCGGTCTCGACCTCCGGTCCGGCGATGTTGTAGCCCGACGAGACGATCATGTCGTCGGAGCGCGCCTGGTACCAGAAATAGCCGTCCGCATCCATGACATAGCTGTCGCCGGGGAAGTTCCAGCCGTCCTGCACGTAGGTCGTCTGCCTGGGATCGTCGAGGTAGCGGCAGCCGACGGGTCCCTTGATGGCGAGGCGCCCCAGGGTGTTGGGGGGTACCTCGTTGCCCGCGGCATCGACCACACGAGCCTGGTAGCCCGGCACCGGGCGCCCGGTCGAGCCGGGACGGATCTCGTCTTCGCGCGCGCTGAGAAAGATATGCAGCATCTCGGTGCCGCCGATGCCGTCGATCAGTTTGAGGCCGGTGGCGGCGAGCCAGGCATCGAAGGTCGGGCGCGGCAGCGTCTCGCCGGCGGAGACGCATTTGCGCAGGCTCGACAGGTCGTGCTGGCCGAGGCGCGTCAACATGCGGCGGTAGGCGGTGGGAGCAGTAAAGCAGACGGTGGCGCGATAGGCTTCGATCGCCACGGCGAGTTCGTCGGGTCCGGCGCGCTCCAGCACGATCCCGACGGCGCCGATGCGCATCGGAAATAGGATCACGGCCAAGCCGAAGGTGAAGGCGAAGGGGGCGGAGCCGATGAAGCGGTCATCCGGCGTGGCGCGCAGAATGTGGGCGGCAAAACCATCGCAGATCGCCAGCATGTCGCGATGGAAATGCATCGTTCCCTTCGGCTCGCCGGTGGTGCCGGAGGTGAAGGCGATGAGGCAGACATCGTCCGACGCGGTGTCGACGGTGGCGAAATCGGGGCGTTCACCGGCGGCCATCGCTTCGAGCGAGTCGGCGGTGCCCGAGCCCCAATAGACGATGCGCTCCAGACACGGCGCAAGCGCCCGTGCGCGCTCCATGTCCTCGGCGAGGCGGTGGTCGCAGAGCGCCAAGGCGATCTGCGCCTTGTTGAGGGGAAAGGCGATCTCGCCGGCGCGCAGCAGCGGCATCGTCGCCACCACGATGCCGCCGGCCTTGAGCACGGCGAGATAGGTCGCGACCATGGTCACGGTATTGGCCGAGCGCAGCAGCACCCGGTTGCCAGTCTTTAGGCCGAGGCGGTTGACCAGAACATTGGCGATGCGGTTCACCCGGTCGCTGAGGCCGCGATAGGTCAGGGTCTCGTCCGGGCCGATGACGCAGGTGGCGTCGCCGCGGCCTTCGTCGATCCAGCGGTCGAGAAAGGCGGCGACGCAGTTGAGCCGCGCGGGATAGCGGTACTCTGGCAGCGTCACGAGCATCTCCGGCCAGAGATCCTGCGGCGGAAGATGGTCGTGAGCGAATGTATCGACGTAGGCGGAGGGTGCCACGGCGGGGGCCTTTGCTGACGGAGCCTATCGGGACGCCCGACGTCGAGCGGACGTCGGCACATGCCGATATTTTATGCCTAAAGCATTATGCAAGAATGGTGCAATCTCCTGTTGCGGCTAGCTCAGGCCTGCTTTTCCTTCAACGCGAAGCCAGCCATCTTGGCGTAGGCACCGCCGATCGCCGCCAGTTCCTCGTGGCTGATGACGTCCTCCAACCGATCGAAGCCGTTAGGCGCCCGCTCCGACACGACGTCGACGACGCGCTCGGGACCGCCGCCGCGGTTCGATCGCACGATCGCCGACGTCACGGGAATCCGCTCCGCCTCGTAGGCGGTCAAAGCTTTGGGCACCGGGCCTGACGCGAGATGGTGAGCCAGCCTCTTGCCGTCGATCACCGCCTGCGCCGCACCGTTCGAGCCGACCGGGTACATCGGATGCGCGGCGTCGCCGAGCAGCGTGACGCGGCCTTCGCCCCAATCCGCAAGCGGCTCGCGGTCGCACATCGGATATTCCAGAATGTCCTGCGTCGCCTCGATCATCGCGACGACGTCCATGCCGGGGATCTTGTACTTTTTGGCAGACGGCAAAATGTCGGCGAGGTCGCCGCGCCGCGACCAGCTCTCGCGGCGCGGCGGCGGGGCGCTGCCGTCGCCGACGATGCGGCATAGCACCCAATTGGTAAGCATCGTGCCGTCCGTCGCGCCGCGTCCGATCGGATAATAGAGCAGCTTCTCCTTCATATCGCCGGAGACGATCATCGTGTCGCCACCGTCGAAGAGCGGCCAGTCGACCGCGCCACGCCACATCATCGTGCCGTTCCACCCCATCGGGCCGTCGTCGGGATGCAGTTGCGCGCGGACCATGGAGTGGATGCCGTCGGCGCCGACCAGCACGCTGCCAGCCTGTTCGACCAGGCCGCCGTCGAGGGTGCGGAAGAAGGCGGTGACGCCGGTGCCCGTCTGTTCGAAGCGCTCGAATTTATGGCCGGTACGCACGACCGCGTCGCCGCAGCGCTCGCGCACCGCAGCGAGCATGGTCGCATGCAGCATGCCGCGGTGGATCGACAGCTGCGGCCGCTCGTGGCCGGCATAGAGGCCGCGCGGCTCGTCGAGGATCGCCTGCCCGAACATGTTGATATAGCGGAGCGTCCGCGTGCGCACGCCGATGGCGTCGAGCGTCGGGAACAGGCCGAATTCCGCCAGCTCGCCGATTGCGTGCGGCAGGATATTGATGCCGACGCCGAGCGGCTTGAGGTCTTCCGCCGCGTCGAACATAAGGAAATCGATGCGGCGGCGCTCGAGCGCGAGGGCCAGAGCCAGGCCGCCGATGCCAGCGCCTGCGATAATGACGGTCAAACCATGTCTCCCCACCCGTGGGCCACTTATCTTAAGCCTAAAGCATCGAAGGCGGCAAGGGCGGTGCCGGGCCCGCTTACGCTGCGAATAGACCATCGCTTGCAAAGGCGCGGCCAACGCAATCTGCGCGTTCGAGTCAGCCTTACACAGGGCGGGGCCGCGACCGACCCGCAGCGCAATCGCCATCGTGGCCCGGACCGTGCATAGGCTTGTCCGTTAGTTTAGGCATCGAATATCTATCGGTGGTCAAAGCGGTCGCGCGCTCGTCGCGGGGCCATCGCCGCGATCATGGCTGAAGCGGGGGCGCTTCGGCACGCCTGATCGATCGGGCGGCGTCGTGTCACGGCGCCGGGGTTGCACTTTTTAGTCGGGGGTTTGCACGCATGAACTTGAAGTCCATCGCCCTTCGGGCCGCCACGGCAAGCGCCGCGATGCTCCTGGCCGCCACGGCCTTTGCCGTCGAGCCGGTAAAGGTCGGCGTCGGCATCGCGCAGACCGGCATGTTCGCCCCGGCGGCAATCCCGGCCCTCAACGCCTACAAGATGTGGGCGGACGATCTCAATGCCAGCGGCGGCCTCGACGTCGCCGGCACCAAGCGCCCGGTGAAGCTGATCGTCTACGACGACCAGTCCGACTTCACCAAGGATGCGGCGATCTACGAAAAGCTGATCACCGACGACAAGGTCGACCTGCTGCTCTCGCCCTATGCGACGCCCGCGCATTTTGCCATCGTTGGCGTGCTCGAGCGCTACAAGTTTCCGATGATGGGCAGCACCGCGGCGTCCGTTCAGCTGAAGGCCGTGAAACCCGGCAACATCTGGTTCCCGACCTCGGCCCTGCCCGACGTGATGGGGCCGGAACTCGTCAAGCTGATGAAGGCGCAGAACATCAAGACGGTGGCGATCTCGACGCTGCAATCGCCCTTCGCGCAGGAGGTTGAAAAGTACCTCAAGATGGCGCTGAAGGATTCCGGCATCAAGCTGCTGTCGTCCGTCGAATATGCGCCCGACATTCGCGACATGACCTCGATCGTCAGCAAGATGAAGAGCGAGCAGCCGGACGCGACCTTCTCGCTGTCTTTCCCCGGCGATTCCGTGCTGTTCATGAAGGCGGCGCGCGAACAAGGCCTGTCGGCGCCGTTCCAATTCGTGCTGGTCGGCCCGAGCGCCGCCTTCTTCAGCAAGATTTTCGGTAAGAACCTCGACGGCATCGTGACGATGGGTCACTGGTCGCCGTATCAGACCAAATGGCCGAAGGCGATGCCGTTCTTCGAGGAATATTCCAAGCGCTACAACGAGACGCCCGACTATCTCGACGTCGCGCTGGCCTACATGTCCTGCGAGATCACCCAGGCGGCGGTCGCCAAAGTCGGCCTCGACCACGACAAGCTGCGCAAGGAAATCTCCTCCGCCACTTTCGACACGATCGACGGGCCGGTGAAATTCGACGGCGTGTCGAACGCCTCGACGCCGACGATGTTCCTGCAGAACCAGGAGGGCAAGCCGCAGATCATCTGGCCGGCGAGCGACGCCACGTCGACCTTCCAGAAGAAGGGTCCCTGGGCAAACTAAAGCTCGGGCCAACCTGACTGCGCCGCCAAAAATGGCCGCCGTGCGCGGCGGCCATGGTTTCTCCCGACAGATGGTAAGATGGACCAACTCGCTTCCACGCAACTGCTGCTGTCCGCGCTTGTCCTGGCTTCGATCTACGCCCTCGTGGCGCTCGGCCTGAACCTCATCTACGGCACGATGCGGCTGCTCAACGTGGCGCATGGCGAGCTGATGATGCTGGGCGGATACACGTCGTTCTGGGCCTTCGAGCTGCTCGGCGTGGGCACGCTGTGGTCGATGTTCGGCGCCATCGCGCTCACCGCGGCGCTCGGCGCGCTCTGCTACGTCACGGTGTTCCGCTACGTCGTGCGCAACCGTGAGCTGGCCGCGCGGCTCGAATCCAACTCGCTGCTGATCTTCTTCGGCTTTTCCATCATCATCCAGAACGGCCTGTCGATCGCCTTCAGCGCCGACCAGCGCAGCTACACCTATCTCAACGGCATCTTTGCGCTCGGCGACGCCCGCGTGGAGCTGAACCGGCTGGCGGTGCTCGGCGTCGGCGCGGCGGCGACCGCAGCCTGCGTGCTGTTCTTCCGCTTCAGCCGCCTCGGGCTCGCGACGCGCGCGCTGATCCAGCAGCGCGATGCCGCCTCGCTCGTCGGCATCAATGCCGATCGCATTCAGCTTCTCGTCTTCTGCGTCGGCTTCGGCATGGCGGGGCTTGCCGGCTCGCTCGTCAGCATGACCGAGACGGTGACGCCCTTCGGCGGCTTCCCCTACACGATCTCGGCCTTCATCGTCATCATCCTCGGCGGCCTCGGCAATCTCACCGGCGGTATTCTCGGCGCCGTCCTGCTCGCCACCATCGAGATCTACGGCGTCGCGCTGACCTCCTCGGCCTATCGCTCGATCCTCGTCTACGGCGTGTTCATCGCCATCCTCTTCTTGCGCCCGCAGGGCCTGCTCGGGCGCAAAATGCGATGAAGACGCGGATTTTCAGCCTTGCCGGCATTGCCGTGCTTCTGGCGCTGTGCATCGCCGCGCCCCAAATGCTCGACGCCTATTCGTTGGGCGTCGCCCTGCAGCTTCTGAGCTGGATCGCCCTGACCCAGAGCTGGGTCACCTTTTCCGGACTGACCGGCTACGTCTCGCTCGGCCATGCGGTGTTCTATGGCCTTGGCGCCTATGTCATGGCGCTGCTGTGGCAATCCGCGCCGCTATGGGAGATCCTGCTCGGTTCCGGGTTTGCCGGCGCGCTGCTCGCGCTCGTCATCGGCTACCCCGCGCTGCGGGTCAGCGGGCCGTATTTCGTCATCCTGACGCTCGGCCTCTCCGAGTTCTTCAAATACATCGTCATCGCCGTCGAGGCGGGGCTGGAATCAAGCGGCCGGCTCATCTTCGGGGCGCCCGACCCGGAGACGCTCTATTACATCATGCTGCTGCTGGCGGTTGTGGCGACGCTGCTGACCTGGGGCCTGGCACGCTCGCGCTGGGGTGCCGGCCTGCGCGCGATCCGCGAGGACGAGACCGCCGCCGAGACGCTCGGCGTGCCCGTCACCTTCCTCAAGATCGCGGCTTTCGTCATCTCCGCCTTCATCCCCGGCGTCGTCGGCGCGGTCTGGGTTTTGCGCACCACCTATTTCGAGCCGATGCAGCTGTTCAGCCCAACGACGTCGTTCACCATCGTGACGATGGCGATCATCGGCGGCAGCGACCGGGCGCCCGGCCCGATTTTTGGGGCCGCCTTCATCGTGCTGCTGTCGGAATTGCTGTGGGCGCGCGCGCCGCACGTCTATCTCGTCATCCTCGGCGTGCTGCTGGTAAGCTTCGTGTTGTTCGTGCCTAAGGGCATCAGCGGCCAACTCGCCTGGCTGATGCGGAGGCGGCGCGCATGAGTTTTCTTCGCGTCGAAAACCTGACCCGCCGCTTCGGCGGCATCGTCGCCCTGCACGACGTATCATTCTCGATGGAGAAGGGTGAGATCTTGGGGCTTATGGGTGCCAACGGCGCGGGCAAGACGACGCTGTTTTCGCTCATCGCCGGCAACCTGCCGCCGTCCTCCGGGCACATTCTGCTTGAAGACGAAAAGATCGACGGCCGTGGGCCGCACCGCGTCAACCGTCTCGGCGTCGCGCGCACCTTTCAGATCGTGCGCCCCTTCGCGACGATGAGCGTGCTGGACAACGTCATGGTCGGCGCGCTCTACGGGCGCAGCCGCACGCTGTCGCAGCCGAAAGCGCGGGAAAAGTGCCGCGCGATCCTCGACGAGGTCGGCCTCGCCGATCGCGCGGACCTCCCTGCCGCCGCGCTGACCCTTGCCGGCCGCAAGCGGCTCGAGGTGGCGCGCGCGCTCGCCACCGAGCCGCGCCTGCTGCTGCTCGACGAGGTGCTGGCCGGCCTCAACGCCAGCGAGGCCAACGACGCGCTCGATCTCATCCGCCATCTGCGCGACAGCCGCATGCTCAGCATCATCGTTATCGAGCATGTGATGAAGGCGCTGATGCGCCTCAGCCACCGAATCCTCGTGTTGCATGATGGTCGTAAGATCATGGAAGGCGCGCCCGCGGAGGTCGCCAACGACCCCCGCGTCATCAAAGCCTACCTCGGGGAGACGCGCGATGCCTGATCCCCTGCATGTCGATCTCCTGCGAGTCGATCTCCTGCAAGCCAAAAATCTCTGCGCCGGCTATGGCGAAATGGAGATCCTGAAGACCGTCGATTTCTCGATCCGCGAGGGTTCGATTACCGCGGTGATCGGCAGCAACGGCGCCGGCAAGACCACTTTGATGCGCGCGTTGAGTGGGCTGATCGCCACGCGCAGCGGTGCGATCACCTTCGACGGCGGCGTGGTCTCCGGCTTGCCGGCGCATGAACGGCTGGAAAAGGGCGTCGCGCTGGTGCCGGAAGGGCGCCTGGTGTTTCCCGACTTCACGGTGCACGAAACGCTGAAGGTCGGCGCTTTTTCGCCGCGCGCGCATGAGGGCTGGAAGCAGCGCATCGAGGACATGTATGCGCTGTTTCCGCGGCTTCTCCAACGCAAGCAGTCGCGCGCGGGCTCGCTCTCCGGCGGCGAGCAGCAGATGCTGGCGCTGGCGCGCGGGCTGATGTCGCGGCCAAAATTGCTGCTGCTGGACGAGCCGAGCCTGGGTCTCGCGCCGATGATGGCCGACGAGGTTTTCAGGCAGCTGCGCACCATCCGCGACAGCGGCATCACTATCTGTCTCGTCGAACAGAACGTGCAGGCGGCGCTCGATATTGCGGACTACGGCTACGTGATGGAAGACGGGCACGTGAAGATGCACGGTCCCGCCGCGGAGCTGCTGACGATGGGGTCGATCCGCGAGAGTTATCTGGGGCTGTAGCGTATTTCGCGCCGGCCCCGATCGTGCGATCGTCATTGCGAGCGAAGCGAAGCAGCCCAGGGGCAATCTGTCACTATCGCCGGAGCGGCAGCCCCTGGGTTGCTTCGCCTTCGGCTCGCAATGACGGGTGGTGAGCTACGCTGCCGCTTCAAAGCGCTTAACAGCCGCCGCCGCAATCCGCTGCAGGATGTCGGCCGTGGTGGTGACCTCGCCGAATTCCATCGCGATGGTGGTAAGGCTCACCTTCTGGATCTCCGCCGCGGTCAGCGCGCCGAACCCCATGTCGGGATAAGGCATGGCGGCGCAGGCATCGGCCAGGGCGACGACCTTGTACTCCCGGTGCACGGCATCGCGGATCGTCGTTTCGCAGCAAACATTGGTGACGGTGCCGCAGACGACGATCGTGTCGACGTCGCGGGCGCGGAGGATGGTGTCGAGGTCGGTGCCGTGAAAACCGCTGTAAAACAGCTTGTCGACGATGATGTCGCCGGGGAGCGGCCTCAGGCTATCGATCACGTCGACGTCGTGGGCGTCGCGCGCAAGAATCACGTCCACTGTCGGATAGAGATCGCGCATGCGGCCGGTGTCGCTGCCGTCGCCCCGCACGATGTGGCGGAGATAGATGATCGGCAGGCCGGCCTTGCGCGCGCCCTCGACCAGTGTGGCGATCGGTGCGACGATGCCAGCGGTATCGGGCACGTAGATGGCGCCGTCCGGATTGCAGAATACGCCCTGCATGTCGACGACGACGATGGCGGTGCGGCGGCCGTTGATCGGCCAGCGGACGGGCGGCTTGCTCATGATAGGACCTTTTTGCGCGCGACATCCGACGACGGTGTCGGAGCCGGCAGCGACGGAGTCGATCCGATCAGTAAAAAGGCCGGTGCGGATCTTGTCAACGAAGCGCGGTTGCGCATTCGCACATGGCTGGACGTGCCTCATGTCCGATGCGTGCTGCGCCTTGCGGCTTGGCCTGTGAACCGTTTGCCGCCATACTCGGCCTATCGTTCGTGAAACAGCGCGGGTACGCCGCCAGGCCTGCAGCCGCTGTTTCGTCGAAAGCCAGGAGCTTCAGCGTGACAGCCATCTACCGCGGCTTCGATCAGGAAACACTCGACCGCGAATACAATGCCCGCGCCAGCGTCGCCGACTTCGGTTACGAATACGGCCGCTACGTCAGCAGTAGCGCCGAGGCCGTGCGCGGTCTCGAACGCATCAGCGACGTCGTCTTCGATCCCGCCTCCGGAGAGACGCTCGATCTGTATCCCGCCGGCCCGGATGCGCCGCTGTTTCTCTGGATCCACGGCGGCTACTGGCGCGCGCTTTCGAAGGATGACAATGCGTTCGCCGCACGCGGGCTGGTGCCGCACGGCGTCGCGGTCGCGGTGATGAACTATTCCCTCGCGCCTGCCGTCACGCTCGACGAGATCGTCCGCCAGGTGCGCGCTGCGGTGGCCTGGCTGCACCAAAACGCTGCGGCGCATGGGATCGACGGGCAGCGCGTTCATGTCGGCGGCTCGTCGGCTGGCGGCCAACTCGTCGGCATGCTGCTCGCCGACGCATGGACGCAAGACTTCGACCTGCCGGCCGACGTCATCGCCTCCGGGCTGGCGCTGAGCGGCCTGTTTGATCTCGAACCGTTGGTCGCGACCCATATCAATGCCTGGATGACGCTCGACCAAGCCGCAGCGCGGCGCAACAGCCCGCAACTCCTGATCCCGGAGCAATCGCGGGCGCTGCTGCTGGCCGCTGTCGGCGGGCTCGAAAGCGCGGAATTCAAGCGGCAGACCGCTGATTATGCCGCGGCCTGGACCCAGGTGGGGCATGCCGGCGAGACGATCCCGATGCCGGGCTTCCACCATTTCGACATCGCTTTGAGCCTGGATCAGCCGGATGGGGCGCTGGTGCGGGCGGTTCTCGGCGCCGTCGCGGCCACGCGAGCACGCTAGGCCACCATGACGCAAGAGCCCGCCCTTGAAAACATTTTAAGTCTAAACTAAATTGTGGCGGCACGAGCATGGGAGCCGCGGGCATGAAAATCACGGTCATCGGCGGCGGCCCGGGCGGTCTCTATTTCGCCCTGCTCACCAAGAAGGCGCGGCCGGACTACGTCGTCGAGGTGTTCGAGCAGAACGCAGCCGATGATTCCTTCGGCTTTGGCGTGGTGTTTTCCGACGACACGCTCGACGAGTTTTTGTCGCGCGATCCGGAATCATATGAGCGGATCCGCGACCACTTCGCCTACTGGGACGATATCGCGATCCACTATAAAGGCGAAGAGATCCGCTGCGGCGGCAACGGATTCTGCGGGACGTCGCGGATGCACCTGCTCGGCGCGTTGCAGGGGCGCTGCCGCGACGTCGGCGTCGCCCTGCATTTCGAGGCGCCGATCGATCCGGCGACGCTGAAGATCCGCTTCGCCAGTTCCGACATCATCGTCGCCGCCGACGGCGTGAACTCGCCGATCCGCGAACATTTTAAGGCCGAATTCAAACCGACGATCGCGCTGAAATCCAACCGGTTCTGCTGGATGGGCTCGACCCGCCCGATGGCCGAGTTCAACTATTTCTTCCGCGAGACCGCGCATGGCGTGATCTGCGCCCACACCTATCAATATCAGGAAGGCCGCTCGACCTGGGTGTTCGAGATGGACGAGGCGTGCTGGCAGGGCCACGGCTTCGCCGACGCCGACGAGGAAACGTCCCGCGACCGGCTGCAGCAGCTCTTCGCCGCCGAACTCGACGGCCATCCGCTGCTGCTCAACCGCTCGCTGTGGCGCCGCTTTCCCCGCATTTTCTGCGAAAACTGGCACCACGACAATATCGTCATCCTCGGCGACGCCAAGGCGTCTGCGCATTTCTCCATCGGCTCCGGCACCAAGCTCGCGATGGAATGCGGCATCGCGCTGTCGGACGCGGTGCTTGCCGAGGCGGACCATAACGTCGAGGCAGCCTTCAAGGCCTATGACGGCGCGCGCCGGGTGCCGTGCCAGGTCGTGCAGCACAATGCCGACGTATCGCTCGCCTGGTTCGAGCACATGAGCCGGTCGTTCGATATGGAGCCGATGCAGTTCGCGATGACGGTGATGTGCCGTGCGAAGTCGGTCACCTACGACAACCTCCTGATCCGCGACGAAACCTTTATCGCGCGCGCCGATACCGAGTTCTACGACCGCCTCTATCGCGAGACCGGCGACGACTACCGCAAGAGCCGCCCGACGCCGATGTTCACCAAATTCCGGCTGCGCGAGATGGAGCTCGCCAACCGGGTCGTCATGGCGCCGATGGCGCAATACAAGGCGGACGAGGCCGGCAATCTCACCGACTGGCACCTCGTCCATTATGCCTCGCATGCGCTGGGCGGGGCCGGCCTGATTTTCGTCGAGATGACCTGTACGTCACCCGGCGCACGGATCACGCCGGGCTGCCCCGGCCTGTGGACCGATGCGCATGAGGCGCAGTGGGCGCGCATCGTCGCCTTCATCCACGAGCATTCCGGCGCCAAGATCGCGATGCAGCTCGGCCATGCCGGGCGCAAGGGCTCGACGCAGGTCGGCTGGGCGAAGCCGGATTATCCGTTGGACGAGGCGGAGAAGAACTGGCCGCTGGTTTCCGCGTCGCCGCTGCCGTGGCACGCCAATGCGAGCCAGGTGCCGCAGGAACTCGACCGCGCCGGCATGGACGCGGTGGTGGCCGAGTTCGTCCAGGCGGCGGCGCGCGCGGATCGCGCCGGTTTCGATCTGCTGGAGCTTCACTGCGCCCATGGCTATCTGCTGGCGTCGTTCCTCTCGCCGCTGACCAACACGCGGAGCGACGACTACGGCGGCTCGATCGAGGCGCGACTGCGCTTTCCGCTGGAGGTGTTCGCGGCGATGCGCGCGGTTTGGCCGATAACAAAACCGATGTCGGTACGCATTTCGGCACTGGACTGGGCGGACGGCGGCATCGGCGAGGCCGAGGTTTTTGCGATCGCGCAGGCGTTCAACGAGGTCGGTTGCGATCTCATCGACGTCTCGGCAGGCCAGACGGTGGCGAACCAGAAGCCGGTCTACGGCCGGATGTTCCAGGTGCAGTTCGCCGAGGCGATCCGCAACGTGCCGCAGCTCGCGACGATGACGGTCGGCGCGATCACCGAGCCGAGCCAGGTCAACACCATCCTTCATGCCCGCCGCGCCGACCTCGTCGCGCTCGGCCGGCCGCATCTGTGGAACCCCTATTTCACCCACCAGGCCGAAGCCTGGTACGGCGCCCGCAACCAGTCCTGGCCGGCGCCCTATCTGGCCGGCCGCAACCAGGCGCATAGCGAGATGGCCAAGGTGCGGGAAAAGCAGATAGCCGTGCAGAAGAAGGCCCGGCCGGCGAAGCATCGGCGGGACGTCGGCGTTTAAAGCATTTTCCACAAACGTTGCAGACTTTCGTAATCGGGAAAATGCTCTGACGTCGTGAGAAAAAGAGACGTCTTATCGCTTTGGTGATTCCACCAAAGCGATAAGCGCTCTCGGGCGTGGTCTGACACTCGACGTTTTTTGAATTAAAGATGGGCGCTTTCGAAGATGGGCCGGCCTAAAGCACTTTCCTCATGCCAGCGCTTGGCTCGCAAGGTCCTGATAAAGGCCTGTGCCATCGCGGCGAAAACGTCAGGATGTCCCTGGCGGAGAATGACTTTCGCGGCATTGTAGATCGTGTCGTCGTCTATTCTTGTCGCTGATGCAAGAATCGTCTCGGCTTCCGATAGTGTCACCTCTGGGCTCCAAATGGTGCTGCCTTGCGGACACTCATTCGAGCGTCCTGCGGTGGTACGTCGGAGCATACCGATCCGCCTTCAAAGGTGAATGACCGAGACTGCTGCAGTTCTTGCCTCGAACTGCCGGATAAATGCATGCATACGCAACTAATAGGCACCAAGCTGGCGGTAGTATCTTAATCTCTAAAAAAAAGTATATTCGATCGAAGCCTGGGGGCGGTGCGCGCACAACGCTCTCACGCGAAACCCGGTTGCCGCCACGCCGCCGGTTCATCCAGAAGGCGCGACGATGACCGAGCGTTTCAGCACCGAAGACGTGGCCGAGAAGGACCGGCTCGATTACTGGCAGTTCGTCTGCGGCGAACTCATCGGATCGGTCGCGCTCGGCGATTACGAGACCAACGGCTTCAGTTCGCACATCAACCTGGTGGAGGTCGGCGACCTCAAGGTCGGGCGATTCACCGGGGTCAGTCAGACGTTGCATCGCACGCGATCGCTGATCAAGTCCGGCGACAACGACGATTATGTCGTCCTGCTCGAGTCGGACCAGCTTTTCAACCTGGACCATTGCGGGCGTCAGCGGAGCGGCCGCGGCGGCATGGTGCTCATCGACATCACGCAGCCTTACTACAGCAGTCACCCCGAGCGTCTCGACGTAATCGACGTCTTCGTGCCGCGAAAAGCGCTGGAGCGGGCATTGGGGCCGATCCGTCATGCGCCAGGCCTTTGCATCGAGGCCGACCAACCGAGCTTTCCCGTCATATCGGCGTTCCTCCGGTCCTTGACCCATCATAACGCGGGCCTGGCAGAAGCCAGCGCCGCCCGACTGTCGTCTATAGCGATCGAACTGATCGCTGCCGGGTTTGCGGAGAAGATCGAACAAGCGCCGCCGCGAACGATGAGCGGCGCCGCCATACTCTGTCGCGCGCAAAGCTATATTTCCAGTCACATCGGCGTCGCCGGATTGGCGATGCAGGAGGTGGCTGCCGCTCTAAACATCTCGGTCAGGCGCCTTCATCAGGTTGCGGCTGACGAAGGGATCTCGCTGATCGATTGGATGTGGGAGCGGCGCCTGCTTCGCGCGCATGCGATGCTGTCCGAGAATGCCAATGCGGGGGTGGCCGTTGGCGCCGTCGCCTACAAAAATGGCTTCATCGATCAGGGCCATTTTTCACGTCGGTTCAAGGAGCGCTTCGGCGTGTCCCCGAAAGACGTCAGAGCCTCGCGTCGGGATGAGCGCCTTCAACAAATTGCGGTTGGAGACGGCCGATGAATCCGCTTATCGATCTCAGAAACGTCAATGCGACTGAACGAGCAAACGTTTGGGACAAAACCATTAGGCAGAATTACCTGGATTTGGATATCCGCTTCCCGTCGAAGCTGGCGCCGGCCGGCATGATCGTGCAATCCCGGGTCGGCTCCATGACCCTTGCCGCCATATCGAGCGTTGCTCAAGTACATGAGCGGACGGCTTCGGGCATAACGGACGATGTCGATCATCTCATCGCGATCATGCAGATGCGGGGAACTATGCATCTGGAACAACACGATCGCGATATCCGCCTGACGCCCGGGCATCTCCTCGTGCTCGATGCGACGAAAGCGTACCGCGCCGAATTCGACGACTATCAGATCTTCGTCATGAAAATCCCGCGCCTCTATTTTGAGGGCGCCTTCCAGTCCGCCCACGACATCATCAACGTGTGTGTCGGCGAGAATGAGGGAAGCACTTTGGTCGTCGACTATTTCAGACGCATGGGCAGGGCGTTTCAGGGCTTGTCGCGGGAACAGCGTGTCAAGATGAGCGCATTCGGCGTCAAGCTGCTGGTCTCAACGCTGACCGCGGCTCGCTGAGGCCGAGGGCACTGCGAACGCCGTCGCTCGCTCAGGCCAGGAGCGACCGTGTCGCGCGGCGTTACCTGCTCTGCCGACCGAAACTTTGGACGAGAACATCCAGTCGAACGTCGGCACCTCGCGCCGGGATGCGTTCGGATTGGACGAGAACCACCATCCCGTGCAGCGCGCTCCAGAGCACTTCGGCAAGCAGTTCCGGTGATGGCCGGTCTGGCCCGAGGGCTGCGAGTAACTCGGCGAAGGTCGCCCGCAGCGCGATGGGCGTGTCCGCGCTGGCAAATTTGATCTGCGTCGGGAGCACGAACATCGCCTCGTAGGTGACCGGCTGCGACCGGGCGAACTCGAGGTAGGCGGCACAGACGTTGCGCAAGACGTCGGGCGTGCCCATGGCCGTCTGCGTCCGCAAGCGTGTCGCAAGCTCCTCGAATCCGCCGTTGGCCACGGCGGCCATGATGTCGGCTTTGCCCTTGAAGTGGCTGTAGAGAACCGGCTGGCTGTAGTCGATGAGGCCCGCTAGACGGCGCGTGGTGACGGCATCCCAGCCTTCGGCTTCGGCCAGGTCGCGCGCTGCCGCCACGATGAGGTCATAGCGCTCCGCCCGCTGGCGCTCCTTGCGATCGACAATAGACATCCCACATTCCTATCAATGCGCGAAACCGTGTCAACGCTAGATTCGATTTGACACGCTAATCTAGCGGCGCTAGATATTCTGCAAATGACAGGAGCTTGCAATGATCTTCATCGGATATGTGCTTTCGGGCCTGATCGCGGCGGCCATTATGTTTATCGGCTCGCGGTTTCTGTGGGGGCCGGCCGTCGCCTCCCGTGAGTTTGGTATTCCTGACTCCCCGCAACCATCGGGCGGCTTTATCGGCTGGCTGGCCGCGAAGGGCATGCGAGACATCGTTTCCGGCCTTTTTGTCTGCCTGCTCATGGCGAACGGATCGCCGCGTCTGCTCGGCGATTTCTTGCTCGTGGCAAGCCTCATCCCCTTGGGCGACGCGACGATCGTCCTTCGAACGGGCGGAAGCAGAGCCGTCGCATTCGGCATCCATGGCAGTGCGGCGCTGGCCATTATCGCCGCCGCCGCGTGCCTCATCGGCGGCGCCTCATGATCGGTGCGAGCCGCCGATCGAAAGATCCATAAAATCAGAGACTTGCAAATAAGGAGCAAGCCATGCTGGCAGCAAAACTCTTCGCTGATGGGCTTCCGATCGCACTCGGTATCGTGATGATCGGAGCCGGAGCGGTCAATGTCGCGGGCCCGGCGTCGATCCGCAAATCCTTCGCGCGGTGGGGCTATCCGGCTGGGTTCCATCGGATAACCGGCGGCCTCGAAATCGCGGCTGGTCTGCTTCTGCTGATCCCGGCGACGTCTCGGCTGGGAGCGGCCGCAAGCGCCATCATTTTGGCGGCCGCCGTCGCGACGGTCATCCGCCATCGTGACTGGGGGCACCTGCCGGCTGCCGCTGTCCTGGCGGCGGCGGCCATCGCGGCGATCGCGATTCACGGGTGATTTTGGCCGCAAGCGACCGTGGCGGCAGTAGCGACGGCGGTCACGGACCGCCCTTCAGGGGCCTCAGGCGACGACGGCTATGGCTGGCAGCAAACGGCAGGCTTCCCAACTATCGATCACCGCCCCCGGGGCCACCGACACCTGCAGCGGACGGCCGCCGCGCCAGATGATGCTCGCCATCTGCCACTGCCCTTTCAGGTAGATCCAGAACAAGTCGGCGTCGTGCAGCAGGTCTTCGAGCGGATGCGGGCTGTACACGTCAAACTCCTGCAACGCCTTTGCGGGCGGGGCGAATCATCGCCGTTCGGATGGTCGAAGCGGTATGCGCGCGGAGTCTTAACGAGATCCCAACGCAGCGGCGGGGCTCGTGCTTGAACGATGACGAGCATCCCGGGCTCTCGCTTGCGGCAAGCCCCGGGACAAAATAGTTTGATACTAAACTACCACTGCGTGATATGCCGTCAGGGCAGCCCGCACGTCATCCGGGACCGAAATCGAACGGTGCGCGTCGAGCGATGTCGTGGCGATGACGAGGTTTGCCGCAAGCACCGGCGTGTCGCCGCGATAGGCGTGCAGTCTCAACCCGATCGAGCTGCCGCCGATGCGCGCGATCAGCGGGATCACCGTGAGCACGTCGCCGTGAAAGCCGGGGGCGAAGAAATCGGCCTCCGCGTGGGCGTAGCCGAGGCCGATGCGGTGCTGCTTGATCAGGGTGGCATGTGAAAGGCCGAGCGCGTCCTCGAACCAGTCTTCGACGACGCCGTGCAAAATGTCGAAATAGCGCGCGAAATAGACGATGCCGGCGGGGTCGCAATGCGAGAAGCGGATGCGCACGTCCTGCCGCCAGGCCGCTGCGGGCAGATCGGCGAGCGGCAGCGGCTTGGCTCGGGCGGGCGGGGTATCGGACACGGCGGTCACGGGTGCCTCTAAACCTCGCCGCCGGCGACGGCGATGGCCTGGCCGGTGATGGCGCTCGCGCCGCGGCCGGCCAGCCATAAGACGGCATCCGCCACTTCGTCCGGCTGTACCAGGCGTCCCTGCGGATTGCGCTTGGTCAGCGAGGCGAGCGCCGCCTCGCGCGGCCGCCCGGTTTTTTGTATGATGGTCGCAATACTTTCTTCGACGAGGTCGGTTTCGGTGAAGCCGGGGCAGACCGCGTTCACCGTCAACCCGGTGCGCGCGGTTTCGGCGGCGAGCGCCCTGACGTAGCCGATGACAGCGTGTTTCGCCGCGCAATAGGCGGTGACATAGGGGTAGCCCTTGAGGCCGGCGGTGGAGGCGACGGCGATGATGCGCCCCTCGCCGCGCGCGATCATGGCCGGCGCGACGGCCTGCGCGATATGGATGACGCCCATCAGATTGACGTCGAGCATGGCCCGCAGCATGGCTGCCGTGGTCTGCCCGAAGGGCGCGGATTGCGCGGCGCCGGCATTGGCCACCACGATGTCGATCGGCGCGCGCTGCGTCGCCTGGCGCACCGCGGCGTCCACCGCCGTCGTGTCTGTGACGTCGGCAACCGCGCAGGCATCGGCCTCGCCGGCGGCGACCACCGCGCGCATGGTCACCTCGTCGCGGCCGAGGATCGTGACCGTTGCCCCGCGGCGCTTCAGGGCGGCGGCGATGGCGCGGCCGATGCCGCGACTGCCGCCCGTAACCAGGGCATGCCGGCCCGAAAATTCCATGTCGCTCGTCATATCTCAGGCCTAAAAGGCTTTCCGCTTTGGTGGAATCACCAAAGCGGTAAAGAAATTGCTCTCGTTCAAAAACGGTAGAGCATTTTCTTGACCACAAACGTCTGCAACTTTTGTGGAAAATGCTCTAGCCACACGCGCTTGGACAAGCGGATCATTTGCCGCGAACGAAGCCGGCGAGCGTCGAATCCGGCACGTCGTCGAGATTGACGACGATATTGTCGGGCGTGCGTGCGGTGATCCAAACCAAGTCTTCGGTGAGGCTCATGTTGGCTTCGACATGCGGCATGAAGGGCGGCACGAAGACGAAGTCGCCTTCGCTCATGTCCAGAAACTCCGCATAGTCCGGCCCGAAATAGATGCGCGCCGTGCCGCGCAGCACGTAGCCGCCGGTCTCGGCCTCGCCGTGATGGTGCGGTGGCGAGCGGTAGCCCGGCAGGTTGCTCACCTTGCCGTACCAGATCCTGGTCGCCGGCGTATGCTGCCTGCTGACGCCGGAAACGCGGACCGCGCCGCCGGACTGGCCGGTCTGCGTGTCCTCGTGGCCTGCGCGCGTGACGACCGGTCTCACCATGTCCATCGTGTCCTTCCTTCCTAGACTTGTTCGGGAGCCGGCGCGTCGGACAGCAGACCGGTTTGCACCGCGACCTGTCGATACGCCGCGCCGGCGGTGAATCCGCCGTCGATGACGAAATCCTCGCCGGTGATGAAGCTCGAGTCTTCGCTGGCGAGGAAGCGCACGAGCTTGGCGATCTCGTCCGGCGCGCCGGCGCGTTTCATCGGCGTCATGCCGATCATCGAACCGAGATGCGGCGATGTCGCGTTGAGGCCGGTGATCACCAGGCCGGGGCAGATGCAGTTGACTCGGATACCGTCGGCGACGAATTCCATCGCCGCCGATTTCGTCAGGCCGCGGATGCCCCATTTGCTGGCGGTATAGGCGGGATCGTAGTGCCCGGAAAACCCGCTGTTGGACGCGATGTTGACGATGGCGCCGCGGCCCTGGCGGCGCATTGCCGGCACGACGGCCTGGATGCCGAGAAAGGCACCGGTGAGGTTGACCTCGATGACGCGGCTCCACGCGGCAGGCTCGGTAGCGAGAACGCCGGTACGGTTGATGATCCCGGCATTGTTGACGAGAATATCGATGCGGCCTTGCCACGCCAGCACGTCGGCGACGACGCTGGCCCAGTTTTCCGGCGCGGTGACGTCGAGATGATAGAAACGCGCGAGAAAACCTTCCGCGCGAAACTGCTCGGCCAACGCCTCGCCTTCCGGCACCAGGACGTCGCAGATCGCGACCGCCGCGCCTTCACGCGCCAGCAGGTGCGCTTCGGCCGCGCCCTGGCCGCGGCTGCCGCCGGTGACGATGGCCGTTTGCCCCGCGAACTGTGTCATGCCGATGGTCCTCTCGATCGTCGTTTGCGTGCGGGCTAGTAGAAATCCGGCGCCGTCTTGAGGCTGGCGAACTGCTTGGAATCATGGCCGGCGACGACCAGCGCGTCGGCACGCTCGCGCACCGCGTGCAGTTTGCGAACGGAGCGCACGGCATCGACGACGGACGCGACGGCACCGGGCAGCGCGCGCTCCTCCCAATGGTCCATCGTGTCGGCGGCATCGACCGCGAGCAGCACGCGGTTCCGCGGTGTCGTGATCAGGAAGGACTGGTGGCCGAGCGTGTGGCCCGGCGTGCGGATGCAAATAATCGAGCCGTCGCCGTAGAGATCGTAGAAATCGCCCCAGGCGCCTTCGAGAAGCCGCCACTTGAGCTCAGGCCGATCGAAATCCGCGCGAATGAAACCGGCGGCGCAGAACCAGTCCGGCGCCAGCGCATATTCGAATTCGGTGCGCTGCACGACGTGGGTGGCGTTGGGAAAGCGGCCGATCGCGCCGGTATGGTCGAGATGCAGGTGTGAGAGCAGCACCGTGGTGACGCTGGCGGGATCGACGCCAGCGGCGTCGATCTGCGCCAGACAGTGCTCGTTCGCGCCGACCTGCGGCCAAAAATAATCGGCGGCGACGCCCCAATAGGCCTTGGGGTCCTGGACGCATCCCGATGGAATGCCACCGTCGATGACGACGTTTCCGCGGGGATGGGTGATCAGATACCACGGCACGGGAATCTCGAAATCCTGGCCGATGCCCTGGTTGAGATAGACGTCGTGATACTTGCAGCGCAGCGTGCCGGTCTGGAAAATGGTAAGCCGGATATCAGACATGAGCGTCCCTCGCGACAGCGGCCTGGTTTATCGCCTCGAGCGCCGGTTTCCGGTCTGCTCATCCGTTGGCAGCAATCCGATTTAGGCCGGGCTCGAAAGGGCGTCAATAAGTAATTTAAGCTTGAAATGATTGCCGCGCGGCGAGGCTTCTGGTTTGATGAGGCGTGCCGCAAACCCCTGTCCGCGGCGGTCGAGGATACCCCGCTCATGTCCGTTCCGTCGCCCGAGCCTGTCGCCCGCATGCCGCTGCTGCGGACGCTGACGCTTCCCTCGGAAGGCAATCTGAACGGCGGGATTTTCGGCGGCTGGGTGATGGCGCAGATGGATCTCGCCGCGGGCCTGCTCGGCATGCGCCGCGCCGCCGGGCCCTGCACCACGGTCGCCGTCGAAAATTTCCGCTTTTTGAAGCCGCTGCGCGTCGGCGAAGAGTTTTCCATCTACGGCACGGTGGAAGGCGTCGGCCGGACCTCGTTGCGGCTGCGGCTCGAAGGGTTTGCAGCGGCCCCGCGTGACGGTATCGAGCACCAGGTGGTCGATGCGCTGTTCATCGTGGTGAGCCTCGACGACGAAGGGGCGCCAAGGCCCGTGCCGGCGAAGGCGCCCACCGCTCAGACGATCGGGTAAAATCCTCACCCACGCAGCGGCGGAGGAACCCGCCGAGGGCGGTGGAGGGGGCCCCGGCTGTTGCTGGCTGACAACACGCACGCGCTTCAACATCACCATTTTTGCGTCACTCTGCGTCACGCGTCACGATTTTGGCTGCTGCGTAAACACCCACGTCGAGTCAGGATGAGTGATGCTCCGGGATGGGGCAAGGACCCGGCGCGCGACCCGATCTCCGCAACTCGACGTCTGCGCGCCTGTGGACATTCCGATCGCCGACGACCACCTTAAGGCGTCAGCGGTTCCTTGGGCGCCGCGGCGGCATCGCCAAGCGCAGTCTGCGTCGAGCGCTTGAGGATCACCAGCTTGTCCTTCAGCACCTCGAGGTCCTCGGGGGAGAGGCCGGCGAACAGCTCGCTGATCCATTCGCTATGCGCATCCGCCATGGTGCGGAAGGCGGCGCGGCCGGCGTGGGTCATGCGGATGATCTGGATGCGGCGGTCGGACGGTGCCGGCAGGCGGGTGATGTAGCCGCTTTCCATGAGTCGCTCGGTGATCGCGGTGATGTTGCCGGGCGAGACCATCAGGCGGCGCGAGACTTCGCCGAGCACCAAGCCATCCTCGGCCTTGTCCAACTGGGCGAGAAGGTCGAAGCGGGGGAGGGTGAACTCGAACTGCTCGCGCAGGCGGCGGCGGATTTCGTTCTCGATCAGCGTCGTGCAGGCGAACAAACGCAGCCAGACCCGCAGCTCCTGCTTGTGATCCGGTTCGATGTCTCCACTCAATGCTACGACGTCCACCAACTTCAGCACCTTAGCCGCTGCCGTCACAACAGGCCTTTTCGCAGGCGCCCCATGCCACCCGCTCCAGACCCACTGTCTTAAGCTTACCCGCGGCGCTCTGAAACAACAGAGATGTTCGAGACTCGCCGCCGCCGATGAAGAGCCAGAGACGCGGGCACTGCAACGTGAATAAACCACAATTCACAGACGACTCGCCGCATCTGCCTCAAAGTCGGGAACGGCCGCCTGCCGGCGAACTGTCGCGGCGCGGTCTCGCGCCGTATCCCACAAAACGAAAACGCCGCCTGCGCGCGGACGCGCCAGCGGCGGTTGCCGCAATCCCGTTTGATCAGATCGGGAAGGCGCGCTGGCCCTGCTGGACCGTGATCCACTTCAGCTCGGTCATCTCCTCGATGGAGTAGCGCCCGCCCTCGCGACCAAAACCGCTGTTCTTGACGCCGCCGAACGGTACGTGCGGCTCGTCGGTCACCGAACAGTCGTTGAGATGCACCATGCCGGTTTCGAGCCGGAAGGCGATGTCGAGCGCCTTCTGCATGTCGTTGGTGATGACGCCCGACGATAGGCCGTAGTCGGTGCCATTGGCGACTTCGATGGCTTCCTCGTAATCCGCGACCTTGATGATCGCGGTGATCGGGCCGAAGCTCTCCTCGTGGAAGATGCGCATCTCCGGCGTCACGCCGCTGAGGACGGTCGGCCAGTAGAACTGAGCCTCGTGCCTGGCGCCACACAGCAGGCTCGCGCCCTTGTCGGTGGCATCCTTGACGTGGCCGTCGATGACCGCGCACTGCGACTGGCGGATCAGCGGCCCGATGATTGTGTCGGGCTCGCGCGGATCGCCGACCTTCAGGCTTTTGGCGACGGCGGCGAAACGCTCGCAGAACGCGTCGAAGATCGGCGCCTCGACGATGATGCGCGAGTTCGCCATGCAGACCTGGCCCTGGTGGAAGAAGATGCCGAAGGCGGCGGCGCGCACGGCATAATCGATGTCGGCATCAGCGAGCACGATCAACGGGCTCTTGCCGCCCATCTCCAGGGTAAAGCGCTTGAAGGTTTTTGCGGCCTCCACCGCGAGGTAGCGGCCGGTCTGCGTCGAGCCGGTGAAGGTGATCATCCGCACGCGCTTGTCGGCGAAGATGGCGGTGCCGATCTCGGCGGCGGGGCCGGGAATGACGCTGAGCAGGCCTTTCGGCAGGCCGGCCTCGTCGAAGATCTCGGCGATCTTCAAGCCGGTGACAGGCGTCATTTCCGACGGCTTGAGGACGAAGCCGTTGCCGGCGGCGAGCGCCAGAACCACCTTCTTCATCGCCAGCAGGAACGGGGCGTTGAACGGTGCGATGCCGGCAATGACGCCGAGCGGCTGGCGGATCGTGAAGCCGAACTGGCCTGGCACGGTTTGCGGCAGGGTCTCGCCCTGCGAACGGCGGAGTTCCGACGCCGCAATGCGCAGCAGGTCGAAGCAATAGCCGACCTCGAAGCCGGCCTTGCCGCCGACCGAGCCGGATTCCTGGACGAGAACCTCGATGATCTCCTGCGTCTTCGCGGCGAGCACATCGGCGGCGCGCAAAAATACGGTCTCACGCTCGGAGACGACCATGTTGGCCCAAGCCTTGTAAGCCCCATCGGCAAGGGCGATGGCGCGTTCGGTTTCGACGGCGCCGGCCTGATGCACGCGGGCGAAAAGTTCGCCGGTGGCGGGGTTGTAGCTTTCCGTCGCTTCGTTGCGCGAGGATCGCGTCCACTCGCCGCCGATAAAGAGATTGTACGTCTTGACCCCGTCGATGATTTCAAACGCCGCGCTCATCACACTCTCCTGCAGGCCGATGCCCCGAGCGTCGATCCGCATGCGCGGTCCGGTCACTCGACATCTTCGCAATATTTCAGAACCACCGCGCCTCGTCTTGACCGGAACTTGGCTCGAAGTTGACACCACGTCAGATTCCCGTCTCGATCGCGGGATGATCTGCCGGTTGGCGGTCCCGGCGCATCGGAGCGCAACGGGCGGAGGTGTGTCATGACGTCGAAATCCCTGGCTCGGCGCCCCATAGCGACAATGCCGACACCGCGCCGTCCCGAACTTGTTTTGACGACGGCCAGCGTTCCGAAGCGGCAGCGGCTGGCGTTCTGGCGCGACTACGTGTGCCAAACCATTGCCGGCGTCGACGCCAGGCCGCTGTCGGACGCGGCGCCTTACGCCGGTCGCATCCGCGCGCAAACGATCCCGGTCGCGGACACGCCGGGATACGATCTTCTGAGCGTCCAGGCGGATGCGCAGCGCGTCAGCCGGACGCGCGATCTGATCAGTGTAAGGACGGACGACAGTTGGCTACTGATGATCCAGGACCTCGGCACCTGCGCCATCGCGCAGGAGGGACGGCAGGCCACGCTCGTCGCCGGCGATATCGCGTTTCTCGATACGTCCCGTCCCTATGAGGTCACGTTTCCCGAGGTGTTCCGCCAGAGCATTCTGAAGGTGCCGGCAGCGCTGTTCCGCGACCTGTTTCCGATGCGCCGCGATGTCGCCGGCATGGCGCTGTCCGGCAACGACGCTCTGGTCCAAATCGCGCGGCACAACCTTCTGCTCCTCGACCGCCTGGCGCAGGAGATCGATCCGGCGTTTCTGCCGGCGGCGGCGCAACGCGCGACGGATCATCTCGCGCTGGCGATGCGGGCGCAGCTCGACGGCGCCTCCCATCGCAGCGGCGGCGATGCGTCGGCGCTGCACTTTTCGCGCGCGACCGAACATATCGCGGCGCATCTCCACGAACCCGCGCTGAGCGTGCAAAGCGTGGCGCGGGCGATCGGGCTGTCGACGGGTCACCTTCACGAAGTCTTCCGGGCCGCCGCGGCGACGACGGTCGGCGAGTACATTCGCCGGCGTCGGCTTGCGCAATGCCGTCGTGAGCTCGCCGACCAAAGCCTCCGGCACCAGAGTATCACGTCGATCGCCTACCGCTGGGGGTTTTCCGAGGCGAGCAGCTTCAGCCGAGCCTTCCGCACGGCCTATCAGACGAGCCCGCGTCATTTCCGCCAAAACCACGAACTTGGACACCCGCGGTAGATCAGGTCACCGCGGCGCCGGGGCCACCGCCAATCACGGCGACCAGAGCAGGATCCGTGACAAAGCGTCGTCAGGGTTGCGCACTGGCCTTTCCGGGGCCTGCGCGTGTGTAACTAAAGCGACACGGTCCATATTGTATTCGCGGGAACTGAAGAGCCGGCGGGCCTCAATCAAGCAAATCCTGCGTTACTTGCAGAATTACTGAGCAGATTCAGCCGCCACGCTGTTTTATTCGCCGCAACGGGCGACTCTTTAAGCTAGGCGATTTGGATCTCTCAAGCTTAAAGGATTTACATCACGATTGTGTGGGCAGGGGGAAAACTGCAATGAAATCAATCTTCGGGGCTGGTGTCGTCGGATTGGCCGGCCTGCTGGGCCAGGCCCAGACGGCCAGCGCAGCAGACTTGCCGTCCAAGGCGGCGCCCGTCATTTCGACCGCGCCTGTGCCGTTCTTCATCTTCCAGGACAATACGGTCA